>NZ_JANIBL010000054.1 GCF_024505055.1 Methylomonas rosea
TGGTCACCGGTGCCGCGCCGTCGCGGACCGTCGCCACGTCGCGGACCAGCGTCGTAACGCCGTTCACGGTGCGGACCGGTAAGTCGGCTAGGCGCGGAATCGAGGCTACCGCCCCATTCAGGCTGACATCGTATTCGTTACTGCCGATCTTCACAGTGCCGGTGGGTAAGATCAGATTTTGCGCCGCTAGTGTATCGTTTAAATCGGCCGGCGACAGGCCGCGCGCCAGTAATGCAGGCGCATCGACATCCAGCGTAATTTGCCGGCTTTTCGCGCCGAACGGATTAGTCATTGCCACGCCGCGTTTGGATTGCAGCTCGGTTCTGGCGATGTTATTCACAAAGTCGTTGACGTCGGTCTCCGGGACGACACTGCTGGAGATGCCCAATTGCACCAAGGGTAGATCGGCGGCCGAATATTGGATGACTTGCGGCGGTGCCACATTGGTTGGTAGCGAGCGGTAAACCGAGTTGCTGCTGGACATCACCTGGGCGATGGCCGTGCGGATGTCGGTGCCCGGATGGAAAAATACTTTTACCACCGCCGCGCCGCTATAAGACAGCGATTCACTGTGTTCGATGCCGTCGATCAAGGCCATGGAACGTTCCACGGAGGTGGTTAAACGGTCGGCTATTTCCTTGGCGGTCATGCCGTTGTACTGCCACAGCATCGCCACCACCGGAATATCGATGGCCGGAAAAATATCGGTCGGCATTCTCCGCAATACGTAGGGGGTAGACAACAGAATCAACAGCGCCGCCACGATAAAGGTATAGGGGCGGCGTAAAGCAATATTAACGATCCACATGGATTTCTCGGGAGATACGATTGATTAGCAAGCCTGTTTGGCTGGTCTGGCCGGTTTTAAAACTATCGTTTCTCCAGCAAAGGCAAATTCGCGCTTACGTTAAGCAATAGCTATACCAAGCAATCTGCATCGGGTTTTCGGGGCATGATTCCTAATGTACGCTGGGGTTTAGGTGGAGTTAGCGGCAAAGTGTTTGCGCCGTAAATACTCAGTACTGTTGTCCTGTCAACAGGCAGCAATCAGATGCTGCTGCTCTGGTAACAGGCTGCTGGTTTAAGAGTCTTTGGCTTTAAAGTCCCCAGCCTGGACTATCAAGCTTTGCTACGGTCGCGTTCAGCTATCAAGTCGCCGGATAATTCCTCCTGATAGAGTTGAGTGATGGCTTTGGGGTCTTCGGCTTCTTCGCTTTCCTTAACAGCATTACGAAATCCCTTGATAGCATCGCCCAGGTCGGCGCCGACATTTTTCAGGCGTTTGGTACCGAACACTAAGACCACGATTGCTAACACTACTAATAGGTGGGGAATGCTCAAGCCCATTTTTTTGCTCCAAAATTGAAAGTTGCTGATTTTAGGTAAGCCTTTTGCTGATGACTTATCCTCTTCAATGCGGTCTTCAGCAAAATAAGGGCCAACATGCAGGGTGAGTATTGGAATACGGAGAATTACCCGCGATAGACCAGGCATATCAACAACACCAACTTAAGTTGCCGAGCCTTGAAGCACGCTGCTTCTCGGCAAAAGTCCAGGAAAATGCTGATATACAAACATGTCATCAGCAGATGGTGCTGGTATAGGAGCAGGTAAAAAACGGGTGGGCATGTTTTTAGGCGGATTTCAGTTGATCTGCGTTGTCGAAAACGGCCGAATTAATTGGAACAGCAGGGCAAAGAGCAATACTTGGCAAGCAACATTCAGATTTCAGAGTATCTGCTGATATATCAACACCAAATCAACAGATTCTGTTGCTATAGAAACATTTATGTTTCGAAAAAACACGTAATCCCTTATTATTAGCTGGAAATTCAAAGTGGCATGAACCGTGCTTTGAGCCTGCTATCTCGCTGTTATTTTTCGAGCATTTTGGCTCTGCAACATCCACTTCTGCTGACCGGATCGCCGGAAGCCAGTTTGTCCCCCAAAGGACTGCTGGCTTTTTTTTGGCCTGTCGCCAGCGAAAGTGCCGGTGAGCGGATGGATTTTTAGCTCGGCAGGCTGATTTTTTGTTCGGCGATTGCGTACCGGCTGTTACGTTTCGACGTCGCTGAATAATCAACATTTTTAAGTCTTGGGAAACGATATTTCATGGATACATTTTTGAGTAGCGGTTACGTTACTCGCAGTAAAGGGGGAACCGTATGACACTATTGGCGTTTGACGAATCGCAATTACGACAGCTGTCGCACACCGTAAGAGCCACGGCGATGGTTTTCGAGGATCCGGTTTCGCGAAAATTGTTGGAACACATCGAGCGGATTGCGCCCAGCGATGCGACGGTGTTGATCATTGGCGAGACCGGCACCGGCAAGGAGTTGGTGGCCAGGCACGTACATGCTCTAAGCAAACGCGCCAAAGGACCGTTCGGCGCTTTAAATTGCGCGGCTTTGAGTGAAAATCTGATTGAAAGCGAATTGTTCGGCCATGAAAAGGGCGCTTTCACCGGCGCCTTAAATAGCAAGGACGGCTGGTTCGAAACCGCGAATAAAGGTAGTTTGTTTTTGGACGAAGTTGGCGATCTGCCGCTGGGTTTACAAGCCAAATTATTGCGGGTATTGCAGGAGCGGGAGGTGGTCAAGGTGGGTTCGCGGACGCCGTCGCCGGTGGATGTCAGAATCATCGCCGCCACCAATGTGAATTTGGAAGAAGCAGTGGCGGCATCGCATTTTCGCGCCGACCTGTATTATCGTTTCAATGTAGCGGCGATTCACCTAGCGCCTTTGCGGGAACGGCCGGGCGATATTTTGCCCTTGGCCAGGCACTTTTTGAAAGTCTACGGCGACCGCCTGGGCTATGGCGAAATCAAACTATCGCCTTCCACCGAATTGGCCTTGTTAAATTACGATTGGCCCGGCAATATTCGCGAGCTGGAAAATGCCGTGCATAGGGCCTTGTTGGTCTGCCCAGGCAATCGCTTGCGTCCGGAGGATTTCAAATTGTCCGGCGTGCGGGCCTCGCAGACCGGCCCGGCGGTTTCGACCTCTTCACTGGAAAGTTCGCTACTACGCTTGTGCGAACAAGCACCGCCTAAGCTGTTCGACATCATCGAAGAAACCGTGATTCGCACCGCATTCGAGTTTTGCGAAGAAAACCAAGTGCAAACCGCGCGCCTGCTGGATATTAGCCGTAACGTACTGCGCCACAAGCTGGGGCTGTACGGCATGCTGGCCAATGGTCAGAGAAAATTGGCCGTCGCTTATCAAGAAGGCGAAGATTAATCTTCGCCCAATTCCTTCAGGCACCTCGCCCGTGGCGGGGTGCTTAGTTCAATCTGATTAGTAAGAAGCTTCAGCTGAGCGTCATACCTGCACGGATACCCACAGGGCACAAGAGCGGGTATCCAGTGCCATGGATGGTAAGCTTCGAATCATCCATCAAGCCTGGATTCCGGCAATTCCTGCCGGAATGACGATCTTTTGGGTGCTATAGGCGAAGATTCTTGCTAATCAGGTTTCATACGCTATTTTCCAGGTGCCGGGGTTGATGTAGCAGGGCCAATGCCGACAATCTGCAAAATCGTATCTTCATCCTTCGCGCCGTCGTAATGGATTTCGTTGCCGTAGTGGGTGACGAAACTGCCAGCCGGTACCGGTTGCAAATGTTCTGGATCGTAATCGGTGCCGGTGCCGACCCACCAGGTTCCTGAAATCACTGTAATGAAGCGGTCGTTCGGATGCGAATGCGGTTTGCTGTTGTGATGCGCTTTCCATTTGTTCAGCACGACATAAAGACCGGGTTTGTTAGGATCGCCGACCAATACCGCGCTTTCCGAGCCGCTGGGATTTGCCACCCAATTGATTTGCTCCGGCAGTATGGAATTTCAACGTCGGCGCCGAATATTCCAAGCCGATTTTTGAGAGCAAATACATCGCGCACACCAGTTTTAATACCAACTATCAAACCGAGTTCAATAACAGCGACACCTTATCCGCCTAAGTCTTGGTGGGCGACAGAGCCAGAACGGACGCGGCGATTGGTATAGGTACCCGCGACAAGCACTGGGATTTGAGCTTGATCGGTAAAAATATCTTCAACGATAGAAATCACGAAACTGGCTGGAATTCCTATGCGCCGGATCCTTATCCGCGTTGGTTCGGAATTCAGCTAAGCGGGAAAATTTAGGGTGGGAGGTTGACCGAAATATGCACTTGATACCCGCTCGTAACCTGGAAATTAAACTGTTGATAGGCGGGCAGTTAGTCAGCAAAGGCTGATGACCTTTCAACAGTTTTTTAATAGGCGGCTTTGTTGCGGAGTTAGAAAGGCGGATAAATTTGGTTTAAAAGTTAGGTATTAAATTCAATTGTTTAAATCTAATTAATGGATGGCTAGGAGGATGTTTATCACCCTGTGGCACGGTCGTTGCGTTGAGCGTTATAGAAAGTTCGGATCGCGGGCGCCGTAGCGGCGTTGGCTCGAATTGGTTTTTGTAACATTCGAATAGGTGAGATCGTGAAGGAAAATTTAATGGGGAGTCTGTCGGCGGACAACATCGAATCGGTGAAAGTGCCGCTGCACATCAGCAATCGGCGTGGTTTGTCGGCGTGCGTGGCAATGGCAATAGCGGGTGGTTCAATGTTACTTGCTAACGATGCGACCGCCCAAACGACAACGGTGAAAAAAAGCGCGAAAAAAGCCGGAAACAAAACGGTTGCCGATAGCAAGGTTAGCGATTTACAGGCGCAAGTTGAGCGCTTGAGCCGGGAGCTGGAGGCATCCAAACGTCGCGAGCAGGATCTGCTCAAGAAAGGTGTGGCTACTGCGCCTGCCGCGGCCGGCTCAGCCGACGCAGCAGCGCTAAACAGCCAGGAGCCGGACAACGTAGTGGCGGCTGCCGAACCGGAGCCGGAAGAAAAAGCCGATGAGCCGCAAGATCTGTCGGAAGTGGTCGTAACGTCTCGGCGTAAGGAAGAAAAGTTACAGGAAGTGCCGATTCCGGTAGCGGTAATCAACCGGGAAACGCTGGAGCGGGATAACGTGGTATCAGTGCAAGACTTTTCCCGGCGCGCACCTAACCTGGGTGTCACGTCGGCGAATGCCCGGCAAACCAGTATCGCGTTGCGGGGATTGGGTAAGAACAGCGGTAACGAATCTATGGAACCCAGTGTTGGGGTGATGGTGGATAACGTCTGGCGGGCCTGGACCGGGGCTGCGTGGGCCAACTTTGCCGACCTGGATCAGGTGGAAGTGTTGCGCGGTCCGCAAGGTACGCTGCAAGGAAAAAACAGCAACTTGGGTTTGCTTAACATTACCACCAAGGCGCCGTCGTTTAAGAACAGTTATTACGTGGATGGTTTTGCCGGAAGCCGCGATGCGCTGCAAGGCAAATTCGGCGCCACAGGCACCATCTTGCCCGGCTTATTAGCCTACCGGGCTTCCGGTTTTATCGATAAGCGCGACGGTTTTGTGAAGAACTTTGACGTGCATCGTAGCGAGGGTGATTTAGGCGAGACCAACGCCCTGGGCGGCCGTTTGCAATTTTTGTTTACGCCGAGCGAAGATTTGAGTGCGCGCTTGATTGTCGATAAAACCGCCTCGACTCAAACCATGAGCGTGCAACCACTCATCGCCGATCCAACGCGATTTGATGATGGTACCCTTCGGACTACTACTTTCAGCACCCGCTTGGCTAGGGATTGGTTTAATACGCTGCGCAGCAATGGTCAAGCCGTGACCGTCATCGGCGATCCCAGGGCGATGGCGAATAATGAAAGACGCCAATCGCGCGGCGACGGGTCGGGGGTGTCGGCGGAAATTAACTGGGATGTGGCAGGACATCGCTTTACGTCTATCTCCGCTTACCGGGATGCATTGTTTGAACCGAATCATGATGGCGAATCAAGCACCGCTGACGTCGAGCGTATCTCAGGTTGGACCGTTAAAAATGAACAGTGGTCGCAGGAGCTTAGGCTGGCGTCTAAAGATCCGGGGCCAGTCGATTACCAATTTGGGGTATTTGCGATGCGGGCTATCGCCGATACGTTTAATCAACGCCTTTTTGGCGTTGATGCTGGCGCCTTCCACGCAAGCAACAGCCAATATGCCCTATTGAATGCGACTCCGGCATCCCGGCAATTATTGGCGGCGTCCATGCGCGATACCATGTTGACGCAAAACGTCGTGCCGGCTACCGACAGCTATGCCGGCTACGGTCAGATCAACTGGCATGTCACCGATGATGCGACCTTGACCTTGGGCTTGCGCAATACTTTCGAACGCCGGGAAAACACCGGTTACAGCCGAAATTTAGGAGGTGTGAATCTGGACACTTTGGGAGCGTCATTGGGGGCCAATGCGGCGCAAATTGCCGCTGCCAAAGCCATCCGCAGCAATCGTCTGGGGCCGGAATGGGATGCGCCGCGTCAGGGTTTCGATCAGAACTCGCAAAACTGGTTGATCAATCCCAGCTATAAGGTCAATAAAGACCTGATGGTTTACGGTTCGGTGGCCGGCGGCCAAAAATCCGGTGCCGCGCAGTTCAACTTCAATACCGGAGCCACCGAAAACGTCAAGCCGGAAGACGTGATGGACTACGAATTTGGTGTGAAGACTACTTGGCTGGATCGCAAGCTGGTGTTCAACGTCAACTTATACCAAACCGACATTCAAAGTTTTCAATCGCAGTTGGTTGCACCCGATCCATTGCGCTCAGGGCAATTCTTGTCTCAGCTGGGCAATATTGGCGGTATCCAATTGCGCGGTATTGAGTTGGAAACCAATTGGGATATTACTCAAGGTTTGAATGTGTTCCTGAACGGTTCGTATAACAAGGCCATTTATACCGACTTTGCCAACGCGCCTTGCCCGCCGGAGGCTAATAACACTGGATTTTGCGATCAGACCGGCAAAACCATCCCCAACGCACCGGCCTTTACCGCCAACTACGGGATAGATTACCGGGCACCGCTCACCTTTGGTTACGGTAACGACTACGGTCTGCAGTGGCATGCCTATCTGATCGATAGCTTTAAATCGGCGGCTAACTACAACGCCAGTTTGTCGCGCTACGGTAAGCAGGATGCCTACCACGTCACCGACGGCGGCATTGGTGTGGGTACCAAAAACGGTAAGTACAACCTGGATTTGGTCGGTAGAAATATTTTCGACACCATCTACTTTACCAATGCCAGTAACTTTTCCGGTACCGGCGCGGCTAGCGCGTCATTCGGCGATGCGCGTTACTACGGGGTGCACTTTAGAGCCAAGTTCTAATTTTTACACGTACCGGGCGGCCAGGTCGCCGTCCGGCAAACTGATTGATCGAAACATTTGCAAAGGAAATACTTATGTTATCTAAACACTTATATTTACTTGGTTTTGGCGCGTTGATTTACGGGGCGGCCGCGTGCGCGGACGATCCGGTTACCCCGGCTATTCCCGGTGTCTCCGCCGGTGGTGTGGTAGCCGAGCTGATCAAGGACTGCTTTAACGGCACGGAGGGACCCATTGGCTATTCCGACGGCAGTTTATTGTTTACCGAAACCCAAGCCAACAAAATCGTCCGTATCGGCTTGGACGATAAAGTCTCGACGTTTCTGGAAAATTCCAACGGTGCTAACGGTCTGGCTTTGACGCCCGATGGCGACATCGTCGCGGTACAAACCGTCAAAACCAAGGTCGGCGTGGTTCATCCGGCCAACAAGAAAAATACCTTGGCCGAAAATTATCAAGGCACCGCATTTCAACGTCCCAACGATTTGGTGCGCGCCAGCAATGGCGGTATTTACTTTACCGATAGCGGCACGCGGCCGAGTAAGGAAAATCCCAATCCGCCGCCATCGCACCCCGGCGTGTTTTATATTTCACCTGGCGGCGAGCTTAAGCAACTGGCAACCGACATCGAACGTCCCAATGGCATTCAATTGAGCAAGGACGAAAAGGTTTTGTACGTCGCCAATACGCAAGGCGAGCATATTCTCGCCTACGACATTGCCGCGGACGGTTCCATTCAGAATCGCCGCAATTTTGCCAAGCTGGACGGTTGGAAAAAAGGCGAAGACGGCACCTGGTCCAGCGGAGCGGATGGCATTGCAATAGACGATGAAGGCAGATTGTATGTTGCCTCTAACTCCGGCGTGGAAATCATTAGTGCCAAAGGCGAGTTGTTGGGCTTGATCCCGCTGCCTAAAAAGCCGCAAAACCTGGCTTTCGCGGGTGCGGACAAGAAAACGCTGTATGTAGTCGGTCGCGGTGCGGCCTATAAAATTCCGTTGCTGACTGCTGGTATTAGCAGTCGGCCAAAATAGGGCGGTTTGGGTGGCGTATCTCAATCGCTATTATTAACCCGGCCCTTAAATTCCCTGGATTCGTCATTCCCGCGAAGGCGGGAGCCGTTAGACCGCGTAGCGAATCCAGTATAGCCGATGGGCTCCCGCCTTCGCGGGAGCGACGATATTTAAGGGGCTGGTGAATACCGGGTTCTTAACACAGCGTCGCCATTCCGAGTTTAAGGGCCCTCCGCAATCATTCATCAAGCTCTCGTGGTGATAACCTCTAACGGGCAAGGATTTATCCTTCGCCCGTTTTTTTTGTCCGGTGTTTTTGCCAATTCCCAAGCTTCGGAGCTGGGGATGTTGCAAAGTTTAGCGCCAATTTATCTGTAAAACCTCCTATCGACATGCCGCAACCACTTTAATTGTTTGGCTTGGTGCTAGCCCAGCAACAGCACGTGTTGCGACCCTGCTGAATTTCCACCAGCTGCCTGAATTTTACTTGGGAATTTATAAATTCCTGAAGCGAGTTTGGAAGAGCTTTAAATAAATATCACCTTATAAATCAATGCGTAACAGGCTTGTAATTATTTGATAAAGCCGGTTTTTTATGGGTGGCATGTTAGTTGCTTATTGCCTAATGAGGAACCTTATTTACGCGCGCTAAACCGTACAGTTAGCAAATTTATTACAGGAATAAATATCAATGAAAAACACGACCACAGTGGCTTTGTTAGCTCTGATTTTGGCGGCTCCGGTAGTGCTTGCCGCCGATGCGGACGCAGGCAAAAAAACCGAGGCCCCGGCTGCGCGGCCTTATACCGCTAAGACACCGAAATTGAATCGCGCTGAAATCGATGCCTTGCTCGCCAAACCGGAGCAAGTGTTGTTTATCGATGTGCGTCGTCCCGATGAAATCAGCAAGATCGGTACATTTCCCGTGTACCTGAATGTGCAGATCGACGATCTGGAAAAGGTTTTACCGTTTATTCCCAAGGAGCGCTCAATCGTCACCGTTTCCAATCACGCAGGTCGTGCCGGTAAATCCGCCGATTTGCTGGCTGAAAAGGGTTTCAAAGTGGTAGGAGCGATAGGTTCGCAAAACTACGAAGAAGAGGGCGGCAAGATTACCAAAATCGTCCCGCCCGCGCCTAAGCCTGAAGAACATGCCAAAGAGCAAGAGCACAGCAAAGGCCATAAGCACAAAGGTTAATTTCCGAATGAGGCTGGGTGATCCCGGCTTCGTTCCATCAAGCTGACATTTTGGAGGAATTCCATGAAAATCAAACTATATTGCGCGGTGGTCTGGGGGCTGGCAATTGCGCTCTCAGGCGCAGCCCAGGCAGCCGACGACAAGCCGGCAACCGAAGCCGCCGCGCCCGCCGGACAATCCAAATCCAAACTCTGGTCGTATCAACCGGTGAAAGCGCCGGTCGTGCCTGACGTGCAGCAGAAGGATTGGGTGAGAACCCCTATCGACGCTTTTGTGCTGGCCCCTTTGGAAGCAAAAGGCATCAAGCCGTCGCAAGATACCGACCGCGCGTCGTTCATCCGCCGGGCCACGCTGGACGTTTGGGGTGTAATCCCAACCCCGGAAGAAGTCGATGCATTTGTTAACGACAAATCGGCCGATGCCTATGAAAAATTGGCTGACCGTTTGTTGGCTTCGCCGAAATACGGTGAGCGCCAAGGGCGTAAATGGCTGGATTTAGCGCGTTATGCCGACAGCACCGGCTTCCAGAACGATAACGACCGCTTGAACATGTGGCGTTACCGCGATTACGTGATTAGCTCATTTAATCAGGATAAACCGTACAGCAAATTCATTCAGGAACAATTGGCCGGCGACGAATTGTGGCCGGGCGACGAACAAGCCTTGGTTGCCACCGGCTTCATGGCGCAATTCCCGGACAACAGCAACTCCCGCGACCTGGTACAGCGCAAATACCAAATTACCACGGATATAACCGATACCGTCGGTAAGGTGGTGCTGGGTCAAACCGTGGAATGCGCACGCTGCCACAACCACAAATTCGACAAGATCAGCCAGAAGGATTATTTCTCGTTGCAGTCCTTCTTTGCCAATGTCGCGCCGGTAGACAATATCCCCGCGAAGAAAGGCGAGGTGGAAAAAGCCTATGAACAACAGTATGCCAAATGGGAAGAGGCGACTAAAGATATTCGCGCCAAGAAAAAGGCCATTATCGATACGCACAGGGAAGAGGCGCTTAAATATCACAAGGAACGTTATTTGACCGACTCCCGGGAAGCGATCTTTAAACCCAAAGAGCAATGGAACGCGCGCGACCGTTGGGTAAACCATCGTTTGGCTAATGTAACCGACGAAGGCAGCCTGGAATCGTATTTCCGCGAGAAGGGCGAAAGTACCGACGCTAAAACGCGCGATCCGAAAATCGCCGAGCAATGGGCCGAGTTGGAAAAACTGGATAAAGAACTTAAAAAATTCAACGATCTGAAACCCACCACGTCCTCCAACACCATTTCGGCGATGACCGAACTGGGTCATCCGGATGCGCCGCCTAGCTATGTATTCGCGGTGGGCGATCACGAAAAACCGTTGGAAGAAGTGCAACCGGCATTCCCGGAAGCGATTACCGACGAAAAACCGGACATCAAGCCGCTGCCGTTTTCATCCGGTCGCCGTTCCGCGCTGGCTAAATGGATTACCAGCCCGACCAATCCTTTAACCGCTCGGGTATTTACGAATCGGATTTGGGACCAGTATTTCGGTAAAGGCATCGTTACCACCGTCAGCGATTTCGGTAAAGCCGGACAAAAACCGACACATCCCGAATTGCTGGATTACCTGGCGCATAAATTCGTCAACGACGGCTGGAGCGTGAAAAAACTGCATCGCGAAATCCTGCTGTCCAGCGTTTATCGGCAATCGTCCGCTTACCGTGAAGATGTGGCGCAAGCCGACGGCGAAAACCAGTTGCTGGCGGTATTTCCTCGCCAACGCCTGGAAGCCGAGCAAGTCAGGGATTCCTTGTTAGCCGCGGCCGGCAAATTGGAAGAGAAAGTGGGCGGTCCTAGCGTTTACCCACCATTGCCGAAAGCGATTAATACCGCCAGCGGTAACTTCCAAGGCGATCCGGCCTGGAAAACCTCCAAGGATGTTCACGATCAGAACCGCCGCAGTTTGTACATCTTTACCCGGCGCAGTATCCCTTATCCGATCCTGGATTCCTTCAATATGGCGTCGCCGCAGGAAGCACATAGCAAACGCGAGGTAACCACCACGCCACTACAAGCTCTGACCTTGTATAACAGCGAACTGATTTTCGATTGGTCCAAATCCTTAGCCGGCCGAGTAATCAACGAGGCGGGTGAAGACGAAGAAGATCGGATCAGCAGACTCTATCAAATCTTGTTTGCACGGCAACCGAAGGATGATGAAAAAGAGTCGCTGCAAGCCTTCTTGAATGAACAGGAAGCCATTATTCGCGCCAAGGCAGCGGATGGCAAATTTGAAGTGAACGTGCCGGCCGGTGTTAAGGACAAGCCGCTGGGTAACCCTGTTAGAGCTGCTGCATTCGTGGATTTGGTCCACGTCGTAGCCAACTCCAACGAGTTTATCTACCGGTTTTAACCAGACATACGATTCGGTTTGAGTGGGCGTCCGCCGAGTCGGCTGGCGCCTTACCGAACCTGAAATAGTTGCCGACACAAAATTATATTCAAGAGGTTTAGATAATGAACAACAAATCACGTCGCGATTTTTTAATAAAAACCGGCTATGGCTTGGGCGGCTTGGCTGTCAGTGGTTTTCTGCCGGGCGGTGGCGTCATTGCCAGTGCTTTTGCGGACGACCCAGCTTTGCAAGCGCTGGCCGATGCCAACCCATTAGCGCCGAAAGCGCCGCATTTTGCGCCTAAAGCCAAAACTGTCATCTGGCTGCATATGTCAGGTGCCCCCAGCACGTTGGATTTATACGATTACAAACCCCAGTTGGTCAAACAAGCCGGTACCGGTATTCCGGCGTCGTTTTTGCAGGGCATCAAAACCAGTACCCAAGGCGGCGTGACCAAATTGATCGCCACCAAACGCGACTGGAAACAGCACGGGCAAAGCGGCGCCTGGTTTTCCGACTGGTTGCCCAACCTGGCGGAACACGCCGACGACCTGGCATTTATTAAATCCAGTGTGACCGTTGGGGCTACCCACGATATTTCCATCATGAAGTTGAACACCGGCGGCTTGAATCCCGGCCGGCCAACGCTGGGCGCCTGGGTGCAATATGCATTGGGTTCCGCGAATCCGAATTTGCCGGCCTACGTGGTGTTGTACAACGACAAACGCGAACCCCGCGGCGGTGTGACTAACTGGGAATCCGGCTTTTTGCCGGCGGTGTATCAAGGTACGCCGTTCCGTCCGGGCAATTCACCGATTTTGCATTTGAATAACCCGGAATACCTGGCGGCTGCGGAAAAGCGCCATGCGCTGGATTTGCTGAAACAGATCAACCAACAACATGCGGCCAACTATCCGACGGATAGTGAATTGCAAGCCCGCACCGAGTCTTACGAGCTGGCTTACCGCATGCAGGAAACCGCACCGGAAGCGGTCGACTTCAGTAAGGAATCCGACGCGACTAAAGCGCTGTACGGCTTGAACGACGAAATCACCCGCCCATACGGCGAGTTGTTGTTGCGTGCCAGACGCTTGACCGAACGAGGCGTGCGCTTTGTGCAAGTGGTATCCGGTCCAACCGACATCAAAGGCGACAGCCGCGATTGGGACGCGCACCAAAACATCGAAGACAACCACAGCAAGCATTCAAAAATTATCGACAAGCCGATTGCGGGCTTGTTGAAGGATTTGAAAGCCAAAGGGCTGCTGGATGAAACCCTGGTGGTGTGGACTTCCGAGTTCGGCCGTACGCCTTGGAGCGAATCCGGCGACGGTCGCGACCACAACCCTTGGGGCTATACCCAATGGATGGCGGGCGGCGGCGTAAAAGCCGGCTACACCCATGGCGGCACCGACGAATTGGGCGTACAAGCCATCAAAGGTACCGAAGTGGATACCTACGACTTGCACGCCACTGTGTTGAACCAGTTGGGTCTGGATCACTTGAAACTGATTTACAAGTATCAAGGCCGTTCCGAACGTCCAACGGTGGTGTACGGCAAAGTGATCAAGGAATTGATTGCCTAAGTTCGGGCTTTAGAGGCTTACCCGAAGGCGTGGTGCTTTCGGGTAAGCGATTCGCCGAATTGCCTATTAGCCTGGTGAGACGCGAATTTGAACCAATGGACATCTCTGAAAATTCCTTCTTTATCAAGCAGGGTTTCAAGAAAACGCTGTCAGAGAGCAAGCGTTTATCCCGGCACGGATGTCGGGTGGCCAATGGATGGCAGACCGGATTATCTCCCGGTAAAACGTGATGCTGGGCCTTTGTGGGGGCCTTGGGTGGCAGTATTAGGCTTGAGCTCTGCTGACAAAGAGGGAATTTTAGAGATGTTCCGAGACAACTATTAATGCGGTTTGTAATGCCGTGACAGGGTTATTGATATGCGAAAGACGATTTATCTTTTCGGAGTGTGGTTAGTGCTCAGCAGCAGTGCGGTGATTGCCGAAAGCGAATTCGATTTCGAAGAGTTAATGAATGATGTGGAAACCAAAATTCAGGAAGTGCAAAACAATATTGCCGCCAAGGACGCCAATACCGCGGTAGCGCAAGCCAAGCAATTACAGGACGAATTTAAACTGGTCGAAGGATTTTTTGCGAAGCGCGGTAATGCCGATGACGCGACGCATAACGCCAAGGAATATCAGGATAAGGCGGCGAATATTCAGAATGCGCTGACTGCCGGCGATTTCGATACGGCTGCCGTTGCCGCCAACGACTTTTCCAAACAATGCCGCGGCGTATGCCACGACAAATACAAACCCCTCTAATTGAAAGCCTATGAAAAACCTATTTTTGAAAAGCCTGCTGCCTGCCGTATTAGCTTTGCCGGTGATGGCCGCGCTGCCGGAAGGCCATCCAGCCCCGGATTTTCAAGCGCAAGCCTCCCTGGCCGGCAAGGCGTTTAATTTCACGCTGGAAGGCGCTTTGAAAAAAGGCCCGGTAGTGGTGTATTTCTATCCGTCCGCTTATACCGGCGGTTGTAATTTGCAGGCGCATAGTTTTGCAGTCAATCACGAAAAATTTGCCGCCGCCGGTGCCAGTATCGTCGGTGTATCGTTGGATAGCATAGAGCGCCTGAACGATTTTTCCGCCGACCCCAATTACTGCGCCAGCAAATTTCCGGTGGCATCCGATGCGGACGGCAAAATATCAAGTAATTACGATATTGCTGTCAAAGCCGCCGCGCCGGGTAAAACCGATAGCCGAGGCGTGGAAATCAACCACGGCTTTGCCGAGCGCACCACCTTCGTGGTCACGCCTGACGGCAAAATCGCCGCGACTTTCGGCGGCTTGAAACCTGAAGAAAATGTCGCCAAAGCGTTGGAAATTGTGGAAAAGCTCGCCGCTGATCGCTCGAAGGCGAACTAGGCATGGGGTTTTGCCGTTGGCTATATGCCGTCACACCGCCAACTAAACCCGTAACGTACCGGCGTCGGCGTAGCCCGTGGTTGGCCGTCAGTACGTTCGCGTTGTTCGCCTCAGCGAAAACTGTATTGGCCGAGCAAGGCGCTGAGCTTTCGTTACAACGTATCGGCAACGGTAATCCGGTCGCCGGTAAACAAAAGTCGGCTGACGAACGGTGCCAGGAATGCCATGGCGCCGAAGGCAATAGCGGCGATGTCCGGATTCCCAGCCACGCCGGTCAATACGCCGGTTATCTGGTTAAGCAGCTAAGCGATTTTAAATCCGGCGCCCGCAGCCACGAAATCATGAATGTGATGGCCGCCGATTTGACTCAAGAAGACATGGCCGACATCGCCGCGTATTTTGCCAGCCAGAAAGTCATGCGCGGCGACAGGATTGCCGACAATCCGCTCGCCAAAAATCTGTTTGTGAATGGCGATGCAGCGCGAGATCTGCCGGCTTGCGTTAGTTGCCACGGCGAAAACGGCAAAGGCAAGATTGCGGATAACATCATTTACCCGGTGATAGGCGGGCAGCGCCGGGTTTATCTGCGTAGTCAGTTGACCAACTGGAAGCTGGGCGAACGCAAAAACAGCCCGGAGGCCGTGATGAACAAGGTCGCCAAGTCCTTGAACGACGACGAACTGAATGCCTTGGTCGAATACCTGTCTGGCTTGTAACGAGATGAGCGTATCGCCGGCAGCTTATTTCTACTTTGTCGGATTCTCAAAGATGCTCGTCATTCCGGCAGGGATTGCCGAAATCCAGGCCCCATGGATGGGTCGAAGCTTGCCATCCATATCACTGGATACCCGCTTCCTCGCGGGCATGACGGCATTTGCTTAAATCTGACAAAGTAGAATTATTCCCATCCTTTTTACGGAGTTGATATGAAATGTTTTTTCTGGATAGCGCAGTGTTGCTGTCAATGTCGAAAAGGCTCGGGAGATTGTGCAAAGCTTGGGCAAGTCCGCACAGGCTGGTCAATTGCGGTTTAAGGAAGGATGTACTGGGGGAGAAGTGCAAGCTTATTTTCAACGGGTAGTGTCATCAACAAAAGGTGTTTAAGAGGGCGGCAATGAAGAAGTCTTTAAATTGGTTGTTATATGAAACCCACCGCTGGCTGGGGGTGGTGTTGGCTTTGTTCATGTTTTTCTGGTTTTTTACCGGCATCGCGATCATCTATTCGACGCCGACCACGCAAAGCCGCAGTCAGCAATTGGCGCACGCGGAAAGCCTGGCGCCCGAAGCCGGCTGGTTGAGCCTGGGCGAAGCCTGGGATCGCAGTGCCGAGCAGCGCAAGCAGTTTGCCGCGCAACATAAATCCAAGCCGGCAAACATGGGTGAACATGGCGCGCAGGCTAAAATCGAAGCGGGCCATGGCGTCGAACAGACTGTCGGTATAGCCGATGCCCGCTTGGTAAGACGAAACGATGAACCGTTTTGGCTGGTGGAAGATACCAAAGGCGCGCGCTTTGCCTTGTCCGCGCTGGACGGCAGTTTACGCGAAACCTCGGTGGAGCGGGCGCTACGCATCGCCGACGACTGGTTCAAACGCGACGGTATTAACCATAACTTGCAAGTAGTGGAAACGGTGGAGGCGCCGATAATTCTGCGCAATCAGGATGCCTTGAGGCCGTTTCATCGGGTAGCTAGCGACGATGGCGACGAGCTGCTGATTTCTGCGCGTACCGGCGAAGTTCTGCATGCCTCGACCCGCGTCGATAGGGCGTTTTACTATGCCGGCAACTGGTTGCATTTATTCAAACCCCTGGAAGCCATCGGCTTGGGGCAATATCGCCACGATGTGCAATTGTGGTCCGGCTTGGGCGCGACTATCGCCTGCATCACCGGTTTGATTATCGGTTGGCTGCGCTGGCGGCCGGGTTTTAACGGCAAGCCGACCTACTCGCAAGGCCGCACGCAACCGTATCGCGAATTTTGGTTTAAATGGCATTTTTGGAGCGGTTTGATTGGCGGTACCGTAGCGCTGTCTTGGGCGCTGAGCGGATTTATCGACACCAATCCCGGTAAATTATTTTCCGAAGCCAATCCGACCCGGCAAGAACTGAACCGTTATTTGGGCAAGGTGTTACCCGAAGCGATGCGCAATTGGCAACCCGGCCCGCTTAATTCTGCTGAGGGTACCGACATCGTCGAGCTGGGCTGGCGGCGCTTGGGCAGCGAAGCAGTGTTATTGGCCTACGGCCGCGATGGTCAAAGATTGCCTCAAACGGTGAATGGGGCGGTTCAGCAATTCAATAAAGTCTCCTTAACTGCCGCGATTCAGCGTGTGGCGGAAGATACGCCCATCGCCAGCCAGGAGTTATTGGACGATTACGACAGCTATTATTACCCTCGCCATCATCAAAGCGTGGTGGAAAAACCCCTGCCGGTGGTGGCGGTACAGTTGGCGGACGCAGCCGGCACCCGGTTTTATCTGGACCCGCAAGATGGCCGTTTACTCGCCAGGTTGGATCGCGGCCGCAGAGTCTATCGCTGGCTGTATTCCGGATTGCATCACTGGGACTTCGGGTGGCTGTATCGGCGGCCGATCTGGGATGCGTGGATGTTGACCTGGGTAGGTTTCGGTTTGGTACTGGGCGCTAGTTCGCTGGTGGTAGGTTGGAAGAGGCTGGTCAAAACCTTTAAACCGAAAACTCGCAGATTAGCAAAGCCGGAAAATATGCCGGAACTAGTGGCCGATTTGCGGAATTAGGCGGTTTAGTCTTGAAATGATGAATTTCTTGATGCGCTGAAACGGATTTGTTGTGGCGATAGAAGCGAAGCGGTGTGTTTTTGCATAACCGGGGGCTCTCGCCTTCGCGAGATTTGACGATTTCGCGAAGCGTAACGGGAACCACATACGAAAATAAAAGACGTTTGCTCGTCTTACTCAGGTAGGGGATTTTTGCCATGATAGCAAGCCTCTTAGTAGCATCGTTTTGTAGCAAACGTCGCTCATTGAGGCTTTAAAACAAAAAAAGGCCTTGATTTACAAGGCCTTTTCAGGAATATGGCGGAGAGCTAGGGATTCGAACCCCAGGAAGGGATAAACCTTCAACGGTTTTCAAGACCGCCGCTTTCGACCGCTCAGCCAGCTCTCCAACAGCCGCGTATTATTACAGAAAATATTTTAAAATCCAGCGTTTTTTGCCGATCCACTTTCATGTCGCAGTCGAATGCAATCTTCTTTAGTGCCTAAGTGTTTGTTAGTGATTGCCAAATCGGCGCGGATGCTGGTGCAAATGTGCGTCGATTCCGGATGCGAAGTAGTGGCTATCGATTGCTTTGTCGATAGCGATACTCGGCAAATGGCAAAGCAGACATATCAGGTGTCGTCACTGGCCTGGGATGATATTAGCGCTGCTGTGGCAGCGGTTCGGGAGATTTATGGCTTAACCGAATTGTTATACGGTAGTGGTTTGGAAGCATACCCGGAAACCTTGAGCTATCTGGAAGAGGATTGGCGGATTATCGGGAATTCGGCCGCTACTTTTCACCACATCCAAGATAAGCGTGGTTTTTTTGCTCGACTCGATTCGTTGGCAATTCGGCATCCGCTGCTTGTGTTTACGAAGCCTGAGGATAGCGTTGATTGGTTGTTAAAGCCATGGCGAGGTGAGGGCGGCTTGGGAATAAGGCGCTGTAACAGTGTTGATTTTGCCGATGGCTATTGGCAGCGCTATATCGAAGGCCGTTCTCTGTCCGTGCTGTTTGCGGCGAGTCGCGATGAAGTTGAATTGATCGGTTTTAACGAGCAGTGGGTTGACGACTGTTATAGCGAGCACCCGTTTATGTTCGGTGGGATTGCCAGTCATGCCGAGGTTCCTGTAGCTATTCAAACTGAGATTGCCGATTGCTTAGGCAGGCTTGCGAAGTCTTATGAGTTGCGAGGTTTAAATAGCCTGGATTTTATGCTGCAAGGCGATAACTGCTATGTGTTGGAGATTAATGCGCGGATTTCCGCTAGCGCCCAGCTTTACGGCAAATCCTTGCTAATGAAACATCTGCAAGCGTATCAAAACCGCTTGGACGCTAGTGTCGAGCTATCGAAGGAGCCGAGTGCTTATCAGATAATATATGCGCAAAAAAAAGTGACGATTCCCGAGCGACTGACATGGCCGATATGGGTAGTGGATAGGCCGAATCCCAGCGCAATTGTTGCCACAGGCGAGCCGATATGCAGTATTATTGCCAGCGGAAAAAACTCGGGGCAGGTGCTGGATAATCTGCATCGCCAACAACGCATCCTTGCAAATCTTTTGGAAACAGGTCTTTAAAACTCATGCAATACCAGGCAAGCGTCAATAAATTTTCCCAGCCCTTGGTTCAACAACTGCTGGATAACGCGGATAAATTACGGTTGGGTATCGAAAAGCTGGAAAACGGCTGCACGATTATCGATGCAGGTATCAAAGTGCCGGGCGGTTTGGAAGCTGGACGGATTATCACTGAAATCTGCATGGGTGGCTTGGGTACCGCGACGATCTCGCAAAGCCCGTACACCACTAGCTGGCCGCTGACTATCAATGTACACGCCAGCAATCCGGTATTGTCTTGCCTAGGCAGTCAATACGCAGGTTGGAGTTTGTCGCACGGCAAATATTATGCTTTGGGTTCCGGTCCGGCGCGGGCGCTGGCGACCAAGTTGAAAGACGGTGCGGTCGAGCCGGTGGAAGAGCTTTATAAAGAACTGGAATACCGCGATAGCGCCGAGAAAACTGCTTTGGTCATCGAAAATGACGCGTTACCGCCGGTGGAAATCGTCGAAAAAGTCGCGGCGGCTTGTGGTGTATCGCCAGCCAATTTGACCATCATCGTTACGCCAACCAGCAGTCTGGCCGGCGGTGTACAAGTAGTTGGGCGGGTATTGGAAGTAGCGATGCACAAGGCCCACGCGCTGCATTTCCCGTTGGAAAACATTGTCGACGGTTCCGGCAGTGCGCCGATTTGTCCTCCACATCCAAATTTCGTTAAAGCGATGGGCAGAACTAACGACGCGATTTTATTCGCAGGCCAAGTCCATTTGTTTGTAAAAGGCAGTGACGAAGCGGCGGAAAAATTGGCCAAGGAGTTACCAAGTTCAACATCAAAAGATTACGGCAAACCCTTTGCCGAAATTTTCAAAGCTTACGAATACGATTTCTTTAAAGTCGATGCGATGTTGTTTAGCCCGGCCAGTGTTATCGTCACCGCGGTCGAGTCCGGCAAAAGTTTCCGTGCCGGCAAATTGGATAATGCTTTGCTCGATCTGTCATTCGGGGCTTAATTAGCTTTAATTCTCTTTGACAGCTAACTGGCCTTGCCGCGCAAGGTCGGTTAGTTTGTATCGTTAACTCCATTCGTGACACATCCCTTTGCGCCGAATTGCAATAATTACCGATGACCCGGGTTGGCATGGCAAGCAGTTGTGCTTGGCTTTTTCTGAACGCGGTTATGCCGCCGAATATGTCTCGCTGACTGCCTGCAAATTGCAGTTAACGGTCACCGAGTTGCCGATTGTTATTCCCGGTTTTGAGCAAGAATTGCCGGCGGCGGTCTTTGTGCGCGGGGTGCCAGGCGGTTCGTTGGAAGAGGTGGTGTTTTATCTGGATGTCTTGCACGCCTTAAAAATACTGGGGGTGCCGGTTTATAACGATGCTGGCGCAATCGAGCGTAGCGTCGATAAGGGCATGACCAGTTTTTTATTGCAGCATGTCGGCTTGCCGACTGCGATGACCTGGGTGTTACGCGATCGAGACGCAGCACTGGCGATTGCTGAGCAGCAGTTGCATGAAGGGCATTACTTAATCAGTAAACCCTTGTTTGGTTCTCAAGGCGAAGGTATTCGGCGTATCGAAAAAACCACCGATTTGCTGTGGTTGACCAGCAGTCGCGGCATTTACTATTTGCAGCGTTTTGTCGAATGCGCCGGCGACGGCTATTCCGATGTGCGCGTGTTCGTGATCAACGGCAGAGCCGTTGCCGCTATGCGGCGGCGCGGTATTTCCTGGCTGAATAATGTGGCCAGAGGCGCGTCTTGTGAATGCATCGAGCTGGAGCCTGACTTAGCAGAGTTGGCGATTGCCGCTGTCAATGCGTTAAAAATGGATTATGCCGGTGTGGATGTGATTCAGGATGCAGACGGTTGTTATCGGATAATCGAAGTGAACAGCGTGCCGGCCTGGAAAGGCTTGCAAAGTGTTTGCGAGATCAACATCGCCCAACACCTGGTGGCCGATTTGCTCGGTCGTTATTGCGTACAGGAAAAACTATGCTGAACAGGCAGCAATTGATAGACGTTTATATTCAAGCTTGCGAAACCGAGTTGCAAGCGTTCAAGCCCGGTAATGTCAGCGTCTACAGCGCTGCCGACGATATGACGGTTGATGATTTTCGTGTCAGTGCTCGGGTTAGCAGTGAGCCGATCACCGATCCGCAATACAGCTTGGGTGAAAAAATTTATTACGCAGTCAAGGCTACCCGCGAGGCGGTGGCTTGCAATACCAATCTGGGTATTATTCTGCTCTGCGCGCCTTTGTTGCAGGTGGTTGCTAGCCTGAATACTGGCGAAAACTTGCGCGATGGTTTACGACTATTGCTGGAAAAAACTACCCGCGAGGATGCCGATTGGGTTTTCAAGGCCGTGACCTTGGCTGCGCCGGCGGGCTTGGGCGAATCCGCGCAACACGACGTACAAAAGCCGGCGGATGTGAGCCTGACCGAGGCCATGGTTTTTGCCGCTGACAAGGACAGAATTGCGCTGCAATACGCAACAATTTTTAAAGACGTTTTTGATTTCGGTGTTTTACGATATAATCGTGCTTTCGTTTTGTCTGGCGATTGTGCTTGGGCTGCGTTAGCGGTTTTTGCCGCAATGTTGGCTCAATATCCCGATAGTCATATTGAGCGGAAGTATGGAGAGCGGTATTCAGAGTGGATCAAGGCTGAGATGCATAAGCTCGATAGAGCGATGCAAACAGCTTGTGAGCCTAAAGAGCTTTTGCCAGTATTGTATGATATGGACAAAGCTTTTAAGGCACAAAGGATCAATCCGGGTACAACAGCTGACATAACTGTAGCGACAGTACTGGTGGTGCTTCTGGAACAACTTATCGGTGAAGAAATCGGTGGGTTATAGAGGGAACTAAGCAGAAACTACAATCTTGAGACACTAACGTGTCTATTTTTTTGGTTCAATCTTATCTTTAGGGGATAAATTTAAAATGGCAAAAATCAATAACTTGCGTGTTGGCGAATCTTTGGTTGGTGAAGGCAACGAAATTGCTCACATCGATTTGATCATCGGCCCACGCGGCTCAGCAGCTGAAACTGCTTTCGCAAATGCTTTGACAAACAACAAAGACGGTTTCTCTACTCTGTTGGCTGTTGTTGCTCCTAACCTGTTGGTTAAACCTGCAACCATCCTGTTCAACAAAGTAACCATCAAAGGCGCAAAACAAGCTGTTCAAATGTTTGGACCAGCTCAACGCGCTGTTGCTATGGCTGTTGCTGATTCCGTTGAAGACGGCACTATCCCTGCTGACGAAGCTGACGATTTGTTCATTTCTGTTGGTGTTTTCATCCACTGGTTGGCTGAAGACGATGCAAAAATCGAAGAATTCAACTACAAAGCTACCAAAGAAGCAATCGCTCGCGCTGTTGCCGGCACTCCAACTGCTAAAGAAGTAGTTGCTGCTAAATCTGGTGCAAAACACCCATTTGCCGCTAACAACGTTTAAGTTTTTAGTTTCAAAGGTTGTCGAAGATACCCCGGCTTGCCGGGGTATTTTTTTGCCTAAAATTTTTGTAAGGTCTTGGTATCGAGGCTGCCGTTATGCAGTGCCGAGGCTAATAACACGGCCGCAACGCCAATGGCATTCAATTGAGTCAGGTCGTTGATGTCACGAACGCCTCCAGCTGCGATAAATCGTTTGTCTGGATGATCCTGGCAATGCTTGCTTAGTTTTTCAAAGTCCGGGCCCATATTGCTGCCGACCAAATCCAAGGTCATCACCACTACTGTTTCCGGCCACACTTGCGGGCTTTCCAGCCACCCAGGATGACCCAAAGCCCGGTTATGTTTAAAATCCAGGGATAGGATGAGATCGGCGTTTTTTAAAGATACGGGTAGTCGTTGCGATTCGGTACCGATGACAGGCTTACAGTTACTTCGACGAGTGGTCGTAGTTAGATCTTGATAGCTACTGCCGTTATCCAGCCAAAATTCCTGGTTTGGATATTGGCTAAGCAAGTCATCGATGGCCTCGTCGTGATTGCCGTCGCCGCGAATGGCGTCGAGGTCTGCAATATAAAATGTTTGAAATGGATGCAGCTTTAAAAAACAGGCTACCACGTGGTTTATCTCGCTGCTATCGCATAGTGACGAAGTGTGGTGTACGGGTTGATAACGACTGCGGTCACCGCCTGCGGCATGGACCACTTGGCCGCCTTTTAAATCAATGACTGGAATAATCTGCATAGGCCAAGCGAGTTTTAGAATTGAGAATTCTGGTATTTGAATATATCACCGGCGGCGGTTTGCTTGGGCAGGCACTGCCTACTTCGCTGGCGGCGGAAGGCGGCCTGATGTTACAGGCTTTACTTACTGAACTGAAGTGTCTGCAAAATATTCAGCTATGCGTACCGCTGGACGAGCGTTTTGCCAGACCGGATATGCTGCCGGAAACGGAAATTGTAACGGTAAGCGCAGCTTGCGACATCTTTGCACTGTTGCGGGATTTATTAACTGAAGCCGATTTGTTTTGGCCAATCGCGCCGGAAAGCAATGGCATTTTGCAAAGCTTGGCTGAGCTGGCTATTGCCGCGAATGTCGAGGTTTTGTTATCCAATCCCGTGACGTTAAGGGTTTGCGCCAATAAGTATGCGACTTATCAAGCTTTGAAAAAATGCGCGATTCCATTGGTGGAGACTCGCTTGCTCGATCAATGGGTGGATGGCTTAGGCGATAATATTGTCATAAAAATTGCCGATGGAGTCGGGTGCCTCGATAGTTTCCAAGTCGACGCCGAACAGTTGCCTGCCGCTATTGCCGAATTAAACGATCCGCAACGCTATGTCTTGCAACCCTATATCCACGGTCAGGCCACCAGTTTGTCTTGCTTGTTCAAACACGGCCAAGCTTGGCTTATTTGCTATAACCACCAGCAAATCGTTTTGGAAAATGGCCGATTCAGTTTGCAAGGCTGTTTAGTCAATATGCCAACCGATCAGCTGGATTTTTATCGAAACCTGATAAATGAAATCTCCGAAGCGATGCCCGGCTTATGGGGTTATGTCGGTATTGACGTTATCGAGAACGCCGAATTAGGTCCGTTGGTGTTGGAAATCAATCCGCGTCTGACGAGTTCTTACGTCGGCATCCAGCAAGCGACCGGCATCAACGTGGCCGAACAGGTTTTGCGCCTGCGGCATGCCGATCCGGTTTTGCAGGCCAGTCTAAATGAAACGGTTCAAATCAGTATTAATTAAAAAGCAGAATGAATAAACAGATTGCAGGTTGGGATATTGGCGGTGCGCACGTCAAATTGGCGTTGCTGGATGAGTCCGGGCATGTCCAGACAGTTGCTCAGCAGGCTTGTCCGCTATGGAAGGGCGTGGATTTCTTGCATGGCACCTTGGCCGATTTAGCCGGCCGGTTCGATTTGCAAGATTGCCGTCATGCCGTGACGATGACCGGTGAACTGGTGGATTGCTTTACCAGTCGCGAGCAAGGCGTCAATGCCATCGTCCAGGCTGTTTGCGAACAATTCAATGCCGAGCAGGTATTGGTATTTGCCGGTTTGCGCGGCTTTTTGCCGGTAGCGAAAATTCAGCCGGCCGATTGCATGGACATCGCGTCTGCTAATTGGTTGGCCAGCTTGTTATGGGTGGCAAAGCGTCTGCCAAATGCCTTATTTGTGGATATAGGCAGTACCACAAGCGATATTTTGCTGATCGAAAATCACCAGCTTAAAGTGCAAGGCTTTACCGACTATCGGCGCTTGGTCTCCGGCGAGCTGGTGTATACCGGCATTGTCCGCACGGCGGTAATGGCGATTGCCCAAGAGGCAGAGTTCAACGGCCAGCAAATGGGCTTGATGGCCGAATATTTCGCAACGATGGCCGATGTGTATCGCCTGACCGGCGACTTGAACGAAGCGCACGATCAAAGCGATACCGCCGATGGCACGGAAAAGTCGATTTCGGCCAGTGCCCGCCGCTTGTCGCGGCTGACCGGTTACGAGCATAGCGAGAACGATCACTCACTCTGGTTGGCATTTGCCAAGCACTTAAAAGCCAAGCAAACACACAAAATTAGTCAGGCTTGCGTCAGGCAGTTACAACGGGCGGAAACCCGCTCGGCCATCAAAGTGGTCGGTGCCGGCGTCGGCCGGTTCTTAGCGCGGGACATTGCCTTTGAGTTGGGCATTGATTATCTGGACTTTACCGACCTGCTGCCAACAACCGATAAAACCCAGGCTATCGACGCCGCCGACTGTGCGCCGGCCGCCGCCGTGGCTTATCTTGCCGGCGGGTTTGGTTAAAGCCGGCGGCTGGGGTAAAATCGGTAGATTGCAAATCATGTCTTTGCGGCACATTCCGGCCGTTTATTAGCACCCCTTAATGCCTTTAGCCTTACCCATCAAACATTCTCTGCCTTATTTTCAGGACAGTTCCGCATTATTCGCCCCGCTGGCGCAGCAGCCTTGGGCGGTATTTCTGGATAGCGCCCAGCCTTACAGCACGCAGGATAGGTTTGACATTATCGCCTACGCTCCAGTCGTAACCCTGCAAACGCGCGGCAATATCACTCGCATCGAACGCGATGGTATGGTGACTGAAAGCACGGAAGATCCCTTTCAGTTACTGAAACAGCAATTGGGAACACCATTAGCTGGTATTGAGGGCTTGCCGTTCAATGGTGGCGCCATCGGTTATTTTGCTTACGATCTGGCCAGACGCATTGAGCGATTGCCGGAAATAGCAGGCGATGCCGAGCAATTGGCGGACATGGCGGTGGGTATTTACCATTGGGCAGTGATTGTCGATCATCAGCGTCGGCAAAGCTGGTTGGTCGGTTATGACCTTCCGGAATGTGAGCAGCAAAGACTTATCGCCGAATTCAGCACAATGACTACCCCAGTAGAAACTGCGGAATTTAAAGTGCTGCAAGCCCCGCGCGCCAATATGGACAGAGCGGCGTACGCCACGGCATTTCAAAGTATCAAGCACTATCTGAAAGAGGGCGATTGCTATCAAATCAATTTGACCCAGCGCTTCGAGAGCCCTTGCCAAGGCGAGCCATGGCAAGCCTATCAAGTGCTGCGGCAGATCAACGCGGCCCCCTTTAGCGCCTATCTGAATTTCCCGGATGCGCAGGTCTTAAGCTCTTCACCGGAGCGCTTTTTAAAAGTAACGGACGGCGCGGTAGAAACCAAACCCATCAAGGGTACCCGTCCGCGCCGGAGTGATTGGGAAGACGATCAAGCGCAGATAGAAGACTTGGTGTCCAGCACCAAGGACCGGGCCGAGAACGTGATGATCGTCGATCTGTTACGCAACGATTTGGGCAAGAGTTGCCGGAAAGGCTCAGTGTGGGTGCCAAGCCTATTTTCTGTCGAAAGTTATGCCACCGTACATCATTTGGTCAGTACCGTGACCGGCCAGCTAGCGGCCGGCCAACATGCCATCGATTTATTGCGCAGCTGCTTTCCCGGCGGCTCTATTACCGGCGCGCCCAAGATCCGAGCGATGGAAATCATCGAAGAACTGGAACCGCATCGGCGCGGCATTTATTGCGGAGCGATTGGGTATATCGGTTTTGACGGCAATATGGACACCAATATCGCGATTCGCACTTTGGTGCACAATCACGGCACGATCCGCTTTTGGGCGGGCGGCGGCATCGTCAACGACTCGGTGCTGGACGAAGAATATCAGGAATGCTTCGATAAGGCCGCGGCCTTGTTACAGTTGCTGAAGCAATTTAGCGCATGACTTGCGTGATCAAGCTGGGCGGCAGCTTGCTGGAAACAGCCGCCTTGCCCGCTTGCCTTGCTGCAATTGCAAAGCGCGCCGGCCCCATTGCCATTGTGCCCGGTGGCGGACCTTTTGCTGACCAAGTACGCAGCGCGCAAAGGCTATGGCGTTTCGACGATGTCGCCGCGCACCGGATGGCGATTCTGGCGATGCAGCAAATGGCCTTGTTGATGCGTAGCCTAGTGCCCGAATTTGCAATCGTCGCCGATGCGGACAGTTTACGTTCCGCGTGGCAAGTCAAACCGGTGCTGATCTGGTCTCCGCAAGTCGAGCAATTGGATAAAGCCAACATAGCCGCCAGCTGGGATGTTACTTCCGATAGTTTGGCGGCTTGGCTGGCTGGCTATATCGAAGCCGATGAGCTAATTGTCGTTAAATCGGCGCCAATTCCGGAGCAAGCGAGTTTGCCGGACTTGCAGCGACAAGGCATCCTGGATGCTGCTTTTCAACGTTTCACCGCCAAGGCCAATTACAAAATCACCGTGCTTAATAAAGACTGCTTCTTGTCCCGCCATGATTAATTTTATCAAAGCCATACTGAACAAGCGCTTGCGCAAGGCTTACTACCAAAGTCGCGAATCCTTGCTGGGTCATCAAAAACGCGACATCGTGGTGATGCAGGTCGGGCAGGCTTGCGAGAGTTTGAAAGAAAGCCGGGATCAGTTCGTCGATGCGCTGGATAAATTTAAAAGCATCGTCAACTTGCAGGATAGTTCGCTGGAACAGCGTTATCAGCAACTCAAACGCCGCTATGACCTATGCAAGGGTAAGGCCGATCAAGTCAGTCAAAGAATTCAGGCGGTCGAAGAGATTAGTGAAGCTCTATTCAACGAATGGGAAACCGAGCTGGCTTTATACAGCAACCGGGCCTTGAAGGCGCGCAGCCAGCAGCAGTTGAAAAAGTCACGGCAGCAATACGCCCGTTTGTTAAAAGCCTTGCAGACAGCGGAAACTCGCATGCATCCAGTGTTGGCGGCGTTCCAAGATCAGGTATTGTTTTTAAAGCACAACTTGAATGCGCATGCGATAGCGGCATTGCGGCACGAGTTTATGGAAATTGGTGTGGATATTTCGAGATTGATCGAGGTGATGGAGAAAACCATCAGCGAGGCCAGTCAGTTTGTCGCGGTTCTGGTGGAACAGAAACAACTGCCGGCCCCGGTGCGCAAATAAATTACATGGAATGCATTTTGTAATCGACCCGCGCCGGTGGATTTTTGTCGCGTTGGTCAGGGGTTTTCTTGCGGTTTTGATCGATACGTTCTTGCGAGTATTGGGAAATCATCTGGTCCCAGTTGCTGTATTTTTCGTAGTCTTTGCTGCCGGCTGCTTTGCGTTTGGCAAACAGCTCTTTGCCAGCTTCTACCAATTGTTCCGGTGTCTTGCCATCGATAGCGTCCAAAAACTCCTTGTTATTGCGGATTTCATCGCGTAAGGTCCAGAAAGACACTTCAAACTCTATGCGTTGGTCCAGCGGCAATTTTTCCTTGATTTGACTGATTGATCGATTGACCGTTTTTAAACTGCTACCGTTGATTTGATTGCTTTTATTGCAACCGGCCAAAAATGCGCAGATTAAAAAAACCAAAACAGTTGACGCTTTTTTCATGATGTAGCCCCCCAGTGGCTAAATAAACAAACCCGAATTTTGTATTTATAATGGTTGCAACGCGGGTTACCAAACAAACCAAATTACTCGGTAATTAAAAACACAAGCTTACCACATGCTGGAATTTATCCAACTTCTCAAACAGCGTTACCAAACTGTGCTACAGCAGCTGGATAAAAAAAATCCCCAGTACCTGGATTATCAGCAACGTATAGAGCAATTGTTGCACGGCGAAGCCTTTATTCGCAAAGGTGAGCTGCTGGACAACAACCCCGGATTTCCGCTGCAAATCGCCGTTATCGGGCCGACGCAGGCCGGTAAAAGTTCTGTCGTCAATTTGCTGTTAAATGCCCATGCCGCCGGCGTCAGTCCGCTGGCCGGTTACACGGTACAGGCCCAGGGTTTTTGCCATAGCCTGACGCCCGATGATTGTGACGGCATGCAACATTATTTCGGCCGCTTTCAGCGTTTGCAACAAACTGAGTTGCGGCCGGGAAGGTATGATTGCTATTCCCTGAGCCCAAGCCCAGGCGCCTCGGCCTTGTTGCCGGCTTGCGTCTGCTGGGATACCCCTGATTTCGATTCAATAGATGCCGCCGACTATCGGGAAGGCGTGATCCGCACCATCGCGCTGGCCGACATCGTGGTATTGGTGGTGAGTAAAGAAAAATACGCCGATCAATCGGTTTGGGAAATGATGAAAGCCATCGAGGTTTTCCAGCAGCCCACCTTGATTTGCGTGAATAAACTCAACGAAGGCAGCGAGCCGGTGATTCTGGATTCGTTGCGGCAAAAGTGGCTGCAAACCCGGCAAGATACCTTGCCCACCGTGGTGCCCTTGTTATTCCAAAAAGCTCCGGCCGTGCCGAGCTGGCCGCAGTCGGCTGCGCACGCATTCGCCGATCTTGCGAAAAAGGTCACCCGCTACAAACATGCCGTACGCCAACAGCAATTGCTTATCCGCTATTGGCTGGACTGGCTGCAACCGGTGTTTGCCGAACACCATGCGCAGCATCATTGGCAAACCCTGGTCGATCAAGCGCTGGCGCAGGCGGTTAAGGACTACCAGCGCGATTATCTGAACCATCCGCATCATTACGAAACCTTTCAAAACGCTTTATTAAATCTGCTGACCTTGCTGGAAATCCCCGGCATTGCCAAAGCGCTAGGCAAGACCCGAAGGGCCATGACTTGGCCGTTTCGTAAACTGTTTTCATGGGGCAGCGGCAATGCCGCCATCAACCCCAATCAGGAACTCGGTGTGTTGAATCAGCTAGGCGAGCATCTTTTGATTCAAATTGCCGACCGTTTGCTGGAGAAAACCGAAACTGAGCCGGCCGATAGCCGCTGGTGGAAAGAAACCGCAATGGCACTGAGACAGAAACGCGGTGATTTGTTGCAGATTTATCGCCAGGCGGTGACGGATTATCACAGTGATTTTCAGCAGGATGTGGAAGCCTCGGCGCAGCGTTTGTATGTCAAGTTGCAAGAACAGCCAATGGTTTTGAATAGCCTGCGTGCCACCCGCGTCACGACCGACGCCGGCGCCTTATTGCTGGCGATCCAGGCCGGCGGTATCGGTATCCATGACTTGGTGATTACCCCGTTGATGCTGACCATGACTTCCTTATTAGCTGAAAGCGCTATCGGCAGTTATATGCATAAGGTCGAAGCCGAATTAAAACAGCATCAGCTCAATACCGTGAAAACCGCGCTGTTCGAGGCCTGCCTGAAACAGCGCTTGTATTTGTTGCCGCAAGGCGTGCTGTCGCCCACCCGCTTTAATATCTCCGAACAACAATGCCACGCCGCGGAGCAGGCGCTGAAAGAGAAGAAACATGGCTTACGATTACTCTGAATTGCTGACCCAAGCCCGGCAATGGGCCGCAACGGCGCAAGCCGAAGGCCGTTTAAGCGCGGAACGGGCGCAATTATTGACCACGATAGACACGCGCAGTACGGAAAGCCTGTTTGCCGCGAGTCAAACCGATCCGGATAGCAGGCCGTTAATTGTGGCGTTCATGGGCGGCACCGGCGTTGGTAAAAGCAGCTTGCTGAATCGTTTGGCGGGGCAGGCGATTGCCCGGGCCGGCATTGAGCGGCCCACCTCGCGTGAAGTGACTTTGTATCACCACCAGAGCCTGGCGATTAACAAGCTGCCGGCCGGGCTGCCCTTGGACAGCATCAAGATCAGCCAGCACAACGACGCGACAAACAGCCATATCGTCTGGATCGACATGCCGGATTTCGACAGCGTCGAGCTCAGCAATAAGCGTTTGGTGCTGGAGTGGCTGCCGCATATCGACGTGCTGTTATACGTGGTCAGCCCCGAGCGTTACCGCGACAGCAAAGCCTGGCAATTGCTGCTGGCGGAAGGTGCTAAGCACGCCTGGTTGTTTGTGATGAACCAATGGGATCGCGGCCAGCCGGTGCAATACGACGATTTTAAACAGCAGTTGGGTAAGGCCGGTTTTACCGATCCCTTAATCTTTCGCACCAGTTGCAGCGAACCTGACGGCGACGAATTTGCCGCCTTGCTGGAGCAGTTGCGGCAACTCTCCGGACAGCATAGCGTTGCCCAATTGGAGCAACGCGGCGAGCAATTGCGCCGCCAGCACCTAAAGCAGACCTTGCAACAACTGGCCGACGATTTTTCCGCGCAAGACTACGCGCAATTACAGCAGAGTTTCGATGCACTATGGCAGCATACCGAAGCCAGCTTGCAACAAGGTCTGGCCTGGCCGATCAAGCAACTCGCGCAATTCTGGGCGGAGAACCTGGGCCAAGCAGCAGACATCAAGCTGTGGGACGAATGGGCGCAGAACCGCCTGAATGATCTGTTGGACGAATTGGTGCTGCAAGCCGCTCAAGCCGATATTCCCAGCAAGCCGCTGAAAGCCGCGCTGCAAAGTATTCGGGACAATACCGAGAAAAATCTCACTGCGCAAACCGAACTGGCCGGCAGACAGGCTTTACTCAAGCCGGGCAACGGTGCTCAGCGTTTTTTGCTGAAATTCACCGCCATTTGCGAAACCCTGTTGCCGCTGGCGGCGATGGGCGTGGTCGGCTATCAGGTATTTTCCGGCTATTACCACAGCGCCGCCGACGCCACCGCTTATCTTGGGACCGACTTTGCGGTTCATAGTGTGCTGTTGATCGGTCTCAGTTGGCTGATCCCGTTTTTCCTGCACAAAAAGCTCCAGCCATCTTTGCAAAAGGCGGCATTGCAGGGCTTGCTAAAAGGCCATCAACAAGCCTTGTCGACACTTAGGGCGGAAATCAAACAAATATTGTTGGCCGAACAGCAACGCAATGAATCTTTACACCAACTATTACAAACATTGCTGGCCCGGTGCGGCGCCGGGCCGGCAGTGGCCATAGAGAAGGACAGCTTGCTGGGCCGGGTATTGTTGGCGGAGTGAAGTTTCTTGCGGCGGCTTGCCGTTATCAAGCCGGCCCTTGAATACTGTTCGCTCTGAGCGTGTCGAAGGGCGCGCCAGTGTGGGCTCCGACCGGTTAAGCCCGAACGGCAGATCAACGATAAAAGGGCCGGGTTAATAATTTCGACGATTGCCAAAAATTTCTCCATCGTTTCAGTTCCGAACCGGAACATTGGCGTTATTTTGTGCAATGCCCGAGTTCCGAGCTCAATTGACCGAGAAAGTTTCTCGAACAATCCGGTTCAGAGCTTGAGTGTTCGAGCTATTTTCTCCATCATTCGAGCTCGAAACTAAAACGTTGGAGTTATTTTGTCCAATGCCCGAGCTCCGAACTGAAACGATCGAGAAATTTTCTTGAACGATCGTGTTCCGATCTCGATTGACCGAGAAAATTTCTCGAACAATCCGGTTGCGGGCTTGAGCGTTCAAGTTATTTTGTCCATCATTCCGCTTCAGAGCTACATTATTCGAGCTTCGCATTAAAACCCTGGAGTTATTTTGGGCAACGATCAACAAAAAAGCTCGGTCGCTTTGGGACATTAGCGGAATGAACAGCTATCAGCCAAGAATTGACCTTGGTTTTTTAAAGCCATCGATATTTGGATGTCTGTCAGCAAGACTAATTTCTCGCAATCGGAGGATTCGGAGTTTACGGCCAAAAGCCGCCGGACGCTTTGCGAAACCAAGGTCGGCAAGTTGCCAGACAGCCGACGTTTAATCGTAGCCGCGATTAGCGTCAGCGTAATCGCGGAAATAAGTCGCCAACCAACCTTTCCGTATAACAAAATCGGTAAAAATCACCATTAGTTTATACTGTAGTCATTTGCTGTTCATACCCTTCAATGGTTAACTATCGCAGAGCTTATATACCCGGTGCCACATGGTTTTTTACGGTTAACCTTTTACAACGCCATCAGAACGAATTATTGATACGGCAAATTGATCTGTTGCGCGACACGGTGAGAGCCGTGCGTGCTCGTTATCCATTTCAAATAGAAGCGTGGGTTGTTCTGCCGGAGCATATGCATGCTATCTGGACCTTGCCACCTGGCGAGGCCGATTTTAGTACCCGCTGGCGTTTGATAAAGAGTGGATTTTCGCGAGGTTTAGCCAAAACCGAATATCGATCAAAGGTTAGGATTTCCGCCAATGAACGTGGCATCTGGCAAAGACATTTTTGGGAACATGCCATCCGTGACGAGCTGGATTTTGAACGGCATGTTTATTATTTGCATTTTAATCCGGTAAAGCATGGGTATGTCGCCCAGGTTCGCGACTGGCCTTATTCAAGTTTTCACCTTTTTGTAAAAAAGGGAATTTATCCTGATAGTTGGGGTAACGGCTTGAATATTGAAATTGGTGGCGACGATTGAAAAAATGTTTCCTTTGGAAGGTTCTTGAGTATATTTAACACCATTCCCGCGATTACGCTTCGCTAATCGCGGCTACGCGGGCTTTGTACCGATATCGCTTTGCTGGCCAGTTTACGTACGGAAATTAAGGTTTACGACGTTCTAAAATATCACCCGGAGCCTGATTACCTGGTTCGTTTGCTTGGCACAGCTTACAGTGCTAATCCGCCTTTTCTGATTTATGAATTTGTCGACGGTGGCGATTTAACCGCCTGGTTGGCGGGCTTTGATGGCAGCAAGCCAACAAGCAACAGCGTATTAAAAATTTTAAAAATGGCTGCCAAGGCTTTAGCTTATTGCCACGATCAAGGGGTGGTGCATCGTGATTTAAAACCGGCTAACTTGCTGGTCACTCGCGATGGTCGAGTCAAAATTTCCGATTTTGGTATCGGTGCGATTACTGCTCAGGCGCAGATGCTGAAAGAATTGACGCGGGTTACCGGTGCCACTGTGCTTCGCAACGCATATACGCCACTCTATGCGGACATTAGTCAACGCCGTGGTGAAACCCCTGCTCCAAGTGTTGATGTTTATGCCCTTGGCGTGATTGCCTACCAACTTTTGCTGGGAGATGTTTCTCGGGAGATGGGCCCGGCCTGGCGCGCCGAACTAGAGGAATGTAATGTTCCAACACAAGTGCAGGATTTGATCGCTGCTTGTGTTGATTTGCCAAGGAAAAGATTGGCGAATGCAACTGCGGTTTTATCGGCAATCAACCAGATTGATTCTGATAAACCCGTATCCAAAGTCGATAGAGCGACTCGCCAGCGCCGCACTGACAATTATTGCATTGCCTGCGGCCATAAAATTCAAGTTGACGACAAGTTTTGTAACGGATGCGGCCGGAAGCTTGATTCAAGGGGCTGAGTGGCCTGAATTTCAGATCCATTTGTGCTTCAGCAGCCTCATGGCAAGTGATTTTTGGCTGTATCGGCTCGGCCTTTCGCTTAATGGTGGGATTTTGTCTTGATTGGTATATGTTTTGCTGATTAGCTAGTTGAGCGTTGAAAAGGCAGGTATTTGCTGTTTTTCCTGTCGTCTTCACAACATTGCTCAAGCTCGAATGTTCGATGGCCGACAGCCGCTCGGTGGAATGAGTGGTCTGGCGGTTTCAAGCGAATGTCCGCATAACAAATTTCAAGAGGATTAGACCATGGCTGAATTTTTTATTGAGATAAGCGCCCAGGAAACCGGCGAGCATCTGGTTCACAAATCGACTTGCTCGGCGCTGCCGGCCAAGGATGCGATTTACTACCTGGGATCGATCAGCAATGTGGTAAGCGCGGCGAAGAAAGCCGGCGAGCGATTCACCAAGCCTACTGCATGTCCGCAGTGTTCGCCGGTGTGATTGTGTCGATGAAACGCCTTATTGCATTTTGAATAGTCTTTGACGGGCGGATTGCCGGCCGGCAATCC
>NZ_JANIBL010000055.1 GCF_024505055.1 Methylomonas rosea
CCCGGCTGCCGCTTGTTTCCTGCGCTCCTCGCTTTTGAACAGGGTTGCCGAAAGGGGCTTCCTGCCCCTTCGGCAACGTGCGGCATCCATGCCGCACCCCTGCGGGCTGATCTGTTCAAAAGCTCCGGTGCTCGGCGCGGCATACGGGAGAAAACCCAACCGCTAATTGAAATTCAATAAACTACGATCAGTAGGGTGCTGCCGACATAAGGAGGCACATCGTTCGCGATCGATGCGCTTCACGTCGTTCAGCACATATATGGTCCTATTTTCGGCCCAAACAAAGCCTAACTGTCGGAAACAGCTTTTCAGTTAGACTACCCATAAATTTACAGAAATTGAATATCATCCAATTCAGGAAGATATACAGAAACCATCTAATTACTTGTTGGGCGTCTCTAGGCTACTAAGAATGAATGATCACGATTTTGTTAGAGAACTTCTTGAGGCTGCGTTGAGTGGTCAGCAGTATCTTTCCGAGGATAAAGACAAACCTACACCAGCGGAGTTTTACGAAAAGGTTATTGGCAATTTTGATTTTGTCGCTGAGACAGAACGTCAACTTCAGTGGCAAAAAACCTTTAACGGATTGTGGCAGAGTCCATTAGTCCACTTTGTTGAGCAACATAAACTCCAGCCCAGGCTTTCAGAGCTAAACAACCTACGACAAGAAGTAGCTGTCCGGCACCTAGTCTTATCGCTGAAAAAAGAGAGAGAACATTCAAATGAGTTGGAGATTAGCAGAATTAGAAAACAGCATGAGCATGAACTATCAGCTAGCAATGAACAGTTAAGATCGGTGAACGAGCAACTTTTGGAAACCCAGTCGAAGTTGGCCAAGCTTGAATCTTCCCCAGCAAAGCAACAACAAGCCTTGCTAGTGACAGGCTATTTTTCATTTTCGATTGTTCTTCTCTGTGTCGTTTATGTAATTTATTGGGGGATGACTGTAAGTCCAGAGATAAGTGTTGAGCTTAACATTGGCGAATTAATTGGAGGTTCGTTGGTTGGTATTGGTGCTGCCTTAGCGGGCGGTGCATATGCGATAAAGTCTTTATCATCACAGAAGAATCGTGATGAATAAGCCCAACCCAACGCTCCAGCGGACTCCGCTAACGCTACGCCGCTGAGCTTTACGTTGGGCGTCCCCAATGACACCGAGGATTTACATGAATCGCAAAGCGCAGTTCGCTCATTTCCTGAAACACAAGATCGGTGAATACCGATTTCGGCTTTCTGAAGTCTTGGAAGTATCAGACAGATCGCTGAACACTTTCAACTCCAAGCTCCCACAAAATAACTCAGATGGAAGACTGCTAACCTATGCATTTTCCGCCATGACTTCACAGGTACAAACAATTAAGGATATCGTCCCAGTATTACTTGACAGAGAGGTACCTTGGTCAGAGTACAAGAATGTAAGGCACATGGACTTCGTTGCAGGTGCACGAAACGCAATAACCCACGACGGGAATCCAATCATCGACCTATGGGTAGATGGAAAATACTATGTAGCTTCACCATTTCTCAGAATCGGGGCACGTGGGGAAACGATTACGGTCGTCCCACCTACAGAAGACCTTGCAACAGTTAGTCTTGAGTTTACACACGATTTTTCCGCAAAGTTACTTGAACTTGTTGAGGGCACAGCTAATGATCCTTCAATCTTGAAGCCCATCTATGGTCGAGAATATTTTGAAGAGGCGATGCGACATCCAGCTATACCAGAGTTTGCAAGAGACCTGTATGCTGAGTCCGATAAGACCGAGCACGACAAAAATGATCCCTCAAGACTGGAAATACTGCTTTCCGATCTAAATGGTCTAATTTCTTACAGTCTTGGCGGTTTAGCGGGCAAGCAACCCGATAGGTCGCAATCATAGGGTGTAATAGGCGTTCATCTCGTTCCCACGCGTTGCGTGGGAACGCAAACCACGGCCATACGATGCGCTTATTGGATGCTGCCGAGCCAGCGGCGAGGCGCATCGATCGCGAACGATGCGCCTCCTTACGTCGGCAGCATCCTATCTGACTGCAACTGATTGAATTTCAAATCCGCGGCGGGTTTTCTCCCGTATGCCGCGCCGAGCACCGGAGCTTTTGAACGGATCAGCCCGTTAGGGGCGCCGCAGGGATGCGGCGCGTTGCCGAAGGGGCAGGAAGCCCCTTTCGGCAACCCCGTTCAAAAGCGAGGAGCGCAGGAAACAAGCGGCATCCGGGTGGCCTTTTCTTTGGATACTTTCTTTTGGCCAAGCAAAAGAAAGTATCTCGGCTGTCGGGCCGAGACCCGACATTAAAATCAGCCGTCGCGCCAGCGACACCTATATCACCAACCGCATCGGCATCATCGAAGAAACCCCAAATCCCGCCCTCCCATAAAACCGCTGCACCGTAACGGCCATACGATACGCTTATAGGCTGCTGCCGAGGCACGAGGCGCATCGATCGCAACCGTTGCGCCTCGCCGCTAGCTCGGCACAACCTATGGATGCGCAACTCATCGCGCTAAAACAGCGTTCAATCCGAATATCAGGTTTGGCAACAAGCATCCAAGCCTTGGTATCGGCTAGAACCGCCCCGATAGCAAAATGCCAAAAAGAGCACACCCTTCGAGTGTATTGCTCCACAGACACCCCCTCTATAAATCCCTATTCTTGAATCGTCTTCAGTTTCTTCCTCCATACCCTTAGCCGAACAAGAAGCTGAGAAAAATCCACCGCATCTAGGCGCTAGCGAACTTCGCCAACGCTGCAGCACTTATTTTTTACGTTAGACATTTTCACTCGGCCTAATGCAACGAGCTGTTCATGTTCGGCAGGTTAACGTCATAGCAAATCTTGCGGTTTCATCAATACTACGAGGAGTTCTCATTATGAGCAGTACCGAATCAATCAACATCAATTCGCTGCACGAGTTACAACTGCAAATGCCGCGTATCGTCCCGGCGGTTAACGCCAACCCCGGTTTAGCCTTGGCCGCCGCTGCCAATCCACTGTTGGCACTCGAACAATTGGGTTACAGGCTCAGCTCGCCGGCACAGGCGGAAATCGAGCGATACGCCCGCTTCGGCCCCGATAACCTAAAACGCTTGGCGGAACTGGAAACCGAGTTCGGCAAATTACTTACGACCAAAACCATGCCCGCCGATCCAAGCGAAGCAAGGGCATTGTTTGAAAAATCCGGGCATGAACAGTCCGGCAAATCCGCCGCCAACACCAAAACCACGCTCAAGCCAGCCAAAACTCAAAGCTTGACGACATCGCTTGCCGCTATTTTTGCCTCGAAGGTATTGGCGGAGGACGAAGAAAAAAAACTCCTCCGCGAGCTCTCCGCCCAACACCCGGGCCTGCCACTACTGTACCAATATCGAAAAATCCATCGGCAACGGCCGGCTTTTGCCACGCGCTCGGCGTTTGAATCGATTCTTGCCGGTGAAAAAAACACCCTGGTCGATCAAGTCGAATTCAGTCTGAGCAGACACCGCGACACGACCAAGAAGCATTCGGCCGATTAATCCACACACTTTTACTAAAGGGCAAAAACATGGATACGCACAATTTCCAAACGGTGGCGGAAGTCACCGAATCGGTACTCCTCGACATCCTACGCGAAGCTTGGCGCAGCGGCGGCCTTAACCCGAACGGCACCTTACCGCAAGAAATTCAGCTGCCGGCCGGCATGGCCCTCGGCCCGTTCACGCTGGCCGACGGCACCGTCCAATTTCCGCAAAATCAAATCCGCCTTGACCTAAACCCCGGCATCAACGGCGTCAACCTGACGCTCGGGGTGATTGCGGATCTGGAAATCCAGAATCCCCCTGTGCCGAGCGCGACGCTGTTCAATATCACGGCTGATGTCACCCTACGCGTACCTATCGGACAAGCGCCCGATCCCGGCGCGCCCGTCAATTTAGCCCTCTTATCGGCTAATCTGCCGGTAAATGCCGTGGATGTGGTCATTACTTCCGGTAACCCGTTTGCCAATGTGTTGGCGAACGGTCCGGCGGAATTTATTCATAAACTTTACCAAAACGGCACTATCCCGCATCTGGTCCAGGACATCCCGCTCGGATTCCCACCGTTTGCGATGAAAGCCTCCGTCGAGTTTTTCGACGACGAAAGCAATCCCGCCCGGCAGATCAGCGTCGGTTTTCTGCCCGGACAAATGCAAATCAATTTGCCTTGCGCGGTGCGCTTTTACGACATCACCGGCGGCATTGGCCCGCTTGGACTTGCTTCGCCGATGGGCATGACCGCCACCGCCCAGCTCACCATGCCGTTCTCCAATACTGGCGCCCACATCCATATCGGCTTGGATAGCGCCGCCAGCAACTTGATAAACATCCAGCCGGCGCCTGGGGTGGAAGGCACGAATTACACCGCCAACAAGGCCAGGGTAGACGCCATACTGGGCGCAGGCGGTTTTGAAAACGCCATCCGCAGCGGATTTGTCACCGCCGCCAATGTGTTTTTTGCCGTGCTGCCGCCGGTGGATTTTGACATTCCGACACTTGCCGACCTGGAAACACAGGTAGAAGGCTTTATTCGCACTGAACTGAACAACCGCCGTTATGTCGTGCTCTGGGCACCGACCGACGCCGTGGGCGGCGTGGTCATTACCAACATCACGCCGAAAGTTTTAAGCGATACGCTGGCCATTGCCCTGAATGCTGGGCCCGGCGCGAATGCCAACGCCTTGGTAAATTTCATCCCGGTGCCCTGCGATTTTGCCATCGGCCTGGATGACGACTTTGTCGAAGAAAAGCTGAAAAGCGAAATCGCGGCAAAATTCCCCGGCGGCTTCCCGGTGACTTTGCCGGAAGCCGACACCGACGGCCACACGGTGCGTATCAATTCCTTCAGTATGAAGCTGATCGATAGCGCCATCGAAGCCAAAGGCTCGGTGACTTTGGTGGATGAAATCCTCGGCAGCATTGATGTCGGCGCCAGTTTTACCGCCCATATCGGCTTGCGCTGGAAGGATAATGCGTCCGGCGGCCAGATGTTGGAACCGTTTCTGATCGAAGAACCCGATGTTGATGTTGAGCTGGGGTTTCTTGGCTGGCTGCTGGTCTTTCTGGTCGGTTTCCTTACTGGCGGGCTGATTGGCGGATTGATATTGACGGTAATTTTGGCGATTGTCATCGAAATTGCGGAAAGTATCGGCGCCGATAAAATTTTCGACTCCGCCGGCAAGCTGGCCGGCATCGCCGCCTGGCCGGTCAATTTGCCCAACATAGGCACCATATCGGCACGCTTCAAAAACCCGGTCGATATTTATGCCACCGGCATTCGGTTTATCGGCGAAATGTCGGCCACCAGTACCAGCACAGCCGGCCTGGACAGTGCTTCGGCAAACGGCCCATATGCTGCCTCATCCAGCTCGGCCCTGCTTTTCAATGGCGGCCCGGATAAGGTTTTCAGTCAGCCGACTTGGTTATTTGGCGACGGGCAATCTTCCGCACTGCGTCGCCCGACGCATCGCTACGCCGACAGTGGTTTGTATGTCGCCAAATTGCGCATCGCGGTCAGCGAAACCGGCGGGGTTACCACCCGCAACTTCACACCCGTCCGCTTGAAAAATGTGCAACCGGCTGTCAGTTTCGATTTATTGGAACTCAGCGTCGACGAAGGCCAAGAGGTGGAAATCACTGCGAAGTTCACCGATCCGGAATGGCTGGACAAACACACCGCTATTTTCGATTGGGGCGACGATTCCAAACCTACGGTCGGGGTGGTGTCCGAGACTAACCTGGAGCCCGAAGCAAAAGGCACAGTCGTCGCCAGGCATGCCTGGTGCGACAACGGCAATTATCAGGTTCGGCTGCGCGTAAGCGACGACGACGGCGGTATTGGCGAAGCCGTTCTGCCGGTGGTGGTCAAAAACGTAAAACCTGTAGTCACTTCAGAAGAAACCCTATGCGTGTTGGTCGGTCAGCCGGTGCAAATGCAGGCCAGTTTCGAGGACAACGGCTGGTGCGATACCCATACGGCGTATTGGGACTTTGGCGATTGCCAACAGAAAAACGCCTTCGTTACCGAAACCAACGAACCGCCGAAAGCGAAGGGAAGGGTTGAGGTCTGCCATGAATGGGCGCACTGCGGCAGCTATTTGACCACCGTTACCGTCCAAGACGATGACGGCGCGGAAGGGGTAGCCACCACCGTCGTACATGCCGTCGAGCTGAAAAATCCGATGATGGAAGACGGTTTCCGCTTTCCGTATCCGCCCGCGTCCGGGCGCAAAGACCGCGTGGCCAACGGCTGGCACCCTTATGCCGAGCCAGCCTTGTCCTTCGATAAAGACGCCGCGCGGCAACCACGGGAATGGTTGTTTTTCCCGGAAAACTTCGTGGAAAGGGACGGTCGCCGGGCCCAGGGGCTTGATTTCAAGGGCGCCATACAGGCTGGTATTCGGCAACAAATTTGCGCTAACGTGGGCTGGGAATATGAGTTTTCAGCGGCATGGCACCTGGTGTCGCCGCGCCAAACCGGACGCGTGTGCATCGGCATCGACCCCTTGGGCGGCAACAATCCGAATGCAGCCCAAATTGTCTGGCGCGAGCTACCACCCGGTGAACAGGAATGGCAAAACATCAGCGTGCGGGCCAAAGCGCAGCGGGATGAAATCACGCTTTTCGTCGGCGGTATTGATAGGTTTGGCGGCGAAAATACTGTCTACCTGGACGATGCGCACCTTTGCCAAATTCAACCGACTTTCTGCCCACCTGCCACGCCGCCGGAAGAGCCATGCAAGGAAAGCTGCGTGAATTTTGACGACTTGCAGATCGGTTCGGAATTCGCGGCTAATTCCGGTGGATTGCCCAATCTGACCCATCACAATATCGACTTCTTTTCCGCGGCAAGACTTTGGATTTCCGACACGGCCGTTCCGCCGCCAACGCATCATCTGTTGAATTTCACACCCAGAGGTATCCGCGTGCGTCTGCCGCAATCGGTGAAACAGGTGAAGGTAACGCTGCACAGCAATGGCGGCGGGCCGGATTTTAAACTGGAAACCTTGTTGGGTAATTCGGTGATTGCGTCCATTTCGCCTAACTTAGCCTCGAATGCCGAACAGGAATTCAGCCTGACGGCTGCGGTGTTAGACGGCTTTACAGTGCGTGGCGACCATATGGAATTATCGTTGGTGAAAATCTGTTTTTGTACGGAAGACAAACCCATCGAAACTGACGGGCATCACGGCATGCAATGACTGGAGCCTCTCCCTGGTCAAGCAAGAGGCGATTTTTCGATTGCACCAAGCAGGGTTTGGTGCAATTTTTCACCTAAACCGGAAGGTATCACCCGCCGTTGTTAAGAGAATGTTCGAAAAATTTTCGCGTTCCCACGCAGCAAACCCAACCGCGCTGCGGTCAATAAAGCCACGCCAGATAAACCGGTAACAATCCTGCCTACGCCCATAATTCCCGGAACTTGAATACCCCCAGTGCTCCGCTAGATACATATAACTGAATTTGACGGGATTCAGATGAACGCAATCTAGTTTCTGCTCCCAAGGCGGCGAGACTCTTTGGTCCCTATAGTGAGCAATGTTGCGTTGCTTATTACAAAAGTTCCGGACGTTTTATTTCCAATAAAGAAACAAATAATGAATTAAACACCTGATTGTAAATATTTCTAGCGGGTATATAGTGAAGTCGTACTTACAAAGCGACTAAACATAGTCAAGGTGGACCCAATGAATACTTCAAAAAGCTTTTACAGTGACATGACGACCGGCTTATTTTTTGTCGCCGGCATGCTCAGTTTCATGTCGGGTCAATTTATCCTATCCACACTATTGTTTGGTGCCGCATCGTTGGCCAGTAATTTAAACCGGGCGACACCGGCTCGTATTTAAGATTTTCGTGCGACCTCTCGCGGCCCCCTTGCCGCAAACTCTATAGCCTCTATTGGCACTAAAAGTAGAGGCTTTTTTTGAGGTTTTTATAAGCAAAGATAAATTAGCGGCAAATTAAAGACCCATACAATCATTCACTGCTCAGCATAAAGCCATAGGAGAAACACCATGAATTTACGTTACGCAAACATGAAAAGCGCGCTTGAGTTTTTATATGCTCCTCCCGTTACTCTGGCGATTATCGAATCGTGGAGCGAGGACGAATTCGACGATGTCTTGGACTGGATTGAACAAATGACGCGTCGTAATTGGCACAGAATACTTAAGCGATCAGAAGTATTCGTGCAACAAAGGCCGGATGTCTTGAATGTATTGGATGTTGAAATGTAATGGTTAAATCCAAATTAGGCTTTTCCGGGTAGCCGCTATTTTCCGAAAGAATTTTTGAGTATTCCGGCCGGAAAAATCGGCAAAAATAGCGCCTCCCAGGCGAAAGCCATTTGACCTGCAACTTTACAGTCGCCAGCATTTTTATAATTCTTGGCCCCCGGACACGGATAGAAACACACTGCAACGCAAACCATGCTTGCTGATTTTCCTTGGTTGATCGCTTCAGCCAATTTCATTAGCGGATGCAAGTAGCCGTGGGAGCAGGTTTCGATTTTTAGTTCGCTGCCATGCAATCGAGCCAGTAAGCCGTGCGTCGGGACGCTGTCATTGCACCATATGGTCTTTTGCGCAAAGCCCAATAGTTTTTAGTTTGAAGTAATTTGCCACGCGCGAATGGTTTGTTGGCCTGCGCGCGAGGTCGAGTAGGTTTGGGGTTGAACCGATTTGGCTTACCCGAATGGCTTTTTACCTTGCGATCAAGGTTATCGCGGCTTGAGATTAAAGCGATTTGCCATTGGCGAGAAGCGTTTCCGCTTGCGCGCTTGCTTAGGCAGGTTTGCGATTGAAGCTATTAGCCTTGCACGAACAGTTGGCTAGCCTGCGCGCAAGGTCGTGTAGGTTTGGGGTTAAACCAGTTTGGCTTGCCCGAATAGCTTTTTACCTTGCGAACAAGCGTATCGAGGCTTGCGATTAAAGCTATTCGCCTTGCGCGCATGGCTTTTTGGCTTGCCTGCATTCCGCAAGGCTTGGCGCTTAAGGCTAAAAGGTATTCGGCAGAAGCAAAAAGCCTGGTATCCGTAGCGTTGAAGCTGAGCGGCCTGGCATTACGGCCGGCCATCCCCCGCAGCCGGCTGCAAATTCCACCGAACAGCTTAGCCAGCGGCTGGTTCGACTTTGCTCTTGGCACCGCGATTGAAGCGCACCGCCATCGCTTGACGCAGTGTTTCCAGCGCCGCGCCTTTGCCGGCAATTTTCAGCGAGGCGTAGGCGTCCAGGCAGAAGCTGTAAATATCGCTGCCCAGCGCCATGTCGGTATCGTCGCCGCGCGCCTGCAAATCCCGCAACCTATGCAACCTCGGCCGGAGTTGGTCGAGACTGGTCATGTCGGCTTGCGCCTCAGGCATGTTCAGATTGGGCGGAATCGCCTGGGCGTTTTGAGCGGCCAGCAGCATAGTCTGCCGACAAAACGCTTCGGTTTTATCCCCCATCTTCAGAATATTGCGTCGCTGGTCGGGCGACAGCGACGCGAAGCCGGCGAAGTGGGTTTCCAAGGTATTCAAAGCCGCGTCGATCTCTGCCAACGCTGTGTCGCTGAAAGTTAACGATAACAAATTCTGACTCATCTCAATCTCCTGCATAGTTGCCGAATATGCAAACCGACAGCGCCGGTCCGCAGAGAAAAAGCGTAGGCTATTTTTCTAAAAAGGAGTGATTTTATATGTTAGATCTGGACGTTTTAATTTGGGAAAACGCCTGATCCGGATTAAGTGGAGTGGAACCCGGGATTGAGGGTAAATTTTCGTTGATTGCGCTGATACTGGCTATGCATTTTCTATGGATTGAGGTGTAAGGCTTCAAGCGGCCATTACCGGACCTTCGGATCAGTATCTAATTTCAATAGTTCAGGTAACTGGTGACTTAGCCGAATGTCAGGTATTCGGCAAGCAAAACGACTTTATGACCGCGTAACTACTGCCAATTTAAATGGCTGGTTAAATTTTGAAAGAGGTCATTTATGGCTCACATACTCAGCAACACGAGAATTGAATCAGAGCCATTTCAAATAAATCAATCGCTTTTTCATCTAAGCTAATTTTGTGGTTCTTTTACAAAACCATTATCAATTTAGAGAAACAGTTAAGCAGGTATGTCGCAGTTTAATATTAATTGTGCCCACGCTTCTTCCGCTAGAAGATTACATAAACCGGCATCATCGCAAGGAAATTTATTTACAGCAACATGCGCCTTATTGCTGTCTGATGGTGCGTAAACAATACGAACCGCATTAGCATTTGATTGAATACACGCTGACTGAATATTGCTAACTTTCCCTATGGAAAATCCACTTTTAGGCTTTACATCGATGTTACTTGCACGCATTGCACGAATAGCAGCAGTAATTTGCTCATTACTCTCGCCATTATTAGGAAAATACTCAAGCCATGTTGCTGAAAGATATTTTTCTGCCGCCCTGGTTTCTGTAGCTTCTCGCAACTTAAATGCTGTACCAAGAATGCCAATCACGTTGTCATCCTCATCTTTGAGCAGCTTGGCCCATGGAATATATCTGATAATGTGATCGTCTAACGGGATTGGATTGTTTCTTTTAAGCTGCATCAATAAACCAGCGTTTGGGATCATAAGGAGATAACACCGCTAGCAATCGTGTCAACGAGACATCACCAGCGGCACGTTCTTGCATTCCTTCAACATGCCAACTTACGACCCATCTTACCTTATCCCCAGGCAAACATTCTATTGTTAACCGATCACGATCAACTGTCCATGCAGCGATAATATTACCTTCGCTTGTTGCACCAAGACCCGGTCTGCGCACAGGCCACATGAGCATGATCATGCGTAAAAATGTATTGAAAGATGCTTCGATAATCGGCGTATCCTCTTCTTCCCAGTTTTCCGCATCCAGCAAATTATCTAATTGCGAAAAAAATCGGGAACGCCACTCGCTAGTAAGATACATTGCTACCGATGCAGTCCTAATCTTACAAAGAGCTCGTACATCGTAAAGCTTCTCTTCAAGCGAAGTGGCTTTATTTTGTGAATGTTTAGCGTATTTACTACGAATAACCTCGCTAATGTGAGGCTGTAGAGCCTGCTTCCTGGTTGCTGCTATTTGTTGGGAATATTGGCCGGCATGTATCTGATCACGAGGCCAAAGGTCTAAAGCTGTATTGGAGCGAATTTGAAGTGTCATTAGACGAAAAGCTCCTCTGTCCGCGGGGTTATAAGGTGACGAAATATACCGTTTTTTAGTTCACGAGCTTCGCTGATAGTTCCCCATAAATCTTCATCATTTAGGGGAATTTCTTCCGTCCTATAGACATCAATATCAAGTAATAAAGACATATAGCCTATCATAGGGGGAGGCTGGATTGTTGACGTTATATTTGTACTCCATAATGGATTGGAAGTACGCTTAGTAATCTGAATAAAATAGGTCTCCATTGGAGATTCACTAAATGAAGGAACCTTTGGATAAAAAGACAAATAATCTTCAAGTTCTATTTTTTCAACTCCGTTTACTGGAATATCGATTCTATTAATAAATCGAACTCCTACCCGAGAAATGAGCCGAGTCCTGGCAATACTTTTCCATATTTTCCAGGCGGCAACCACTTTAGTTAGATAGTCATCCCATCCTGGATAGGGCGCAAGACATGCAACAGCCAGGCTCTGCGGCGAAATGATTACAATTTCAGATTGACTGTCGGAGGCCAAACGAAATATTTTGGCAGGTTCATTCACCGTCACGGCGCTCTCTGCCCCATTTGGCCCTATATTAATGCCGACCTCGTTGATTTCTTGTGAATTTGGGTAGTCCTTTTTGAGCTTTTTGGCTATTTTTTCCCGCTCTTTCAGAGTTAATAAGCCATTTACACGAAGCTCAATAACCGCCTCCATAATCGGCGGATAATGATATTTTGGAGCTAAGTTAGTGCTTGAATGCATAACGCTGATTTTAAAGATCGAAAAGTGGCTTCAATGGTGCTTTTTAGTTCAAAAAAAGGTTCCACAACAGCTATTAGTATAAAGCAAATTTATAGGCTGCGACCCACGATTCTACTGTTAGGGTCATAGGATACGCTGAACGGTGGGCTTCGTAAACTCACCACATTCAATGGCTGCTGTTAAACTTCTTGTTTGTAGAGACTTGAATGGCCGGTTTGGAGAAACGCGATAGGCTGGAATGGGTCGAGTGGCGACCATGAGATAAACCGCCATTTAGCACAGACTTGAGACTAAAATATGCTTCGAAATTACGCAATGTTTAGCGCAGTTCGCTGGAGCCTTGAGTTAGGCGGCTACTCAAAACCAATGGCGTCTGACCCCCATTGGTTTCTGCACGCCAATTATTTTCCCTTTGGTACCTCAGCAGGTGCCTTGTTCTCCGCGGGCACTAACGCCTCAGCCGGCATTTGTGCCTCAGCTGCCTTTTTTGCCTCTCTCTCCGCAGCCTTTTTTGCCAGCGCGGCCTTCTGATCAGCAGCCTGTCTCGCAGCTACCGACCCGGTTTCTGCCGCGGCCAACAAAATTACTGTGTCTGCCTGAGTTGGCACTGCAGTTAATAGCACTGATAGCGCACAAAGACATACCGCCAATCTACTTTCTTTTGATTTAATACTCAACATAAGCACCTCGCTGTAATAGTTATTTTAAATTAGTGCAACTCGGAAAGTCCGAGGGTCGACAGGGTAACACTAGGGTGATCTAACTGCTTACCCCATCCTTACTGCAATTTACCAAATTCTAGTGAATTTGATTTGATCATCTTACATGACATTGTATAACGCCCATCCGTTATCAGGCGCTGGTCAGTCTGATCGATCAATTACCGCGAATGGCTGTTTCAAGGTCGATCTCGGTCCTCCCCGCCATTAACTAACTCCAAAAAAACGAGTAGATCGTAACTAGAAAAAAGGGTTTGCCGAGATTAACCCGACAAACCCTTAAATTCAAACCGAACAAACACAGAATCCGTTCTGCCCAATCCTCCGCTATTCCACCGTGACCGACTTGGCTAAATTGCGCGGCTGGTCGACGTCGGTACCTTTGAGCACGGCGACGTGGTAGGACAGCAGTTGTAGCGGTACGGTGTAGACGATAGGTGAGATGATGTTGGCGACGCTGGGCATTTTGACGATTTGCACGTTTTCGTCGCTGCTTTCCGCCAGCTCTTCATCCATAAACACGATCAATTGTCCGCCACGGGCGCTGACTTCCTGGATATTGGATTTCAGTTTTTCCAGCAGGTTGTTGTTCGGCGCCACGGTCACAACCGGCATTTCCGCGTCGATCAAAGCCAGCGGGCCATGCTTCAGCTCGCCGGCAGGGTAGGCTTCGGCGTGGATGTAGGAAATTTCCTTCAGCTTCAATGCACCTTCCATCGCGATCGGGTAATGGGTACCGCGACCGAGGAAAAGCGCGTTGTGTTTGTCGGCAAAGCGCTGCGACAGCAATTCGATGGCGTTATCAAGCTTCAGCACTTTTTCGATATTGCCGGGCAAGCCAAACAACTCGGAGACGATTTGCTCTTCCGTTTCCTTGGTCAATGCAAAGCGGCGGCCGACGGCGATGATCAACATCAGCAAAGCCACCAACTGGGTGGTGAAGGCTTTGGTCGAAGCGACGCCGATTTCCGGGCCGGCGCGGGTCATCATGACCAGATCGGATTCGCGCACCAGCGAACTTTCCGGTGCGTTGCAGATCACCAGCGAGTGTTTGACGCCCAGGCGTTTCGCTTCCAATAGCGCAGCCAATGTATCGGCGGTTTCGCCGGACTGGGAAATGGTCACCACCAGCGTGTCCGGGGAAATCACCGGATTGCGGTATCTGAATTCGCTGGCCACTTCGATAGCGCAGGGCACGCGCGCCAGTTTTTCGAACCAATATCGCGCCACCAAGCCGGAATGGTAACTGGTGCCGCAGGCCAGAATTTGCACGGATTTGATTTGGTCGAAGACTTCGGCGGCATTGTGGCCGAAGGCATTATCCTGCAAACGGTTGTCGATGAAGCGGCCTTCCAGGGTTTCGGACACCGCCCAGGCTTGCTCGTAAATTTCCTTGAGCATGTAGTGGCGGTATTTACCTTTATCGACCGAATCGGCTTTTAATTGGCTTTCGACGATAGGGCGTTCGACACGGTGGTCGTTTTCGTCGTAAATGACCAAGCTGTCGATTTTCAATTCGGCGATGTCGCCGTCTTCCAGGAAAATGAAGCGCTGGGTAACCGGCAATAGCGCGGCTATATCGGACGCAATAAAATATTCGCCGATACCGACGCCAATTACCAAGGGACTGCCTTTTCGGCAGGCGATCAAGGTATCGGGGCAGTCGATGTAGACCACACCCAGCGCATAGGCGCCTTGCAAGGTTGCAACCGTGGCTTTTACTGCGTTTAATAAGCTGTCGCCGCTTTGCAAATCTTCGACAATTTTATGCACGATGACTTCGGTATCGGTTTCGGAGGTAAATTCGAAGCCGTTTTTTTGCAAGGCGGTACGCAGATGATCGTGGTTCTCGATAATGCCGTTATGCACCACCGCCACTTTGTCGCGGCTAACATGGGGGTGAGCATTGCGGGTGCTGGGTTTGCCGTGGGTGGCCCAGCGGGTATGGGCAATGCCGATAGTGCCTTCGATAGGATCGGCGTTGATTAAGGCTTCCAGACCTTTGACTTTACCCAGCTCACGTTTGCGGAATATCTCGCCTTGACTGACCACGGCCAAACCAGCCGAATCGTAGCCGCGATATTCCAGGCGTTTCAGGCCTTCCAGCAAAATCGGCACAACATTACGCTGTGCAACTCCCGCGACTATCCCACACATATTATTTCTCCGACTTACAAGGAGGTAAGGAGTGCGGAGAATTGTCGGGAACAATCTCCGCCAGTTTAACCGGACGCTGCCAGGTCGGCACGCTAAGCTGTTTTGTCCGGCTAAGGGTTAACTGATTTTCCGGCGTATCGCGAGTAATGGTCGAACCGGCGCCAATCGTAGCGTTTTTACCGACAGTCACCGGCGCCACCAATTGCGTATCGGAGCCTATGAAGGCACCATCGCCGATTATGGTTTTGAATTTATTCACGCCATCGTAATTGCAGGTGATGGTGCCGGCGCCGATATTAACTTTGCTACCCACTTCGCTATCGCCAATATAGCTTAAATGGTTAATTTTGCTGCCGGTGGCGACGGTGGATTTCTTGATCTCCACAAAATTGCCGATATGTACATGATCGGCCAGTTCGGTTTGCGGACGCAGACGGGCAAATGGACCGATGCGGCTGCCGGCCCCGACCGTCGCTTCTTCTATTACGCTATTCGCGAGGATTTCGACATCGTTGGCGATGCTGGCGTTTTTAATCAGGCAATTGGGCCCGATTTTAACGTTGGAACCTATGCGGTTAATGCCTTCAAAGATCACGTTAATGTCCACATCGATGTCCTGCCCCAGTTCGGCAAAACTGCCCCGCACATCTACTCTTGCCGGGTCGCGTAGCGTTATGCCTTTTTCCATCAGACCCTGCGCTTGTTCCCATTGATACACGCGCTCCAAGTGCGCCAATTGGCTGCGATTATTCACCCCAAGCACTTCATCCTGGCTGCCGGCTTGAGTGGTTTCGACGCTCAAGCCGTCTTCTACGGCCATTTCGATAATGTCCGTCAAATAGTATTCGTTTTGCGCGTTGTTATTGCTCAATCTGGACAGCCATTGCTTCAACTGGCTACCTTTGCAGGCCAAGATGCCGGTGTTGCCCTCGCTGATTTGCAATTCCACTTCGTTGGCGTCTTTTTGCTCGACTATTTTGACGACAGCGTGATCTTTGTCGCGGACGATACGGCCGTAACCGGTTGGATCATCCAGATTCACGGTCAGCAAGGCCAAAGACGTCAAGCTTACCTTGTGCAATAGAATTTGAATGGTTTTGGCTTTTAATAGAGGCACATCGCCATACAGAATCAAAACAGTATCCGGGTCGTCCACATGGTGGATCGCTTGCTGTACCGCATGCCCTGTGCCTAGCTGCTGTTTCTGCTCGATCCAGGTGGCATTCAAACTGCTTAAAGTTTGTTTGACCGTTTCGCCGCCGTGGCCGTAAATGATGAAAATCTGATTGTTTTCCAGCGCCAGACTGGTTTCGTAGACATGCTGCAATAGCGCTTTATTGGCGATTTCGTGCAGTACTTTGGGCCGCGAAGAACGCATTCTGGTGCCTTGGCCGGCTGCCAAGATGATGGTTTTAATCGACATTGCTATTCCTTAAAACAAAAAAAGCCCGATAACAAACGTCATCGGGCTTATATTTTTACGCAATAAATGGTTTACGCACCACGTTTTCTTAATCTTTCCAAAGTTCTCAACTGGTTTACAGCTTGCGCCAATTCGGCTTGTGCAATCGCGTAATCGTATTTACCCGATTTATCGCTCAGCATTTCTTCCGCTCTGGATTTGGCTTGCAAGGCTGCGGCTTCGTCGATGTCTTTTGCTCTGATCGCGGTATCCGCCAATACGGTCACCAGGTGCGGCTGAACTTCCAGAAAACCACCCGAGACATAAAACGCCTGCGATTCCTTGTCGCTCAGCTTAACCCTTACTTCGCCGGGTTTAAGCTTGGTGATCAACGGCGCGTGGCGCGGTGCGACACCGACATCGCCCATTTCCGCCGGTGCGAAGACCATTTCAGCCAAGCCGGAAAAGATTTCCTGCTCCGCACTGACGATGTCCACATGAATTGTCATTGCCATGTCAAAACTCTCCTATGAGGTGGTTTACATGCCTTTGGCTTTTTCAATGGCTTCGTCGATTGTGCCGACCATGTAGAAAGCTTGCTCGGGAAGACTGTCGTATTCACCGCTGATAATGCCTTTGAAGCCGGCAATGGTATCTTTCAAGGATACATATTTACCTGGCGAACCGGTAAAGACTTCGGCAACGAAGAACGGTTGCGACAAGAAACGTTGAATTTTCCGCGCTCTTGATACGGTCAGTTTGTCGTCTTCCGACAACTCGTCCATACCCAAGATGGCGATAATATCGCGCAGTTCTTTATAGCGTTGCAAAATACCTTGTACTGAACGAGCTACGTCATAATGCTCTTGACCGATAACCAATGGATCTAGCTGACGGCTGCTGGAATCCAGCGGATCGATAGCCGGATAAATACCCAGCTCGGCGATCTGCCGTGACAATACCACGGTCGCGTCCAAGTGAGCGAAGGTAGTAGCAGGCGACGGGTCGGTCAAGTCGTCCGCAGGTACGTATACCGCTTGGATAGAAGTGATAGAACCGGTTTTGGTCGAGGTGATCCGTTCCTGCAACACACCCATCTCTTCAGCCAGGGTAGGCTGATAACCTACCGCAGAAGGCATACGCCCCAGCAGCGCCGATACTTCGGTACCCGCCAAGGTATAACGGTAAATGTTGTCAACGAAGAAAAGTACGTCGCGGCCTTCGTCACGGAAAAATTCCGCCATGGTCAAACCGGTTAACGCTACGCGCAAACGGTTGCCTGGTGGCTCGTTCATCTGACCGTAAACTAAAGATACTTTGTCGATAACGTTGGAATCGGTCATCTCGTGATAGAAGTCGTTACCTTCACGAGTCCGCTCACCTACGCCGGCAAATACCGAGAAACCGCTGTGCTCGATCGCGATGTTACGGATCAGCTCCATCATGTTAACGGTCTTGCCTACGCCGGCACCACCGAACAGACCGACCTTACCGCCTTTCGCGAACGGGCAGACCAAGTCGATAACTTTGATACCGGTTTCCAACAATTCGTTGGCTGGCGCTTGTTCGTCGTAAGAAGGCGCATCGCGGTGGATAGTCCATTTCTCTTTCTCACCGATAGGCCCTTTTTCGTCAATAGCTTCGCCGAGGACATTCATGATGCGTCCCAGTGTCGCCTGACCGACCGGTACCTTGATCGCTTCGCCGGTGTTGCTGACTTCAACGCCTCGGCTCAAGCCATCGGTGGAACCCATCGCAATGGTCCGGACTACGCCGTCGCCCAATTGCTGCTGAACTTCCAAAACCAGACCGCCCTTAACATTCAACGCATCATATACTCTCGGCAGGTTATCGCGTGGAAACTCCACGTCTACGACCGCACCGATGATCTGAACGATTTTACCCAAACTCATTATGTCGTCCTCTTTTAAAATCTATCTAAACTTGTCTTGATGCTCTAAACAGCAGCAGCGCCGGCCACGATCTCGGAAATCTCTTGCGTAATTGCCGCCTGTCTGGCTTTGTTGTAAACCAACTGCAATTCTTTAATGATATTACCGGCGTTATCGGATGCGCTTTTCATCGCCACCATTCTGGCAGCCTGCTCGCAGGCGTTGTTTTCCACCAAACCTTGGAAAACCGCGGATTCCACGTATCGGATCAATAAGCTGTCCAATACTTCTTTAGCATCAGGTTCGTATAAGTAATCCCAGCGACCTTTGGACTCTTCGCCTAAATCGCCCACAGCAACCGGCAACAATTTTTGCACGACCGGTTTTTGCGTCATGGTGTTTACGAAATCGTTACTGATCAAAAATAATTCATCAATCTCGCCGGCGGTGAATGCATCCAGCATGATCTTGATCGTGCCGATGATTTCGTTCTGATGCGGCGTGTCTCCCAATTTGGAGACTTGTCCGATCAAATTGGCCCTGATCATGCTGAAAAAACCCGCCGCTTTGCTACCGATGGTACAGACGTCTACCTCGATCTGCTGGCTTTGCCATTGTTGCATTTCACCCAATACTTTTCGGAACAAGTTGGCATTCAGACCACCGCACAAGCCTCTATCGGAGCTCACTACGATGATGCCGATGCGCTTGACTTCGCGTTCGATCAAAAAAGGATGCTTGTATTCGGGATTGGCATAAGCCAGATGTTTGATGATCTGGCCTATCTTCTTCGCGTAAGGCCGGGTGGCCTGCATTCTGTCTTTGGTTTTACGCATCTTGCTCGCGGCCACCATTTCCATGGCCCGAGTAATCTTCTGAGTATTTTTAATACTCGCGATCTTGGTACGTATCTCTTTGCCAACAGCCATTTGCGGACCCTTTACCAGCTACCGGTCTTGACGAAACGTTCGATGGCATTGTGTATGCCTTTTTGAATTTCGTCGTTATAGTCGCCTTTCTCATTGATTTTAGCCATCAAAGCCGATTCGTCTGCATGCATGAAGTCCAGCAAGGCCGCTTCGAAATCGCGTACTTTTTTAACTTCCAGGCTATCCAGGAAACCAGCGTTAGCGGCGTACAAGGAAACACTCATGTCCGCAACCGACATCGGCGCGTACTGATTTTGTTTCATCAGCTCGGTAACGCGTTGCCCGCGTTCGATTTGCTTGCGTGTGCTTTCGTCCAAATCGGACGCAAACTGAGCGAAGGCCGCCAACTCACGGAACTGCGCCAAATCCAGACGAATACCACCGCCCAGCTTTTTGATGATCTTGGTTTGTGCCGCACCACCAACCCGAGACACAGACAGACCGGCGTTGACCGCTGGACGAATGCCGGAGTTGAACAGGCCTGTTTCCAGGAAGATCTGGCCGTCGGTGATGGAGATCACGTTGGTCGGAACGAACGCAGATACGTCGCCGCCTTGCGTTTCGATAATCGGCAACGCGGTCAATGAACCGGTTTTACCCTTCACTTTACCGTTGGTCAATTTTTCTACTTCAACCGCATTTATGCGAGCTGCACGTTCCAGCAATCGCGAGTGAATGTAGAACACGTCACCAGGATACGCTTCACGACCTGGTGGACGACGCAACAGCAAGGAAATTTGGCGATACGCCCAAGCTTGCTTGGTCAAATCGTCATAAATGATCAGTGCATCTTCGCCGATGTCGCGGAAATATTCGCCCATTGAGCAACCTGTGTAGGGCGCAATAAATTGCAGCGCCGCCGATTCAGAAGCCGAAGCCACCACGATGATGGTGTGTTCCATCGCGCCGTGTTCTTCCAGCTTGCGAACCACGTTGGCAATAGACGAACGTTTTTGACCAATAGCCACATAGATACATTTGATGCCGGTGCCTTTTTGATTGATGATCGCATCAATCGCAATGGCTGTTTTACCGGTTTGCCTGTCACCGATGATCAACTCACGTTGGCCGCGGCCAACTGGAATCATCGAGTCAATCGCTTTCAAACCGATTTGCACCGGTTGATCGACCGATTGTCTGGCAATAACGCCGGGAGCAATTTTTTCGATAGGGGAGCTTAATTTGGTTTCGATAGCGCCTTTGCCATCGATGGGGTTACCCAATGCATCGACCACACGGCCCAGCAATGCTTCACCTACCGGCACTTCCAGGATTCTACCGGTACATTTAACGGTATCGCCTTCGGTAATATGTTGGTAAGCACCGAGCATTACCACACCGACCGAATCTCTTTCCAGGTTCAAAGCCATGCCGTAAGAGCCGCCAGGGAATTCCAGCATTTCGCCTTGCATTGCTTCCGACAGACCGTGAACCCGAACAATACCGTCGGTGACACTGACTACAGTGCCTTCGGTATGTGCCTCAATATGGGCGTCGAAGTTCTCGATCTTCTTTTTGATCAGATCACTTATTTCTGATGGATTTAATTGCATTTTATTTTCCCGCTCTAACTCTTAAAGTCTTTTAGCTAATTGATGAAGCTGGCCTTTGATAGAACCGTCGATGACTTTATCGCCCGCTTTGGCGAGGATGCCCCCAATTAACGATTTATCGACAGAAACGGATGCATTGACCTTTTTATGCAAAAGCTTTTCCAGCATGGCGACATATTTGCCTTGCTCGGCTTTTGTCAGCGAGTACGCACTGTATAAATCAACATTGACGTAGCCTTCATCATCCGCCTTGTACTGCTCGAACATCACCGAAATTTGCGGCAATAAGGGCAGCTTGTCATTTTCTATCAACACTTTCAGAAGATTCTTGGCTTCGTCAGGTATCTGATCCTGGCAAATATCCAGAATCAATTGTGCTGTATGCTGTTTGCCAACCCGAGGATTTTTGACAATGGCAGCCAAAGCCTCATCCTGGATGACCAAAGACAAAAACGTCAACGAATCGGACCATTGCTTAGACGCCCCCGTTTCCTTGGCGCGCTTGAAAGCCGCTTCCGCGTAAGGTCTTGCTAATGTCGATAATTCAGCCATTGCTTAACCCAATTGATCCGCTGCTTTGCTGAGAATGTCTTGATGCTTGGCTTTGTCGATTTCTTCTTTCAAAATCTGTTCAGCGGCACGCAAAGCCAGTGAGGATACTTCTTTGCGCAAGCTCTCTTTGGCTTGCAGCATTTCCTGCTCTATCTGGGCTTTTGCGGCTTCAAGCAAACGCTCGCCTTCTTTTTTGGCTTGATCTTTCGATTCTTCAACCAGCTGATTGGCGCGTTTTTGCGCTGCGCTGACGATTTCCGCCGATTGTTCTTTTGCTTCCTTCAGCAGGCCTTTGGCTTTTTTCTCGGCCAATTTAATTTCTTCCTGGCCTTTCTCGGCGGCAGCCAAGCCTTCGGAAATTTTGGTTTTGCGCTCTTCCAGAGCGGCAATGATCGGTGGCCAGACATACTTCATGGTAAACCAAACCAGAAGTGTGAAAGTTATCATCTGCCCGATCAGAGTAGCATTGATGCTCATTGATGCTTTCCTCGTAATGCCGTTGTCATTCTATCGGTATGCGAACAGGGCTTAGCCTATTCATCTCAATCCGATAATTGCTAATTAACCTGCGACAGATTGAACGGCTGAAAGGAATGGGTTTGCGAAGGTCAACATCAGCGCCAGACCAACACCGATCATGGTTACCGCGTCAAGCAAACCGGCGATGATGAACATTTTGACCTGCAACATAGGAACCAACTCAGGTTGACGGGCAGCGCCTTCCAGGAATTTACCGCCCAGCAGACCGAAGCCGATAGCAGTACCGATTGCGCCCAAGCCCAAAATGATGCCAACTGCGATAACGGTGAAGCCTTGTACGTTGGCAATTAATGATGCGAGTTCCATAGTGTCTCCTAAGTATTGATATGAAAGTTGAAAATAAAACTATTAATGATCTTCGTGGGCCAAGCTCAAATACACGATGGTTAACACCATGAATATGAAGGCTTGCAGGGTAATAACCAGAATATGAAATACAGCCCAAGGGAAACCCAGCAATGGCTGAACGATAGGCGGCAGCAAGGCGATCAGGATAAATACCAGCTCACCGGCATACAAGTTACCGAATAACCGCAGCCCCAGCGAGATGGGTTTCGCCAATTCTTCAACTGTTTTAAGCAGCAGATTAAAAGGCATCATTTTCGGACCGAAAGGCGTGCAAGTCATTTCCTTGGCAAACCCCATCAATCCTTTAACCTTGATGCTGTAAAAGAAGATCAGGAAAAACACGCTGATCGACAAGGCAAAGGTACCGTTCAAATCGGTACTCGGCACCACGCGCATGTATTCCATGCCCATCAAGCTGCCTATCATCGGCAATAAATCCACCGGCAACATGTCCATGGCGTTCCACATGAACACCCAGCAGAAAATCGTCAACGACAGCGGCGCAATCAAAGGACTGCGGCCGTGGAAACTATCCTTGACTTGCGTATCGACGAACTCCACCAAGGTTTCCGCAATATTTTGCGCTAACCCCGGCACCCCGGATGTCGCTCTTTCCGCCACGGTTTTGAAGAACAAGATAAACAATCCGCCCAACAGCGCGGAGAAAAACAAGGTATCCAGATGCAATGTCCAAAATCCCTCACCCACCGATAATGGTGTTAAGTGATGGACTATATAACCGGTTGCGCCACCTTCAGTACTCATTTGTCCTCGCAAAAAAACTAATCACGCCACAAAAACAGCGCAAACCAAAAAACCGACAACACTGCGATGTAACCCACCATCAGCGTTAAGAAATCAACAGAGGGAATCTGTAAAACGATAGAAAACAGGGCTACCGTCAAAATTAACTTAACTGTTTCGCCTGCATAAAATGCATTAACGATACCCTGCGCGCCCAAATCCTTGGCAAGATAGATTTTGTAGGCAAAATACAGATTGGGCAGTAAAGCCACGAATCCTCCGATTAACGGAGACACTGCACTTTTCCAACCGCCTATCAATAAAAATCCCGACGCCACCAATGCAGCCATCAGGACTTGTCCAAAAACTACTTTTCTGACAGTAGAAAAATCATTTCTAGCTGTCATTCACTTCCCCTTTCGTCTTGAGCTGGGCGATTATATCCAGCCAGCACTCCTAAAGCAAGGTAAGCACGTCCGGCAGGAACCAATTGGCATCGCCACCTTGTTGATTTGGCAAGACTATCCCGGCACAACACTCGATCAACAGCAAGCGCGGAGGTTTTACTTCGAACTTTCAATCCCAACGCTTAAAGCAATACATATGCCATTTCGTAACTCACTGATTTTCTGAAATATTGCCCAAATCGACAATGTAGCAAATCCAACAAAGCTCAGTGTCATGGCCGAAATACGACATTTATCTGCACCGAAGCACTCAATTGATTTTTTTTATGATGCCTTCCAACTCTTCCAAACTGGTGTAAGTAAAAATCAATTTTCCCTTACCGCTGCTCTGATGATTGATCTCCACCTTGGCACCTGTTCTTTCGCTCAGGTCTCGTTGCAAACGCAGCGTATCCGGGTCGATTTTTTTCACCGCCGCCGGCTTATCTTCGTGCTGTTCCCGCACCAGCTTTTCCACAGCCCTGACGGTCAGTCCCTGTTTGACGGCCTTATTGGCAATTTCGATTTGTTTGGCTTCGTCCAGCCCCAGCAATGCCCGGGCGTGACCCATTTCCAGCAAGCCCTTACCCAACATGCCTTTCACTTCGCCGGCAAGCTCCAGCAGGCGCAATAGATTAGTGATCGTGGTGCGCGACTTGCCTACCGCCGTGGCGATCTGCTGATGAGTGAGTTCGAACTCGTCCTGCAAACGATGCAAAGCTTCGGCTTCTTCCAGCGCATTCAAATCCTCGCGCTGAATGTTTTCGATCAAGGCTATAGCCATCACCGAGCGATCGTCCAAATCCTTAATCAGCACCGGTACATCCTGCAACTCGGCCAATTGCGCGGCCCGCCAGCGGCGTTCGCCGGCGATTATTTCGTATTTCTCGCCATCCAGTTTACGGACAATGATCGGCTGAATAATACCTTGCGCGGCAATCGAGTCGGACAACTCCTTCAGCTTCTCCGGATCCATGTCCTTGCGCGGCTGAAACTTACCGCGCTGTAAAAACTCGATGGGCAAGCTCTGCGCGTCTTGCGGCTTTTCCTGTACCGGCTGGCTGACGTCGCCGAGTAACTCGCTTAAACCTCGCCCTAAACCGCGTTTTTTTTGCATCATTTTTTCGCCGCTTTCTCTTTTCTGATCATTTCGCCCGCCAGCGCGATGTAGGCTATCGCGCCGCGCGAGGCTTTATCGTACGCCAGCACCGGCACGCCATGGCTGGGCGCCTCGGCCAGACGGATGTTTCTGGGAATGGTGGTTCTGAACACTTTATCGCCGAAATATTCGATCAGCTGATCCGAAACATCCTTGCCCAAGCGGCTGCGGCTATCGACCATGGTTCGCAAGATGCCTTCCAGATACAAACCCGGATTGACGCTGTCGCGAATGCTGCGCAAGGTGGACATCAACGAAGACAAACCTTCCAGTGAATAATATTCGCATTGCATCGGTATTAACACGCTGTTGGCGGCCACCATCGCATTCAAGGTCAGCATATTCAGGGACGGCGGGCAGTCGATCAAAATGTAGTCGTATTGATCTTTTATAGTTAGCAAAGCGTCGGCCAGACGCCGCTCACGATGCTGCGCACTCATCAATTGCACTTCGGCGGCGGTTAAATCGGCGTTGCCGGGGATCAAATCAAAACCCAGCTGCTTGTTTTTAACGACGATCTCGGAAACCGGCACTTCTTCAAGTAACAATTCGCAACTGGAATACTGAATCTCGTCTTTGTTCACCCCGCAACCCATCGCCGCATTGCCTTGCGGGTCCAGATCGATCAGCAACACCTTGCGCTTGGTGGCCGCCAGCGCCGCCGCCAAATTGACGCTGGTCGTGGTTTTGCCGACGCCACCTTTCTGGTTGGTAATCGCGATAATCTTAGCCATGCTTGGGTTTCTCCAGTCGAATCAGGCAGCGTTCGGCGTCTATGCCGGGCACCGTCAGCGGAATCACGCTGTATGTTTCGGCCAAGTCTATCAGCTCTTGCTCGGGCTGCAGGCCTTTCATCGCCAGCAGCACCCCATCCTCGGCCAGCAAATGGCCGGTCAATTGCAGAATGTCGCTCATGCTGGCAAAGGCCCGGCAGATCACCGTGGAAAACAATTCCTTCGGCTGCAATAGCTCGACGCGACTATGCACGACTTCGACATTTTTCAGTTTTAACTCCAGCACCGCCTGCTGGACGAAGCGGGTCTTTTTGGAGTTGGAATCGACCAGGGTGAAATGACAATCGGGAAGACAAATCGCCAACGGAATGCCCGGTAATCCGGCGCCGGTACCAATGTCGGCAACGCGCAGGCCATGCAGATGCGGCAGAATCGCCAAGCTATCCAGGATGTGCAGACTAACCATCTCCAGCGGATCGCGCACCGCCGTCAGATTATAGGCATTGTTCCATTTTGCTATCAGTTTGATAAAGCGCAACAAAGCATCGTTACCATGCTCACCGACATCCAGCCCGAGCGCTTTTAGGCCGAACTCAAGCTTTTCGCGACAAGCATCCATCAAGCGCTTTTCTTTTTCAGATGCACCAGCAACAAGGAAATCGCAGCCGGGGTAATGCCAGGAATCCGCGAGGCTTGGCCCAAGGTTTCCGGCCGCTGTTTTTTCAGTTTCTCGCTGACTTCGTTGGACAGGCCCGATACCAAGCTGTAATCGACATTGTCCGGCAATTTCAAATGTTCGTAGCGCAGCGTGCGGTTAATTTCGGTTTGCTGGCGGTCGATATAACCGGCGTATTTGGCTTGGATCGCCACCTGTTCGGCGACTTGTTCGTCAACTTCGGATTCGTCGCTGAACCGCAGCAGATTCTCGACATCCACTTCCGGCCGGCGCAGCATTTCCATCAGACTGGCTTCTTTCAACAACTTTTTGCCCCACAATTCTTCGGCCAATGCGGCTTCGTCGGATTCGGTGCGTATCCATTTTTTGGCCAGCTTGCCTTGCAGATTGGCGATGGCTTCGCGTTTTTCCTCAAAGCGCTGCCAGCGGTCGTCGTCGACCAAGCCCAGCTCCCGGCCTTGTTCGGTCAAACGTAAATCGGCATTATCTTCGCGCAATTGCAAACGATACTCGGCGCGACTGGTGAACATTCGATACGGCTCGGCGGTGCCGCGAGTGATCAGATCGTCGATCATTACGCCAATGTAGGCTTCGTCGCGGCCGGGGCACCAGCTTTCTAAACCCTTAGCCAAACGCGCCGCGTTTAAGCCGGCGATCAAACCTTGCGCAGCCGCTTCTTCGTAACCGGTGGTACCGTTGATTTGGCCGGCGAAGAAGAGGGCATTCATATGCTTGGTTTCCAATGACGTTTTCAAATCACGCGGATCGAAGAAATCATATTCGATGGCATAGCCGGGCCGGACGATTTCGGCATTCTCGAAACCCAGCATGGTACGGATGAAGCGGTACTGAATATCAAACGGCAAACTGGTAGAAATACCGTTCGGGTAAACCTCGTTAGTGGTCAAACCTTCCGGTTCGACAAAAATCTGGTGCGAATCGCGGTCGGCGAAGCGCACTACTTTATCTTCGATGGACGGACAGTAACGCGGACCGATGCCCTCGATAATCCCGGAGTACATCGGCGAACGGTCCAGACCCGAACGGATGATGTCGTGGGTTTCCTGATTGGTCCGGGTGATATGGCAGCAGATTTGGCGCGGATGCTGTTCGCGATTACCCATGAATGAGAACACAGGCAGCGGCGTATCGCCGTGCTGTTCCTGCAATTTGCTGTAATCGATGGTTCTGCCGTCAATCCGTGCCGGTGTGCCGGTTTTCAAACGACCGATGCGGAACGGTAGTTCGCGCAAGCGTTCGGCCAACGCAATCGAGGCCGCGTCGCCCGCGCGGCCACCGCTGTAATTTTCCAGCCCGATATGAATGCGCCCAGCCAGAAAGGTACCGGCAGTCAAAACCACCGCCCTGGCGTTAAACTCTAGCCCCATTTGGGTTTTTACACCCACTACCCGATCACCTTCGACCAGTAAATCGGAAACGGTTTGCTGGAACAAAGCCAGATTAGGTTGATTTTCCAATGCGGTACGCACCGCTTGCTTGTACAACATCCGGTCCGCTTGTGCGCGAGTCGCCCGCACCGCCGGGCCTTTGCTGGCATTCAAAATCCGAAATTGAATGCCGCCTAAATCGATGGCCTTGGCCATAATCCCGCCCAGCGCATCCACTTCCTTGACCAAATGGCCCTTGCCGATTCCGCCTATCGCCGGGTTGCAACTCATCTGCCCCAGGGTTTCGATGTTTTGCGACAATAACAGGGTTTGCGCGCCCGAACGCGCGGCAGCCAGCGCCGCCTCGGTACCGGCATGGCCGCCGCCCACTACGATCACATCAAAGTCTTTCTGGAATTTCACAGGCAATCTATGTTCAAATAAAACGTTATTTTAATAGCTTACGGAGAAAAAAGCATGAGAAAACAAAACCCAAGCAAGGGTTTGGACGGCAAACCCATTAAAAATCCGGTGGCAAAATTCGCCCATCGATTCAACAAAGCGCAAACCTACGCCGACAAAACTAAATACCGCCGCAAAGCCAAACATCAAGGCCTGGAGCCTTTCTCAATCGTTTCCGAACAAGCGATTCAGAAAGGCTCTCGGCAACCGCTCCCGGCGTTGCCCTACCTCCTGCATCCATGCAGTCGTCGGCTTTTACCCATATAAGCTGCGCATTAAGGATTTCAATATCAGTGAAAGCAAGCATAGAAGATAAAGTTCAAACCCGGATTCCCACCAAGCACGGCGAATTCATTCTGCACTACTACAGCAACAGCCTCGATAAAAAAGAACACGTCGCCTTCGTCAAAGGCGAGGTAGCCGGCAAGGAAGATGTGCCGGTCCGCATCCATTCCGAGTGCTTTACCGGCGACGTGCTGGGCTCACGGCGTTGCGATTGCGGCGAACAGCTGGATATGGCTTTGGATTTGATCAACACCGCCGGTTGCGGCGTACTGATTTATCTGCGCCAGGAAGGCCGCGGCATCGGCTTGCTGAAAAAGCTGCAGGCTTACAATCTGCAAGACCAGGGCCTGGATACCGTCGATGCCAACATCAAACTCGGCCACCTGGCCGACGAACGTCAATACGACATTGCCGCGCTGATTTTAAACAACTTGCAAGTGCGCTCCATCGAGTTAATCACCAATAATCCTTTGAAAATCGACGAACTGACCAAGCTGGGGATTAAGGTTAACAACCGTATCGCCATCGAAACCCGCATTCATCAAGACAATCTTGAATATCTGAAAACCAAGGCCGAACGCATGAGTCACATGCTGTCGATGCCTAACAGCAAATAACCCGCATCATGCTTGAACAATTGAAATTGCCGGTCTCGGCCCTAAAGCTGGCTATCGATCTGCCCAGGGCCGCGCCAAGCGAGCAACCTAACGCCATCCTCGGCCAAAGCCGCGCCCAATCGGCTCTGGCCTTCGGCATCGCGATGAAAGCACCCGGCTACAACATCTTCGTGATGGGCGATCCCGGCACTGGCCGCCTGTCCATGGTCAGTCATTATTTGAACACCTATGCCGAACAGCAAGAATCGCCGCTGTCTTATGCCTACGTGGATAATTTCGAGAATCAGCGCGAGCCGGTGGCTATCGAACTGCCGTCCGGGGAAGGCCATAGCTTTGCCAAAGACATCGAAAAACTGATCGACGATGTGCTCGCTACCTTTCCAGCCGCGTTCGAAAGCCCTAGTTATCAACAAAAGAAAACCGCGATCGAGCGGCGCTTTAATCAACGCTACAACAGCGCTATCGATCTGGTTGATGCCAAGGCCCGCGAGATGAGTGTGGCGCTGTACCGCGATAGCGACACCATCACTTTTCTACCTATCCGCAACGAAAAAGCGCTGGATGAGGACCAATTCACCTTGCTGCCGCAAGCGGAGCGCGATGCTTTTCATCAACACACCGAGGAACTGGAAGAATATCTCGGCGACGTATTGCTGGAGCTGCCGCAGTGGCGGCGCACGCTGGTCGAAGAAACCCGCCAGCTGGACAACGATACCATCAAGCAGGCGCTGGAGCCTCTACTGGCCGAGTTGAACCACAAATACCAAAACGTCGACGACGTCATTACCTATCTGGCGGAGATCGAAAAAAGCCTGAGCAATACCATAGGTGAGCTACTGATGCCCAGCCGCAGCCAGGATAGCCGGGAGATCATCGCCAAGCGTCTGGCGCTAATAGAGCAATATCTCCCCAACATCCTGGTGGATTGCAAACACGACGGCAACGGCGCACCGGTGATCTACGAGCCGCATCCGATCTATCAAAACCTGTTCGGGCGCATCGAATATATCAGCGACCAAGGCACCCTGGTCACAAGTTACCGGCGCATTTGCCCCGGCTCGCTGCACCGCGCCAACGGCGGTTATCTGATCCTGGACGCGGAAAAAGTGCTGACTTATCCCTTCGTTTGGGAAGGCCTGAAGCGAGCCCTGCAAGCCGGCCGCGTCGAAATCGAATCGCCTTATTCCGAGCTGGGCATTAATACCATCACGCTGAAACCCGGCGTGATTCCGCTTAACGTCAAAGTCATACTGGTCGGCTCGCGCGATATTTATTATCTGCTGGAAGAGCTGGATAGCGAATTCAACGAGATGTTCCGGGTGCTTGCAGACTTTGATGACCATATCAAACGCAGTCCGGACAATGTCGGCCAATTCGTGCAATTGCTGAAACGCCACGCCGCCGATTCCGGCGCCAAGCCCCTGACCGACGGTGCTTTACTGCGGCTAATCGAGCATAGTTGCCGGCTGGCGGAAAATCAGCAGCGCCTGTCCGCACATGTCAACAGCTGCCTGCAAATCATCGCCGAAGCCAATTTATTGGCCAGCCAAACTCAGGCCGTCAATATCGATAAAACCGAAATCGAACTAGCGCTGGCGGCACGTGAACAACGCAATGGCCGCATCGCCGAGGCAATATTGGAAGAAATGCTGGAAGGTACGATTTTGATTGATACCGACGGCGAAGCCATCGGCAAGGTCAACGGCCTGACGGTGATGGACATCGGCGGCAGCAGCTTCGGCGCACCGGCACGGATCACCGCCACCGTGCATCCCGGCTCCAGAGGCATCGTCGATATCGAGCGGGAAGTGGAATTGGGCCAGCCCATCCACTCCAAGGGCGTGATGATTTTGAGCGGCTATCTCGGCCATTGTTACGCCCAACAATTTCCGCTGGCCATTTCCGCCAGCATCGCCATGGAACAATCCTACGGTCACATCGACGGCGACAGCGCTTCCTTGGCCGAACTGTGCTGTTTGATCTCCGCACTGACCCGCACACCGATTCAGCAAGGCTTTGCGATGACCGGCTCGATCAATCAATACGGCGAAGTGCAAGCCATCGGCGGGGTCAACGAAAAGATTGAAGGCTTTTTCGAGCTATGCGCGGCACGCGGATTGACCGGCAGGCAGGCGGTGATCATCCCGGCATCGAACAAACGCAATCTAATGCTGAAACAACAAGTAGTAGATGCTGTCGAGCAAGGCCTGTTTGCGATTTACACCGTGTCGAATGTCGACGAAGCCCTAAGTCTGTTAACCGGTCAAGAAGCCGGCACCATCAATGCGGAAGGCCAGTATCCGGAAGGCAGCGTCAACTTCAAGGCCGTGGCGCGCTTGAAGGAAATTTCCGATATGTCCACCGACGAAGATAAGGAAACCGAGACAGGCTAAACCAGCCACGACAGTTGGTCGGCGCAATGGCCCGATTGACAGGTAAAATCATGCGACAGCGCTTCCATGTAGGGAGCATAAAAACGCAACTGATTTGCAAGCGGCTTCAGTCGAATGCCGCGCGACCAAACAATTACAAAACAATTATTCATTACTAAGCCCCGCCAAACCAATCACTCAACGATAGTCCGCAAAATCGATACAGTTGTTTATTTGCCCAAACGCGGATAGCATGATTTAAGCCACTAGGTTAATTTTCTCGTCAACTTACTTTAACCGCTGCCTTTAGGAGAATTGGCGTTGAAACTTTCTGACCATGACTTTAAAGCTAAGGTATTGATCGTCGATGACATGAAACTTATGCGGGAAATACTCCGCAAATTCTTGGAGTCGGACGGTTACCTGGTTCAATCCGCCAGCAACGGTGTAGAGGCCTGGCAATTACTCAACGGCAGCGAACAACCCTTCGATATCGTCGTGACTGATCGGGATATGCCGCAGATGGATGGCATGGAATTGTTGACCAAAATCAAAGGCGATCCGCGGTTTACCGAGCTGCCGGTGATTTTTCAGACCGGAATTTCGTCACGGGACGCCATTGTGGAAGGCATCAACGCCGGGGTTTATCATTATTTAACCAAACCGTACGACGAAAAAGTTCTACTGGCTTTTGTGGCGTCAGCTATCGATGACAGCCGTCGCCACAAAGCGCTGAAAACCCGGATTACCAATAAGCGAGTAGCGCTAAGCTTGCTGCGCAAAGCGGAGTTTGGTTTCCGGACCTTAAATGAAATCAAAGGTTTGACCACGCTGCTTGCCGACTTGTCATGCAACTCGGACAAAGTCGCCACCGGACTTTCCGAGTTGCTACTCAACGCCGTCGAACACGGTAATCTCGGCATCAGTTATCAAGAAAAAACCGAATTGGTTAGCCAGGGCCGTTGGCGTGAAGAAATCGAACGCCGGCTCAATCAGCCTGAATATCAAGATAAATTCGTGCTGGTTAAAATTGTCAGAGAAACAAGCCGCACCACGTTTACGATTAAAGATCAGGGCCAGGGCTTCGATCCTTCGAATTTCCTAACCTTCTCACCGGAGCGCGCAACCGACCTGCACGGCCGGGGCATTGCTTTATCCCGGATGTTGAGTTTCGACTCGCTTGATTATCTTGGAAACGGCAATCAAGTCGTTGCCACGGTGAACAGCGCAAGTAATTGATCGCGCTAAATTTACCATCAAAGGTATCAAGCCGGGCGTAACCGCTTAGACATGCTTCTCCAATAATTCCAAAGACAAACCGGCCACTTTGGGTTGCCACAATGCCGGATTTACCGGAAACGCCTTAATTGTCCCGGTACGCTGGTAGCCGCGCCGTTCGTAAAACGCCATTAGCTCGGTCCGACAAGGGATCACCGCCATCACGAAGTGTTTAACCAACCAGGCTTGCTTGGCCTCCGCTTCGGCCGCCGCCAACAAACGCTTGCCTATCCCCAGGCCTTGCATAGCCGGCACGACCGCCAACATGCCGATTTGCACCTGCTGATCTAACTTTTGTAAATGCACCGAGCCCAGCAAATCGTTCTGCCGCCGACACTGCAAAATCATCGACTCCGCCTCGGCGATTAAATCCAGAATATCCGCTACTTCGGTACGCCGACCGTCAAGCAAATCGGCTTCGGTGGTCCAACCCTGGCGGCTGGATTCACCGCGATATGCCGAATTGATCAGCGCCGCCAGTTGCTCCGCATCTACCGGCTCTGCTCTGGAAAATGTCAGTTCCAACATGATTTACCTCAAAATCTCGCTTGTCCTGTAATCCGCTTGACACTCAAATTAAACGTTGCCGGAGACGAAAAATCTCGGCCTTGCTGCTAAGGTTTATTGGCAAAACCTGTACAAATCCTCACTCACTCATTCAGCCTGGAGCTCCAGAATGAAGCAATGCCCCAAGTGTAATCGGGATGTGCCGCCCGCCGACGATACCTGCCCGCACTGCGGTATCGTTTTTGCCAAATATTACAAATACCACGGCAGCTCAAGCTCGCAGGGCAGGGATAGGCCGCAAGTTGTGATTCACATCGAGCCGCCAGCGGACACGGTATTCGGCAACGACGCTTACGCAGACAACCAAGCCATCTTTGTTGGCCGCTGCCTATTATTACCAGGATTTTTAATCTGGAGCTGGTTGCTGATTACTCCGGGCTTGGCCAGCAATGCGGTCGGCGAATCGTTTCTGCATTTGGTTAATCTGCCGTTTCATGAAGCCGGTCACGTGATTTTCCGGCCCTTCGGCCAATTTATCACCTCGCTGGGCGGCACTTTGGGCCAGATTCTGATGCCGACGATTTGCATGTTGATCTTGCTGCTAAAAACCCGCGACCCATTCGGCGCCGGCTTGTGTTTATGGTGGGTGGGCGAGAACTTCCTGGATATTGCCCCGTATATCAACGACGCCCGCGCCGGCCAATTACCCTTGCTGGGCGGCAATTTCGGCCATTCCGCACCATACGGTTTTCACGATTGGGAATATTTACTGACCGAATCCGGCCTGTTGGCGCAAGACCATACTTTAGCTAAACTCGCGCAGCTGCTGGGTGCGATGTTGATGATAATTTCGCTGATCGGCTGCGGCTACGTGTTGATCAAACAGCGGCAAAAGCTGACTGGCTCGAAAGCCGATTAGCAGCAAAGAATTAGCCCAACCACGCTTTAACTTTCGCCTTCACCTGCGCTTTTACCTGCCGCGACCACCGGTAAATCTCGGTATCTACGATCTTCGCATGCGCCCAGTGCAGCCAGCCCATCACGGTGTGATAAACAAAAGCGATAATACCGAAGGTCAGCAACTGCGGCTTGGTCAATTTAAACACCCGCGCCACCAGCAAAGTGCCCAGTAATTTGGCGAAGACTTCCAGCAAGATGCCCTGCAACAGCAAGCCATGCAACAGCAAGGACAAGGCCGCCAAATTGATAGGCGTGACGATTAGCACCGGAATCGTAAACGCCAGCAAAGCCATGGAAGGCGAGGTTTGTGCCAACCAGCGCTCAATACCTTCGAGCCTAAGCAGCAACGCCAGATAGTGGCCGCAAGCCGACAGAAAATCCCATAACCATTCCTCGATAATCAGCAGGATGGCGAGCAGAGTAAGCAGGAGTTTTTTCATGGTGATCTACCGAAAATTAAACGCAAGACACGCCAGCCTAGCTGGACCCGCCCGCCAGATTTAGACGGCATGGCCCGGCCGCGACACGCGCCGCTAATCACTACTGGAATTTGCCGCCGATTTAACCGACAGCTGGCCTATCATCTCGTCAAACCGGCGTAAGGTTTCGTTCTGACCTTCCAACATCCGCAAATGGCCCAGAATATCGTGCGCTTCCGGCCAGCGCTGCTGCGCCACAGTATCATAAAGCGTCCGGTATAGGCGCTGAACCAAAAAACCTCTAAGCAGCTTGGCGGCGGGAGTTTGCTTGAAACTCAAGGAGCGTAATACGGCGGGCACCGCCACATCCGGCCGGCCGGCCCCCGCGCTTTGTAAGGACACGCTCAGCCACTGTTCGGCTGCTCGTTCGCTACGGACGATTTGCTTCAGCTCGGCGCCACAGCGCGGGCAGAGCGTGGCTGCGCC
>NZ_JANIBL010000056.1 GCF_024505055.1 Methylomonas rosea
ACCTTTCACAGCATCGCCATAGTAAACGCCAAATTAAATCCTATCATCCACTTCAGCAGCTTAAACTCGCCCTTGGCATACATTTGATCCTTAAGCATTTGCTCCTGCACAAAATGCAGATGGTTTCCCTTGCTGAGTTGCTGGATGGCTTCCGCAGCTTTAATTGCCTTGGATTCGCTGACCCCGGCTTCTTTCAATGCTTCGTAGACTTCTGCAATCATCGTGGCCATGTTTTCCTCCGCTAACGTGCTGCCAAAGCATACCAAGTTTCATCAGCTCGATATTTCACCCCGATTTAACATTCCCCCCATGCAATCCACATTCCTTCTTCGCTGCATCTTCCCACCACCAACGCCCCGCGCGTTCGTGCTGATTCGGCAATACCGGCCGGGTACAAGGCTCGCAGCCGATGCTGATATAGCCGTGGTTATGGAGTTCGTTAAACGGCACCTGGTAGGCTTCGATGTAATCCCATACCTGCGTGGATGACCAGTTCAGCAATGGGTTAAATTTGATCAGCTGTTTGCCGGGGCCGGAGAAGCCACCGTCGAGCTGAACTTCCGGAATATCGCCCCGGGTGTCCAGGCTTTGGTCTTTGCGTTGGCCGGTGATCCAGGCGTCCAATGTCGCCAGTTTGCGTTTTAGCGGTTCTACCTTGCGGATGCCGCAGCATTGCTGGTGGCCGTCTTCATAAAAACTGAAAAGACCTTTTTCTTTCACAAAAGCGTCCAGCTGTGTGCGGTCCGGGCTCAAAATGTCGATGTTGATGCCGTAATGCTTTCGCACCTGTTCCAGGAAACGGTAAGTCTCCGGGTGCAGGCGACCGGTATCCAGGGAGAACACCTGGATGTCCTTGCGGATTTGCATGGCCATGTCGATCAGCACCACGTCTTCCGCACCGCTGAAGGAAATAGCGATGTTATCGAAATTGGCCAGCGCGGCTTTTAAGATGGTGCGTGGATTTTTGCCTTGCAGTTCGGTTTGAACGCTGGCGAGGTCGAATGCGGTCATGGGTTTAACTCTGGGCAAAGTAACGGGATAAGTATTCGTCAAAGTCCAATTTGTCGTTGGCTTCGATGTCGGCTTGTTTTTTTAGCGAGGCAGCGGCCATGTCCTCGAACTGCCTTTGCGTTTCATCGTCCAGCGGTTCGGCGTTGAAATAATGCTTGTGCAAGGCCGAGGTATTGCTGGCAAAGCAGCCAAACTCCTGGCCGTTTTCGCGCATGCACGCCAGAATCCGCGCCGATGGCGTTAGCGCCGGGTTGTCCACCACCGCCAGCTGATGCTGCAAGGCCAGTTGGTAAGGACGCTCCAGGCTGCCTCTATCCAGTACCGCGCAGATCGGTTGCATCGCGTACAGAATGCTGTGCGCCCATTGCTGCATCGTCACGGTTTCGCCGTTGCGGTTCAACTGCAAACCGGGCTTGCGGCCTTGATTGGCGACCAGTAATTGGTTGCTGTTGTTGATCTGAAATTCGTCCGGACCTTGCAGTGGGCTGTCCTGCAACAAGCAGTACAGCAAGAATGCCTCAACAAAGCGGGCGGTACTCTCGTCGATGCCGATAGGATTCAGCAGATTCAAGTCCAGCGAGCGCATTTCCACATACAGCACGCCGCGCCGTTTTAGGGCCAACGTCGGCTTCTCGCCGGATTTGGCGATCTGCTTGGGGCGCATGGTGCTGTAAAACTCGTTTTCGATTTGCAGGATGTTGGCATTCAGCTGCTGATACTCGCCGTCCATTTTGACGCCAATAGCTTCGTAGTCCGGATACGGGGTGTTGATGGCCGCGCTCAGGCTGTCCACATAACCATCCAGTGAGTTGTAATCGATCTTCAAGCCCGCCTGATTCTTGCTCTTATAGCCGATGTCGCTCATCCGCAGCGAGGTGGCGTAAGGGTGGAACACCGTGTGCTCATCAAACTCCTTGAATTGCTCCATCAACTGCGGACGGCTTTTGAAGAAAGTCTTGCAAATGGCCGGTGAGGCGCCGAACAGGTACAGAATCAACCAGCCCTGGCGGTGGAAGTTACGGATCAAACCAAAATACGCATCGGAGATAAAGCTTTCCAGGCTGGATTCGCTGGCGCGTTGCCGATGCAGGGCCGGCCAAAGCGCTTCCGGTACCGAATAATTGAAATGGATGCCGGCGATAGCCTGCATGGTGCGGCCGTAGCGGTGCCACAAACCCTTGCGGTAGACATGTTTCATCTTACCGATGTTGGACGAGCCGTATTCGGCGATGGGTATGCTCAAGTCGCCGTCGATACCGCAGGGCATGCTGGTCGCCAGTAGCATTTCCTCGCCCAGGTGCGGATAGACGAACTGGTGGAGCTGGTGCATGTAGTCCAGGGTTTGGCGGATGTCGGCAAACGGCGGGGTGATAAATTCCAGCAGCGCTTCCGAGTAGTCGGTGGTGATGTAAGGGTGCGTCAACGCTGAGCCGAGGGCCTTGGGATGCGGGGTTTGCGCGATCTCACCATGCTCGGTAATGCGCAGGCTTTCTTTCTCGATGCCTTTCAGGCCTTGCTTTAACAAGTATTGTTGATCGTGATCGATCAGGTATTTGAGGCGGTCGGGTAGTCGGCAGTAAGTAATGTTCATAGAAGATTGGGGTGCCTGCTGCGGCTTAGGTAAGCACGGCATTATATAGGTTGGCTTTGGAATTATTGAAATTGGCTGAGCGGTAAGCTGGGTTTTTTGCAGGGGTAAGCGCTAAATCCCGGTAATTAAAATATCAATGGCGGCGATGATTTCCATGCGTAAATAAGATAGGTCGGCGGCGGTTTCACCCAAGTTGGCAACGGGTACGCCGGCCATTTGCTGAATTAGCAGCAGGTATTGCTCGTCGCCGAGAGTGAACAGCGGATTTAGCCTGTCGATGGCCGCGCCGGTTGCCGAATGGATCGCAGGCACGACTAAGCGGGTTTTCAAGCTTTGCAGCAATTCGGCTTGCACATCCAGTAAATACGGATAATTGGCGTGGGTTTGCTTATTGTTATTCCGGTATAACGTGAATTGCGCCATTAAAAATCTCGCAAGCCGTCACTAAAGCTGCCGCATTCCTCAACGCGTTGATTGTATTGCGCAATAGCCTGCTGATTGTCCTGCAACCACTGTTGCCGTTGCTTTTGTTTGACGATTTCGGTCAAGGCTTGCTCCAATGTGGCGGACAGATTGATTTTATAATCTTTCGCCTGACGTAATAGCTCGGTGCTGATACTGAGGTTGGTGGCTTTTTTGCCGGATGTATTCAAGGCGCTGCGCATGGTTCGTCCTCGGGTATTGTTTGCGCATGGATTATACGTATGCAATCTGTGATTTAATAGCCGCACCGCTCATACTTGTTTCGCTTACAGTCGATTATCCCCATCCTCATCATGACCCATTCTCCCGCCCTGCAAACACTGCGTAGCGTGTTCGGCTACGATAGTTTTCGCGGCCAGCAGCAGCAAATAATCGAGCAATTAATCGGCGGCCAAGATGTGTTGGTATTGATGCCGACCGGCGGCGGCAAGTCTTTGTGCTATCAGATACCGGCCTTGGTGATGGACGGCGTCGGTATCGTGATTTCGCCGCTGATTGCCTTGATGCAGGATCAGGTCAGCGCCTTGCATCAGGTGGGCGTGAGAGCGGCCTATTTAAATTCGACGCTGGCGCTGGAACAGGTGCGCGAGATCGAACAAAAGTTGCAGGCCGGCGAGCTGGATTTGCTGTACATCGCCCCGGAGCGTTTATCCAATGCCAGAACCCAGGCTTTGTTCGCTCGCTGCAAGATTGCTTTGTTCGCCATAGATGAAGCACACTGCGTGTCGCAATGGGGCCATGATTTTCGCGCCGATTATTTGTTGTTGTCGGTGTTACACGAACAATTTCCAACAGTACCGCGCATTGCTTTAACTGCCACCGCCGACGAACGAACCCGCCAGGAAATCATTACCCGTTTGGCGCTGGAACAGGCGCAAGTCTTTGTCAGCGGTTTCGACCGGCCGAATATCCGCTACCGGATCATCCAGAAAGACAATGCCCGTCAGCAATTACTAAACTTTATCCGCACGGAACATCCGGGTGATACCGGTATCGTCTATTGCCTGTCGCGTAAAAAAGTCGAGGAAACCGCCGAATGGCTGAACGACAAAGGTCTAAAAGCTTTGCCGTATCACGCCGGCATGGAGCATCGAGAGCGGCAGAAAAATCAGCATCAGTTTTTGATGGAAGACGGTTTGATCATCGTCGCTACCATTGCCTTTGGCATGGGCATAGACAAACCCAACGTGCGCTTTGTGGCGCACCTGGATTTACCCAAAAGCGTGGAAGCCTATTACCAAGAAACCGGTCGGGCCGGGCGCGACGGTCTGCCAGCCAATGCCTGGATGGCGTATGGCTTGCAGGATGTGCTGACGCTGCGGCAGATGTTGAGCGCCTCCAATGCCGACGAGGCGCACAAGCGGATTGAGTTGCACAAACTGGATGCGATGCTGGCCTTGTGCGAAATGGTCAGTTGTCGGCGGCAGGCCTTGCTGGCGTACTTCGGAGATGTGCTGGCACAGGGCTGCGGCAATTGCGATACCTGCCTGGAGCCGGTCGAAACCTGGGACGGCAGCGTGGCCGCGCAGCAAGCCTTGTCGTGCATCTATCGCACCGGCCAGCGTTTCGGGGTGACCTATTTGATCGACGTGTTGTTGGGCAAAGCCGACGAGCGCATGCGCCAATTCGGTCACGATAAGCAGTCGACGTTTGGGATCGGCAAAGCGCTGGACGAAAAACAATGGCGCTCGGTGTTTCGGCAATTGGTTGCCAAGTCTTTGGTGGAAATCGATTTCGAAGGCCACGGTAGTTTGAAATTGACCGACGCCTGCCGGCCGGTATTGCGCGGCGAGCAAACTCTAATGCTGCGCAAGGATGTGCAAATTGCCAAAACCCGGCGCGAGAAAACCGAAAAGCGCCAGCCTGGGGGGGCTGCGGATAGCGCCTTGTGGAATGCCTTGCGTGCCAAACGCAAAGAGTTGGCCGACGAGCAGGATGTGCCGCCGTATGTGATTTTTCACGATGCCACGTTAATGGCGATGGTCGACGCCCGCCCACGCAATCATCAACAACTGAGCATGCTGTCCGGCATCGGTCAGCGCAAGCTGGAGTTATACGGCGATGAGTTTTTGGCGGTGTTGGCTCAGTTCGACGATGAGCCGCCGGCCTCGGCGACCGATACCGTCGCGGAAAGTCTGGATTTGTTCAGGTTGGGTTATAGCGTCGAACAAGTAGCCAAGCAACGCGGTCTGAGCGAAGACACCATTTATAATCACATGGCTAAAAGCCTGGAATTGGGGCTGGTGGCGCTGGGCGATGTGTTGAGTTTGTCGCCGGCAGAAGTAAGTGAAATCGAGGCTGTGTTGTTAAGCTTGCCGGAAGAGCAACGTAATGCCTTGAAGCCGGTTTACGAACAACTGGGTGGTGCTTACAGCTACGGCGTGTTGCGTTGCGTCAGAGCGGCTTTACAGCAGCAACTTGGCTGAGCTTGTCGTGCGTGAAGCGATAATCCGTTTTCAGGCAATGATCCAGCCATTTTTGCAGGAAATAGTTTAAGCGCCATTTGTAATTCCTGATTTCCACCAGACTGCCGGGGTTTTGATAGACCTTATCCACCGCTGGCCGGTCGATATCGCGCAGCACTTCCGCCAATTGCGCATCCAGATAAATCCGAATCTTCACCGCGGGCACGATTTGCTCCGACAGCTGTTGATCGAAGCAATGGCTGAGTTCGATCGTCAAGGTGTAGGGGTTACGTTCCAGTACTTCCAGATACAGTGCGGGTTTGTTCTGCGTTAGGCCGACGGCGGTTTTCTCGAAAGAGCGCAGATTCGGAATCAGCCTGAACAGCTTTTGATAATTGGATTCGCAGATCTTTTCCAGACAAAGTGCCGTGTTGACCGGTTGCACCAGGCTCATGGTCACTCTTCCCGATAACAAGCGTTGGCGCTGGCGGTTTCCCACAGCACCACTTGATCGACATTAAAGCCTTGCTGTTTGACATGTTGGTAAATCATCTTGCTCAGCACTTCGGCGGTCGGATGTTCGTCGATAGCTAAAAACTGCTCGTTGTTGGCGACCAAGGCCGGGATGATAGGGTCGTCTTTATGCAGCAAAAAGTTGTGATCCAGCACCTTGTTTATAAACCCATCCACGCAGTCTTTCACGTCCGAAAAATCGCAGACCATGCCTTGGTCGTTGAGCTGGTTTTGTTTGATGGAAATGCTGGCTTTGACGCTGTGACCATGCAGGTTACGGCACTTGCCCGGATGGTTCATCAGGCGGTGGCCGTAGCAAAAATAAACTTCTTTGGTGATGATATACATAAAGTGTTACGTCCTTGTGAGGAACGGGTGCTGTCCTTAGTTGCCTTTGATGCTTTTGATCGAAGCGGCGATTTCAAAGTTGCCGTCGCCTTGCTTGACGCTACGCACCACTTCGATAAAAGCCGTCATCGGTGGGGTGATTTGGGTTTTCGGCATGATGCTGACTTCCATAGCCAGACCGATCTCGAATGGCCGTTCGGCAATAAACGACACACCGGCGCCACTAAGCGTCGTGCATCTGCCGGTGCTGACCTCGCTGGAATCGGCCAGCTTATAGGTAATGTCACAGTCCACATCCATACGGATGTAATCGCGTTTTTCATCATGATTCAGCATTGGCTTCCCCCGATTCGGATTGGCAGTGGTTGGGTAAAAATTAGTCCCATGGAGTTTACTATAAAAATCCGTGGTTCTGGTTAGGAAATAGTGGCCCATATCGCGCGAATTAGCGGATTTTTTGGGTAGGCTGTGACGCAGTTGGCATACAGGTAAGCGGCCGGTCCGGCGGTTTTATTGCCTGACTATCCCAGGCTATTTGTGTAAAATTCCGCCAATTTTCAATACAGACAGCGCAGGCAGCAGCATGAGTAAATCCATTGTCCTTACCGGTATCACCACCACCGGCACGCCGCATCTCGGCAATTACGCCGGGGCCATTCGGCCGGCAATCAATGCCAGCAAAGACGAGCACGTCAGACCGTTTTATTTCCTGGCCGATTACCATGCACTGATCAAATGCAACGAGCCGGCACGAGTCAAACAGTCCAGTCTGGAGATTGCCGCAACTTGGCTGGCCCTTGGTTTGGATACCTCCAATGCGGTGTTTTACCGGCAATCGGATGTGCCGGAAATTTTGGAACTGACTTGGATGCTAACCTGCGTGACCGCCAAAGGCTTGATGAATCGCGCGCATGCCTATAAAGCGGCCGTCGCCGAGAACGAAGAAACCGAAGGCAACGATCCGGACAAAGGCATTACCATGGGCTTGTTCAGCTACCCAATCTTGATGGCGGCGGATATTTTGATGTTCAACGCCAATAAGGTGCCGGTCGGTAAAGACCAAATCCAGCATATAGAAATGGCCCGCGACATTGCCAGCCGCTTTAATCATATTTACGGCGAACATTTTGTCTTGCCGGAAGCGGTGCTGGATGACAATGCCGCCACCTTGCTGGGTCTGGACGGCCGCAAGATGAGCAAAAGCTACAACAACACGATACCTTTGTTCGAGCCGGAAAAGAAACTGCGCAAGTTGATCAACAAGATCAAAACCAACTCGCTGGAACCCGGCGAACCTAAGGAAACTGAGGGTTGCACCTTATTCGGTATTTATCAGGCCTTCGCTAATAAGCACGAAATCGATGCCATCCGTCAGCGTTATGCGGAAGGCATCGGTTGGGGCGAGATGAAGCAGGTGTTGTTCGAGAAAATCAACGATGAAATCGCCCCTGCTCGAGAACGCTACGAAGCCTTAATGGAAGCGCCGGAGCACATCGAGCAACAATTGCAGGAAGGCGCCGAGAAAGCTCGTGCCATCACCCGGCCGTTTATCAATACCTTGCGAGAAGCGGTGGGGATTTCCAGATTGGCGATATAACGGCACCAAGTCTGTAGAGACGCAAAATCTTGCGTCTCTAGTTCACTCCCAATAGGGCTGGTCTATAGTCATATCGACTGATACTTGCTCAAGGATGATCGTAGCCAATGTCCATCATCGTCATCTACATCATCAAGCTACTCTTGCTGCCGCCAACTTCCCTGGTGATCCTGGCGTTGGTTGGTATGTTTCTGGACCAACGTAAATGGGGTAAGCGAATGACGATAGTTTGTCTGGCATTGTTGTGGTTACTGAGTCTGCCGGTTGTCGTTAAGCAATGGGCCTTGCTGTGGGAGCGGGTTCCGCCGCTCTCTGCCGAAACCGCACAGCAATTCAAACCGCAAGCGCTGGTGGTGATAGGCGGCGGCATCGAAACGTCTGCGCCGGAGTATCCAGGGCAGGTCACTTTACATGTCAGAACCTTGCTGCGTGTGCGCTATGCCGCCAAATTGGCCGGGGAGTTGGGTTTGCCGATTCTGGCATCCGGGGGCGGTATGCTGGAGCGCGATGACGTTCCAGAAGCGGTTTTGATGGCGCAAACCCTGAGTAACGAATTTAAAACTCCTGTAGCCTGGCAGGAACCTCGCAGCAGCAATACGGCCGAAAATGCCCGCTTCAGCCGCGAGCTGTTAAAGGAATTTGGCATCAATAAAATCGTGTTGGTTACCCAGGCCTACCATATGCCGCGCGCTGCTATGGAGTTTCGCAAAGCCGGTTTCGATGTCTTGCCTGCACCGACGGCGTTTATTGGTCACGCAGGCGAAACCCGCCTGCTGGATTGGTTGCCGTCCCCGACCGCTTGGTCTAACAGTTTTTTGCTGGCCCATGAAATGATCGGCATGTTGTGGTATCGCATCCGTTATTAATCTAGCTTATTCTCACCGCTCCCGCGCAGGCGGGAGCCCAGTCGCCGGACTGGCTTTCCGTTTTTGCAACAATGATAGCCTCAGTAAATTGTCGGGCTAGGTTATTAGGCTTTGCTGCCGCCCGCCAACCCCGTTCATCAACGGCGCGGGCGCCAGGCAATTGGATATAATGATCGGCAGCTTCGCTTAATTGATTTCATCATGTCCAAACCGTCCACCAAGGAAGGTCTCGGCCGCGCTGCGGACGCACCGCCATTACCTGCCAACCCCTGGCGTTTTATTCTTTTCTGCCTAAAGCCGTTTCGTTGGTTATTGCTGTTGATGCTGGTGCTGGAAACCGGGCAGGCCGCCGGCAGCATCCTGGTGCCGTATGCGATCAAAGCCTTGATGGACGCGGTCGCCAGTCAGCCCATGCCGGTTGGCGATTGGCTGGAGACTTTCAAACAACCCCTGCTGTTACTCGCCGGCCTGAACTTGGCCGAGATTATTTTCAGCCGCAGTAGCGGCGCGGTGCTGATCATCATGGGGCCGCGTTTGCGGCAGGGTACGGCGCGGTCTTTGTTTGCGTATCTGCAAAACCACGCGCCGCGCTATTTTGGCAATCATTTCGCCGGCGCGCTGGCGCATCGCATCAGCGAAACCGCGATGAGCGTCAACCACACCACCTGGTCCATCATCTGCGATTTTTGGCCGATAGCCGTTACATTCACGGTGTCGGTGACACTGTTGCTCGGTGTGCATCAAGGTCTGGGTTTGTTCGTCGCAGCTTGGGTGCTGCTGTATGTCTTGATTTCGTATTGGCTAGCAACCCGCTGTCAACCCTACGCCCAGGATTTTGCCGCTACCCGCAGCATGGTCAACGGCAAGATCGTCGATGCGGTGACCAATATCATCAACGCCAAGCTGTTCGCCCGTTTGCAGCATGAGCGCGAGTATCTCGACGGTTTCCTGGCTACCGAATTAAAAAGCGCCCGCCGCACTTTTTGGTATATGGAGCGGGTGCGCTGGTTTCAATTTACCGCCGCGGCGATCCTGAAAATCGGCACCATCGGCTACGCCTTGCAACTCTGGCAGGCCGGCGAAATCAGCGTCGGCGCTTTTGCCATGAGCACCGGCTTGGCTATTCTGGTGATCGGCGACGCCCGCAATTTGAGTCGGCGCTTTCTGGAGTTTTTTGAATACGTCGGTAACGTCGCCAACGGCGTGGATACCATCATCCAAAGCCATGAAATCATCGATGTGCCGGACGCCAAACCCTTGCAAATCAGCCACGGTCGCATCGAATTTAAAGAAGTCTGCTTTAGCTACGAACCCGGCCGGCAGGTGTTCGAGCGCTTGAATGTGGTGATAGAACCGGGGCAACGGGTGGGCTTGGTCGGCTTTTCCGGTTCCGGCAAGTCCACCTTTGTGAACTTGATTCTGCGTAATTTTGAGCCACAAGCCGGACAGATTTTGGTCGATGGGCAAGATATTTTGCTAGCCACCCAGGATTCCCTGCATGCGCAAATCAGCCTGATTCCGCAAGATCCCAGCCTGTTTCACCGCAGCTTGAAAGAAAACATCGGCTATGGCAAGTTGGACGCCGACGATGCGCAAATCAGCTTCGCCGCCAAATTGGCGCATGCCGAAGAATTTATCGCGGCCATGCCGGAAGGTTACGAATCATTGGTCGGCGAGCGTGGAGTCAAGTTGTCCGGTGGCCAGCGCCAACGCATCGCCATCGCCCGGGTGATGCTAAAAGACGCGCCCATCCTGATCCTGGACGAAGCCACCTCCAGCCTGGACTCGGTCACCGAAAAAACCATCCAGGAAAACCTGGACCGCGTCATGGGCCGCAAAACCGTCATCGCCATCGCCCACCGCCTCTCCACCATCGCCCATTTGGACCGGGTGCTGGTGTTTGATCAAGGCCGGATCGTCGAGGATGGCAGTCATCAGGAGTTGCTGGACAAGCAGGGGTTTTATTATCGGCTGTGGACCATGCAGGCGGGTGGGTTTTTGCCGGATGAGGTGGTTTAGTTGACCTAATCGGAAATCTCTAAATTGGGTCGGAAAATGCTATTCTGCTCACACCACCAGCTAATCTAAATGGTTATGACCAATAACTTTACTGTAACCGAGATTATTGATCCTACTTCTGGAAATATTGAACGTGTTTATAAGTACAAAAAAAAGCCGTGTCGTCGTCTTCTTCTAGACTCCAAACTTTGTAGGCAACTTGCTGGTTACACACTCATAGAAAAAGATTTACGTAACGTGCTCACATGGCTCCATGAGATCGAGACTCGTCATAATGAGGGGCCAGCTCGAAATGATCAGAATGTTCATAAACCAATCAATCGCGAGAATTATGATTTGATCAAGGGATTGTTTGTTGCTGCTCTCACGTTTTATGGAAAGTGCTTTTCTAAATGCGAAGGTCGACCAGTAAAGCTTGAGCGTGCACAGCTTGACGTTAAATTTCATGAGATCCACGATAATTGCATTTCCTATCGCCATAATTTCGCTGCTCATAGCGGCGCGGAGCGACTCGAGCATGTGCAGATAGCCCTTGTATTTCCGGTAAGGTTCAAGAATAACGTGCCGTTCAACCTATACCGAGAATTAAATCAGCCATATTTGTTATGGCATACTTCTGAGGAGATTGCGCTTGCCGATCTAGTTGAGCATGCCCGATCAATCGCGGTGTCTAAAATTGACCTTTTGAGCGAAAAAATCAAGAGAGAGGAGATACTACCCAATGCTAATAAATATTGGCGAACAAAATTAGGGCCTTAGCAAGCAAGTAGCCTCGATGCAATCGAGGTTTCGAAGGCTAATATCCTTCAATTGCCGAAGCGGTTTTGTGATCGGTAAGCCGACGTCCTCGATTCCGCTGGCGCTGCATCGAGGCTACGATGGCCCGACTTCAATCGACGTGAGGAATCGCGATGGTGGCGTATCGACGTAATTTCGTGGCGGGTGGCAGCAAGTAGCCTCGATGCAATCGAGGTTTCGAAGGCCAACATCCTTCAATTGCCGATATGTGTTTGGTGCTCGGTAAGCCGACGTCCTCGATTCCGCTGGCGCTGCATCGAGGCTACGATGGCCCAACTTCAATCGACGTAAGGAATGGGCGATGGTGGCATATCGGCGTAATTTCGTGGGGGGTGGTAGCAAGTAGCCTCGATGCAATCGAGGATTCGAAGGCCAATATCCTTCAATTGCCGATGTGGATTTGGTGGTTGGTAAGCCGACGTCCTCGATTCCGCTGGCGCTGCATCGAGGCTACAATTGCCCGATTCCAATCGACGTAAGGAATGGCGATGGTGGCATATCGGCGTAATTTCGTGGCGGGTGGTAGTTATTTTTTTACGGTGACTTTGCGCGATCGCCGAGCGCGTTTGCTGGTCGAGCATATCGGCGATTTGCGTCAGGCGTTTGTGCAGACCCGTGCCCGAAACCCGTTCGTGATTGAGGCAATGGTGGTTTTGCCCGATCATTTGCATGCCATCTGGCGTTTGCCGGAAGCTGATGCCGATTATCCCGGCCGTTGGAAATCGATCAAATCGCTGTTCACTCAGGCGTTGGCTCGCCAGGGTATCGATGTCGGCAAACGTCATGACGGCAGTGCATCCATTTGGCAACGGCGTTATTGGGAACATACCCTTCGCGACGAACAGGATTGCTTGCATCACATCGATTACATTCACTTCAACCCGGTAAAGCACGGATGGGCGCAACGCGTGCAAGATTGGCCGTTTTCATCATTTCATCGTTATGTCCGGCGGGGTTGGTTGCCTTTAGACTGGGCTGGCGAGGATATTGAGGAGCGGAGCGTAGCCCTTTCAGCTAGATTAGAGCCGAAGTAATCGCAAATATCGCTGAAACAAACCGCTATCTGCATAGACAGATCGTTGGACAAACCCTAACCTAACTCCTTATTTCGCCTATGTCGGTACGGTTAGCAACACCCTTGGATGCGCAAGCAATCGGCCAAATTCGCGTGGACGCTTGGCGGGCCGCTTACCGGTCTTTCATGCCGCTGGATTATCTGCAAACTTTAGATCAAGCAGCAAACCTGGATGAGTTAGCCGAACGGCTAAGTAACCCGTCGCCAGAGTTCATGGTATTCGTCGCCGAGGATCAAGGCGATACCGCTGGATTTGCCATCATCGGCGCACCGCGCTATCAAACACTGGCGCTGACGGTTGAACTTTGGGCTTTGAATGTGTCCCCTGCCTATTGGCGGCGGGGGCTTGGGAAACAGCTGGTCGAGTATGCGGTGGCGGAATCATGCGGCTTGGGGTTTGCGCGTATCGAGCTTTGGTGCATCAACGGCAATGCTCCAGCCGAAGCCACTTATGTGGCTTGCGGGTTTACTTCTACCGGTACAGAGCGGATATCTTCTGCACTGACCGGACATCCATTACACGAAGCGCTATACGCAAAGACGCTTTAAGGATTGTTCGTAAGCGGCGCGGTATTTGGCTAGCCGCACCGCGTACGTCCTTAAACGGGGTGGTTCGCTTAGGCTTCCGCCGGCGCACTCAAGCCTTTGATAATATCCAACACCGCCTGCGCATGTCCCTCGTGGTTAACACCATACATGGCTTCGATCAGCTTGCCGTCTTTGCCGATGATGAACGTCGAGCGGACGATTTTCCATTTTTTCACGCCTTCTTTTTCCACTTCTTGCCAAACGCCGTAAGCTTCGCAAAGGTCGCCGGAGATGTCGGCCAGCAGTTGTACGTTCAGGCCGTATTTAGCGATGAAGTCGCGGTGGCTTTGACAATCGTCTTTGCTGACACCAATGATCACGGTGTCCAGGGCATCAAATTCGCCGGCTAGGGCAGTAAAGTCGTTGGCTTCTATGGTGCAGCCAGGGGTGTCGTCTTTGGGGTAGAAATACAGCACGACGTTTTTTTCGTCTTTGTAATCGGATAGATAAATCAATTTGTTGTCTTGATTGGCGGATCTAAAGAAAGGCGCTTCCTGGTTTTTTTCTAATTGTGACATGCGGTTCTCCTCTTGATTTCGGCCGGATAAACTCCGGTGCTTGGGCTGTCGGCGGCCTTTGGCGGCGCCGGATTTTCACGACGCTGGGCCGTTGAAACTGAAAGGCTTTTCCCGGAAAAGGCAGCTTGCGGCGATTATGAACCAGGTTTCCGGCGGCATCTACCACAAAAGTGGTGGGATAAAGAGCAATCGGTTAAGGAAACTCGGGACAAGTTGATTCCGCTGATGCCTTCAAGGGCGCAACGGGTTCGACAAGCTTTCGACAGCTGCTCTAACTTCTGCATTCTCGCAGTCCACCACTAACGGGATCAATAATATACGGTTCGTCGATAACACGCTGATCAATCCGGTCTATCAATACGCAGCTTGGTTGCAGCAGCTGCTTAAAGCAAAAGATCCTAGTTTGAAATGACTAATTTATACGATGAGAGGCTAAAGTGTTGCTATTAAGATAGCGATTCGATATCTTAATAAGGGTGCGAAGCTTACTCCGCTTCCGGACGATATCCTGCAACCCTTTGAGCAAGCCTTGATGAAGACGGATCATTTGGATCAACAAAAAAGAGTAAATGGCGCATTATTTCCGCCGTACCTTTGTTGAATATCGGGGCTGGCGAATAGTGATTGTAAAAACAGTACTTTGCATTAGAAAACGTTGAGAGCCCAAACAATAACAAAGGAGACCATCAATGAAATTTAAAAACATAGCACCCCTATTTATTGCCGTCGGATTGATGTCCGCTTGTGCGACAAATACTGGCCCCAAGCCCCACAGTTGGGCAAAGGCGGTACAGAATGCCGATAGCCGAGATGCGCATATGCGTCTTGCGGATCATTACGAAGATGTTGCTAAAACGCTGGATGCGGATGCGCAGGAAGAGCGGGAAATCCTTGAAGAATATATGGCTAAGCCATGGAAGTATGGAAAGCGGATTCAGGATTTGAAGTCGCGAGCAGATGCCATGGTCCGGGACTTGGAGATGGCCGCGAAAGAAAGCCGGCAAATGGCGGAATACCATAGGCAGATGGCCGTGGAAGAACGCTAACCAGCCTGTTATTTACGCGTCTTTTCGAATCTAAATCTTGGAGGATTGACATGATCAGAGAGCATTTTGACTTGGTTATTGTGGGGCTCATCTCGCTGTCCATAGCCATGTATGACAGGGTGATTGATTTGTTTCTGAATGTTCTGCATCTGTGTTTCGAGCTGCTGCATTTTCTGTACGAATGGTTCGAGCTGGGAATAGAACATTCCGTAGAACATTTATTTCATACATCCCGGCACGGCAGTCAGATCGTCACGTTTTATATTTTGTTACTGATCGCCGGTTTGTTGTTGTACGGCCTGTGGCGGGTTATGCCGCGCCTTTGCCGGAAATGTACGCAGTTTTTAGTGTTGGCCTGGGAGCGCCGCAAAACCGAATGTCACTATTACTGGTTGTCGCTGCCTTTGCTAAATAAAGTGAAGCTGCTTTCCACGGCAACCGGGATTTTTAGCTTGACGTTTTATTTTATGACATGAGCGTAAGCCGCCGAATGGGTAAGAGTTTGCCCATTCGGCTGGGCGTTTTTTTTGAGCTTGTATTAAGGATTGGGTATAAATTCTTGGCGATTAAGCCCACTGCTCTTCAACTTGGCCGTCGTGCCCGCAAAATACCGCGCGGGTCAGGCCGCTGAAAATACCGTGTTCGACAATGCCCGGAATTGCATTCAGCTGATCGTTCAGGGTTTTGCCGTCCAGATTCGGTTCGAAGGTCACATCAAGTACCAAACTGCCGTGCGAGGTAACCACCAGTCCGTCCTGATTGGCAGTTTGTCGCAACGACCCGTGGCCGCCAATCGCCGCGACGCTACGCTGCACCAAGCGCCAGGCAAACGGACTAACTTCGATGGGAATCGGAAAATTCTCACCGATGCGTTTGACCTTTTTACTTGCATCGATCAACACCAGAAACGAGTCGGCGGCCTTGGCCAATAACTTCTCGCGGACCAGATCGTAACCGCGGCCTTTCAGCAAAGTCAGGTCGGAAGTTACTTCGTCGGCGCCATCGACATATAAATCCAGGCCGTCGATATGCTCCATACCGAGCAGGGGCAAGCCCAGTTGTTTGGCCTTGTTGGCGCTGACTACCGAACTGGAAACCACCTTGAACTTCAGGTCTTCCTCGTTTTGCCGACGCGCCAGCGCTTCGATGAAGAAGTTGGCGGTGGAGCCGGTGCCCAGTCCCACTATCATGCCCGGTTTGACGTGTTGTGCGGCGTGTTCCGCGACCCGTTGTTTGTCGTTCATGATTCGATCCTGTTGAGTTGTATAGAAATTTGCCAAGTTGTAGGGACAATTAAAATCGCCCCTACCAGCCGGTTTACTCTTCCAGCTTGAGAACCCGAGCTTCCAGCGCCTTAAATTTTTGCATCAGCTCCGGCAGTTTTGCTAGAGCCGCCAACTCTTTCCACGCCACTTTACGGTCTTTGGCCGGGCTGCCGAACACTTGCGCGCCGGGGTCGATGTCGCCGGAGATACCGCTACGGGCCATCACCACCGCCCGCGCACCGATTTTGACATGATCAGCCACACCGGTACTGCCGGCCAGGATGGCGCCGTCCTCGATGATGCAGGACCCGGAGATGCCGGACTGGCCGCAGATAATCACGTTGCGGCCAACGATATTGTTATGTCCCAGTTGCACCAAGTTGTCGATCTTGCTGCCGGCACCGATGCGGGTGGCGCCCAGCGCGCCGCGGTCGATGCAGGTGTTGGCACCGATCTCGACGTTATCGTCAATTTCCACATGACCGACATGCGGTACTTTAACGTGTTGGTTGTCTCTGAATTTATAACCAAAGCCATCGGCACCAATTACCGCTCCGGCGTGGATAATCACATTGTTACCGATGATGCTGTGGTCGTAAATCACCGCATTGGGGTGGATATGGCAGTGCTTGCCTATCATCACATGATTGCCGATGCGGGCGCCGGCTTCGATAGTACTGCTGTCGCCGATGCTGCTTTGTTGGCCGACGGTGGCGAACGGGCCAACGTGCACGTCATAACCCAGTGTTGAAGTGTCGGCCAAAACCGCATGCTCTGAAACTTGGCGTTTAAACACCGGTTCCGGATGTAGCAACTTAACCGCATTTAAAAAGCTGATTTCCGGGTCTTTACAGACTAGGAGAGTAAGGTTTTCCGGGATTTCGCCGTCTACCAGTTGCTCGGCGATAAAGCAGGCAGAGGCCTTAGAATCTTTTAAATATTTTTTGTATTTGCCGTCGCTGAGGACGGTAACTTGATGTGGAAGGGCGGACATGATGTCAGCCGCGGAATTAATAAAGGTTGTCGAGTCGCCGCCCTGGGCGGTGGCGTCGCAACGCTGGGCAAGGTCCGTAATGAGCATGTACTATCCTATTTCCAAATGCCAATAATATGAGTGAAGTCGTCGGTCCAGGGTTGCAGACCAAACGTCAGCGGCAGTTTCTGCCAATGTCCGAGCCGGCTTTGTTGCAAGCGTTGCAGGCGCTCGGGCTGTTTCGCAATCACCACCCAGTCGGTGGCAACGACTAGAGGGACATCGGTTTCCGGTTTAAATTCCTGCATCAAAGCGGCCAGATGCAATTCGTTAACGTGGTCGGCCAGCACTTTTTTCAAAGCCAGGTGGCGGTTGGTGATATGAAACGCCAGCAAACCGGTGTTTTTCAGCTTGCTGAAGTATAGCTGTAATGCCTCGCGCGTTAGCAAATGCGTCGGTACCGCGTCCGAGCTGAAGGCGTCCATGATCAACAAGTCAAAGCTGGCGTCTGCTTCCTTCAGCAGCGATTGCCGCGCATCGCCAACGATCATTTCCGCTTGTTTGTTACAGCGACTCAGGTAAGTAAACCAGGCCGGATTTTGTGCGACTTCCACCACCAGCGGGTCGATTTCATAGAATTTCCAAAGCTGGCCTTCCTTGGTATAGCAGGCCAGCGCGCCAGCGCCTAAGCCCACCGCGCCGATGTGCCAGTGTTGGTTTTCGCCGTCAAATTCCGCAAATAGCTGGCCGATGGGACCGGGACGGCTGTAATAGGTCAAGGGCGTGGTGACGTTGGCGGCGGTCAGCCGTTGTGCGCCGTGTTTGGTGGTGCCGTGGTACAACTCGCGGACTTTCTCGGGCCGCTGATTTTCGTCGGGAATGATAGTGTCGCGCACCGACATCACGCCGAAGAAGGTACGCTCCTGATAGAGAGTATTGGACGCCATGCTGTGCAAGCCCAGAGTGAACAGCAAAATCACTCCGGTCAACACGCCCAAACCGATGGGGCTATGCCGCAGCGAATAACTCAAACCGGCCAGCAGAATCAGCGCACCGCCGATCAAGTCCAGGTAGTCGAACAACTGTTCTGTAGTGAAATAAATGGTCAGGCCGGTGATCAATACCAGTACTGGAAAGATTGGCTGCAAAAACCATTTGCCGTTGAAAAAGCCCGGACGCAGCAACAAAGCGGCGACGATCATGATCGGATATTCGTACACCGCATTAAAGATAAACGGCGCAACAAAGGTATTGAACAAACCGCCCAGCATGCCGGCGAAGGACATCACCAGATAAAAGCGGGTCAGGTATTGCGGATGCGGCCGGCTTTTGGCGAGTTCGCCGTGGCACACCATCACCGCCAGGAAGAAGGCCATTAAATGCAGAATCAAATCCAGCCAATAGGGTAGGGTGGCCGGGTTGATGAAGGAGTAAGCGATAAATACCGTCAAGACCGCCGGTTGCGCCGCCAACATCCAGGGGCGGATGCGGTCGGCCCAGGTGCTGAACACCAGGATGAAGGTCAGCAAATACAAGGTGAGCGGCACAATCCACAGCAAGGGCACGGCGGCGATGTCGGTGCTGATGAATTGGGTCAAGCCCAGCAACAAGCTGGACGGCACAAAAGCCAGCGCCAGCCAGCGCAACTGCTCAATTGTCGATGGCGGTTCAATGCCGACATCAGTTAAAACATCCTCGTCTTCCTTATCGGCTTGACTGCGCCAGAAGCTGATCGCACAGACTAAAATCAAGGCGCACAAGCCAATATACCCGCCGCTCCAGATCAGTCTTTGATTGGCGAGGCCCAGATTCGGCTCGATCAGAAACGGATAGCTCAACAAAGCCAACAGGCTGCCGGCGTTGCTGGCCGCGTATAAATAATAAGGATCATCGCTGCTGTGGTGGCCACTATGCGAAAACCATTTTTGCAGCAGCGGCGCGGTGGTGGAGACCACGAAGAACGGCAGGCCGATGGCTAGAAACAAAGTCCACACCAGCCATAACGTGGGATCGCCGTCGGTCGGCGGCGCGGCATCCGGCGGCAGCGCCACCGGCAGCGCAATCACGCTGAAAACCAGCAAAGCGGTATGAATCTGAATCTGCCGTTGACTGCCCAGCCGCGAACTCAGCCAATGCGCATACAGGTAGCCCAGAAACAGCAGCGTTTGGTAAAACACCATACAGGTATTCCACACCGCCGGCGTGCCGCCCAGCAGCGGCAGCAACAGCTTGCCGAACATGGGTTGCAGCACGAACATCAGCGTGGCGCTGATAAACAGCGTTGCGGCGAATAAAATAACGGGAGAAATCAAAGATTTGGCGGTGGGTTGCGGAGTGTTATTCATTGTAATTATTGGGGTTCCGTACGTGTCCTGGCCCAATGATAAAGCATTTGGCTTTTAAAGTGGTTTTGGATGAGGTTGTGGGATGTTGGGATTGGGAGAAACGCAGCTTGCTTAATGTTGGAGCTACGTGAGATGGCGACGGTAGGTATTGCAGTGGGCGGCGATTTAAGTGCTATTCCAAAGGGCTCTCAGGGTAATCTGCTAAATAGTCGTAAGGGCTGAATAATCGTTGGTTATGATGATACAAATAAGCCTTAAATCTAACTGTTGTGGCACCACAGAATGCAATTTAATATCTTTAGGATAGAAATAAATGAAACCTCTGGAACCGAAAATTTATAGTCTCAAAGTTTGTCTCAAGCAGTCCGATTGTCTGCAAGTTAACCGTTTATGTAGTGATCTTGGGATTGTGCCGGAGAACGCAAATGAGATTGGGGAGGATGACTGGGGGCATCGTGGTTATCTTGATCTATGGTTTCAAGAGATTACAGACAAAAGCATCATTCTGAATATTCAAAAACAGCGCAACAAAACTGCAAAAAAGTACATGGAAAATCTGCAACAATTTTTTGATGATTTGCATTCCCTGGAATATGTTGAAAGTGTAGTTGATCTGGGTTAGTTGTTAATGTGTAGATGCTGATATCAATATCCTTCCTCTAAAAAATCCATCATCCTGAAAAACATGACTACCAACACCATCCAAACCATCGCCCAACAAAGCCGCGCCGCATCGCGCCAATTAGCGTCGGCCTCCGAATCGCTGCGCAATCTGGCGCTGGCGAAAATGGCCGAGGCGCTGGAGTCGGTCAGGCAGCAGGTGTTGGATGTCAACGCCCAGGAAATCGTCAAAGCCCGCGACGAAGGGCAGTCGGATGCGATGGTCAAGCGGCTGACGATAGACGACAAAACCTTTAATTACATGTTGTCGCGCTTGAAAAAAGTCGCGCAGTTGCCGGACCCGCTGAATCGGATACTGACCGGCCATACCAATCCGGCCGGGCTGCGGGTTTACAAAAAATCGGTGCCGATCGGCGTGATCGGTATCATTTACGAGTCGCGCCCCAACGTCACCACAGATGCCGCCGGGGTGTGTATCAAAAGCGGGAATGCGGTGATCTTGCGCGGCGGTTCGGAAGCGCTGCAAACCAATGCGATACTCACCGATGCGATGATTGTTGGCGCAGTCGCAGCCGGCTTGCCGGAACATGCAATCCAAATCATCCGCACGCCCGGCCACGAAGCGGTCGGCGAACTGTTGAAAATGGACGAATACATCGACGTGTTGATTCCGCGCGGCGGCAAGGGCTTGATCAAGCGCATCGCCGAAGGCACGCGGATTCCGGTCATCAAGCATTACGACGGTATTTGCCACCTGTATCTCGCCGCCGATGCCGATCCGGAGCAGGCGGTCGCGCTGGCGGTTAATTCCAAATGCCAAAGCGTGCAGGTTTGTAACGCGCTGGAAACCTTGCTGGTGGACAGCGCATGCGCCGCACAGCTATTGCCGCTGCTGCAAACGGCATTTGCCGAAAACCACATCGAACTGCGCGGCTGCGAACAAACCCAAAAAGTGTTACCCGATATTGCCCAGGCAACGGAAGAAGACTGGCATAGCGAATACCTGGCGCCTATCCTGTCGGTGAAGATCGTGGCCGGCATTCAACAAGCCATAGACCATATCAATCACTACGGTTCCGGTCACACCGACGGTATCGTCACGCAAAGCCTGAGCCTGGCGCGGCTATTTGAAGAGCAAGTGGATTCGGCATCGGTGATGATCAACGCCTCGACCCGTTTGTCGGGTGGCGGCGATTACGGCTTGGGGTCGGTGGTGGGTATCAGCACCGACAAACTGCATGTGCGCGGCCCGGTTGGGCCGGATGAGCTCACCACCTATAAATGGGTGGCTTGTGGGGATGGGCATTTGCGCGGATAGGGCCTCATCCAAGAGATAAATGCACGAAATGCCGATTATTTTTCTATTCGCAAACCAATACCCATGTGATCGGTAACAGCGGCTGAATATCTGCCGCCTCCGGTAACCGGCGTCGATTGCGACAGGTAGACCACCTCCGCCAGTTTTAGGCTGGTGGTGTTATACACGGCCACATCGTATTTTTTAGTGGCAGTGCTGTTAGTCCCGTCAAAACTGCGTTGATGTGAGTCGAACGGATTTATGCTGCCGCCAGCGTGGGCGTCGCTAAATTTGATGCCCAACGCTCGACTAAGCACCCTGGCCGTAAAATCGTTAGTCGGCTGATTTGTGTCTCCCATCACCACGTCAATCGGACCCAGTCCGACTTGAATCACCACGCTATTAATTTTCTGGTAATAGCTCATCAGGCTATCTTCGCTTTTGGCGATGGAATTGGGCACGTGTACGAATACCACGATGATGTTGTGACAGGCCACCGCCAACCAGCCGTCGCCTTCGCCCAGAAACTTGTTGGCCGTGCCGTTAGTTGAATGGACACTAAAGCAATTGCAGGCCTTGGCAGGCGAGGATGTATGAATCAATTGTCCGGCGTTGCTTTGCATGGATGTCCAGTCCGAATGGCTGCTATCCAGTTCGCCGCACACCAGCAAATCGACGCCGCCGAACGCGCGTATCAGGTTTTGGTAAATTTGCCGGACCTTATTGGCAACCATACTCGAGAAACTGTCGTTGCTGTGCTGGCCTTTATCCATGTATCCGGACGACGCTGTCGAACGCAGTTCGGCGGGCCCTTGCACCGGAATGTCCGGTGAAATATCCGGTGCAGTGGGCAGAACCAGATTCCAAGGGTCAGAGTTCATAGCCAATTGGTCGTGCGTCATTCTCGTGAAGTGCTGAGAATTGGATGCGCTGATACCGTGGTCCGTGCTGGAATTGGAGTTAAGGGATTGGTACGCAATAATCGGCATGTTTATGTCCTCAAATCCGATGAGATTTTGTGTGGAAGCAACAGGGATATCACACAGAGATATGTCAATGAGGATATTGTCAGCGGATGGTAGCAGCTTGTCCCGCGGCTCTCAATAGCCTGACTAGCGGCTCCGCTAATCAGGTAAATCAGTATTTATATTATGACTGGTGCCGATACTGATAGTTTTCTATAGCTGCACATCATAACCAATTAGTTTTCGCCTCTACTAATATTATGCTGATGCTCAATCGATTCGGTTAAGTTATAGCCGTTGTCATTGAATAAATCGCCGATAAAAAACAAGCGCATATCGATAATCCAGCCTATTTTTCTTTGCTTATTATTTTCGACAATAATAGTCGCCAGCTTTTGGTTGTTATCAATAACCTGGGTCACAATTGTCTTGGGATAGTCAGGGTCTTCTTTTAGAGCCCCGGATACTATGCGTTGAGCGGATTCTATAGTCAGTATCTGGGTTGTATTAGGTGTTGCCGTGTTTTTATCGTTTATTAACGATTGCGCTTTAAAATAACCAATATCATAAGCAAACTTAAATATCAGACTAATTGCAATTGCCACGCCCCACACGGACAGGCCAATTTTTAATCGTCTTCTAACGCGGGGGCTGGATAGTCTTTGGAGAAAAACTCTAAATTTCATTTTGTTGAGGTTATATGGCCTTATTTGCCGTTATTTGAATATTAAGGGTTGCAGTTGTTTATAAATAAAAATTCAAGTCATAGATTAGTTTGGCAGTTGCACAAAGCCATGCTGGTCTAGTGGGAAGAACGGATTGAAGCAAACCTCCCAAAGGAAGCCATCGGGGTCGGCAAAATAGCCCCTGAAGCCGCCCCAAGCGGCTTTTTCGCCAGAACGAATCAGCTTGCCGCCGGCCGAAACCGCTTCTAACAATGTTGTGTCGACGTCCTGCTCCGACGCGACGTTGTGAGCCAGGGAAAATCCGGGAAAGCCCGATCCCTCAGACGATATGTTCGCATCGTCCGCCAGCGACTCCCTGGCAAACAAGGCAAAGGCTATGCTCCCCACCTGAAAGAATGCTACGTCTTCCTGGCTGCCGGACGATTCTTGCCAGCCCAGCGTCTGGTAAAAGCGACGGCTCCGTTCCAGGTCGGTAACGCCTAGTGTGACAAAACTAATGGTCTGTTTCATGACATTCCTTGTTAGTAAAGATAGCCAATTTCGCGGCTCGCGCAGCGCCGATTATCCAATAGCGTCAGCGCTGACCATAAGCTTAACCAATTGGTTCCACTCTGCCAATAATCGGTCGATGTAAATTAGGGCCGGAGTGCTATTGATGTTTTATTTCCGGCAGGCCTCTCGTGCTTGGAAAGCTGGTCTAAGATGTTAGTGACAAATCATCAGGGATAGAGATTTTAGCCATGCAGCACTTCGATAAAATCGTCAAACTCCATAGCCTGCTCAAAAACCGGCGCACGCCGATTTCAGGACCACAAATAGACAGAGAACTGGCTTGCTCCAAAGCCACCCGCCAGCGCTTGGTGGACGACTTGCGCGACCGCCTGAACGCGCCGTTGCTCTGCGACCGAAGCGCTGGCGGGTACTATTATGACCGCGACGACCCTCGTCACCCTTTTGAACTGCCAGGCATCTGGCTCACGGCCGAAGAGCTGCAAGCCCTAATCGCCTGCCAGCACCTGCTCGGTAACCTGGCGCCGGGATTGTTGCGTAACGAAATCGGCCAACTCCGCGACCACCTGGAAAAACTGCTAAATCGCTCGCCGGGTGTCAAATCGCCGCAGCTAGATCGCATCAAAATTCTTAGCCAAGCTTACCGTGGCCGCAACGACGAACTGTTTCTAACCTTGGTGCAAGCACTATTCAATCGGCAGCAACTGTGCATCCAATACCATGCCCGCAGCGACAATCACGTCAGCCAGCGCACCGTCTCCCCGCAAAATCTGGTGCTGTACAAAGACAACTGGTATCTCGACGCTTATTGCCACAGCCGCAACGAGCCGCGTACTTTCGCCCTGGACCGCATCAAGACCGCCAGTCCGTCCGGCCAAGTTGCACACATGATCGACCCCGACCGACTGCACCAACACTACGGCTCGGCTTACGGCATCTTCGCCGGCACCGCCAAATACACTGCCATTCTCAACTTCAGCCCACGGGCCGCGCACTGGGTGGCCGATGAACACTGGCACAGTCAGCAACAAAGCCAATGGCTGGCCGACGGCCGTTATCAGCTAAGCATCCCCTTCAACCGCCACGAAGAACTGTTGATGGACATTCTGAAATACGGCGCGGAAGTGGAAGTTGTCGAACCGGAGTTTTTGCGCAAATTGGTCAAAATGGAAGTTGGAAAAATGTTGGGGGTGTATGGCTGAATCAATGGCGTGGAGCCAGTGAAAAATTAACAGGCTAACGAAAAAAAATTCTCAGTCTCGGGTTTTGAGACCAAGCAGTGTTAAAAAGCCAAAAAGTGACCCACACAAACGACTAAGGAAGCAAAAACAGTGACCAACCATGCCAGCTACTATCGCTATTGGGGTAAAGCCAAACCGGAAGCCGAACAGGGCGTGGCGTACCATTTGTTGCCTTATCATTGTTTGGATGTGGCGGCGGTGGGGAGGTATTGGTTAGCGCCGGATAAACCAATCTGCAAGCAATTGGCCGCGCAACTGCAAGTCGAACCGGAATGGCTTAAAAGCTGGTTTACGCTTTGTCTGGCATTACACGATTTGGGCAAGTTTGCGCGCGCGTTTCAGGGCTTGAGATCGGACTTGTCGGAGAAATTGGTAAAGCCATGTTCCGGTATGCCTTATGCGGAGCGCCACGATAGCTTGGGCTTCGCATTGTGGCGAGAGGTATTGCAAGAAAAGCTGGCTAAATACGATGCCGAAAACAACGCATGGGCAGCCAAAATTGATCCGTGGCTGGAAATCGTCACCGGCCATCATGGCATGCCGCCCAAACTGGAGCGTGTCAGAATCCCTAATTTCTTCAAAGTTGACGACGAACAAGCCGCATTCGACTACCTGCAAGCGGTGCTCGAATGCTTGTTACCGAATTTCGACTTTCAGCCATTGATGGAAAAAAGTCTCGCAACGCGCCTTAAACCGGTTTCGTGGCAATTGGCCGGAATAGCCGTTCTCGCCGATTGGCTAGGGTCGAATCAAGAGCATTTTGCCTATTGGGACCAACCGATGCCACTTGCCGACTATTGGCAAACGATAGCCTTGCCCGAGGCAGAACAAGCACTTGCCGGATTACCGAAGCCACCGCTTGCGGGCCAGTTTCAAACCGTACAAACCCTGTTCCCATTTATTCAGCAGCCAACCCCTTTGCAGCAATACGCCGTTGATGAGCCATTAACCGACCAGCCGCAGTTGTTTATTTTGGAAGACGTCACCGGGGCCGGAAAAACCGAAGCCGCGCTGATTCTGGCGCAACGCCTGATTGCAAACGGTTTGGCGCAAGGCTTGTACATTGGCTTGCCGACCATGGCGACCGCCAACGCCATGTATCAACGCTTGGGCAAGGTTTATCGCGGCTTTTATCAACCGGCTGAACAGCCCTCGCTGGTGTTGGCGCATGGTGCGCGAGAGTTGTCGCAAGCTTTTCGTGACTCGGTGCTGTTATCGGAACAACACCATGCCGATGCCGATTACCAAACCGGCAAAAACCCGGACGAGCAGGAGCTCAGCGCCACCGCCTATTGCAATGCCTGGGTGGCGGATAGTCGCAAAAAAGCCTTATTGGCCGATGTCGGTGTCGGTACGCTGGATCAAGCCTTATTGGCAGTATTGCCCGCCAGACATCAATCGTTACGCCTGTTGGGCTTGGCAAACAAGATATTGCTGGTGGATGAGGTCCACGCCTACGACAGCTATATGCAAAAGCTGTTGTCGGCCTTGCTACAAGCCCATGCCCGTCAAGGCGGAAGCGCGATTTTGTTATCGGCTACCTTGCCGCAAAATCTGCGCGAAAAACTGGTGGCGGCATTTCAGCGCGGGCTGGATTTGCCGGTGCCCAATTTATCTGATCCAGCCGCGTATCCGTTGGCAACCCATGTTCCGGCGCAGCAAACCGAAACCCCAATCGACACCCCAATCGACACCCGCCCGGAAGTCAAGCGCACCGTCAAGGTTGCGCGGCTAGACAGCCAGGATGAAGTGATCGACAAGATTTTGCAGGCCAACCAGCAAGGTCAATGTGTTTGCTGGATACGCAACACCGTTAAGTCTGCGCGTGAGGCGTATCAACGATTGCTGGGTAGCGGCGTACCTGCCGAGCAGTTGAGTCTGTTTCACAGTCGTTTTGCGATGATCGACCGTCAAACCATTGAAAATCGTACTTTGCAAATCTTCGGCGAAACGTCCAGCCATGCAAGCCGCAAAGGTCAAATCCTGATTGCCACTCAAGTGGTGGAGCAATCTCTGGATTTGGATTTCGACGTATTGATCAGCGACCTTGCGCCGATTGATTTATTGATTCAACGCGCGGGCCGCTTGCGCCGCCATATCCGCGATGTTCTAGGCAATCGCCAGCGCGAAACAGATGCCGAGGACGGGCGTGGAATACCGGTGTTCTACCTGTATTCACCTGCGCCAAATGAAGATGCTGCCAGTGATTGGCTTAAGACCGATCATGCCGGCACTCAAGCGGTTTACCCGCATGTCGGTCAGCTTTGGTTGTCTGCGCGATTATTGGAAAAAGCGGCTGGTTTCAGTATGCCGGACGATGCGCGGGATTTGATTGAAGGGGTTTATTCGGACGAAGCACAAGACCAAATTCCAGAATCGCTGCAACAGGCTTCTCTTCAGGCCGAAGGCAAGGACATGATGCAGAAAGGTATGGCTGACTTGAATGTGTTGAAATTGGACAAGGGCTACACCCGAAAAAGCAGCGATGACTGGGACGAGGAAACCCGAATCCCCACGCGCCTGACCGAAGAAGAAAGCATTTCGGTAGTCTTGGCCGTATTGAGCGGTAGCCAACTCAAACCCTATGCGGATGCTAAACAGTACGCCTGGGCAATGAGCACCATCAAGCTGCCGGAGCGCGAATGGAAAAAAGCCAGCCAGCAAATACCGGACGAGTTAAAGCAGCAGATAGAAGCGCTAAAAACCGAACACCAAGCCTTGCGTTGGCTGGAGGTTTTTCCACTGACAGCAACGACCCAACATTACTACAGCGCCGAAGGCGGTTGGCAAACCCAGAAAGGAGAAAATGCATGAATTTGATTACCGATCAATGGATACCGGTCATTCGTCAAAACGGCCAATCCGATTGTATCGCCCCGTGGCAAATCGCCGAAACCGAAAACCCAGTGATTGAAATCACCGCGCCAAGGCCGGACTTTCAGGGTGCGTTGTACCAGTTTCTGATTGGCTTGTTGCAAACCAATTTTGCACCCGAGGACGAAGATCAATGGCTGGAATATTGGGAACAGCCACCGTCCGCAACCGTGTTACAAGCCAGTTTAGACAAACTCGCTCCTTGTTTTGAATTGACTAGCGAGCAAGGCCCGGCATTTTTGCAGGATTTCGATTTGCCTGATGGCGAAGCCAAACCGATTGCGGCGCTGTTGATCGAGGCCCCTGGCGGCAAAACCCTGAAAGACAATCTCGATCATTTCATCAAACGCGGTTCGGCGAATCAGCTTTGCCCAAGCTGTGCGGCTAGCGCTTTATTTACCTTACAAACCAATGCGCCGGGTGGAGGTCGCGGTCATCGTGCCGGATTACGTGGCGGTGGGCCGTTAACGACCTTGGTTATTCCCAAAGCAACGCAAACGACTTTGTGGCAAAAACTGTGGTTGAACGTACTCAACCAGGAAGACCACGATTCGGCGGATAACGTGAACGTCAGCGTTTTGCCTTGGCTGGGCAAAACGCGGACTTCTGAAAAAGGACAAATGACCATGCCGGGTGATGTTCATCCGCTACACGCCTACTGGGGCATGCCGCGCCGAATGCGCTTGATTACAACTTGCGAATCGGCTGTCTGCGATTTGTGCGGAAGCCCGGCAGATTCGATATTTCGCGAATATTGCACCAAAAATTACGGTACTAATTACGACGGTGCTTGGCAGCATCCGTTAACGCCTTACCGCCACGATCCCAAAAAGGTTAATCCGCCGCTGTCACTGAAAGGCCAGCAAGGCGGTTTGGGCTACCGGCATTGGTTGGGATTGGCGCTACAGGATGAAACCAATGGCGATAGGGCCGCCAAACTCGTTCAACATTACAACCGGGATAGAGGGCGCAAACTGGCGGACAGAGGCGGTGCAGCGCTGTGGTGTTTCGGTTATGACATGGATGAAAAGAAATCAATGAAGGCGCGGTGTTGGTACGAGACGCGTTTTCCGGTGTTCTACCTGTCTGAACAGCAACAAAGCAATTTGACCAGTTGGACGAGCGAGTTAATCGACGCTGCACGGGAAACCGTGAAGATTCTTCGCGGCGAAGTCAAAGCCGCTTGGTTTCGTCGCCCGGAAGATGCCAAAGGCGATATGAGCCAAATCGATGCGCAATTTTGGCAAGCGACCGAGGCTGAGTTCTTCTGCCTGTTGGAACGGTTGGCCGTTTTGCCAGTAGATACCCGGTTGGTACCTGCCGAACACTACGTTAGTTGGTTGAACACCCTGATGAGCAAAATGATTCTAGTGTTCGAGACCGCAACCCTGACAGCGACACCGGAAGACCTTGATTTGAAACGTATCGTCAACGCCAAAAAAGCCATGTTGGGTCGTTTTCGTGGCAACAAAATCATCAAGCAGTTAAAAGCCCATGCCAATGCGGAGGAGGCAGCCTAAATGAGTAATTACTATTTTCTAATGCAGGACGAACAAAAAGCGTTATTGACATGGCATCGCTGGTTAAACGGCGATGATGGTGACCGCGGAGGTAATCGTGGTGACCGCGCGCGATTGCGCCGCGCAGAAGCGCCGGAAGATATTTTATTAACGGACGCCTTTTTCCGTTTTTTGCATCAAATGCCGGACGGCTTTCCACAAAAACTATCAACCGAACAACGTTTACCGGTAGCGGCGGCGATAGCAGGTCTGTTGGCGCATGTTGAAACGAATAACGCCGCGGAAAGCTTTGCTACTCAGTTGGCCAAGCCAACTGAAGGCAAAAGCAAAGCGCCCATGAGCGAATTACGTTTTCAGCAATTGCAAAAAAGTCCGACCGTTGAAGATTTCTATCGGCGCATGCTGCGCGCCATTCGTTTGCTGGGTAAATCCACAAACGTGCTGGCATTAACCAATGACATCATCCATTGGCATAAAGAATTCAGCCAACCGCTGGGACGCCATCCTAAAGACCGTCTGGCCGTGCGCTGGGCTACCGACTATTTCTCTGTGCCAACCCCGAAAAACTAACTCAAGGAGAGAATTACATGAGCCGTTTCATTCAATTACATTTGCTGACTGCTTACCCACCTGCCAACCTGAATCGCGACGATCAAGGCAGCCCGAAAACCGCCAAAATGGGTGGTTATGATCGGCTACGGGTTTCGTCGCAATGTTTAAAAAGAACTTGGCGGACTGCCGATTTGTTTCAAGCCGCTGTCGGTAGCCATTTAGGCACCCGGACTAAATTACTTGGGTTAGAGATTTATAACGCACTGCTGGCGGGTGGGGTCAAAGATAAGGATGCCAAGGAATGGACAAAAGCGATTGCCGGTGTCTTCGGCGCGTTAAAAAAGGCGGATAAAAGTGACCCGTTGGCGGAATTGGAAATCGAACAATTGGTGCACGTCAGCCCTGCTGAGCGGGCAGCGTTGGACAGATTGACGGCAACACTGATCGCCGAACAGCGCGAGCCGGAGAAAGCGGAACTCAATTTATTACGTGTCAACCAGCAAGCGGTAGATATTGCCTTGTTTGGTCGCATGTTGGCGTCCAGCCCGGCGTTTAATATCGAAGCAGCCTGCCAAGTGGCCCACGCTATCAGCGTACATCCTGTGGTGATTGAAGACGATTACTTCACAGCTGTAGACGATCTGAATAACGGCCAAGACGACATGGGCGCAGCCCACATCGGTGAAACCCGCTTCGCCGCCGGTTTGTTTTACGCCTATATCTGTATCAACCGTGATTTGCTGATTAAAAATCTGGATGGCAACGAAGCATTAGCCAACCAAGCGGTTCGCGCCTTGATCGAAGCTGCCGTCAAAGTTGCGCCGGAAGGCAAGCAAAACAGCTTTGCCTCGCGTGCTTATGCATCATTTGTACTGGCGGAAAAAGGCGAACAGCAACCGCGCTCCTTGTCGGTGGCGTATTTAAAGCCCATCAATCACTGCGACGAAGCGGCGGCAATCCAAGCCTTGCTAGCTCAAAACGACAGTTTTGATGCGGTTTATGGCGCTTGCGCCGACGCGCGTTATCAACTCAATGTCCCAGAGCGTCAAGGATCGTTAGCCGAACTACTCGATTTCGTCGGCCAATAGGAGCCGATCATGGATCTTCTGTTATTCCGTTTATACGGCCCGTTGGCCAGTTGGGGCGAGATCGCCGTCGGCGAAAGCCGGCATAGCGCCAACTATCCCAGCAAGTCGGCAATATTGGGATTGATCGGTGCGGCGCTGGGCATAGAGCGTAGTGACGAAACTCAACAAGTCGCCTTGCAGCAAGGCTACCACGTTGCTGTGGAAGTGTTCAGCACCGGCCAATTGCTGCGCGATTACCACACGGCGCAAGTGCCGGATTCGGCAGGCAAGTTTGTCTACCGTACCCGCCGTGACGAACTGGTGTTGGGCAAAGAGCGACTAGGCACCATTTTGTCCAGCCGCGAATACCGCAGCGATGCCTTGGCGGTAGTGGCCTTGCGGGCTTTGGAGGCTGCGCCGTTCAGCTTGTCGCAGATTGAAGAAAAATTGCGCAATCCGGTATTTCACCTGTATTTGGGGCGCAAATCCTGTCCGCTGGCGGCACCGTTAAACCCGCAACTGCTGCCGAATCAGGCCAATCTGTTGGCGGCGTTTAAGGCCTACCGGCATAAACCCTTGCTCACGCAAAAATCGACCGACGGCGATTTGGGGCAACTAACCCAGCAAGATGGATATTGGTTAAATGTCGGTAAACAGCGGCATTACTACTGGGAAGGGACGGAAAACGATTTTTCCAGCGATGAGGATTTAATCCGCCGCCAGACCCGCGTTCGCCACGATCAGCCGACATCACGTAAACGCTGGCAGTTTGCGCCGCGTCAGGAACACCATTTTTATCAGGAAGGTGAGTAATGTACTTTTCCAGAATCAGAATCCGCCCCGGCATTAACGAGCTGTCGGAGTTGGCCGACATGCTCAGATACGATCAATACGCCGTGCATCGCATGTTATGGCGTTTGTTTCCCAATCAAGAAGCCAGAACCTTTTTGTATCGCGAAGAAATCGCCCGCGAACAGTTAGGGCCTTCGCCATCGGTACGCGGTGAGCCGGTTTATTATCTGGTTTCGCAAGTCGAACCGCTGAAGGTGGAAAACTCATTGTTTGAAGTTGAGAGTAAAACCTATCAGCCGACTTTGCAAAAAGGGGATGTGCTGTCGTTTAGTTTGCGTGCCAATCCGGTCGTGCAGGTTAAAGTGGCGCGCGGCGAAGACGAGCAAATCAAACACGCAAAGCAGCGCAAAGATAAAGGGCTCAAGGAGAAAATCACCAAAAAGCGCGTACATCACGATGTAGTGATGCACGAGCAACGGCGTTTTTTACAGGCCCTGATTAACGAATGCAGTTTGCAACAATCAATACCGGCTAATCCAAGTAAGGCAGTGCTTAAACAGTTGCTGTTAAATCAAGGCGGTGCGGTTCTGGAAAAGCGATTGACCGAATTACTGTGTACCAATCCGTTGTATGCAGAGCGGTTGACACAAATTTCGGTCTTATCCGACAAGTTGGAATGGGCCATCAAAGCGCAAATTGATCAAGCTTTGCAAAATTGGCTGGTCGAACAGGGCGAAGGTCACGGATTCGCCCTGGTAACGGATCAAAGCGGCTTGTTTACAGTACAAAACAGCGCCTACGCTTGGCACAGCCTGCCACAAAAAACAGATAAAAAAGGCGAAAAAGCTGGCTTCAGCTCCGTCGATTTCACCGGCGAACTGCAAATCACCGACCCTGAAAAATTCCGCGAAATTCTGTTTAACGGCTTGGGTCGCGCCAAGGCGTTTGGCTGTGGTTTGCTGATGGTTCGACGCGTAGTACCATGCTCGTGAAATTATCAATGGAGGTTAAGCCATGATCGAATTACCAGCACCTATCGAAACTCGCATCATTCAGGCCGCACGGGCCGCGGGTGTTAGCATTTCGACATTCTTGGACCGTTTGCTGGATGAATACATTGAAGACAAAACCGACATCGAACAAGCCGAACGGGCATTGCAGGAGCCGGGAGAAATAAGCGCCGAAGAGCTCAAAGCTAAATATGGCCTATAAAATTGCCTACAAGACTAGCGCTGAAAAAAGCTTTTCTAAACTTCCGAAAGATGTTCAAAAGCGCATTTATGTTGCCGTTCAACATTTGGCCGACAATCCAAGGCCACCGGGCGTTAAAAAGCTGCAATCGGTTGTTGATCGTTATCGTATCCGGGTTGGCGATTCCGCATCATTTACACCATCGATGAAGGTGAACTCAAAATACTCGTGGTGGCAATCGGCCACCGGCGTGACGTTTATCAGACTTGATGCCGTCCGAATTAAGTTTCTAAATGGTTTGTCCTTTATGAGCCTTCCGCAAATGTTGGCAATCTGCTACACCTGTTAACAGCTGCTGAAGTCAAACCGTAAAAAACACTACGAGTAAGTACCATGAACATCAAATTTTCCGAAGATGTCATTCCGCTTAGCGACTTAAAAATCAATCCAGGCAAAGTAGTCAATCACGTAAAAGAAACACACCTGCCAGTGCTTTTAACCAGCCGTCGTGGCGGTGTCGCCGTGGTACAAGACTTGGATGGCTACGAAAAAAATCAGGAAGAGCGGGCTTTTATGAAAGCCGTTGCCCTATGTCTGATGGATGTTAAAAATGGCCGAAGCATGGAGTTGGCTGAGGTTAAAGCCAAACTGGGTATCGGCTAAATGAACCTGCTGATTGCCGATTCCGCATTCAACGACCTCATAGACAGTAAAGCGTATTATCTGCAACAAGGCGTGCCGCATATCGGCGATAACTTTGTTGCAGACACCGTAGCTCATGTCGAAACCTTGGTTGATCATCCTGAAATCGGCCGGATGCTTCTGGAATTTGCCGAACGCAATAGACGCGAGCTAATTCATTCGCCTTTTCGCATGGTGTATTGGTTGGAAGATCAGACAATTCATGTAATCAGGGTATGGCGTAGCGAACGCTTGTTACAACTGCCCGACTTTAATTAGCGCCACCTCATGCTCCCACCCCTAAAACCCATCGCCATGAAAGAACGCGTCTCCATGGTCTTTATCGAAAAAGGCCAGATCGACGTCAAGGACGGTGCCTTCGTCGTCATCGACGAAACCGGCATCCGCACCCATATCCCGGTCGGCTCCATCGCTTGCATCATGCTGGAACCCGGCACCCGCGTTTCGCATCACGCCGCCGCGTTGGCGGCCAGGGCCGGAACCTTGCTGGTCTGGGTTGGCGAAGCCGGCGTCAGGCTGTATGCCGCGG
>NZ_JANIBL010000057.1 GCF_024505055.1 Methylomonas rosea
CCAAGGCTTTTTTACGTATAGACCCCAGCTAAAAGGAAACTGCGATGAAAATGTTCTCAACCGCCTCAAGACTGTTAATGACGGCGACCTTGGCTATATCCACTATTTCCGTGAATGCCCAAGACAAATTCCGGGTTTGCGCCGATCCGCTAAACCCGCCCTACTCGACCAAAGAACAAACCGGCTACGAAAATAAAATTGCCGCCCTATTTGCCGAACAGTTAGGACAGGAATTGGAATATACCTGGCTACCGGAAAGAATCGGCTTTATCCGCAACACATTGAAGGCCGAAAACGATAACGGCGAAGGTTTTAAATGCGATGTGGTGATGGGCGTACCGGCCGGTTACGATCTTACCGACACCAGCAAACCCTACTTCCACTCGACTTATGTGTTGCTGATTGCCAAAGGCCGCGGCTGGGACGATATTAAAGACAGCGTACAACTAGCCAATCTCCCGCTGGACAGACAGGAAAAGCTGAAAATAGCGATGTTCGACCGTGGCCCAGGCACTGAATGGCTGCAAAAAAGTGGTTTGCTTGAGCAAGGGATTCCCTACCAGAGCATGACCGGAGACAGCGAACACAACACCGCGATGCAAATCGAAAAAGACCTACGTGCCAAAAAAATAGACATGGTGATACTTTGGGGGCCAATGGCGGGATATGTGCAATCGCAAGCCCCCAAAGGCAGCTATATTGCGATACCTATGCAATCTTCACCGGGCTTGAAGTTTGATTTTTCAATAGCCATGGGCTTGCGCCAAGGCGACAACAAACGCAAGCAACAACTAAATGATTTGATCGACAAAAACTTGGACAAAATCCAGGCCATCATCGCAAGTTACGACATCGCTGTATTGCCGATTCCCACAGACACCGGCAAAAAAGACGACGATTGAAACGCCCTTTAAGGTTTAGCGTCCGAACAGTCTAACCAAATGCGCAAAATGTCCGGCTTTATCATCGGTTAACTGCGACCAATCGAACCGCCAGCGCCAATTTCCTTCGGTTGTGCCTGGCGTGTTCATTCTATCGGGCGATCCCAATTTCAGAATATCCTGCATCGGAATCACCGCCAGATTGGCAACCGACCCGAACGCGGCATGAATCAAGGCGCTGGGCATGGGTAGGCTGGACCAGCCGAGATAATCGTATATACGCTGTTTCTCGCCGTCGTTAAGCCCTTCGAACCAACCCAGGGTGGTATCGTTATCGTGAGTACCGGTATAGACCACGCTATTTTTCTGATAATTACACGGCAAATAAGGATTGCGGCTGTCGTCGCCGAACGCAAACTGTAAAATCTTCATGCCCGGCAAATCGAAATCGTCGCGCAAGGCTTCTACTTCTTCAGTAATAATGCCTAGATCCTCTGCCACCAAGGACAAACAGGCAAATTGTTCCTGAATGGCCGCTAACAATTCTGCACCCGGCGCTTTAACCCAACGTCCATTGATTGCAGTATGCTCACTGGCCGGAATCTCCCACGCCGCTTCCAAGCCGCGAAAATGATCGATTCGTAAAATATCGAACATTTCGTACTGGGATTTAATCCTGTCCAGCCACCATTTAAAGCCGGTTTTCTGCAAATATTTCCAGTCATAATGCGGGTTACCCCAACGCTGACCATTCTCTGAGAAATAATCGGGCGGCACGCCGGCCACAGTATCCATTTCCCCCAAATCGTTAAGTTTGAATACCGCACGGTTCGCCCAAACGTCGGCACTGTCGTACGACACAAAGATAGGGATGTCGCCAAACATCAGCACGCCGTGCTTGGCCGCGTAATCTTTCAACTCATGCCATTGCCGGAAAAACACATACTGTTCGAATTTGATTGTTTCGATCACAGCCTTCAGTAACTGCTTGGATTCGTTCAGCGCGTTCGGCTCGCGTTGCTTCAGAGCATCCGGCCATTGATTCCAGCTTTTATGCCCGAACACATTACGCAAAGCGATAAACAAGGCAAAGTCATCCAGCCAATCAGCCTTTTCCACGCAAAACTGTTTGAAATCGTGTTGCTGCTCGGCATCAGCCAAGCTTTGAAAACCATAGAACGCTTTCGTTACCAAACAGCTTTTGGTGTATTCCGCATTGGTATGGCAATCGCCGCAACGGTCGGTGGTTTGCAGCCAGCCCTTATCGGCCAGCCATTGAATGTTAATCAAGGCAGGATTGCCGGCATGTGCCGACAAGCACTGGTAAGGTGAACCGTCGCCATGCGTCATGCCCAAGGGCAAGGTCTGCCAGACAGTGGCGCCTATATCATGTAGAAAATTAACAAAATTGAAGGCTTCCTTACCCAAATCACCACACTCTCCACGGCCCGGGAGCGATGTTATGTGTAGCAAAACACCTGCACGGCGTTTATCCAAGAGAGCACCCATGTTGTTTGTTCCGTTTTATTATATTTGAATACCGCGCCGCATTGCGCCACCCATCGCCGGACTGCCGCTGCCTTGCGTAAACGACAAAGCCAGATACGGCGGAGGTTCTTCACCCAGCAAACGATATAGATTGCTCAAATTAAGCCGATACTGTTTTTCAAAATCGCTGACTGCTTCGCCGGGATTATAATCACCGAACCACCAAAACCAATCCGATCCCTCGCAGACACCCAGTTGCACCTGTGCGACAGCCAGTTGTTGCTCGGAGAGTTTGCCGTTGGCGACAGCTTTGTCGAAAGCGATTTTGACATCGGCCAACATATCCCAGCCGCAGTTCTTATCGGCATCGCCAATCCAGGTCGAAAACGTACCATACACCCAACTACCCGCCACCAATTTCGGCAAGAATCCGGCTTGGGGAACCGCGCTATCCAGATAGTCAGAAAAAGTGGTTAATTCGATACGGGGATGTTCGCTAAGCCGCTTATACAGCGCACTAAGAAAATGATACCCGTTATCCGGAAAATATTCCCAAGCATTTTCGCCGTCCATGATTATCGAAACCAAGGGCGTCTGGAGTTCATAATCGGCGATATTTTCCAAGTGTTGAATCAGATCGGCCACCGCATCGTCGGCGTGCCATTTTGAATATTCGAACCCGATTAAATCCGACAAACCATCGTCGCGAAAAAAGCAGGCGATCTCCGCGGGACCCAATTTGAAGGGTCGATGCACAGGAACCGCTTCACCAGTCGCGCTGGCACGTATGCTGTTATGCAAGACATTGCCGCCGCTGGCCGCCCATTTGAAACCGAAATCAGCTAACACCTGCAAAGTCCGCTGACTGATACTACCCTCGGACGGCCAGCAACCTTGCGGTTCGAAACCGAAAAAATGCCGAAAAGTCGCCAAGCCTTTTTGTAAATGCCAACGCACCCGCTCTTCACCGCCGGGGTAATGGCTAATAGCCGGCAAAGTTACGCCCGGCATCGCTTCGCGGGCGCTGTCTATCTCGAGCATCAATGGCATGATCGGATGGGCATAAGGCGTCACCGACAACTCGATGCGGCCTTTTCTGGCCAAGGCTTTATAACGATATATAACTTTGGATAATAGATCGCCGATAATTTCAACTATCTCGATCCGGTCATGCAAACTAAAACCGCTGCCTTTTTCGATTAAGCGTTTCACGCGCTTATCGTTGAGCTTGACCGTCTCGCCCATCCAGACCAAGTGATACCAGACCAAAATATCGGAAATGAATTGGGCATTCAGATAATTCACCGAATCCTGATGCCCTTCAATCCAGTCGGCCATATCGGTCAATTTACGAAAAGCCGGATAGCGCTCGATTTGCCTTTCCCGATTGGCTTTCCGGCAATCGCGCAACAACTTCAAGCGCTTCTCCGGATCGGCGGAGACGGAAGGTTCGACCAACGCAGCCAGCAAGGGATCCTTAATGGCAATTCTGTCGTGCAAATAGCCGCTGACCTGATTGGAATAATCTTCGATCTGCTCCAGCAGGATAGGTGCAAAATTAACGACCGCTTTCGCCGCTGGAGTGGCCTCCAGGTGCGCGACCATATCGACATAGTCTTTGATCACATGCAGATAGGTCCACGGCAGCTTGAATTCGCCGCTCTGCATGTCGCGGTACTCCGGCTGGTGCATGTGCCAGCACAGCACCAGCTTGAGCTTTTTATCGGACATAATTCCGTCTTTGTCCGAGCATATCGGATGTCACCAACACCACGCCGCCCTCGCTGACATGAAAACGTTTTTCGTCTTCAGCTCGGTCTTCGCCGATCACCGTACCTTCCGGTATCTGACAACCTTTTTCGATGATGGCTTTGGTAATCCGGCAGTGTCGGCCGATATTCACTTCGGGCAATACCACCGAGTCTTGCACCGAGCTGTATGAATTGACCCGCACCATGGAGAATAGCAGGGAGTGGCGCACCGTCGCGCCGGAAATTACGCAACCTCCGGAGACCATGGAATCGATTGCCTGACCACGTCTATCATCATCGTCGAACACAAATTTAGCAGGCGGGGTTTGCGCTTGATAGGTCCAGATCGGCCAAGTGTTATCGTAAAGATTCATGTCTGGTTTAACGCCGACCAACTCCATATTAGCCGCCCAATACGCATCGATGGTTCCCACGTCGCGCCAGTAACTTTGTTGGCCGCTTTGTAAATCAAGGAACGGATACGCATTGACCCGGTATTTTTCGATCACCGACGGAATGATGTCCTTACCGAAATCGCGGCTGGAGCCTTTGGTATCAGCATCCTTAATCAGTTGCTCAAACAAGAAACCGGCATTGAAAATATAAATACCCATGGATGCCAGCGCGGTATTTTCACGGCCGGGCATGACGGGTGGGTTTTCGGGTTTTTCCACAAACGCCTTGACCCGGCGATTTTCATCAACATGCATTACGCCGAACGCTTTGGCATCTTCCAGGGATACCTCGATGCAGCCTATAGTCAGATCCGCCTTATTGGCAACGTGGTCGGCCAGCATTACCGAATAATCCATCTTGTAAATGTGATCCCCCGCCAACACCAATACAAACTCGGGATTGCGCGCCCGCAAGATATCGATGTTTTGATAAATCGCATCGGCGGTGCCTTGGTACCAGGAATGTTCGTCATGCCGTTGTTGCGCCGGCATCAAGTCGACGTATTCACCAAACTCGCCGCGCAAAAAACCCCAGCCTTGTTGAATGTGGCGAATTAGCGAATCGGCCTTATACTGGGTAAGGATACCGATCTTGCGAATGTCGGAGTTGATACAATTGGATAAGGGAAAGTCGATGATACGGAATTTACCACCAAACGGCACCGCCGGCTTGGCCCGCCAGTCGGTCATATCCTTTAGCCGCGATCCGCGTCCGCCAGCCAGAATTAACGCAATGGTATTGCGGGTTAAATCATTGACCCGTCTCTCCGTTTGATGTGTATCGACGACTGACATGTGTATCCTCTTTCAATTAAATAAGCTGTACCGCCCAAAACCGACTGCAAACGACATTTAACAGATTTCTCTACCTGCCACTTGCCGCGTAGAGCCATTATCGTTACTCTTCACGGAAAAGTAAAAACTCAAGCGATTTGATGCTGAAAAGTCGGTCATTACCAAAATTGCTATTCCTGCCAACCGATAACTAAACTATAACTGAGGCATTGCAAAATGAACAAGCCAAGCAAAACCAACACGCTTGATTCAGAACTAATAAAACTCACCGAAGCAAAGCATCACGATCCTTTCGCCGTGCTAGGCCGTCATGGTCAAGGCAGCGACAACGTCATTAAAGTGTATTTGCCTTATGCGGAAACCGTGAGAATAAACAGCCCAAAAGGCCCTGAATTCAAACGCATTCCCGATACCGATTTTTTTGAATACCATCCGGGCAACCAAGCTATCCCCGAGCATTACCAATTATTTTGGACTGACAAGGACGGCCATGACCATCAACAGTACGACCCGTATTGCTTCGGCCCGGTGCTCCCAGAGTTCGACCAGCACCTGTTCGCCGAAGGCCGGCATTGGCACATCTATCAGAAGCTGGGCTCGCACATCCACAGCGTAGCAGATATCCCCGGCGTGCATTTTGCGGTCTGGGCTCCGAATGCGCAGCGGGTTAGCGTCATCGGCGATTTCAACCGCTGGGACGGCCGCTGCCATCCGATGCGCAGCTTGGGCAGCAGCGGTATCTGGGAAATTTTCATTCCGGGCCTGACGGTCGGCTGCCTGTACAAGTTTGAAATTCTCAATCGCCATACCGGCCAACTGTTGGTCAAAACCGACCCTTACGGTCAGCAATTCGAATTCCGTCCGCAAACCGCGGCCATCGTCACGGCGGAAGACAGTTATACCTGGCAAGACGGCAGTTGGATGGACCAACGCCCGCAACACGACTGGCTGCATCAGCCTATGTCGATTTACGAGGTACATCTAGGCTCCTGGCGGCGCGACCATCGCGGCAATTTCCTGAATTACCGGGAACTGGCCGAGCAATTGGTGGATTACGTCAAGGAATTGGGCTTTACCCACATTGAGCTATTGCCGGTAACCGAGCATCCGCTGGACATTTCCTGGGGCTATCAAACCACCGGTTATTTTGCGCCCACCAGCCGCCACGGCACCCCGGATGATTTCCGCTATTTCGTCGATCATTGCCATCAAAACGGCATCGGCGTGATTTTGGACTGGGTGCCCGCCCACTTTCCGAAAGACAGCTTCGCGCTGGGTCGCTTCGACGGCACCCCGCTGTACGAACACGAAGACCCGCGCAAAGGCGAGCACCGTGACTGGGGCACATTGATCTACAACTACAGCCGCAACGAAGTGAAAAACTTCCTGCTGTCCAGCGCCTTCTTCTGGCTGGAGGAATTCCATCTGGACGGCCTGCGCGTCGATGCGGTGGCCTCGATGTTGTATCTGGATTATTCCCGCGACGCCAACGACTGGATCCCGAACATGTATGGCGGCAACGAAAACCTGGAAGCCATCGATTTCCTGCGCCAGATGAATACCGTCACCCACGAGCAGCATCCCGGCACGGTGATCATGGCCGAGGAATCGACTTCCTGGCCGCAAGTCACTCGCCCGACCTGGACCGGTGGCTTGGGTTTCTCGATGAAGTGGAACATGGGCTGGATGCACGACATTCTGCACTACATGCAGGAACAACCCATTCATCGCTCATATCATCACGATTCTCTGACCTTCGGCTTGCTGTATGCATTCACCGAAAACTTTGTATTGCCGTTTTCGCACGACGAAGTGGTACACGGCAAAGGCTCGATGCTGAACAAGATGCCCGGTGACGAATGGCAACGCTTCGCCAACTTGCGCCTGCTGTATACGATGATGTTTACCTATCCGGGCAAAAAACTGTTGTTCATGGGCTGCGAATTTGGTCAGGGTACCGAGTGGAGTTGCAACCGGACCTTGGATTGGTACGTTTTGGATTACCCGCATCACAAAGGTCTGCAAACCCTGGTTAAAGACTTGAATAAACTCTATGCCAGCCACGCGGCGCTACACCGCTACGATTTCGATCACCACGGTTTCGAGTGGATCGATTGTCACGATTATCAGCAATCGATCATTAGTTACCGCCGCAAATCGGCGCATGAAGATCTGATCGTGATCCTGAACTTCACGCCCGTTCCTCGCGAAAGCTACCGGATCGGTGTACCTAACCCAGGGACTTACTACGAAATCTTCAACTCGGATTCGCAGTATTACGACGGCAGCAACACCGGCAACGGCGCAGTGCTGTCCGAACCGCAACCGTGGATGAATCAAGACCACTCCATTTCCGTAACCTTGCCGCCCCTGGCCGGCATTATTTTGAAAATGTAGTTTTTGTTGCCATGAAAAAAATTCTGTTCGCGAGCAGCGAAACCCATCCTTTGATCAAGACCGGCGGCCTGGCGGATGTCGCCGGCAGCCTGCCTTTGGCCCTGGCCGAACTGGGCCAGGACGTGCGCATCATCATGCCCAATTACCAGGGCATCAAGAACTGCGAGCCCGGCCGTTATCTATGCACGGTGCGAGTCAACAATTGCGACGTTAACCTACTGGAAACGCGCTTGCCGGACAGCGATGTCATCGTCTGGCTGGTGGACTATCCGCCGTTCTTCAATTTTCCCGGCAACCCGTACCTCGATGAAGCCGGGCGACCCTGGCCGAACATCGGTGAGCGATTTGCATTGTTCTGCCGCATCATCGTGGAAGTGGCCACCAACCGGGCTTATTTAAATTGGCACGCCGACATCGTGCATTGCAACGATTGGCAGACCGGCTTGGTACCGGCGCTACTGTCATTGGAACCCAACCCGCCGGCGACGATTTTTACCATTCACAATATGGCTTACCAAGGGCTGTTCCCCGGCAGCACTTACGCCCAGTTAAATCTGCCCGGGCAGTTGCTACATCCCGACGGCCTGGAATTTCACGGCATGCTCTCCTTCATCAAAGGCGGCCTAAGCTATTCCGACCGTATTACCACGGTGAGCCCCACATACGCCCAGGAAATCCAGACCCCTGAGTTTGGTTACGGTTTGGAAGGCCTGTTGGCGCATAAACAAAGCCACTTGCGCGGCATTCTGAACGGCATTGATGTCTCGGTCTGGAACCCGGCGAACGACGCGTATATCGCTAAGCCTTTCAGCGTCGATACGCTAAAAGACAAGCAAATCAACAAAACGGCGCTACAGCAACAACTGGGCTTGCCGGTGGACCCTGAAACCCCCTTGTTCGGCTTGATCGGCCGCCTGGTCGAGCAAAAAGGTATCGATCTGGTGCTGAGCTGTCTACAGGAGATGACCACCCTGCCCTTGCAATTTGCCTTATTGGGCAGCGGCGATAAAAGCATCGAATACCGCCTGCAAGAGTTTGCCCGCCTGTATCCGGAAAGAGTGTCCATCACTATTGGCTACGATGAACGCTTAGCGCATCAAATCGAAGCGGGTGCAGACATATTTTTGATGCCATCGCGCTTCGAACCTTGCGGCTTGAACCAAATGTACAGCCAATGCTACGGCACGATACCTATTGTCAGAAAAACCGGCGGCTTGGCAGACACGGTGGTCGATGCACTGCCGGAAAGCATCAGCAATGGCACCGCCAGCGGCATCTCGTTTAACGATGCGTCGGCGGCAGCGCTGATAGAAGCCATCAAACGCAGCCTGGTGCTATTCCACAACAGACCGGTCTGGAAGAAGATACAGCGTAACGCTATGATCAAGGATTTCTCCTGGCAAAACAGTGCGAATCAATATCTCGCGCTTTACAATGAAATCTAAAACCTGCGTGGCCGGCCTGATGTTGATGGCCGGCCAAGCGGTTGCCGACGAATCGGTGATGGAAGTCATCCCGCTCGTCAACCGCCCCGCCGCTGAAGTCCAAGCTTTAGTCGCACCCTTGCTGGATGCCGAGGATCGCGTCATCGATAATGGCTCCAGTCTGATCGTTAAAACCAATCCCGCTAAACTCGGCGAAATTAGAGCACTCATTCAAAAACTCGATGCCCGGCTCAGCAATTTGGTCATCAGCGTACTGCAAACCAGCAGCAAAACCGCAGCCGAGTTGAACGCCGAAGCGGCGATTGCCGCAGCGCCGAATATGATTCGGATGCGCGGCATGATGGGTACCACCGAGGATTTGCAAAACCGGCAGCAACATCAACAATTACGCACATTGGAAGGCCAGGCGGCCCATATCAAAACCGGACAGGTGCGGCCGGTGCAAAATTACAGCGTCTACGACTCAGGCTATGGTTCCGCAGTAAGCACCAATACCCAGATGATTGAAGCCAGTACAGGCTTCGCTGTTACGCCGCGCTTGACCGGCAACCAGGTCATTCTCGATGTCGAACCGTGGTCGGACAGCTTTCAGCGCAACGGCCATATTGAAACCCAATCCGCTCGCACCACTTTACGCGCCAATCTCGGCGAATGGGTGGAAATTGCCGGCAATGCCGACACCGAACATTCCGACAGTCGCGGCTTCAACAGTTTCAACCACAGTACCCGGCAAAACGTTTTACGCATCCTGATCAAAGTCGATCAAGCAGATTAATCCGGGCCCACCTTAAACTACCGGCTACACAATCCCGCCTGACATCGTCACGGAATTATTTTCGGAATCTGTGCGCAGCAACATAATATCAATATTGTAATTGGCGGAAAGCGCATACTAATTGGTTATGATGGCCCGACAAATTCATGCCAACAGCCTTATGAGCATCATTGCTAAACGTTCCGTGACCGTTCTTACCTATTTTCTAACGATCATATGTCTGGCAACATCCGGTTGGGTGTCCGCCCAGGGAACGCTGCGGGTACTCACATGGGACGGTTACGCCGACAATCAAGTGGTTTCGGCTTTCCGGCAGCGGTTCGACATTGCAATAGAATTGACCCTGGTAACGTCCGACGACGACCTTTGGCAAAAAATTAATAGCGGCAACTATGACGTATTTGCTGTCAATACCGCGGAATTACAGCGCTACATCGATCAGGGCCTAAGCAGACCGATCAGAATGGCGAATATCCCCAACCACGCCCAGCAATTACCGCGTTTCCAAAACTTGCAAGCTATCCCCGGCCTGGTTCGTGAGAACGATACGTATGCCGTTCCTTACACCTACTCGGAAATGGGGCTGATCTACAACCGTAAACTAGTTAATACTGCTCCACAATCCATGTCAGCCATGTGGGACGCTGCTTATCAGGGCCGGGTACTGGCTTTTAACGCCAGCAATCACAATTTTTCCATGGTCGGCTTACTAAGGGGCGTGTCCAATCCGTTCCGAATGACTGGTCCCGAGCTACAACAGGCCGCTCGCGAACTGGTCAAGTTGCGCCGCAATGTTTTGACCTTTTACGCCACCGCCGAAGAAGCCACCAAGCTTTTTGTTAAGTACGATGTAGCCTTGATTTTCGGCAATTACGGCACCCAACAACTGAAAGCCCTGCGCGAAGCAGGTGCGGACATCGGCTACGTCATTCCCCGTGAAGGCGCGCTGGCCTGGCTGGATTGCTGGGCGATCACCCGCAATAGCCCAAACCCGGAATTAGCGGAAAAATGGATTAATTACACCTTGGAAAAAGCGGTCAGCGAACGGCTCACCCAGCAACACGGCTTGGCAAACACCATCACCGCGTCAGAAAACGACAGCACCCAAAACCAGCCCATCATTTGGTTGGAACCGATAGCCAATCCGCTGATGCGCAAAACGCTATGGGATAGAATCATTTCCGGCGAAGTACCCGAGGCCTTCTGAGTGCGCTCCAGCATAGGCATAAAACTGGGTTTCTGGCTGGCATTGCTAGGCACGTTATCGACAGGCCTGACCGGTTATTATGTTTACGACCGTAGCCGCGCCATGCTGGTAGGATCGGCCAAGGATAAGCTACTCAACGACACCCAAGCCTTGGGACACCGCTTCGCGGATGCGTTGGCAGCCACCGCCAGCAACGTAAAGTTTCTGGCCAATCTGCCGGTCAGCGCCGACATCGTCTCGGCGACACCTGATTCAAAGTTGACCATACGCAAAAATCAATTGGCGGAGATTTTTGTTAGCCTGCTGAACGCCCATCCAGAATACAGTCAAATCCGTTTGATCGACACACAACATTACGGCAAGGAATTGGTCAGAGTTGATAGAGACCGGGACAACCTAAAAGTCATTGCCGAAGCACAATTACAAGAGAAAAACCACTTCCCTTACGTATTCGAAACCGTGCCGCTAGCCGCCGAGCAATACTACGTTTCCGAAATCAATTTAAACCAAGAATTGGGCACCCACCTGGGATTTGGCAAACCCACCCTGCGGATAGCGATGCCTATCAAATCGGCGAACACCACCATCGCTGTGATCGTCATCAATGTCGACTTGCAGGGATTGTTCGAGCAAGTCCGCGGCAACATTCCCAACGATATTGAATTGCTGCTCAGCAACGACAGAGGGGATTACTTGATTCACCCCGACGCAGCAAAAACCTTTGGATTTGAGAGCGGGCGCAGCTTTCTGATCCAGGATGATATTCCTGACATAAAAGCGATTCTGGCTGGCAAACAAGAGCATTCGGTGTTCGCGTCCAGCGATACGCAAAGTCTGGCGCCTTCTTCACTAGCCGCTTTCGTAAGACTGCCGTTGGGTTCGAAAAGCAGCGGGCGCTTCGTGATGCTGGGCTTGTATACGCCGCTAGAAAACGTTTTGCAGGAAAGTAAAGCCCTGGGAGTGGGAGTAATCGAAATCACATTGCTGTTCAGCCTGTTGGCAAGCGCAATTTCGCTGATGTTGGCGCGCGTCCTGGCCAAACCGTTAAATTCGATGACGACCGCCATCGGTCAATTCAAGCTAGGCACCCCACTAACCGGCTTGCCCACGCATCGTAACGACGAAATCGGCTATCTAGCTAATAGCTTCATCTCGATGACTGAGCAATTAAACTCGCAGGTAGCCGAGTTACATGCCTCTGAAGCCAAGTTGCATGTCATTCTGGATAATGCACCGGTCGGCATTTGGCTGGCCGACCTTGATACGCGCTTTTTGTTTGTAAACCATACCTTTTGCGATGCCCTTGGCTTGCCGGAAGCCCGCTTCATTGCTAACGAGCAACTTGCCGAATTGTTTGGCGCGGAAATGGCTGCCCGTTTTCAAAGCACCGATCAAGCCTGTTTGGCGCAAGCGAACCAACCGCATCAATCTCTTGAGCAAATTAAATTTGCCGACGGCAAACGACATACCGTACAGATAACCCGTACCCAATTACAGGACATCAACAAAGAAACAGTCGGCATTATCGGTATTGCCATGGATATCAGTGATCGCCAACAAGCGGCTAATCGCGAACGCGCTCATAACCACGTGCTGGAATTACTGTCCAAAGGTGCGGCATTACCGGAGATACTGCAAGCGGTAGTGTGGGGTGTGGAAACCCAAAATCCGGACTTACTCTGTTCAATCTTGTTATTAAATAGCGAAGGCAATCGCTTATTTATTGGCGCAGCACCGCGCCTGCCCGACTTCTACAATGCCGCCGTAGACGGCTTGTATATTGGTCCCGGCGTCGGCTCATGCGGCACTGCCGCTTACTTTGGCCAACGCGTCATTGTCGAAGATATTCAAAATCACACTTATTGGGGGCCTTTTACCGAGCTTGCGGCACGGGCCGACTTAGGGGCCTGCTGGTCGGAACCCATCCGTGGCTCCTCCGGCCAATTGTTAGGCACGTTCGCTATTTACCAGCGACAGCCTGCGGCACCGGGAGCCGACGATATCCAGATGATTGAACAAGCTTCGCATCTGGCCGGCATCGCAATCGACCGCAGCCGCAGCAATGAAGAACTGCAATTGGCATCATTAGTGTATCAAAACAGCAGCGAAGCCATGGCCGTGACCGACGCACAAGGCATGATTATCAATGTTAATCCGGCTTTCACCGCGTTGACCGGCTACACATTGGAAGAAGTCATCGGTAAAAACCATAACATTCTGAACTCGGAGCGGCAGGGCGAACAGTTTTATCAAGCCATGTGGCAAGCCATCAACAGCAACGGTCACTGGAAAGGCGAAATTTGGAATCGCCGGAAGAACGGCGACATATTCGCCGAGCAGCTGACCATCAATACCATATTTAGCGCCGATGGCGTGCCGCAACGGCGCGTCGCTTTATTTTCCGACATCACCCAAAAGAAACAGTCCGAAGAACTGATCTGGACCCAAGCCAATTTCGACCCACTCACCGGCCTACCCAACCGCCGCATGTTCCACGACAGACTGGATCAGGAAATCAAAAAGGCGCATCGCAGCGGCTTACAGGTTGCTTTGATATTGCTTGATCTGGACCGTTTCAAAGAAGTTAACGATACTCTGGGCCACGATATGGGCGATTTATTACTGAAAGATGCCTCGCAACGCCTGCTGCGTTGCGTACGCGATTCGGATACTGTCGCCAGATTGGGCGGTGACGAATTTACAGTCATCCTCGGCGAACTGGATGACGCCGACAATGCCGAACGCGTCGTCAAAAACATTCTGCAAAGGTTAGCCGAACCTTTTCAGCTGAAAAGCAAAGTGGCCTACATCTCCGCCAGTATCGGCATCACGCTCTATCCCAAGGACGCCGAGAGAATCGATGCCTTGATCAAAAACGCCGATCAGGCAATGTACGCGGCCAAACATCAGGGCCGTAATCGCTATTGCTATTTCACCCCGTCAATGCAGGAAGCCGCACTGGCGCGAATGCTGATTGCCGACGATTTGCGCAATGCCCTGGAGGCAAACCAGTTTGAAGTGTATTACCAGCCGGTCGTGGAACTGGGCTCCGGCGCCATCCACAAAGCCGAAGCGTTGATACGCTGGCAACACCCGACGCGCGGCATGGTGAGCCCCGGCGAATTTGTACATATTGCCGAAGATATAGGCCTGATTGCCGAGATCGGCGATTGGGTGTTTAAACAAGCGGCAGGTCAGGTTAAACAATGGCGTTCCCGGTACCATCCGGATTTTCAAATCAGCGTCAACAAATCGCCGGTGCAGTTCTACGACGACCATTCCCATGGTACGTGGCTGGAATACTTGCAAACACTTGAACTGCCCGGACAAAGCATCGTGGCGGAAATTACCGAGGGCTTGTTACTGGACGCCAGCAATGTGGTGAAAGATCAATTACTGGCCTTTCGAGACGCGGGGATTCAAGTATCGCTGGATGACTTCGGCACCGGCTATTCGTCGCTGGCTTATCTGAAAAAATTCGATATTGATTATCTGAAAATAGATCAGTCTTTTGTCGGCAATTTGTCGCCGAATTCCAGCGACAAAATTCTCTGCGAAGCAATTATCGTGATGGCGCACAAGTTGGGGATGAAGGTCATCGCGGAAGGCATAGAAACCGAACAACAACGTGAACTACTGCTGGAAGCGGAGTGCGACTATGGGCAGGGCTATTTATTCTCCAGAGCCCTGCCAGCTGATGCGTTCGAGGAACTGCTAATCCTTCAGGCCTCCGGCACCAGCGCAAAGAACACACTTATTTGATCTTCAATTTCAATAAATGCACCCGCCGATTGTCGGCACGCAATACCTCGAAACAGAAATCTTCCAGCTCCACTTTCTCGCCTTTCTTCGGAAAATGCTCTAGCCGCTGCACGATCAAACCGCCTAGCGTATCGTATTCGTCGTCTTCCAGGGTGGCGGAAAAATAATCGTTAAACTCTTCGATGGGTGTCAGCGCGCTGACGATAAATTCTTTTTCGCTACGCTGAGAAATAAATTCTTGTACTTCGTCGTCGTCGTGTTCGTCTTCGATCTTGCCGACGATTTGCTCCAGGACGTCTTCAATCGTCACCAAGCCGGCGGCGTTGCCGTATTCGTCGACGACGATAGCCATGTGATTGCGTTCGGTGCGAAACTCTTTCAGCAGCACGTTTAAGCGTTTGCTTTCCGGGACCACGTTGACCGGCCGCATCACATCTTCCACTTTCAGGGTTTTGTCCCGCAAAGCATGCGCCAGCAAGTCTTTGGCCAGTAAAACGCCGACCACCTTACTGCGATCTTCTTCGATGACTGGAAATCGGGAATGGGCAAATTCGACAACTAAGGGAAAGATGGTTTCCAGTTCGGCGTCTCTGGGCACGACGACCATTTGCGAACGCGGAATCATGATGTCTCGTACCCGCATCTCCGCCACATGCATCACGCCTTCCATCATGGCCAACGCGTCGGAGTCTAACAGATGTTTTTCTTGCGATTCTCTCAATATCTCCAGCAAGTCTTCCTGATCTTGCGGTTCCCCACTCAGAAAATGACCGATACGTTCGATCAAGCTCTTATGGGGTTGACTACTCGGGGGGTTACCATCGCTCATTACTTTCCATCCTCCATATAAGGGTTTGCTATACCTAATTTGCTCAAAATCTCGATCTCTAATGCTTCCATTTGTTCGGCATCCTGATCCTCTATATGGTCATACCCTAGCAAATGCAATACGCCGTGTATAGTGATATGGGTCCAATGATGTTCGGGTAATTTGTTTTGCTGTGCTGCTTCCTGCGCAATGAGCGGCGCGCAAATCACTAAATCGCCCAGCAAGTCCATGTCCATACCCGCCGGCGCTTCAAAGGGAAAGCTCAGGATATTGGTGGGTCCGTTCTTGTGGCGATATTGTTGGTTGAGTTGGGCGCTTTCCGCATCATCGACCAAACGAATCACCAGCTCGCAGTCCGCGCCATCCTCAAAGATTGCTAGCGCGGCATCCACCCATCGCTGAAACTGCTCCAATTCGGGGTGAGGCGCCGAAGTAGCAATTTGCATATCGATATAATTCATACACTAAACCGAGGGCGTGTGCTCTTTCTCGTAGTGCTCGTAGGCGGCAACTATCCGTTGCACCAAAGGATGCCTGACCACATCGCGCACGCCGAAAAAGGTAAAACTGATACCCTCAACATCCTTCAGCACTTTTAACACATGCTTCAAACCGGACATTTTTTCATTGGGTAAATCGATTTGCGTGACATCGCCGGTAATCACCGCCGTGGAGCCGAAACCGATCCGGGTCAGAAACATCTTGATCTGTTCGACTGTGGTATTTTGCGCTTCATCCAAAATAATAAAGGAGTCGTTCAAGGTTCGGCCACGCATAAAGGCCAAGGGCGCTACTTCGATGACATTTTTTTCCAACAGTTTTTCGACGCGTTCGAAGCCCAACATGTCGTAAAGCGCATCGTACAGTGGCCGCAAATAAGGATCGACTTTTTGCGCCATATCGCCCGGCAGGAAACCCAACTTCTCGCCCGCTTCCACGGCGGGACGGACCAGGATAATCCGCCGCACGGTTTCGTTTTGCAACGCGTCAACCGCGCAAGCCACCGCCAGATACGTTTTACCGGTACCGGCGGGACCGACGCCGAAGTTAATGTCGTGCGACAGGATTTTGCGCAGATAGTCCTGCTGATTGAAACCGCGCCCCTTAATCACACCGCGTTTGGTTTTAATCGCCACCGGCTCCAATCTGACTGACGGAGCGGCTTGCAGTAACTGATCGATACTGGCATCCTGTAAGCTCAAATGCACCTGTTCCGGGGTAATTTCTTCCCGCTCGGTAAGTTCGAACAATTTCTGGATCACAGCGCAAGCCGCTTTGACCGCGGCATCGACGCCCGTGACCTTGAAATGATTGCTGCGATTGGCAATCTCCACCTGCAAGCGTTGCTCGATTTGGCGGATATGCGCATCCAACTGCCCGCAAAAATTGGACAGGCGTTGCGCATCGGCGGGCAATAAAGTGATTTCTTGCGAAAAATGGCTGGCGGTCAACACTAGGCGGTCTGCGTAATTTTTTCGATGGACGATTCTACCAGACGGCCCCGCAGCGAGTTGGGCAGCGCTTCGGCAATGTAGACATCGACAAATTGCCCGATCAAGCGCGGGTGCCCGGCGAAATTGACGGCGCGATTATTTTCGGTACGGCCGGTCAGGTGCAGCGGGTTTTTCTTGGAAATGCCTTCTACCAATACGCTTTGCACGCTACCGATCATCGCTTCGGAAATCGCCATGAACATCTCGTTAAGCCGGTCTTTCAGGCGCTTCAGGCGCTGTTCCTTGACCGCCATACTGATGTCATCGGCAAAATTGGCCGCCGGCGTACCCGGCCGAGCGCTGAAGATAAAACTGTAAGATAGGTCGTAGCCGACTTCTTCGATCAGATCCATCGTATCTTGAAAATCCTGTTCGGTTTCACCGGGAAAACCGACGATGAAATCCGAAGACAGGCTGATGCCTGGCCGCACGGCTTTCATTTTGCGCATGATTTCCAGATAATCTTCACGCCTATGGCCGCGTTTCATCTCGGCCAAAATACGGTTGCTGCCGCTTTGCACCGGCAAATGCAAATGATTGACCAATTGCGGAATCTCGGCGAACGCTTCGATGATGTCGTCGGTAAACTCTAAGGGATGCGAGGTGGTGAAGCGAATCCTATCTATGCCATCGACGGCGGCGACACAATGTAACAGCAGCGCAAAACTGGCTAGATCACCGTCTTCCATCGCTCCGCGATAGGCATTAACGTTTTGGCCGAGCAGATTGATCTCGCGCACGCCTTGTCTGGCTAGCGTCTCAATCTCGGCAATCACATCGTTGAGCGGCCGGCTGACTTCTTCACCACGCGTGTAAGGCACTACACAATAGGTACAATATTTACTGCACCCTTCCATTACGGACACATAGGCCTTAGGGCCTTCCGCACGCGGTTCCGGTAAATTATCGAATTTTTCAATTTCGGGAAAAGAAATATCCACGACATGCTTACCGCCGCTCCGCGCCTGGTTTAACAACTCCGGCAGGCGGTGCAAGGTTTGCGGACCAAACACGATGTCTACATACGGCGCGCGTTTTTGCAAGGCGGCACCTTCTTGGCTGGCAACGCAGCCACCGACGCCGATAATCACACCGGGACGTTTATCTTTGATTTTTTTCCAGCGCCCGACGGCGGAAAACACTTTTTCCTGGGCTTTTTCGCGTATCGAACAAGTGTTTAGTAACAGCACATCGGCGTGTTCCGGAATGTCGGTCAATTCCATGCCGTGCGATGCCATTAATACGTCCCGCATTTTATCGGAATCGTATTCGTTCATTTGACAGCCGTTAGTCTGTATATAAAGTTTTTGCGCCATGCTTGATGAGATACCTCAACTACTCTCACTAACAAAAAACCCCCATCTCGCGATGGGGGCTCGTAATGGCCGGATTATAAACCCAATTTTCGGCAAATGCTTGTTTTATACGGCAATCCCTACTTGTAGAGCCTCGAACCAATCCAGAAAACGCTTCACATCATCGCCTTTAAACATCCTGCCATGTTGCGGCGCCAAAATGTCGATATCCAGCTTCCTAACCCTATCGATCCACGCCCGCTTGGCTTGATTGGAGGGCATCCAACGCTGATGGAAATAACGCATTTTCTCCACGTGCATATCAAAATTCTCCACAAACACCGGCATACCCGGCGCTTCCAGAGCGGCACCGACATCACCGGACATCAGGATTTTGGCGTGCGGATCGTAAATATGGAAGTTGGCGGAGGCATGCAGGTAGTGCGCGGGCACGATTTGCAACTCGGTACTGCCGAGATTGATGACGCCGCCATGATCCGGAATCGGCACATATTCGATAGTTTCGCAGCCAAAATGTCTTAAAAAACCTTCCCACAAAGCCGAGGCATGCAACTTGGCGTTGGGTAGCGCCTGATCCCATAAACCTAAGGACGAAATGATATCCGGATCTTGATGCGATGCGAACAGATCGGTAATTTCCTCGACCGGGGCATGGTGCAAAACTGCCGCCAGCATTGGCGCAAACAGTTCTATGCCGCCCGGATCGATCAATAAGCAGCGATTAGCGGTCCTCACCATGTATTGGTTGGTATCGATAATTTTCTCGGGCTTATGTTCGTCGCGTCCCAACATTATCCATTGGTAGGCGCCCTCATAAATTTTGGTCATTCTCATGCTAACTGTACCTCTTGGCGATACTGGGTTTGATTGGCGCGCTATTCGGCGACGTTAATAATCGTCAATGCACTCCGACATTTATGCACTTTGTCGTTGATTATTTGCGCAGCGTTGTCGACGCTTTCAGCGACCGCTTGCAGACTTTGCAGATACTCGCCCGCTTGCGACGCCTCAATACGGGAGTTGGCAGCAATCACCCGGGCCGCCCTAGCTGGATGCATCACGTCCGCCAACTTAATCAATAATTCCGAAACCTGAATAATAAATTCCCGATGACAAACCTGATTTCTTTGTCTGACTTGTTGCAATGGGGCGTTCAAAGAATCGGCATATCGAGCGCCGACAGCCAACTGCCCTACCTTCTCAAAGCGTCTGCACGCTTCTGTCATGCGTTGTTCATTGACTGTCAGGCGATAGAGGTGGAAAGCGTATTCGTTGATGTTATTGACCAATTCGATCGTATCCTTGGCCAATTCGTTGATGAAGTCGGTAATGGGCTGAAAGCCCTTGGCCTTTTCCCCGGCTCGAAAGGCAATCGCTTTGGCATTGGCTGCAGCTAGGGAAATTTCCTTGGCCACTTCCATCACCGCGCTCAATTCGGCGGCGATGGACGCCACGGCGACAAACTGGGACTTGGTCTGATTAACTTGCATACTGAAAGACCCTCGGATCGACGATAAATTTATTTATAGCTTAGCCGACAAATAAATACCCGTGCTATTTGAGTTTCTAATAAATGCGCGTCAACCCTGGTTATTTAGGTCGATAATGAGTCGGATCGGCCACACCCAGATTTTGAAAACCGGCCGCCCGCAATCGGCAGGCATCGCATACGCCGCAAGCTCTGCCTTTAATATCCGCTGAATAGCAGGAAACGGTATCCGCGTAATCGACGCCCAGTTCCAAGCCTTTTTGAATAATCTCGGCTTTGCTCAGTGCTATTAGCGGCGTGTGAATTTGAATTTTATGACCTTCCACTCCGGCTTTGGTGCCCAGGTTGGCCATATCCTGAAAAGCTTTAATAAATTCCGGCCGACAATCGGGGTAACCGGAATAATCGACAGCATTTACACCGATAAACACATCGTGCGCTTTCACCACTTCCGCCCAACCCAGGGCAAACGCCAAAAATATAGTATTTCTGGCCGGCACATAAGTCACAGGAATGCCGGCTTGCGGAGAAGTCGGCACATCGATCCGGGCATCGGTCAATGCTGAACCGCCTATTGCGCTCAATCCGAGGTTGATGATCTTATGATCGGCAACCTGATAATGCCTGGCGATTCTCCTCGAAGCGTCCAATTCGGCATTGTGGCGCTGGCCGTAATCGAAACTCAATGCGTAGCAAGCAAACCCTTGTTGCTTGGCAAGCGCTAATACCGTTATAGAATCCAGGCCGCCGGACAACAAAATGATTGCCGGCCTGGAACTGCTGTTATTTTCCACGCGCGTCGTTCCAAAGAAATTTATGTAATTGAATTTGAAACCGAACCTGTAATTGGTCGGCCAAAATACGCTCGGCCAGTTCGGTAGGCGACATCACATCCATCACCGGCGAGAACAGTACTTGGCAATGTTCGACTAAGCGATATAGCTCAAGTTGCTGTTTGGCCCATTGGTAATCGGCGGCGTCGGCAATCACGAATTTGACTTGGTCGTGCGCCGTTAAATACTGGATATTGTCATACCGATTGCGCTCAAGCTCGCCGGAACTCGGCGTTTTCAAATCCATCACTTTACTCACCCGGCTATCGACCGCCGAAACATCCAAAGCACCGCTGGTTTCCAGCGACACCTGGTAACCGGCATCCAACAAGCGAACCATCAAAGGATTGCAAGCGGGTTGAGCTAAAGGTTCGCCGCCGGTTACCGTCACATAGCGAGTCTTGTAATGACCAACTTGTTGGAGAATATCGTCGATACTGAGTTTTTCGCCGCCGTTGAAAGCGTAGGCGGTATCGCAATAGGTGCAACGCAAGGGGCAGCCGGTCAAGCGAATAAATACGGTGGGCAGTCCCACCGTATTCGCCTCACCCTGCAGGGAATAGAATATTTCGGTAATACGTAGCGTTTGATCCATCCGCACGCCAATTTATTGCGGCATTTGCGCCAGCTTTTTTTCCGCCAAATGCGCAGCAGTGGTGCCGGGATAGCTGGTAGTCACCCGCGTCAGATAATCGCGAGCTTTTGCGGTGTTTTGCAGATCGAATTCGATATAACCCAGTTTCAGCAAAGCATCCGGCACTTTAGAGCTGTTGGGGTATTGGCTGACCACCTTATTGAACGCGCCGCGCGCCGCATCGAATTCCCGGTTAATCTTATACGCTTCCGCCAACCAATACTGAGAATTGTCGGCAAACTCGCCGGCCGGAAAATCTTTCAGCAAGTCCTGAAACATTTTGATGGCTTGGGCATTGTGGCCGTTACGCAACGTGTCGTAAGCCGACTGATACCTTTCCTTTTCGTTGCCTTGTGCCGCCGTCGCGGTCGGCTTATTGTCCACTACGACGGGCGCTGCCGGAACTGGTGTCGCAGTTGTGACTGGCGCCGGAGTTGGTGCAACCGGGGCCGCTGGCGCAGAAGGTTGAGCAGCAGCCGCATCAGCTGGTGCCGGTATCGACGCGGGTGCGGGAGATGATTGACCCGACGGCGCTGGTCCGCCGGCGGTAAGCGCCTGCATCCGATCATCAAGATCGGAGTACATATTGCTCTGTTTTCTTTGCAAGTCGGCGATGGTCTGGGATTGCTCCTCGACCATGCCGCGCAATTGTTGCACTTCGGACTGTAACTGCTCTAATCTGCCCAATACCTCAAAAATAGCATTGTCAGTGGCGGCCGGCTGCGCATAAGCACTCGCGGCCGGATAACCGCCGCCATTAGGCGCAGCAGCGGCTTCGGCGCATAGGCCAAAGCCGAGACTCAGTATCAGAAGCGCATGCTTACTCATTGATAGCCAACTTCCACGCGGCGATTTTGCTGCCAAGCTGATTCATCATGACCGGACACGACAGGTTTTTCTTCACCGTAACTAACCACTTCCAATTGGCTCGCGGTGACGCCTTGTGAACGCATCATTCTCTCTACTGATTTAGAACGTTGTTCGCCGAGCGCGATGTTGTATTCGCTGGAACCGCGCTCGTCGGCATGGCCGGACAGGATAACGTGTTGATTGGGATGTGAAGCCAAGTAACGTGCATGCGCGGCTACGACAGGCACGTATTCTTGTTTGACTTGGCTGCTATCAATTTCGAAGTAAATGACTTGCTTGGACAATGGGTTGCTAGGATCGCTAAATTCCGGACCCAAGTTTGCGCCGGAACCGGAGCCGAAGCTGCTGCCGTTACCTGAACCGAATTGGCTACCGGACATAGAGCCATCGGCCAAACCGCTAGTTGACGCATCAGTACCTTGAGTAGAATCGGCCAAGCCTTCTTCTTCGGTTGAGCTACAACCGGTCGTTACCAAGATCGCAGTCATGGCTAAAGCCAAATAGGTTTTGTTAAATCTCATCAATTTTCTCCAAATATTAAGTAAAACTCAGGTAGCGATAGTGTGAGGGCTATCGCGCTTGCAATCAAGGTGCCCAGGCCGGTTCGCGGACCTCGCCACTCTCAAATGCCAATTTTTGTTGCATCGCGCCATCGGTAGACACTACCGATAAGGCCGACCGGCCGCCGCGATTCGCGGCAAATAAAACCATGCTGCCATTAGGCGCAAAGCTGGGTGATTCGTCAAGATTACCCTCGGTCAATACGTTCACGGTGCGCGAAGCCATATCCATAACCGCAATCTTATAGCCACCGCCACTGCCGGTTACCATCGCCAAGCTTCTGCCATCTGCGGAAAAACGGCCTCTAGCGTTATAGTCGCCCTGGAAAGTGACACGACTGGCCTTGCCACCCGAGGCAGGCATCAGGTAAAGCTGCGGTTTACCGCCTTGATCGGACGTAAACAAGATAGAACTGCCGTCCGGCGACCAAGTTGGCTCGGTATCGATGGACAAACCGCTGGTCAGACGCGTCAACGAACGGCTACCCAAATTCAACACGTAAACATCCGGACTGCCGTCTTTTGACAGCGTAATCGCCAGACGGCTGCCATCCGGTGAAAAAGCCGGCGCCCCGTTGATGCCAGGATATGACGAAACGCTTTCCCGTTGACCCGTCGCCAAAGTTTGCACCCAAATTTCCGAACGTTTGGTGTGGAAGGATACATAAGCGATTTTACTGCCGTCGGGCGACCATGCCGGCGCCATAATCGGCTCCGGCGATTCGGCAATCGTGCGCGGGTTGTAACCGTCGGCATCGGCGACTTGCAGCATAAACTGCTTGCCGTTGCCGCGGCGAACGCTGGTTACATAGGCAATCCGGGTATTGAACGCACCTTTGCGACCGGTTAGTTTTTCGTAAATCAGGTCACTGATATGGTGAGCGGCACGGCGCAATTCGTTGGCGCCAGCGGTCAAACGATAGCCCATCAACAATTGACCATTATGCACGTTGAACAAATGAAACTGGATGTTGTAGCTGCCGCCATTGCCGGCCACTTGGCCAATAGCCATATAATCTTGGCCCAGGACCTGCCAATCCTTAAAGTTAACGCGCTCCGGCTCACTGGGCTTGGTCAACATATCATCTTCAGGCAAAGCCTTGAAAAAACCGCTGCCACCCAAATCTGAACTGATCACATCGGACAATTTGACATTGCCAATAGAGCCTTGTTGGGCAAACGGTACGATGGCAATAGGCACCGCAGTTTGCGAACCTTTGGTAATTTCTATCGTTAAACCGGCCGCCTGCGCTACTGAGAACATCCCAGCCAAAATGCCGCCGACTAAAATTCTTGTGATTAACATCATTCTCTCGTTTCCGTTTACTGATTATTCCGGTTTAAACACGAAGGTAAAAACTCTAAATTCCTGATTAAATAAATTTCTATCTTGCGGTACCGGCAACGGCGAGGCTTTTCTCACCGCGTTTTCCGCCGAACGGTCAAAAATAGGATCGCCGCTGCTACCGATCACCACCGCGTCCATCACATCACCACTGGCCAGCAATTTTACCTGAATCGTGCATCTTAAGCCTTGCGTCGCGTTGATTGGCCGCGTCCAGGCGCCTTCCACTTTGCGCGCTATCATCTGCTTGGCTGAGTCTACGGCTTGCTTATCCGATGCAGCTTTTGCCGCAGCCGCTGCAGCGGCTTCCGCAGCCTGGCGTTCTTTTTCTGCTTTTTCAGCCGCCGCTATCGCCGCTTGACGCTCTTGTTCTGCTTTGGCTTTTGCCGCCGCTTCCGCCGCGAGCCGTTCTTTCTCTGCCTTCTCAGCCTTTTCCGCAGCTAGTTTGGCCTGACGTTCTTTTTCAGCCTTGGCTTTGGCTTCCGCTTCAGCTGCCATACGTTCTTTTTCTGCTTTCTCTGCCGCTATTTTGGCTTGGCGCTCTTTCTCCGCTTTTTCGGCGGCTAGTTGTTTATCTTTTTCCGCTTTGGCTCTGGCATCGGCTTCCGCCGCTTGTTTGGCTTTTTCAGCGTTAAGCGCGGCCTGCTTTTCCTTTTCGGCCTTGGCTCTTTCGTCAGCTAATTGCCTTTCCTTTTCCGCTTTTGCCTTGGCTTCCGCTTGTTTTGCTAGCTCCTGACGCTTGGCTTCCTCGCTCTTTTGCTCCTGTAGCTTTTTTTGTTGCTCCAGCGCTTTTTGTTCCTGTAACTTCTTTTGTTGCTCCAGCGCTTTTTGCTCCTGTAACTTCTTTTCCTGCTCCAGCTTTTTGATTTCGGCTTCCTGCTGTTGTTTCTCGCGCGCCGCTTCCGCCAGTTTTTGTTCCTTCAACTTGGCTTCGCGTTCCACTTCCTGTTGTTTTTCCAGCTGTTTTTGTTTCTCCGCTTCCTTTTGCTTTTCCGCTACTTCTTTCTGTTTTTCCAACTCGGCTTGCTTCTGTTTTTCTGCGGCTTCCTTGGCTTTTTTCTGCTCCAGAGCTTGCCGTTCCTTGGCCTCCTCTAGCTTTTTTTCCTCTTCCTTACGCTTGGCGGCGAGCTGTTCCTGCATTTTCTTTTCTTCTAATGCTTCTTGCTTGCGTTTTTCCGCAGCCTCCTGGATTTTCTGTTCCTCAAGCACACGCTGTTTTTTTGCTTGCTGCAACAACTGCTCTTCGATTTTTCTGGCGTTTTCCAGTTGCTCTTGATGCTGTTGTTCGGCTTGCTGCTTGTTTGCTTCGTTCTGTTTCAAGCGTTCGGCTTCCGCATCGATTTCCGCACCGTCTAATACGGTCGCTTCAATGATGTCTGCCGGCGGCGCCATTTGTGCGTCGTCGGTTTCAGTCAGAAAACTGAAGCTGAACAACAACACAATCAGAACATGTAGCGCTATCGCCTGCGCAAGCGAAGGTTTAAAACTTTTCATGGTGGTTATTTATTTGCTGTCTGGCGGCGGCGCGGTCATCAAGCCCACTTTGGGGGCGCCGGTTTTCTTAAGTTCCACCATCACGCTGACGATACTACCGTATTCGACTTCGTGATCGCCACGCACATACAGCTGGGCTTTGGGGTTATTTCTGAATACCGCAGCGACTCTGGTTTTAACGGTATCGACATCGACCGGCGTCTCGGCTTCTTCATCACCGTTGCCAATATCGACGTATAAACTGCCGTCTTTCTTGATCGATACGATTACCGGCACCTGATCCTGCAAGTCGACAGACTCGGCCTCGGCTTGCGGCAATTCCACCTCGACACCGGTTTGCACCAGTGGCGCGGTAATCATGAAAATCATCAACAGCACAAAGGTAACGTCGATATAAGGAACGACGTTAATTTCGGCCATTACACCGCGCTTTTTGCGCGATCTGCGATTGCTGCCGCCTACATTCATTTGCTGTGCGCCTGTCTTTGCAGTAATACCACGAACTCGTCGACGAATAACTCGTAACGACCGGCCAAGCGGTCCAAGCGCGTAGAGAAGCGGTTATAAGCGATAACCGCCGGAATCGCGGCGAACAAACCGATCGCGGTGGCGATCAAGGCTTCGGAAATACCGGGAGCGACATTCGCCAACGTAGCATTTTTAATTTCGCCCAAGGCGCGGAACGAATTCATGATGCCCCAGACGGTACCAAACAGACCTATATACGGACTGGTCGAACCGACTGTCGCCAAAAACGGCAAGGTCTCATCGAGCCTATCCAACTCGCGGGACAATTCGATACGCATTGCCCGCTGCGCGCTTTCTACCTGCACCGACGGTTCGACATCGCCCTTCTGGCGCATCCGCGCAAACTCGCGGTACCCGGCCAAAAAGATTTTTTCTATGCCCTCCGGTTCGAACCTATCGCTGGACATTTTTTTGTACAGTTCAGCCAGGCCGACGCCAGACCAAAACTCCTCTTCAAAATCATCGGTGATGGCGATAGCTTGCTTCAATTCTTTACGCTTGGAAAAGATGAAGGTCCAGGAAGCAACAGATGCCGACAACAGAATGAACATAACAAACTGCACGACAATACTGGCTTCTTTGACCAGCGTCAGAATGGATAAATCGGTATTCATTAGTTTAAATGTTCCAAAATAGCAGAGGGAATCAGTTTGGGCTTCATGCTTTGCGCATCAAGACAGGCAATTCGAATTTCAGCAGTGCATAAGACGTTCTGTTGCCGGATAATCGATTGCTCAAAGGTAAAATTAGTTTTCTTATGTTCAATGACTTTTGCGCTAACGTCCAACAGTTCGTTGAAGCGGGCAGGTTTTAAATAGTCAACTTTCACCGAACGGACCACAAAAATCAGGTTTTGTTCAGCTAATAGATTATCCTGTTCGAAACCGACGCTACGCAGCATTTCGGTTCGAGCACGTTCAAAAAACTTCAAATAGTTAGCGTAAAACACTACGCCGCCCGCATCGGTATCTTCGTAATACACTCGTACCGGCCAGTTAAATTCTTTCATTCGTCTCTTAACGAATTATTAATTGGCAAAGATGTCATCGCTGCCGAGTTGCTGCCTGGGCACTGGCAGGCCAAAATGGCTGTAGGCTTTGTGCGTGACCACTCGCCCTCTGGGGGTGCGCATGATAAATCCTTGCTGCAATAGATACGGCTCCAGCACGTCTTCAACGGTACCGCGCTCCTCGCTGATAACGGCAGCCAGCGTATCCAGCCCAACCGGGCCGCCTTGAAAATGCTCTATCATGGCGGTCAATAACTTCCGGTCCAGCATATCGAAGCCTTGTTGGTCTATTTTCAGCATATCCAATGCTTGTTTGGCAATCTCGCGACTAACCGTGCCGTTGCCTTTTACTTCGGCAAAGTCGCGCACTCGGCGTAACAGCCGGTTGGCAATCCTCGGCGTGCCCCGCGAGCGGCAGGCGATCTCATCCGCACCACCGCTGTCCATGCCAATATTCAGCAGTTTGGCTGAGCGGCTGACGATACTGGCCAGTTCCTCGACGGTGTAAAACTCAAGGCGTTGGACGATACCGAAACGGTCGCGTAAAGGCGATGTCAACAAACCGGCCCGGGTCGTAGCGCCTATCAGCGTAAATGGTGGCAAATCCAGCTTGATTGAGCGGGCTGCCGGACCTTCACCTATTATAATATCAATTTGGTAGTCTTCCATAGCCGGATACAGCACCTCTTCCACCGCCGGGCTGAGTCTATGGATTTCGTCGATGAATAGCACATCGTGCGCTTGCAGATTGGTCAGCAAAGCTGCCAAGTCACCGGCTTTATCCAGGACCGGCCCGGAGGTTTGCCGAATGTTGACATTCATTTCCATGGCAACGATGTTAGCCAAGGTGGTTTTCCCCAAGCCGGGAGGGCCGAAGATCAATACATGATCCAACGCTTCAGAGCGCGTTACCGCCGCTTGGATAAAGATTTCCATCTGCTCGCGGAGTTCTTTTTGCCCGACATAGTCTTTCAGCCGTTTGGGGCGAATAGCGCGATCCACGCGCTCCTCGTCATTATTTCCTTGCGCTGTCACCAATCTATCGCTTTCAATCATTTAACCGCACCGCGTAGCGCCAGACGAATAATGTCCTCGCAGCTTTTATCTTCGGTGGCGATCGATTGTACCATTCGCGCCGCATCGGGCGGCTTATACCCCAAGGCACACAGCGCGCTGATCGCTTCTTGCTTGGGACTGGCTGCCGAACCGGGCAGCGAACTTGGGCGATCATTCGATGCCGATAACTTGTTCAATTCCGGCAGACGACCGCGCATTTCGATAATCAAGCGCTCAGCCGTCTTTTGGCCGACGCCAGGCAAACGCACCAAGCCTTTTACATCGTTATCATGGACGCAACGATAGAATTCTTCGGTGCTTTGCCCGGACAGAATCGTTAACGCCAGCTTCGGACCGACGCCGTTGACCTTGATCAGGGTTCTAAACAGCATACGTTCGCTTTCCGTGGCAAAGCCGAACAGGATATGCGCATCCTCCCGCACGACAAGATGAGTATGCAGTTTAACTTCTTCACCCAGCGCCGGCAGATCGTAAAAGGTATTCATCGGCGCTTCCACCTCATAACCGACGCCGTGCACATCCAGCAATAGTTGCGGAGGGGCTTTATGAATCAATTTACCGCGTAAAAAACCGATCATGAACTTACCTTTTGCAAGCGCATGGCGGTTTCCTGATAGTGGCTATGGCATAGACCTATAGCCAACGCATCGCTGGCGTCGATCTGCATATCACCTTGAATACTCAACAAAATTTTCACCATATGCTGAACTTGCAGCTTATCGGCATTACCTTTGCCGACCAAGGCTTGTTTCACCTGTCTGGCAGCGTATTCGAACACGGGCAGATCGCGATTCAAGGTGGCGCAGATTGCCGCACCGCGGGCCTGACCCAGCTTCAAGGCCGAATCGGCATTTTTATGCATAAACACTTGCTCGATGGCCATTTGCTCGGGATGGTACAACTCGATCACCTGACTAACGCCATCGAAAATCTGCTTCAAACGCTCGGGAAATTCATCGGACTTAATACGAATGCAGCCGCTCGCTACGTAACGAATACCGCGTGGCGTCGACTCAACCACACCGTATCCGGTAATACGCGAACCTGGATCTATACCTAAAATTCTGGTCAATAGTGTATTGGTACGAGTAATTTTGTGGTGTGATTAGGCATCGAGCGCAGTCATAATGTCGTCGCTGATGTCGGCATTGGAGTAAACATCCTGTACATCGTCCAGGTCTTCCAAGCGGTCGATCAACTTCAGCATTTTTTCGGCCGCATCGGCATCCAACTCGGTTTTGACATCGGCATGCATCGTCACTTCGGCGTTTTCCGGCTCCAAGCCGGCAGCGACCATGGCTTCCTTGACTGTCATATAGTCTTCCGGCGTGGTAAAAACATCAATAGAACCATCATCATTGGTAACCACATCCTCGGCGCCCGCTTCCATAGCCGCTTCCATCAACACATCTTCATCGACTTCGTTTGAGTAACTGATGATACCCACTTTACGAAACATATAAGCCACAGAACCATCGGTACCTAAATTACCGCCGGCCTTGGAAAATGCGTGCCTGACATCCGCGACGGTACGATTGCGATTATCGGTCAAGCAATTGACCATCACCGCAGTGCCGCCGGGGCCGTAACCTTCATAACGGACTTCTTCGTAGACCACGCCATCAATCGCGCCTATGGCTTTTTTGATGGTGTTATCGATAGTATCGCGCTTCATATTGGCACCGAGCGCCTTATCGATAGCGGAGCGCAGACTCGGGTTGTTGGCCGGATCGCCGCCACCTGAACCCTTCGCGGCCACGGTAATTTCCCGGATCATTTTGGTAAAAATCTTGCCGCGTTTTGCGTCCTGCGCGCCTTTACGATGCTTGATGTTAGCCCACTTACTATGCCCTGCCATTCTATCTCTCTGAATCTTCTAAAAATTTGGGAATTTTACCATCGTCCCGTCTGCTTATCGACCCTTGCTTATAGCACCAAGGGCAATACTGCCGCTAACGACGTATCCGAGACGTAGCTATCCGCCTGCTCTTCCACCAACGGCCTGCGCACTACGCCGCCGAAACCGATCATATATGCACCGGCTAATTTTGCTTCGAGATCGGTCTTGCCATCGCCTATCATAACCAAGGATGAATGATGCATCCTCAGCCGCCGGCAAATCCTGGCCTTGCCACCACTAACTGCCAAGGGCGAATGCCGGGCAAAATCCTGATAATTACCGTCATCGTCAAACAACACATCGACCGCATGCACATGCTCGTCCGGTATGCCCAACTGTTCCGCTAAGGGCAGTATCGCCTGTCGCAAGCCGCCACTGATGATGTGAATTAACTTGTTGTTAGCTTGCAAGGTTTTAATCGTTTCACTGACACCCTCCACCATTTCGGCAATATACAACTCGGCCAACCAGTCTATCGCGGCTTTGTCGGGCTTAATCAAATCCAGTCGGTTCGCGTAGACATCCTCCAAAGCGAGCTCACCGTTCATGGCCGCATCAGTCAATGCCGCAACCTGTTCAAATAAACCGTTACGCCTGGCTAATTCATCGATACCTTCGACCCGACTTAGCGTACTATCGCAATCGAAACAAATGACGTCATAACTCATAAAGCAATTTGCCTCGCCGTATGTACCGCCGGCACCTCGCACACTGATTTCAGCACTTGCTCGTTTAATGGATCCGAAACGCTGATGACCATCATCGCCAATTGATGCTCGTCGGCGATGCTAACTTGCATCCGGGTAATATTGATATTGGCGACGCCCAAGATCGAGCTAATCGCGGCGATCACGCCAGGCCGGTCATCATGACGGGTGATTAATAGAGCGCCTTCCGGCACCACTTCGATTTCGAAATGATTGATGCTGACCAAGCGCGGATGTTGATTTCCCAACAAGGTACCCGCCAACGATACCGATTTATCAGCGCAATGCCCGGTGATTTTGATTAGCGATTGATAGCCTTCTGATTCCTCGGTCTGCGACTCAATTAGCGTTATGCCCTGACGTTTGGCAATGTTCTCGACATTCACGCGGTTAACCGGCGTAGAAAGTTGTCCACCCAGTAAGCCGACCATCGCTTCAGCAGAAATAGGCCGAATTTTCACCTCAGCAGCCTTACCGTATACGGCAACTTCCAGCTTTTGAATCGGTTGATCGATCAAACCAACCAACACCTTGCCGAGAATATTGGCTAAGTTCATAAATGGTTGAGCCTTGGACAACTCTTCTGCCGACAACCTAGGCAGATTCAGAGCATTTACGGCTTCACCGGTTTGCAAATATTTAACCGCCTGACGGGCGATCTCGACACTGACAGCCACTTGCGCTTCTTTGGTCGAAGCGCCTAAATGTGGGGTAAATACCACGTTGTCCAAAGTAAGCAACGGCGAATCCTTGGGCGGCTCTTGCTCATAAACATCCAATGCCGCGCCGGCAATCCGACCGTCTTTCAAAGCATCGTATAATGCCGACTCGTCAACCAAGCCGCCACGCGCGCAATTGATCAAGCGCGCAGATTTTTTCATCATCGCCAATTGCTCACGACCGATGATGTTTTTGGTTTTCTCCAGCAAAGGACAATGCAAGGTCAAATAGTCCGCTTGCTTAACCAAGGCTTCCAAATCGACCATTTCCGCGCCATGTTTGGCAAAAACATCCGGTGCAACAAACGGATCATAAGCGATCACGCGCATGCCCAAACCGTTGCCGCGTTGAGCAACTATCCGGCCTATAGTGCCGAAACCCAGCACTGCCAAGGTTTTATGAGTAATTTCAGCTCCCATCAATTTAGAGCGTTCCCACTTACCTTCTCTAACCGACTGATTAGCGAAGGGTAGATTACGACTTAAGGAAAACATATGCGCAATAGCCAGTTCAGCCGTGGTGGTAGCGTTGGCATCCGGCGTATTCATTACGATAACGCCTTGCTCAGTTGCGGCATTTAAGTCGACATTATCAACCCCTATGCCGGCGCGCCCGACTACTTTCAGACAAGTCGCAGCTTTTAAAACCCTAGCCGTTACCTGAGTATCGCTGCGAATCAATAAGGCATCATAATCTGGAATAATTTCGCACAACGTGTCTTCACTTAAGCCGGTTTGAATGTGTATCTGTATTCCTTCCTGGGCATTTAAGAAATTAATGCCGTCTTCCGCAAGCTTGTCTGAAATTAGTATCTTTTTCATCGCCGTGACTGGATTATTGGATAAGGCCGGCATTCTAGCAGCTTTGCTATAATCGCCGTAATGCGCGTTCCCGACAAACTACCGAATCTAAGCTTATGAAAATAAAAGCGGCGCTTGGCGTCCTATCGGTGATCTGTTTGCTAGGCGCAATCGCCTGGTGGCTGACTTACACCAAAAGCTTCGTCCCCGATGCCGTGTTTACCACATTGAAAGGCGAGCGGCTGACAATTGCCGCGCTAAAAGGCAAACCCGTTTTGATAACGTTTTGGGCAACCGACTGCCCTGGCTGTATTGAGGAAATTCCGGATCTGATCGCACTGCACCAGCAAGGCCTGCAAATCATTGCGGTGGCAATGCCTTACGACCCACCTAGCCGCGTGCTAGCTTTAGCCAAAGAAAGACAGCTTCCCTATGCAGTGGCGCTTGATATAGACGGTAGTCTTGTACATGCTTTTGGTGACGTGCAATTGACCCCGACAATGTTTTTAATAGATAGGCAAGGCGTGATCATCATGCACAAAATCGGCGCCTTCGATTTAGCATCTTTAAAAACACTTCTGACACAATTATAAAAACTCCGTTGCAATTGAACATCAGAAGCCTGGTCTGACGACAGCAAACCATAAAATTGAAGTGTGATTATGTATCAGGGAGTTTCGATCAAAAAAAAAGCCCTGCTAGAGTTAGCAGGGCTTTTGGGTTAGGCGCTTGGCGATGACCTACTTTCACATGGCAACCTGCCACACTATCATCGGCGCTAAGCGGTTTCACTTCCGAGTTCGGGATGGGATCGGGTGGTTCACGCTTGCTATGTTCACCAAGCAAACTGGTTAGGCTGTTGTGCAGCCGTCATGCGCAGGTTGGAAGCAATTGCTTCGCCCTGCCTT
>NZ_JANIBL010000058.1 GCF_024505055.1 Methylomonas rosea
AAAGCCGGCAGAAGCCGGCTTTTTTATGGCATGTACGTTTGCGTTTAATGAACAACGCTATCTGGATGCTGTAAATCCGGTAATACGCTGCTAATGCCGGTGTTCAGCAATACGCCGGTATCTACAGTAAAAGAACCCGTGCCGGTGCTATCGCCGTCGCCGTCCGTCGCGTTAAAGCCAAAGTTTAATTGCAAGCTTTGTGGATTGGATAAGCTGGTGTATTGAAGACCGCTGACTGCGAATTTACCGGCAGTAACCTGTATCTTCAACTCGTCGTAACCGCCGCTGACGTTGATAGCCGGTGCGTAGCCACCGCCTGCAGGTGCGACAAAGTTAATGGTTCTGCTGGCTACTTCGACTCCGCTCCTATAAGCGGTCCACCTGAAGCCGTCCGCACCGCTTCCAATATCGGTTTCATTGAGTTGTACCGAGTTTACTAATTCCCTGGTGGTGATGTCGTAGTTGTTAACTGTGCCAAATTTATAGGTGATCACTTCTCCTCGATCCAATACGCTATCGTTGTTAACGCCGATATGGTTCTGATTGATCGCCAGGTCGCTGCCTTCCACAAGCAGCGAGTTTCCTACAGCAACTTTTCCGCTGATAGGGTCCTTCGTGGCATTGGTGAAAGCCAAGTTAGTTGGAGATGCAGCAGGCATATCCAGCACGTCGTGTAATACCAGTTTATATGCCCCATCCACGGCACCGTCCACTGTAGGCAACAGCGAAAACACCATGCGGTCGGCACCGAGGTCGGCAAATGTAGTCGTTAAAGCGCCGTTATCGACAAAAGCATAAAGCTCTTGCAAATTATCGCCGTTGCTGTCGAGAATCAGGTAAGAAATACCGTCCGCTCGGGACATTAACGTGCCATTGTTGTTAATCAAGGTCACGCCTCCGGAACTTCCAAAGCCGTCAAAACCCAAATCGTAATCGATCAAGCCGGTCAATGTTTGACCAGCGACATCTTGTAAATTTCCGTTACTGTTAATCACGACGGGTCCATCATCAAAAACGCTAGCGGTAAACGTAGTATTGGCAACGCTGCCATTCTGATCGGTTAACGTCGCCGAAAATGTAAAGCCAATAGCCGGTGACTCCGGGGCGGCCGTGTTTACGTGGGGCAAAGCATTCAGCAAGGTAAAGGTGTAGCTGTCATTGTTCACAACTACTTGATAAGAGCCGTCGTTGGCAGTCAGGGTTTGCGTAGCTGCGTCCCACGTTGCCCCGCTGGCCGATAAGACAACCGATGTTGGTGCTTGACCATTAATACGCAGCGTGCCGGTGTCGGCAGGGGGTAAGCTAGTGCCACTTTCGTCCACGATGACATCGCTGACAGTGACAGTAGGTACGTAATCTATGCTCACCTGAGCGGGATTGGACACCAAGCCCAAATTATCCGCAACAGTATAGGTAATAGGGGTTGGATTGCCGGTAAAGCCAGGCGTTGGCGTAAACGTAATGGCGCCAGTAGTGATATTGACAGTCCAAATGCCCTGGCCCTGCACCGCTAAAGGTTGACCGGGGCCAGTGCTGCCGACGATCTGCACGCTGGCGGGATTTAGCGTGCCGTCGGGGTCGTTGTCATTGTCTAGTACATCGATCGTAACGCTGCTGCCGGGGGTTAAACCTGTGACGCTGTCATTGCCTGCGATAGGCGGCAGGTTGCCGGAGATAACAGCGGCTTGGTCCGGATTCAATATCAAAACTTCCTGCACAATAGGCGGAAATGCCACCTCAGGACCCGTGGTATCGAAACCATTGGTGACGGGTGCTACCGGATTGAGATATTCGACAGTAACCGGCACATGGCCTTCGTTACCTGCCCCCGGTGCGCCTCCGGCCCCTGGTGCTCCGCCGGCGGCGGTAGCTTCGGCTATTGCGGTTGGATCGGCGCCGGCCAGTAAGGCGGCTTGGATTTCCTCTGCGCTTAGTCCTTGTGGTTGCGGGTTTTGCCCGGTCTGAGCGGGCTCGCCCTGTTCCAGTAAAGCGGCGCTCAGTGGCATGCTGTCATTGCCGCCCATGTCAACGAAGGAGCCGTTGGCAAGTTGTATCATCACCGTGCTGCCATCGGCAGTGGTCAAGATATCGGTTGGGTAAACGCGGTCGCCCACCTGCAAAATTCGTTTACTGCCGTCGGCGGCAATGGCGGTAACGGTGCCAGTTGCGATTTTAACGATGCCGATTTCTTGGGCCATGCTCTGCTCCGGAGATTATTCCAAATAAATAACGCGATTTAGTGACCGAATAATAAGCTAATTTCAACAAGTTGACATAGTGCCTTGGTTGGAAATTTGCAGACAGGAGCCATTAAGAGCTGCAAGACAGCATGGAACAGCCGGCGCGTTGCTTCGCCCAGTCTGGGCGTTTGGCGGCAAAACCCTGTTTATCCGGTTGTTCGACGTAAGGCTGACGCAGCACTTCGAGCAATTCCCCAACTAACGAAAAATCGCCTTGTTCGGCCTGGTCGATTGCCAATTGCGCCAGATAGTTACGTAATACGTATTTGGGATTGACCGCGTTCATCGCTGCACTGCGTTCCAGCGGTGGTCGGCCATCGCGTTGGCTGCGCAGGCGGTAGATTGCGAACCAGCGGGTAGCTTGCTCCATGATTTCGTCGGTTAATGGCTCGTAGCTGGTGCCCTGCAACAGCGCTAAAAATTGCGCCGGCGAATTGGATTCCGCGCTTACATCGACATCGGCCAGTTGCCGATAAAACAAGGTCATATCGGTTTCAGCGGCTTGCATTAGCTGCGTTAACTCATCGACCAAGGCCTGATCTTCGCTGGGCTCGAATGATGTTAAACCCAGCTTGGCTGCCATCATCGCCTGCCAGCCGACGTCGAAGGTTTCGGTGTAAGCCAATAAGGCTTGTTGCAAACTTTCGGCACGCATAATCAAGGGATACAACGCGTTGGCGAGTTGTACCAAATTCCAATAGGCGATTTTCGCCTGATTGCCGAACCGGTAGCGCCGGCCCTGAGCATCGGTGGTGTTGGGTGTCCAGTCCGGATCGTAATTTTCCAGCCAGCCGTAAGGACCGTAATCTATGGTTAAACCCAAAATCGACATATTGTCGGTGTTCATCACCCCATGCACGAAGCCTACGCGTTGCCAGTGCACGACCATTTCGGCGGTCTTGCGGCACACTTGTTTGAACCAGTCCAGGTAGACAGGAACTGAAGGTTCGCCCAGTTCCGGAAAATCGGTACGGATGGTGTAATCCACCAGTTTTTTCAGCGAATCGATGTCATCGCGCGCGGTGAATATTTGAAAACTGCCGAAGCGGGTAAACGACTGCGCCACCCTGCATACCACCGCGCCGGGTTCCATTTGCGGATTACCATCGTAAAACATGTCGCGCACCACTTGCTTACCGGTCAGGATTACACTCAAGGCGCGGGTAGTCGGTACGCCGAGATGATGCATCGCTTCGCTGCACAAAAATTCACGTATTGACGAACGCAGTACCGCCAGGCCGTCGGCGCTACGTGAGTAGGGTGTCACGCCGGCACCTTTCAGTTGCAAGGTATAACGTTGGTTACGCTGATTGACGACCTCGCCCAAGTTTATGGCCCGGCCATCGCCAAGCTGGCCGGCCCAATGGCCGAATTGATGGCCGCCGTAACACATCGCATAAGCGTCCATACCTTTTGCCAGCCGGCTGCCGGCGAACACCTGCGCAAAGTCCTCTGATTCGCAGGTCTGCACAGATATGCCCAAATCCTCCGCGACCTCCCTGGAATAAGCGACCAGCCTGGGCTGCTGCGCCGGTGTCGGGTTTGCCCGGGAATAACAGGCTGCATAAACCTGGCGCCGAAAATTGTCCGGTTCCGGATCACTAGGCAACTCGCGAATAAAACGATTGTCGAAGTTCAGATTATCGAGGGCTGAATTGTGGTTTTCGGTAGGCATGATGACATCTTATCGGTGGCTAAAAAATTTTCGAATCGCGGCTGGAACCGGCTAAGATAAGCCACTAACAGCTAGTTTATATCAATCAACTTTTCAATCAGGGAATACAAATGAAGAATTTTCTTGCAAAACGCGGACCACGCGCTTTTGGCTTTAGTTCACTTCTGTTAGTTGCCAGCCTTGCGACTACGCAATTGACCGGTTGCTTTACTGTTGGTCAAGAGTTTTCTCCCGTCAGAGTACCGGAAATCAAGGTCGGCCAAACCCGTAAGCAAGATATTACCGAAATGTTCGGTACGCCTTGGCGCACCGGCATGGAAGATGGTAAGCCTACCTGGACTTACGGGATCTACAAATATGCTTTGTTCGGCGGCAACGACTCTCAGGATTTGCTGATTCGCTTCGATGCGCAAGGTGTGGTGCGGTCTTACACCTTTAGCTCTACCCGCAAATAATCGCGGTGGCCGGTGTTTGCCCGCGGCATTTTAGCGATTTCGCTGTTACTGGCGTCCAGTAGCGGCGTAGCAAAAAAGCTTTATAAATATCAGGATGCCGAGGGCAACTGGTATTTTACCGATCAGGCCCCCGCGTCGAATCAGCCGGTAGAAGTCAGGCAATTAAAAGCCACCAGTCCGAAACGCGTTTGGCTGGAAAAAACCGCCGATGGTTTGCAACCGAGTTTTTTTGCGCTGAACGCGTATCCTGGGCCCATCGAACTGGCTGTCGATTGGCGTGAGCGGGAAAATGTCAGTGCCAATCCGGATTTGCCGCGCCGCTTTGTCGTCGAATCCGGGCAGTCCGGCAGCTTGTTTTCGCTTATTCCCAACGAGCGTGCCGGGTCTTATAGCGTCAATCTGCAATACAGCTATGTGGTTGGGCGGCCGTTACCGGGCTATGTTAGTCAGACACTTTATAAGCCACCCTTGCCGGCCGGCGCGCAGTTTCAAATTACCCAAGCCTTTAACGGTCCTTACAGTCATCACGATCAACAAAATCGTTATGCGGTAGATATCATGATGCCGGTTGATACGCCGATTTACGCGGCTCGCGCGGGTATCGTGCTGGAAGTGGAAAACGATTTCACCGGCAATGGCACTAGCCAGGCTTATGCCGGTAAGGCCAACAGCATCAGGATTCTGCATGAGGACGGTTCCATGGCGGTTTATGCGCACCTGGCTCTGGAAAAGGCCCAAGTCAATCCGGGAGTGCGGGTGGCAACCGGGCAGTTGATCGGCTACTCCGGCAATACCGGGTTGACGACCGGGCCGCATTTGCATTTTGCGGTGCAAATCAATCGCGGCATGGAACTGATTTCCGTGCCGTTTCAATTCGCCGACGCGGAGGGGCTGGCAGTGGAGCCAAGGCTCGGCCTTTGGTTGTTCGGACCCGCGTCTGCCATCGGCAATTAGCCATTGGCTACGGATCTAAAAAACCGGAAACAGCCGCGACCGGCGCATTTGGCTTGGTACATGGCATTATCGGCGTTTTTCATCAGGGTATTCGCCTCCAGGCCGTCATCGGGATAAACGGCAATACCTACGCTGGAAGAAATATCCAGCGTGTGTTGTTGAATCAAAAACGGCACATTTAAACTAGCCAAGATGTTTTCCGCTACTAATCCTGCTGCTGTTTGCCTGTCCAATTGACCGAGCAAAATCACAAACTCGTCGCCGCCCAAGCGTGACACGGTATCCGTTTCGCGCCTCACGCACGCTTCCAGGCGATTCGCGACTTCCTTCAATAAAAGGTCGCCGACATCGTGGCCGAAGCTGTCGTTGACGGGCTTGAATTTATCCAGATCCAGATAGAGCAAGGCCAGCAAGTTGTGTTCGCGTCTAGCCTGAGCGATGGCCTGATGCAGGCGGTCGATCAGCAAGGTGCGATTGGGCAGGTCGGTCAGCGCATCATAGTGGGCGAGGTGATGAATGTGTTGCTCTATGGCTTTGCGCGCCGTTATGTCCATCATCGTGCCGACATAATGGGTGATTTTGTCGTCCGCGCCTTTCACTGCACTGATGGTGAGCCATTCCGGAAATATATTGCCGTTCTTGCGCCGATTCCAGATTTCGCCTTGCCAGACGCCCTTGCTGTCGATCGATTGCCACATCTCCGCAAAAAACAGCGCGTCGTGAATGCCGGAATTGAGCAAATTCATTTTTTGACCGATGGCTTCTTCGCTGGAGTAGCCGGTAATCTCGGTAAACGATTTATTCACCTTTAAAATCACGGCATCGGCATCAGTAATCATCATGCCCTCCTGCGATTCGAAAGCGGTTGCGGCAATCCGCAGTTCGGTGTCCAGGCGCTTGCGTTCGCTGATGTTTTGCGCAAAGGTAAAACTCAGCTCCAAGCCATTGTGAGCGATATAGTGACAGGTGAGCTCGACCGGGAAAATCGTACCGTCCTTACGCCGGTGCCGGCTTTCGTGGCTGAGGATTTCGCAATCGCGCAAACGCCCCCAAATGCTTGACCAGCCACTGGCCGGAAAGTCCGGATCGAATTCCAACGGGGTCATACCCACCAATTCGTCCCGAGAATAACCTAAGGACTGGCAAGCGTAATCGTTGACATACGTCACCATGCCCAGTGGATCAAGACAGAAGAAAGCAGTTTTGCATTTATCGACCATGGTTTTGGTCAGCCACAACTCGTTTTCGATTTTCTTTAGCTCGGTGATGTCGTCGTATACCCCCAATACCCCGATCGTTTCGCCCCGACTGTTCCGTAGCGGCGCTTTGGAAGTTCGCAGCAGAATCTCCCGGCCATCGGGAGTGGTTTGCGGCTCTTCGTACGCCAGCTTAGGCACATTGGATTGCATTACCAGACGGTCATCGGCGCGGTAGAGCTCCGCCTGATCATGCCAGGACATTTGCTGATCGACTTTGCCGAGGATGTCTTCGGCGCCAGTTAAGCCGCCATCTCGAGCGAACTGCGAGTTGCAACCGAGATAGCGCGATTGCAGGTCTTTCCAAAATACCCGCATGGGTATGGTTTCGATCACCGATTGCAGCAGGCTACGCGATTCGGCGAGCGCGTTCATCGCTTCGATGCGTTTGGAAATATCGTAGAGCAAGACCAATTGCATTTTATGCTTGGCCCCGCCTATTAGCGTGGCGGTAGCCAGTACGTGTTTGTTCAGACCGTTTTTGCAACGGATTTTGATTTCTAGGGGCTGAAATTCAAGGTCGTAATTTTCAAAGCGTTTTTGCCATTCTGCGTTAATTATTTCGCGATAGGCCGGGTCAGGGAAGGCTCGCTGCTGCCATTCGGATAGGTTGGGAATATCTCGGAGCTGGTAGCCGAAGACCTTGGTAAATTCCGGATTCAGCATTTGCAGATGGCGCTTGTCGTCGAATAGCGCCAGCGGAATGGGCAGTGCGGTGACAATAGCACTCAACTGGATATTATCGTCGTTCAAGCTGCTCAGTTGATCTAAAAAAACAATGATCATCGCGGAGATCAACGAGGCCACAAGCAGCGAAGCGACTAAGCCGGTGAGTAGATAGTCGACACTGATTTCGCCTTTGAGCAGCAAATCCATCATCGCGACGATGGACTCTGTAAGTGCGGTAGCCAGAAAAACCGAAATAAGCCAAAGCTGGTATTTATTGATACGCTGTAAACGGCTGAGAAGAATATATTTCAAACTAGGCTTTAAGTACTTGTGCGGTAGAAACGCTCGGCCATTTACGAGATGTTTTGTACGCTAAAGCTTACATGTTTGTAGGTAAGTTTCAAAATTTTTCAGGAATTTTTCCTTTTTTTTGTCTATGGCTGCGTAAATAAACAATCAATGATCTGTACTACCTCGGCGATGAGCGACGAGGATGAATACGGCAATTAAACAAAATCCGGCACCCGCATAAAACGTAAACTCGGCGCCGTAGCTATCCCACAGTAAACCCGCCATGACGCTGGCCAACAGCATGGCGATGCCGCCCACCAAATTGAAAAAACCGTAAGCGGTGCCGCGCAGATCGGCGGGCGACGTGTCCGCGACCATTTTTGCCAGCAAGCCTTGAGTCATGCCCATGTGTACCCCCCAGAGTCCCACGCCGGCCAGCACGATTCGCCAATCGGCGCTACTGGCCAGCACCAGGTCCGCAGCGATCAGTACGACCAGTCCCCAGCCCAGTAATTTGCGATGAGATACGCTGTCGGACAGGCGGCCGAACGGATAGGCCGTGGCCGAATAAACGATGTTCATCGCCACCATCGCCAAGGGCAACAGTGCAATCGGAATGGCGCTTTGTTGCGCACGCAATACCAAAAATGCCTCGCTGAAACGCGCCAGCGTGAATACCGCGCCGATAGTCACCACGCGCCAATAGCCGGCATGTAAGCGCCGCAGATTGGCGCGCTTAATCGGATTACCGTGTTGCGCCCGCCGTAAATGCTTGGGTTCTTGCACGCCAAACAGCAACATCATGACCGACAAAACGCCGGGGATCACCGCCACCCAAAATACCGCCCGAAAATCATTAGCCCAAAGCAGCATTAGTGCCACCGCCAGCAATGGCCCCAGAAAAGAGCCAACCGTGTCCAATGATTGCCGTAAGCCGAAAGCTGCACCGCGAATTTCCGGCGGGGTGATGTCGGCTACCAGCGCGTCGCGTGGGGCACCGCGTATGCCCTTGCCGACCCGGTCCAGCAAGCGCGCGGTCAGGACCATGCCGTTGCTGCCGGCGATGGCAAACAAGGGTTTGGTCAAGGCTCCCAGGCTATAGCCGATCAAGGCTAGGCTTTTGCGCTTGCCCAGATAATCGCTGAGCACGCCGGAAAACACCTTCACGATCAGCGCGGTCGCTTCCGCGGCGCCTTCGATTAAACCTATGCTCAAACTGCTGGCATGCAAGGTGGTGAGCATGAATATCGGCAGCAGGCTGTGGATCATTTCCGAGGAAATATCCATCAACATACTGACAAAGCCCAATGCCCAAACACTTTTGGGGATTTGTCGCCAGATAGGTTTTGCGCCGGAGTGCGTCATGGAGGCTCTGTTTTGCTGTTCGTTTAAAGAAAATCACAGCGTCTAGTTTGCTGTAAAACACACCGCTAAGGTGGAATTTTATCGTCTTAAGGTCAGAGAGATTGACAATGCCCGTTAGCGATGTAAACGTAAGGCCATTTTTTGAACGGGAGGTTTTCATGATGCGCGGTTTATTCTTTTTGGCTTTATTGTTCAGTTCCGGTTTGCAAGCGGCATTGCAGGAGCAAACCGTCAGTTATACCGCCGGCGATACCACGCTAAAGGGCTATCTGGTATGGGACGACGCCAAGGGCGACAAACAGCCCGGCGTGTTGGTGGTTCACGAATGGTGGGGCTTGAACGACTATGCCCGGCAGCGCGCGAAAATGTTGGCGGAGCTGGGTTATACCGCGCTGGCGGTCGATATGTACGGCGACGGCAAATCCAGCGAGCATGCCGCCGAGGCATCGGCATTCATGAACAGTGTAGTGGAGCGGGCCGGCGTTTCGCAACTGCGTTTTACGGCGGCTTTGGCCTTTTTACAAAAACAAGCCAGCGTTGATAAGGGCAAGATTGCGGCGATAGGCTATTGCTTTGGCGGCGCGACAGTATTGAATATGGCGCGCCTGGGTACCGATCTGGCGGTGGTGGTAAGTTTTCACGGTAATCTGGCAACGCAAACCCCGGCGCGGGCCGGGCAAGTGAAGGCGCGGGTATTGGTGTTGAACGGCGCGGCCGACGAATTCGTCAGCGCCGATAGCGTTACGGCTTTTGAACAAGAAATGACCCAAGCCGGTGTGGACTATCGATTTGTCAACTATCCCGGCGTGCGTCACGGCTTTAGTAATCCCGATGCCGATAGATTGGGCAAAGCCAACAATCTACCTATCGCTTACGATGCCGACGCGGATAAACAATCGTGGGAAGCCATGCAGCAGCTGTTTCGCGAAGTTTTCAAGCAATAGCTAATCTTGATTCAAATCGGCGGCCGTCGGCGCATAGGCTTTGATAAACACGCTGACGGCGCGTTCGACTGTCGCTTTAACTTCTTTGGGTTTCAATTCTCGGCGGGCGTTGAACAAGCCCGATTCGTACACTTCCGATTCCAGCAGGCCGCGAAAATGCGCGGCCGCCACATTGGGGTCGGCACGCCGCAACTGGCCGGCATTCATCGCTTGTTCGAAAAATTGCGCGGTAAATTGCATGCCTTTGGCGGGGCCGTTTTCGAAAAACAGGCGGCCGGCTTCCGGCTGATTGGCGGCTGCGGCGATCAACATGCGCCGGGCCGCCAAGCTTTTCAAGCTCAGAAAATTACTCATCACGCCTTCGCCGAAACGCTGCAAGGTTGCCGTCAAGTCGTCGGAAGGTTGTAATAGCGCCAGGACCTGGTAGACCTGATCAGGCAGCGTGTCAAGCGACGCGCTGCCGCAGTTTGGCATCAGCAGCGAAAATAATTGCTCGCTATGCCGATCAGCGGAACGGCGCGCCAATTCCAGGAACAGCTGTTCCTTGGAGCTGAAATAGTTGTACAGCGTGGCCTTGGAGTGGCCGGCTGTCGCGGCGATTTCCGCCATGGTTGCTTGTTCGAAACCGACTTTTTCAAACATGGTTTTGGCCGCATCCAGAATGGCTTGGCAACGTTCTCCGCTTTTCTTTCTCATGGAACCTCTCTTATTCAAACGTGTCGGCTGAGTTTCGAGCGATAGGCCATTGTTTGGCTTATTCTAAACCCGATGGTTCAGTTTTAAATTGTCGTATAGACTTGGAGCTGAGTAATGTTTGCCGAGATTTTTCGTCATGATGACACACCTAACGCGTTCTATTAGCTTTTATAACCCTCGTTCCCAGCGCGGTATGGTTCGCGGCTCATTGCTTATCGGGATTTTTACCTTACTGGCATGCTTTGCTGCGCTTATAGTTTGGTTGTTAAGGCCGGAAAGTCCAGACGCTTCCGCTTTGGGGAAAGCGGCGCCGGCGCTAACTGTGACACGGGCATCGCCGCAATGGCGGCAATGGCCGACGACCATAGAAGCTTCCGGGGCGATAGCCGCCTGGCAAGAGGCTGTCATCGGCGCCCAGCAGACCGGATTACGGTTAATCGAAGTCAATGTCAATGTCGGCGACCAGGTAAAACGCGGTCAACTACTGGCCCGCTTCGATGCCGATATGCTGCGTGCCGATTTGGCGCAATTGAAAGCTAATCTGGCTCAGGCTCAGGCCACCGCCGTCCAAGCCGAAACCAACAAACAGCGCGTGCTGAAACTAAAAAACGCTGCGACGCTGAGTCAACAGGAGTTGTTGCGTTACGAAACCGAAGCGGAAACCTCCCGCACGCAGGTCGATGCGATCAAGGCCCAGCTGGCAGCCAAACAATTGCAACTGGGCTATGCCGAGGTGCGGGCACCAGACGATGGTGCGATCAGCGCGCGAATGGCGACTCTGGGGGCGGTGGCAGGCAGCGGGCAAGAGTTGTTTCGGTTGATTCGGCAAAATCGGCTGGAATGGCGCGGTGAATTGACTGCCGGGCAAATCGCGCAAATTCAGGCTGGGCAAGCGATTCAACTCAATCTGCCGGACGGCAGCGTTGCTCAAGCCAGGGTGCGGCAACTGGCGCCGGCCTTGGACGAGCAGTCGCGGCTGGGCATCATGTACGCCGATATCCTGCCCGGCAGCCACGCTCGGGCCGGAATGTATGCCAATGGCCGTATCGAGTTAAGTCAACGTCCGGCACTGGTTGTGCCGGCCGCCGGTGTGGTGATCCGCGACGGACGTAGCTATCTGCTGAAGCTGCACAGCGACGCCGAAACCTCGCCGGTTAGTTTACAGGCGGTCGATACCGGCCGTCGGTATGGCGTGGAAATTGAAATTGTGCAAGGTTTGAGCGAAACAGACCGCGTGGTGATAGAGGGTGCCGGCTTTCTCAATGATGGCGATCTAGTGCACATCGCGCCGACGGCAAGGGTTGATTGATGAGTTTTGCCTCTTGGTCGATCCGCAACCCCATCCCATCGATTTTACTGTTTATCTTACTGTCATTGGCCGGGCTGCGCGGCTTACAACAGTTATCGATACAGAGTTTGCCGGATCTGGATTTACCCAGCGTCATCGTTAAGCTTAATCAACCGGGCGCGGCGCCGGCACAGCTGGAAACCGAAGTGGCGCGCAAAGTCGAGGATTCGATTGCCACTTTGTCCGGTTTGAGACATATCCGCACCTCGATTACCGATGGCTTGGTGCAAATCAATGTCGAATTTATCCTGGAGAAAAAACTTTCCGATGCCTTGATCGAAACCAAGGACGCGGTGGACCGGGTGCGCTCGGATTTGCCCACCAGCGTACTGCAACCCAGCATCAGTGCGGTAACGGTGGGCGGAGCACCGATTTTGACCTACGCGATTGCCTCGACCAAGCTGGACGAGGAAGCCTTGTCCTGGCGGGTGGACGATAACGTCAGCAAAATCATGTTGGGCGTGGCCGGCGTCGGTCGTTTCGAACGTCTGGGCGGCGTACAACGCGAAATTCAATTGGAAGTCGATCCGGTGCGGCTGGCGTCGCTGGGTGTCACCGCCACCGATGTGTCGCGAGCCTTGAAGCAGGTGCAGCAGGAGTCCTCCGGCGGCCGCGGTAATTTGGGCTTGGCGGAGCAATCCGTGCGCACATTGGCTACGGTGCGGCAGGCCAACGAATTGGCGGCATTGCCGGTGGCGATAGCCAGCGGCCGCGAGGTGCGGTTGGATCAAATCGCCACGGTCCGCGATACTGTTGCCGAACGCACGCAATTGGCAGCGTTGGACGGCAAACCGCTGATCGGTTTTAACATCTACAGGGCCAAGGGTTTTGACGAAACCCGCATCGCTGCGGATGTGGAACAGGCCTTGGCGCGGATGCAGGAAGCCGATCCGTCCTTGAGCTTTACCTTGATTTCCGGTTCGGTAGCGTATTCGCAAGAGCAGTATGAAGGCTCGATGATGATGCTTTACGAAGGCGCGCTGTTGGCGGTCTTGGTGGTGTGGTGGTTCTTGCGCGATTGGCGGGCGACTTTGGTGTCGGCTTCGGCCTTGCCTTTGTCGATTCTACCGACGTTTGCGGTGATGCATTGGCTGGGGTTTTCCTTGAACATGTTGACCATGTTGGCTTTGGCTATCGTGGTCGGGATCTTGGTGGACGACGCGATTGTGGAAATCGAAAACATCGCCCGGCACGTGCGAATGGGCAAGAGCATCCGCCAGGCCGCCGCCGAGGCGGTCGATGAAATCGCGCTGGCGGTGATCGCCACCACCTTGACGCTGGTGGTGGTGTTTATGCCTACCGCGCTGATGAACGGCGTATCCGGACTGTTTTTTAGACAATTCGGCTGGACGGCGGTGGTCGCGGTGCTGGCGTCCTTGCTGGTAGCGCGCTTGCTGACGCCGATGCTGGCGGCTTATTTACTCACTGAGGGGCATCATCCGGCCAGCGTCGATGGTAGATTGATGCCAATTTACTTAAAAGCCGTGCGGTGGACACTATGTCATCGCAAGACCACGATGCTGCTATCCACGCTGTTTTTTATCGGCGCTTGCTTATTGCTGCCCTTGATTCCGGCGGGCTTCGTGCCGCCCGCCGATCGCGGCTACACCACGGTGCAACTCGAGTTGCCGCCGGGCAGTTCGATAAACGATGCCGGTCGCGTGGCCGAAGCGGCGAGAACCGTGCTGCAACCGCTGGCAGGTGTCGAGCATATTTTTACCGCGGTCGGCAGCAGTCAAATAGTCGGTGGCGGCGTGACCAGGCCGGGCGAACAACGCAAGGGGGCGCTGACCTTAACCTTAAGCGAGCGGGGGCAGCGGCCGCATCAATCGCATATTGAACAGGCGGTGCGGACGGTATTGCGCGAAGTGCCCGGCGCCCGCTTTTCCATTGGTATGGGTGGCCCTGGCGAGAAAATGTCTTTGATACTGTCCAGCGAGAATGCGGAGGCTTTAAAAGCCAGTGCGCAGGCTTTGGAGCGCGATTTGCGTACGGTGGGTACTTTGAGCAGTATCAGCTCCACGGCGAGTCTGGAACGCCCGGAAATTGCGATTCGGCCGGACTGGCAGCGTGCTGCTGAACTAGGCGTGACGGCCGAACTGATCGGTGAAACGGTGCGCATTGCTACCAGCGGCGATTTCGATGCCCAACTGGCCAAGCTGAATCTGGATAACCGCCAACTCGCGATTCGGGTAAGGATAGCCGATGCCGCGCGGCAGGATTTACAAGTACTGGCCAATCTGAGGGTTAGGGCCGGTGATAAGCTGGTGCCGCTATCCAGCGTGGCGGAGTTGTCGCTGGCTAGCGGCTCGGCGCAGGTTGATAGGTACGACAGGCGCCGCTATGTCACGGTCAACGCCGAATTGGGGGGCATGTCCCTGGGTGAGGCGCTGGCCGCCGCCAAGACTTTGCCGGCCGTGGCGAATATGCCGTCCAGCGTTAAATTGATTCGTACCGGCGACGCGGAAATTATGGCCGAACTGGTTAGCAGTTTCGGTATGGCGATGCTGACCGGCTTGCTGTGCGTGTTTTGCGTGTTGGTATTGCTGTTCAAAGATTTCTTTCAACCCTTGACCATCCTGTCCGCGATCCCCTTGTCGATGGGTGGCGCGTTTATCGCCTTGTTGCTGACCGGCGGCGAGTTGAATATTCCGTCGATGATAGGCTTGATCATGTTGATGGGCATTGTCACCAAAAACTCGATCTTGTTGGTGGAATATGCGTTGCTGGCGATGCGCGAACACGGTCTAAGTCGGCACGAGGCTTTATTGGATGCCTGTCATAAACGCGCCAGGCCGATTGTCATGACCACGGTGGCAATGATTGCCGGCATGTTGCCGATTGCCTTGGGATGGGGTGCGGATGCGAGCTTTCGTCAGCCGATGGCGGTGGCTGTGATCGGCGGCTTGATCAGCTCTACTTTGTTAAGTCTGCTGGTGGTGCCGGTGGTGTTTACCTATGTCGATGGCACTCGGCAAAGTCTGGTAAAGCAGTTGGGCGGTAACATGCCGAAGGGCGAATGAATTCGCCCCGCCAAATGGCTTTAACGAGTGCCGAATACCACGATGGTTTTACCGTGCGCGGTGATTAAGCCCTTGTCTTCCAGCTCCTTCAAAACCCGCCCAGCCATCTCCCGTGAACAACCGACGATGCGCCCGATTTCCTGGCGGGTGATATGCAACTGCATGCCGTCCGGATGAGTAATCGCGTCCGGCTCCTTGGCTAGGTCCAACAACGTGCGGGCGATACGGCCTTCCACGTCCATGAAGGCCAGGTCGCGGTATTTGCGGCTGGTAATCAGCAAACGCGTCGAGAGTTGTTCTCCCAGAACGGTCAGAATCTCGACGGCCTGGTCGCGCAAGTCGGCATTTAACAGCATTTTGAAGCGTTCGTAACCGATTTCCGCCATCTGGCATTTGGTCCGGGTTTTCACTAGCACGCTACGGGTATCGGCGTTTTTGAACACGCCGATCTCGCCGACGAAATCGTGCTTATTCAAGTAGGCCAGGATCAGTTCTCGGCCTTCTTCGTCTTCGACGCTGACGCTGACCGAACCGTCGACTACGAACAGTAACTTGTCGCCGACATCGCCAGGCCTGACTATAGTGATTTTGGCTGGATAGCTCCTAACATGGCAGAAGCGTAAAAAGGCGTCCAGGGCGGATGGAGAAATCTTGTTTTGTTTAACGAAGCTCATAATTTGTAATAATTCTGTGAACTAGATTGGTTACCCTATCAAGGTGCAGTAGTTTTACAAAAAAATCAAGACATTTGACGGGTTCGTTGTAAAATTCCCGACAATTTTGATTCTGGTTGGGATATGTCATGCAGGCAACGATTAAATGGGTCGACGGTAGATTATTCGTCGGCGAGTCCGGCAGCGGGCACACGGTAGTGATGGATGGGCCGCCAGACCACGGGGGTCGCAACCTGGGGCTACGGCCTATGGAAATGCTATTAATGGGCGTGGGTGGCTGTTCGTCGTTTGATGTAGTGGATATTCTGCAAAAAGGCCGCCACGAGATTGTGCATTGCACTGCCGAATTGACTGCGGAACGGGTGGATACCGTGCCGGCCGTGTTTAGCAAAATACATCTGCATTTCAAGGTGACCGGTAAAAATTTGCCGGTTGCCGCCGTGGAACGGGCGGTGAAATTATCCGCCGAAAAATATTGCTCGGCGTCCATTATGTTGGGCAAAGCGGGTGTGGAAATAAGTCATGATTTTGAAGTTATAGAGGGTTGATCGGTTGAGCAAATTACAGTTACACGGGTTTAACAACCTGACCAAGTCGTTGAGTTTTAATATTTACGATGTGTGCTATGCGCCCAAGGAGCAGGAAAAAGCCTATATCGAATATATCGACGAAGCCTATAACGCCAAGCGTTTGACTCAGATTTTAAAAGACGTGGCCAATATCATCGGCGCGCAAATTTTGAATATCGCCCATCAGGATTACGATCCACAAGGCGCCAGTGTGACGATGTTGATTTCGGAAGGTGCGGTGATTCCGGCCGGCATGAACTCAGAGTCGCCCGGCCCCTTGCCAGACACAATTTTGGCGCATTTGGATAAAAGCCACATCACCGTGCACACCTATCCGGAAAGTCATCCGGATACTGATATTTGTACGTTTCGCGCCGACATCGACGTGTCGACTTGCGGACAAATCTCACCGCTGAAAGCGTTGAACTATCTGATTCACAGCTTTGAGTCCGACATTGTGATCATGGACTACCGGGTGCGCGGCTTTACCCGCGACGTGTCCGGGCAAAAGCATTACATCGATCATAAAATCAATTCGATCCAGAACTACATCGCGGAAAGCACGAAAGAGCTATACCAGATGATCGACGTCAATGTGTATCAGGAAAACATCTTCCACACCAAGATGATGCTGAAAGAGACCGAACTGGAAAATTACTTGTTCGAGAAGGAAAGTAATTTCAGCGACGAGGATCAGGAAGAAATTCAAGGCATGCTGCAGGAAGAAATGGCCGAGATTTTTTACGGCCGGAATTTCTCTTAAGAATACGCTAGCTCAATCAACAGCCTCAGCGGTAACAGTTGCCGCTGGGGCTTTTTTGTTTATGGGGCCGGCTTACGAGAGGTTTTCTCGCGCATTTGTTCCTGATGTTGTTTACGCAAGTCGTCCATTTTCTGCATTTGTTCCGGGCTTAACACCTCTTTCATCCGGCTGTGCGACTCTTCGTGGATGGCGCGGAATTTTTCGTGTTGTTCTTTAAAAATCGCTTCCAGTTTGGTTTTTTGCTCAGGGCTGAGTTGCAGCAGTTTGTTCAAATGTTCTAGTTTGTGATCTACCGGCTGGCCGTAGTCGTTTTCGCTTGGATAGGCGAAGGCTGTTAAGGGCAAAGCCAGGATGATGGCGAGGAACAGGTTTTTTCGCATGTGCTAATCTCGAGTTAAGTTGGTGTGGTGCTTGATGTGCGAGCAAATTGATGCCGAAACGCCGGCAAAAGTTCACTACTCTGAAAAAGCCTTGGGATTATGTGAGGCCGCGCAGTCGATGCTGAAGCGTCTGGGTCGTTCAGACAGTTCCAGTGCCGTCAATTGTCCGCCCCACAAACAGCCGGTGTCTATCGAATAACAGTTATAGCCGTCGAAATAGCCCAGCGTGGACCAATGGCCGAAGATGATACGCATATCGATGCTTTTGCGGCCCGGCACTTCAAACCAGGGTAGTAAGTGATCGGGCTGGCTGCCGGGCGCACCTTTCGGCCCAAAATCCATCACGCCGTCCACAGTGCAATAACGCAGTCGGCTGAAGCAATTGATGGCAAAGCGCAGTTTTTCGGTTTTCAGCAAATCGTCGCGCCACACTACGGGTTTGTTACCGTACATGGAGCGGAAAAAACGTTCGTGATCCTGGCTTTGCATAGCTTGCTCGGTTTCGCGCGCCATGCGTAGTGTGGTTTCAAAATCCCACTGCGGCGGTAGGCCGGCGTGTAACATGCAAAAATCATCGTTGTGATGAAACAGCTTTTGATGCCTTAACCACGTTATCAGTTCCTCGCAATCCTCGGCTCGTAAAATATCGCCCAAGGTGTCTTTCCTGCCGGCCTTTCCCAGCGACACCACGGTAGCGATCAAATGCAGATCGTGGTTGCCCAGCACGGTAACGGCAGCCGGGCCCAAGCCCTTTACAAATCGCAGTGTTTCCAACGATTTTGGGCCGCGGTTGACCAGGTCACCGGCCAGCCAGAGTTGATCCCGGCCGGGCTCGAAGCTTATATGGTCCAGTAAGCGGCGGAACTCGTCGTAACAGCCCTGAATGTCACCAATTGCATAAATCGCCATTAGTGCAGCGTTCTAGGTATCGATAAAGTGAATTTAGGAATGGCTGCGTTAAAATTCTCGCCGGCGTCCGATTGCATTTGATATTTGCCCTGCATCACGCCGACCGGGGTTTCTATCATCGCCGCGCTGGTATAGCGGAACGAGTCGCCGGGGCTGAGATGCGGGTTTTCTCCCACCACGCCGTCGCCGTTTACTTCCTGCACCTTGCCGTTGGCATCGGTGATTAACCAGTGCCGGGTCAGCAATTTTGCCGGCGTGGAACCGACGTTGGTGATAGTGATGGTATAGGCAAACACATAGCGGTTCTGTTCGGGGGACGATTGGGCCTCGATGTAGTAGGGTTGGGCTTCAACTAAAACTTTGTTTTTTTCGCTCATTGATAGATGATGTAAATCAGTATTTGCCTTATTTCAACCCAACTCATACCCAAACGCAAGCAAGCAATCCGATGAATATCCGCAGATTTCTAAGTGTCGGGCTAATCGCCTTGTCAGTGCAGGCGCTTGCCGAAGACAATAAGGATTTATTTGCCGCCGCCGCCACCGGCAAGCTGGATCGTGTCGAGGCTCTACTGGCGCAAGGACTGGACGTCAACGGTAAGCTTGAAACGGAGCGCACAGCACTGATGGCTGCCAGTTTTAACGGCAATTTACGGATTGTCAAGGCGCTACTGGCTTATGGTGCCGACGTTAATCTGGCGGATAAGCTGGGCTCCACCGCGCTAACGGATGCAGTAATGTTCGGCAGCGCCGACATTGTTGGCGTGTTAATCGCAGCCGGCGCCAACGTCAATGCCACGGATAGCCAGAGCGTGAAAATTCTCGACAAGGCCAAAAAATTGGGTCGGGAAAACATCGTAAAGCTGTTAGAAGCGGCCGGCGCCAAAGGCTCGGAAGCCAAAGTCGAAGAAAAAATCGAAGGCGAACCCAAACCCGCCGAGGAAAAAAAGCCGGAAGAACCCAAAAAATGATGCAACCAGTTCAAAACCCAATTTCCGGGCTTACATCTAATTAAACCCCGCTAAAATTATCAGAATGACAGACTCACAAAAGCCACTACACATCCACATCCTCGGCATTTGCGGCACCTTCATGGGTGGCCTGGCCTTAATCGCTCGGGAACTGGGCTACACCGTTAGCGGTTCGGATCAGAATGTCTATCCGCCGATGAGCACGCAACTGGAAGAGCAAGGCATACGGCTGATGAACGGCTATAAAGCCGAAAACCTGGACTGCAAACCCGATTTGGTGGTGGTCGGTAATGCCATGTCGCGCGGCAATCCGGAAGTGGAAGCGGTATTGAACTTAGGCTTGCCGTATATCTCCGGCCCGCAATGGCTGGCGGAACACGTGTTGCAGCATAAATGGGTATTGGCGGTGGCCGGTACGCACGGCAAGACCACTACTAGCAGCATGCTGGCTTGGGTGCTGGAACACAATGGTTTCAAGCCGGGTTTTCTGATTGGCGGCATTCCGCTGAATTTCGGTATTTCGGCGCGTTTGGGTGAGTCGGATTTTTTCGTGATCGAAGCCGACGAATATGACTGCGCCTTCTTCGATAAGCGCTCCAAATTCGTGCATTACAGGCCCAGAACCGCAATCCTGAACAACCTGGAATACGATCACGCCGACATCTTCGAAAATCTGGACGCGATCAAAAAGCAGTTCCACCATCTGGTGCGCACCATTCCCAGCCAAGGACTGATCATTTCCCCGGCTTGCGAACGGCATGTGATGGAAGTGCTGGACATGGGGTGCTGGACACCGCTCGTGAAAACCGCCATCGATGGCGAAGGCGGCTGCATGGATGTAGGAGGTAGGGCAACGCAGGGAGCGGTTGCCGACGACTGGCAGGCGCACTTGTTAAAAGCTGACGGCAGCCGTTTTAGCGTTAGTTTTGCCGGTGAAGAACAAGGTACAGTCGATTGGAGCTTAACTGGTCGTCATAGCGTTTACAACGCCCTATCCGCCATCGCTGCCGCCCGGCATATTGGCATCGCTCCGGCAGGGGCGATAGCCGCGTTGCAGCAATTTCAAAGCGTTAAACGGCGGATGGAAGTCATCGTCAAAAGTGCTGGCGTTACCGTTTACGACGACTTTGCTCACCACCCAACCGCGATAAAGACCACGCTGGATGGCTTGCGTAAACAAGTTGGGAGCGAAAAAATTCTGGCCATCGTCGAGCCGCGCTCCAACACTATGCGCCTAGGCGTGCATACCCAATCCTTGGCCGAATCGTTGGCTCAGGCCGACCAAGCTATCGTATATCAGCCGGACAATTTGGGCTGGGATTTGAGTCAGCTGCTGAGATACGCCGGCAATATCGAGATTTGCAATGACCTGGAAAGCATTATTTCGACCATCAAAGCTCAGGCCGGCGGCGTTTGTCATGTGTTGTTGATGAGTAACGGCAGTTTCGGTGGCATTTATAAACGTTTGCGGGATGAGTTGTAAGCCATGAATCGCGTCGAAATCCGCTACTGCACCCAATGCCGGTGGCTGCTGCGGGCGGCCTGGGTGGCGCAGGAATTGTTGAGTACCTTCGAACAGGAGTTGACCGAACTGGTATTGCAGCCGGATACCGGCGGCATCTTTGAAGTACGCGCCAACGGCGAACTAGTCTGGTCCCGCAAACAGCAAGGCAGATTTCCAGAGATTACCGAGTTAAAACAATTGGTGCGCGACCAAATAGCCCCGGAGCGAGACCTGGGGCATGTCGACCGCAAGCCTGCGCCGCAGTCTTGAGTCGGCTGCGCTGTCATCAAACAAGGCCAAGCTGTCTGAGATTATGCTCCCGGAAGACGACGCCACCATCATCAAATCAAAAGACGACGATCTGACCCGGATCAAACCGCGCCCTTATCCGCAGGTGTTGGACTTGGGCGGCAAGCCCGCGCTGGACAGTAAGTTCAACGACGACTATTCCTTGCGCGGCGCCGTGGGGGTGGGCGGCGGCGGTCAGGTTTTGCTGGGGTTTGACGAGCGCATCGGCCGGGAAGTGGCGATTAAGGAATTATTGGATCAGGCTGCGAATGAGGATATTGAGCTAAGCGCACGTTTTCTGCGTGAAGCCCGCATTACCGGCCGTCTGGAACATCCTGGCATTGTACCGGTTTACGATTTGGGCACGAAACAGAGCGGTGCGCCTTACTATGTGATGCGCTTGGTGCGTGGCGATACGCTGGCCAAAGCGTTAAAAACCTGTAATGACGAGGTGTTGGCCGAGCATGCGCTGTCGCGGCGACTGAGCTTGTTGGACAGATTAATCGACGTTTGCGAAGCCGTGGCTTATGCCCACTCCAAAGGCGTGATTCATCGCGATATCAAGCCCGGCAATATCGTGCTGGGCTCGTTCGGTGAAACAATTGTTTTGGACTGGGGCTTGGCCAAGGTCGAAAACGAAGCCGATCTGGCGCCGCTGGTGTCTGCCGCTCTCAGCAAGCCCGGCAATGATGCCGATCTGACCCGGATGGGCGATATTCTCGGCACCCCGGCTTATATGGCGCCGGAACAAGCCAATCCCGATTTCGGTGGCGTGGACGCTCGTTCCGATGTGTTCGCCTTGGGGTGCATTCTTTATTACCTCCTGGCCGGCCATCCGCCGCTGCGCGGCAGCGCTGATGAGATTTTGGCGCAGCTTAGCTCGTTGGCGCCCATGCCGTCGGCTCGGGATCCCAAACTGCCCATGCCGCCCGAATTGATCGCTATCTGCGACAAGGCCTTGGCCAAGGACAAATCGCTACGCTTTCCGAATGCGGCAGCACTTGCCGACGAATTGCGCGCCTACCGCGACGGCCGCCTAGTGAGCGCCTATGCCTATTCGCGCAGTGAACTGCTGCGCCGTTTCATCGCCCGCAACAAGGTCGCGCTGGTTGCCAGTCTGGCGGTATTACTGGCAATTTTGATCGGTGCCGGGCTGGCATTCAAATTTGGGGTGGAGGCGCATAAAGCGCGGAATTTGGCGGTGGCCGAAGGCGAAATCGTCAAGCAGGAAAAGCAGCAAGTCGAGCGCGCGCTGGCCGATGTCACCCGTATTTCCAACCATAACTTGACAGCCGCCAACCAAATCGCGGACAGCATCTTGGGCAACCTCAACGAGATGCGCATGGGTATGCAGCAAGCGGCTGGGTCCCTACGAACCAATGCCGATTTAGCAGCATCCAGTGGTTTACTGGATGGCTTGCTGCAACGTTATCCGCGTGGTGAAAGTTTTGCCACGACGCGCGCGCCCGGCACTATCGTTGCGGTGGCTCCGGCCAAATATCGACAAGCGCTGGGCGCCGATACCTCGCAACTCGAGCACAACCGGATGACTTTGGAACGGGGCGTGCCGATTCTGAGCAGGATTTATCAAGCCCCAGAAGGCTTCGCCGCCGTTACTATGGTAGTGCCGATCAAACAGGGCAAAACCATCCCGGGATTTATTTCCATGCGTATCAAACCGGTCGATTTTCTCGGTGGTTTACTGGCGGAGGATGCTCAGAGTAAAAAACGCACAGTGTGGGTCGTGCAGGATGATGGCCTGCTGCTTTACGATACCGATCCTCAGGAGATTGGCCTTAATTTGTTCCGTGAGGAACGCTTCAACCAGATACCGGAACTGCGCCAGCTCGCTGCTGAAATCGCCGATCAAGATGCCGGAGTGGGCTATTACCAAAGCCAGTCAGCCGGTCAATCCGAGCCTTCGCGGCAGATAGCGGCCTGGGTGAGCTTGCGGCCGGCGGAGAATCGGGGGTGGAAGGTGGTGGTGTTGGAGGCTTGGTGATATTGTGTTGCCTGAGTTCGGCGTTTTTGTCGTGGGTCGACAAAGTCCGGTTCTCAGTGCGGCAGTCGGGGTGAAAGCCGGATTGTCCCTAAAATGACGCGATAAATTACTTATGGATTGAAGCGCTAATAAGCGGTAAGCAAAACTTTGCGTGTGTTTTCAGCCAAATCCTATGTCATCAATAGCCTGTTAAAGTTCATTGCGGGATAAAGCCTCTGAGAAACAGTCGTTCTTATTTGGTCGACCATTACACGTCCGTCTGGCTTGCGAATTGTAGCGCTAGATTTATTGAGCACATTATGCCTAGGTTTCTTTAGCGTACTGCGTTCGGCAAGACAAAGTATTAGGCAAAAAAAAGGCGCATTGCCTAGGCAATGCGCCTTGTCTCAAATTTAAGCTAATGCTTACAGTTTGTCAGCATTTTTACTCAGATATTCAGCTACACCGGCAGGGTTGGCATTCATGCCAGCGTCACCTTTAGTCCAGCCAGCAGGGCAAACTTCGCCGTGCTCTTCATGGAATTGCAGTGCATCAACCATGCGCAACATTTCGTCAAAGTTGCGGCCCAGAGGCAAGTCGTTAACGACTTGGTGACGGACAACACCTGCTTTGTCTATCAAGAAACTGCCGCGGAAAGCTACGCCACCAGCGGATTCAACATCATAGTCTTTGCAGATGCTATGCGTCATGTCAGCTGCCAGGGTGTAACGGACTGGACCAATGCCGCCTTGATTTACCGGGGTGTTGCGCCAAGCGTTATGGGTAAAGTGCGAGTCAATTGACACGCCGACCACTTCAACGCCGCGGCTTTTGAATTCGTCGATACGATGATCCAGAGCAATTAATTCGCTTGGGCAAACGAAGGTAAAATCCAATGGATAAAAGAAAAGTACTGCATATTTGCCGCTAGTCGCACCCGAAAAACTGTAAGAGTCAACAATTTGACCGTCGCCTAATACCGCAGGAACTGTAAAGTCAGGGGCTTGCTTACCTACTAAAACGCTCATCAATTTTCTCCAAAATTATTTACAAAACAAAAGGTTAAGAGGATGTTTGCGCCTCTGCGAGAAGGCTGAGTCTTATTCTACACCAATTTAGTTGGTATTCACCTAATAATCCCGGCAAATTCCGCTTGCAAGACAGTCGATTTCGCGCTAATTTGTAATCCATAGCTTACACAATTAACAGGCGGTCTGCGTGCTTCGCGCTGCTTAAATTCACTATGCAGACCTTTGTGAATTTTTTAGGGTACGACAAATGGCAAAAGTAAAACACATTACAGAACCCGATACTTTCGGTTTTCAAGTTCGTATTGTTCGGCGCGGCAAGGAGAGCAGCCGTTATTTCTCTCACAAGCTTTGGGGCAGCAAAACCAAGTCGCTGAAAGCCGCGATCACTTGGCGCGACCAGATGCTGGTGGTATTAAAAGGCAGCAAGACCCGCTTCCTGAAACCGCCGAAAAACAAAACCACTACCGGCGTAACCGGCGTATCCAGAACCATTAAGTTCGATCACCGCAAGGATAAAAGCTATCTTTGCTACACAGTGTTTTGGGTAAAAGACGGAAAATCCCGGAATAAAACCTTCCAAGTGGGTAATGTGGACACGGTAACCGCTGACGATGAATTGCACGCGTTTCGGACTGCCCGCCTATTTCGCAGCTGCTACGAGCATGCCATCGACCACGATGCGCCGTTCGACGACAGCAAATTCGCTAACTGGAAAAAACTGCGCTTATACGAAAACGAGATGCTGAACGCAGTGAACTGAGCGCATCAGCATGATGATCAATCGATGCGCATCTCAATGCGCATCGACAGATCGACAGCAACGACATTTTTGGTCAAAGCACCTATTGAGATGAAGTCCACGCCGGTCTCGGCAACAGTTCGAATATTATCCAAAGTAATATTTCCCGACGCTTCCAACTCCAGTACTCCCTGATTTCGCGCTACCGCTGTACGCATATCGGCCAGGGAAAAATTATCCAGCATGATCCTATCCGGTTGCGCGGCAAAAGCCTGGGCAAACTCGTCAAGATCTTCCACCTCCACCTCGACCGGCACATTCGCATAGCCTCTAGCCAACTTGACTGCATCGGCAATAGAACCGGCCGCGATGATGTGGTTCTCCTTGATCAAGATGGCATCGAATAAACCAATACGATGATTAAAACATCCACCGCATTTGACCGCGTATTTTTGCGCCAACCGTAAGCCGGGCAGGGTTTTACGGGTATCCAATACCTTACAGCCCGTACCGGCCACGGCGTCGGCATAGCAGCGCGCAACAGTCGCCGTCGCGGATAAGGTTTGCAGCAGATTAAGCGCGGTGCGCTCGCCAGTCAGCAATGCCCGAGCAGGGCCATACAACCGGCATAGCAGCGTATTCGCGGATACACCCTCACCCTCAGCGCATTGCCAATCGACGATGACCTGATGGCTCAATTGTCGGAACACCTCATCGAACCAGGCTCTACCGCACAGCACCATGGGTTCGCGGGTCAACACTGTGGCATTGGCTTGGGTCTCGGCCGAGACGATGCTGGCGGTAATATCGCCGCTACCGATATCTTCGGCGAGATAAAGCGCAATTTCTGCGGAATTTGGTTGCATGTAGGTGTATTGGACGATGAACAAGATTAGTGATTATAAACCGCATATTGGCGACAGCCGAACCAAACTCAGGCCAATTAGGTATTGTTAGATCGATTAAAAGCGTAGGGAAAAGGTTGGCAAAGCTTATAAAATAAGGCATCACCCCACAAAGCTTGGAAAACATGATAATTCGCGACCACTATCTGAGCAGCGCCTGTCAGGTCGCTTCGCCGAACTACGACGACAGACCGGACCCGGACGATGTTTCGTTATTGGTCATCCATTGCATCAGCCTGCCTCCTGAGCAATTCGCGGGTGACTATATCGATCAATTGTTTTGCAATTGCCTGGATCCAAACGCACATCCGTACTTCCAAGATATACACCAACTTAAAGTGTCCGCGCATTTACTAATTCGCCGGGATGGCAGTATTCGGCAATATGTGCCGTTCAATCGCAGGGCCTGGCATGCAGGCGTCTCAAAGTATCAAGGCAGGGAGCGCTGTAACGACTTTTCTATTGGTATTGAGCTGGAAGGGGGCATAAGCGTGGCTTACACGGACGTTCAATATCGGCGCCTTGCCGATGTGTGTAGAACGTTACTGGCAAATTATCCGACATTGTCGAGTCAGCGTATTGTCGGTCATAGCGACATCGCTCCAGGCCGAAAAACCGACCCCGGCCCATTTTTCGACTGGTCCCGCTTTCACGAATTGCTGAACTCTAACCCTGAAAGTCCCGCAGGATAGGCAACGGTGCACCGCCGTAACCATGAGACAATAAAGCGAGAAAAGCCGCGTTAATCGGCTTTAATTTCCAAATGCACGGCTTTAAGGATCTCGAGCAACTCTTGATACTGGACTTGTAGCGGACCCAATTCGCTCTCTAACTGGGCAATACTTTCGTTGACATTGCCTTTGGATTCGTTGATTTTCCTGAGCATGATCAAACGGCTTTCGATTTGTTTTTTGTGGTCCTTGATCTGGTGCATCAGCGGCGACAGCACGCTATTACTCCAGGTAACCGCATCTCGCTGGGCTTGCTGCAGAATGTTTCGGGCCTTGGCTATCAAGGTGCCGTATAGTTTATTGACCACTATGCTTTGCTCGGTCATCGTGGTTTTGGCGCTATTGCGAAACGCTTCGCCTTCGTCAAAAATCTGCTCCAGCTCGAACTGATGCTGTTTGATCGAAAACAACTGTGGCTCAATCTCCTTAAAGCCGTATTCGTCCTGAAATTTTTTGTGAATAGCTTTAATCAGACGCCGGGTTTCTTCCGTCATATCTACCGAGTCTTGCAGCAGATCGCGCAACTCGTCGAACAACCTACGCATATTCTGTTTCATCCCGTACGTGGTCAGGCTTTTACTCATATCGTCCTTGGTACGGCGGATGATGTCATCGATTTTTTCTTTGGCAAACGAATCGATCAACATCTTGGCTTGCACCGCAAACACCTTCCGGCTGGCCTGAAAGTTTTCGATGTTGGCCATATAGGCATTTTGCCGGTCGCGGGTCTCGGCCATCAATTTGCCGGTGAGTTCCTGATTCTCGAAATCGACCTGCTTGAATTCGTCGAGCTGCTTTTGGGCGTTAGTGATTTTTGAGTCCATCAACTTGACGGACTCGCTGACTAGAAAGCCGATTTCCTTATCGACAACACCTTTTAGAATGTCCCGACGCTGATCGAGAATGTCATCCGACAAATAACTTTCCAGCAGATTTAACCGACTTTTTTGCAGCAGGGCATCGTCGCCTTTTACCTTGGCCAATAAAGCCTGTTTCGCGGAAACCGGGAAGATTACTTCCTTTTCCAGATTCAGAATCATTGCCGAGGTTTCGATTTGCTTTTGGATCGAGGCTTCGTAACCGGTTTCGCCGGCCAAATCGTCCCACATCGAGTCGATTTTATTCATCACCACAGCCAAACCCTGGCGCCGGTTTCCCCTGGAGCTACAGACGTGGCTTTTCCACATTTCCAGGTCGCTTTTGGTCACGCCGGTATCGGCGGCCAACACGAAAATAATCGCCTGGGCGCTGGGCAACATGCTTAAGGTTAACTCTGGCTCGGTACCCAAGGCATTTAGCCCCGGCGTGTCAAGAATGCACAGACCTTCTTTTAACAAAGGATGCGGAAAGCTGATCATCGCATGGCGCCAGCACGGTACTTCCACCGTTTCCGGATTGATAATACCTTGCTCGGCGGCTTCACGTTCGTTCCACAAACCCAGCTTGTCGGCCATTTCCCGAGAAACCTTCTTCGTGGCGACCAACTCCCTGAACGCTTCCTGCATTTGCGTGGGCGACTCGCAATTCAGCTCGATTTGCGTCCAGCGGTCGGGATTACGCTTGTAATCCATCAAGGAAATATCTTCCAAGCGGCTCTCGATGTTGAGCAGCCGAATGTAACTGCCGCCTTTTTCATCCCAGAACAGCTCGGTGGGCGACATCGTGGTACGGCCCGGCGAGGACGGCAACAAGCGCACGCCAGTCTCCGCAAAAAACAACGAGTTGATCAGCTCGGTTTTACCTCTGGAAAATTCCGCCACAAACGCCAAAGTGACGCGATCATTTTGCAAGCCTTGCAATATATTCAGCAAGGTATCGGTGCTTTGTGGGTCACTGAAGCGGTAACGATTACGCCAGTCCCGATACAATTCGATACCCTGAATCAGTTGTTCGCGCCAATGCGTGTATTCGTGCAACTGTTCTTTAAATTCCAGATTTCTCATGGCTCGCCTTTGTTCCGACTGTACTCAATATAAGGGGCAAATTGTAACGGCTAAGTGTAGACCAATAATCCATAAGCAAAAGCCTAGGGCACGCATGGATACTCAAATTCCGTACTGTTGTCGATAGGCCTGAATAATAGCCAACTTATCCGCCGAACCGCTTTGTTGGGAAATAAATTCGATGATGTCCGCCAAACAGATTATCGCCAGCACCGGAATGCCGAATTGTGCCGACACTTCCTGCACGGCCGACAATTCGTTCTGGCCTTTTTCTTGACGATCCAACGCAATCACCACACCTGCTACCGTCGCGCCGGCCGCATTGATGATTTCCACCGATTCACGCACTGAGGTACCGGCGGTAATCACATCGTCCAGAATCCAGACCTTGCCTTGCAAGGGTGCGCCGACCAGTACGCCGCCCTCGCCGTGATCCTTGGCTTCCTTGCGGTTAAACGCGAACGGAATATCGCGCTGCAAGCGGGAATAGGCAATCGAGGTGGTACTGACCAAGGGGATGCCTTTATAGGCCGGCCCGTATAATATATCTACCTCGACACCGGCGCTGATCAGCGCCTGCGCATAAAACTGCCCCAATTTATCCAGCTGAGCGCCGCTGTTGAATAGGCCGGTATTAAAGAAATAAGGACTGACTCGTCCTGACTTTAAGTGAAATTCGCCAAACTTTAATACGCCGCAATCCAAGGCGTACTGGATAAACTGTTTTTGGTAATCGAGCATTGGAATGTGACAAATCTAAAATGAAAGCAATTATACCCGTGCGCATTTAAACGATGAACTTTTCTAGGACCACGTCCAGAAAATCCCAGCCTTTTTCTGTACAGGTATAAACCAAGCCCTCCCTGCGCAGCAGGCCTTGCTCCAGACAAACCGACAAGTTCGGCTCCAAGCTATCCGCCGCCAAACCGGTAGCCGCTTCATAGTTGTTCAGAGTAAATCCGGCCTTCAATCGCAATTGGTTCATCAGAAACTCTAACGGCAATTGTGCGACATCAATCACTTCGCATTGCGACCGACCGGTTTGAGACAAATACTGTTCCGGGCTTCTCGGTTTAACCGTGCGAACGATGTCGTTAGGTAAGGACCGGCTGACTTTGCCGTGCGCACCGGCGCCTATCCCCAAATAATCCCCAAATTGCCAATAATTGCGATTATGCCGAGACTGCTTGCCTGGCTTTGCATACGCAGACACTTCGTACTGCTGGTAACCGTGCTCCGCCAACCGCTGCTGGCAGCGCTTTTGCGAGGCGAATATCACGTCGTCTTCCGGCAGTTTCGGCGGAAACTTATAAAAATACGTGTTGGGTTCCAGCGTCAGCTGGTAAAAAGAAATATGGGTTGGGGCCAAGCTGACGGCAGTTTCCACATCATTCAAGGCTTCGCTCTCGCTTTGATCCGGCAAACCGAACATCAAATCCAGATTGAAATTCTCGAACCCGGCCTTGACTGCAATTTCCACCGCAGCCATGGCTTCGGCGGCGGAATGCACCCGCCCTAATGTCCGCAAATGCCGATCCTGAAAACTTTGAATGCCTATCGACAAGCGATTGATACCTAAAGCCCGAAACTCATGAAACTTTGCACTCTCGAAAGTGCCGGGATTGGCTTCCAAAGTAATTTCGCAATGCTCTGCCAGGGGTACTGATTGCCTCACGCCAGTCAACAAGCGGCACAACGCTTCCGGCGAGAACAAACTGGGGGTACCGCCCCCCATGAATATGCTATCGATGCTCCGCTGCGCACCCAGCAGTTCCAAATCGGCTTGCAAGTCAGTCAGCAAGGCATCGATATAAGCCTCTTCGGGAATAGGATTTTTAACGGCGTGGGAATTAAAATCGCAATATGGACACTTCTGGATGCACCAGGGGAAATGGATATAAAGACTCAGCGGCAACAACTCGACAGACCTTACCACACGCCGACATTCGCCATGGATGCCCACGGCTCTTGCGGCGGCAAAGCCTGGTGTTTTTGTAACAATTCGATAGATATCTGGTCTGGCGAGCGCAGAAATGCCATATAACCGTCGCGCGGCGGCCGGTTAATTGTCACACCTTGCGCCATTAACGCTTGGCAAACCGCATAAATATCGTCCACTTCAAAAGCTAAGTGCCCAAAATTACGGCCACCGCCGTAATCCTCCGTATCCCAGTTGTAGGTCAACTCGAGCAATGGCGCGTCAACCGTTGCGGCGTTTTGCCGGTCGCCAGGAGCCGCGAGATACACCAAGGTAAAACGTCCGCCTTCGCTTTCCATGCGCCGCACTTCAATCAAACCAAGCTTATGGCAATAAAAATCCAGTGATTCGGCAAGATCCTTTACTCGAACCATGGTGTGTAAATAACGCATATTGGCTGCCCCAGAAAATAAAAGCGCAATTATGAACGAGTCAGCGGCGGAGAATAAAGTTTTGCACTCAAGTCAGACGAGCCACAGCGGCCCAATCAACCCAAGGCTTTGCGATAAACCGAGGGCATGACGGTTTGCAGCTCGGTTTTCATGCCACTTAACGACTCGGAATGGCTAATGAAAAAATAGCCGCCGGGCCGGAGGTATTTAACGATTTTGTCCAGCAAGCGTTGCTTGGTTTCAATATCAAAATAAATCATTACGTTACGCAAAAAAATCACGTCGAAACTCCCCAGGTCCGGCAATGTTCCAATCAAATTGGCATATTCGAACTTAACGCGACTGCGTAGCTCCGGCGCAACCAGCAAAAAACCATCATATTCACCTGTCCCTTTCAGGCAATATTTTTTCAGCAAGGTTTGGGGAATTTTTTCGGCGGCATTACTGGGGTACAAGCCACGCCGAGCTTTTTCCAGAATCCGCGTGGAGATATCGGTCCCGACAATATCCCATTGCCGGGTTCGCAGATACTCCGCCAACAGCATCGCCAGCGTATAGGCCTCTTCGCCGCTAGAGCTCGCGGCGCTCCACACCCGAAACGGCTTGGCTGGGGATTGTTGCGGCAAAATTTGCTCAACCAGATAATCGAAATGCTTGGACTCGCGGAAAAAATAGGTTTCGTTGGTGGTTAGCAAATCGATAGCCATCGTCGTTTCATTTTCGAAGCCTGGTTTGCCGAATTGCCGAAAATACTCGCCATAGCTATCGATGCCATGATGACGCAAACGCTTCTCCAAACGCCCCATCACCATGGCCTGCTTACTATCGTTTAGGACAATACCTGCGTGCTTGTAAAGATAGTCCCTGATCCAGGCAAACTCTTGCTTATGAAGTATCGGCGCACCGACACGATGGATTGACGACACTCTATACTCCCCGTTTTGAGCTATACACACTAACGCTTCCAGACACCGCAGGCGATTTTGCCTAAAATCGGTCATCCAATTCAGGATAGCTGCTTTCGCCGAAAACAGCGTTATTTGTGTCTATTCAGCGATTACGAACGCAGGGTGGACAAGCAGTGCTGATTGACGAATGCGCACTGCTTAGCCTGCCTACGACCGATTTACGCTGTTTTGACTGAATAATTACCTTTTTTGATTTTCAGCCAAGCCCCGCCGAAATGACGACGCTAGCCTGCGGAATGAAATCGATGGATCGGGTAAAATGCTCGGTTATTTGAACCGCCACCGATACTGAATCCGTAATCGACCCGCATCGGTAGCTTGCATTTACTCCCCAATATCAAAGGGATTATGGCCCCCAAAAAAACCACCTAAACACTTTCAATAGCTAACTGTACAGGCTTATCGCGACTTACTTTACTCAATGCAGACATTTCATCGACGGACAGTACCTTGCTAACGTTCAACAAAATAATGAACTGACCATTGCGTTTAGCCATACCATTAATGAAATCCGGACGAATACCCGCGCCAAAACTGGGTGGCGGTTCAATGTCTTGCTGGGTAATTTCGACCACTTCGTTGACCGCATCCACAATAATGCCTATGTCTTGCGGACCGTCATCCTCGCCATCAGCGGTGGTTTCAACAATCACGATGCCGGTGCGCTTGGCGACAGGCGTAGCACCTTTGCCGAATCGCGCCAATAGATCCACCACCGGGACCACACTGCCACGCAGATTAATCACGCCGCGCACAAACTCCGGCATCATCGGTACCTGGGTAAGATTGCCGTAGTCGATGATCTCCTTGCTGCTCAAAATTCCCAATGCGTAGAGTTCACCACCAAGGGTAAAGGTTAGGTATTGACCCGCCAGCGCAGTCGGTTTGCTCTGCGTGGTGGGTAACTTTTCCTGAGTTGTTGCAAGTTCTGTCATGGCCCGCTCCTAAAAACGTTCGAACTGGTTTAAATCGAAGTCATGATCGATGTTAGTAGTTGTCTGAGCGACAGGTTTTATCTTGGTAGCTTTTTTTGCCGTTTTGACTTCAGTTGGTGCCGCAAATTTTCTACCACCATTATCAAGTCTAAAAAAACTCATCAAAGTTTGCAGTTGTTCTGCCTGCCCGGTCATTTCCTCTGCGGTTGCCGCCAGTTGTTCGCTGGCGGACGCATTCTGCTGAGTAATCTGGTTCATCTGGTTCATCGCATTGTTGACCTGGCTGACACCGGCCGATTGCTCTTGCGACGCAGCGGCAATCTCCTGGACCAAATCGGAGGTTCTGGCAATGCTGGGCACAATTTCGTCCAACAGTTTGCCGGCCGATTCGGCTGTTTCCACGCTGTTTTCCGCCAACTCGCCGATTTCCTGCGCCGCCACTTGGCTGCGCTCGGCTAGTTTGCGCACTTCCGCGGCCACGACCGCAAAGCCTTTGCCGTGATCGCCGGCGCGGGCGGCTTCGATGGCAGCGTTCAGCGCCAACATGTTGGTCTGATAAGCAATGTCATCGATGATGCCGATTTTTTTGGCAATCTCGCGCATGGCGTCAACGGTCTGCTTAACGGCTTCTCCGCCTTGGCTGGCTTCGGTAGCCGCTTTGCTGGCCATGCCGTCGGTGACTTTGGCGTTGTCGGCATTCTGGTTGATGCTGGCCGCCATTTGCTCGATGCTGGCGCTGGTGATCTCGACACTGCCCGCTTGCTCGCTGGCGGCTTGCGACAGGGATTGAGAC
>NZ_JANIBL010000059.1 GCF_024505055.1 Methylomonas rosea
CCGATTGCTCGGCCAAGGCTTGCTTTACTGAAATCTAACGAGTTAGATCTTAGTTAGGCAGAGCGAACACAGTCAGTGTACCACCCAATTTGGTGTAGGAGCTTAAGCTTCTGTAAGCACCCACCGCGCCCAAACCTTCTGAGCTAGATGCTGATGTGCCGTCGTCGATACCGGCAGCGATACCGATACCAGCCCAGCCACCAATACCAGACAGAACGCCTACGTATTGTTTGCCGTCAAATTCCCAGGTGTTGACGTTGCCGATGATGCCTGATGGGGTTTTGAATTTGTACAATTCTTTACCGGTTTTAGCATCAACCGCTTTCAGGTAACCTTCCAGGGTGCCGTAGAATACAACGCCGCCAGCGGTAGCAACCGAACCCGACCATACAGAGAATTGTTCTTTGTTAGACCAAGCGATTTTGCCGGTTTTAGCATCATATGCAGTGAACTGACCCAGGTTGGTGGTGCCGTCAGGTTTGCCGGTCAGCACGTCAGCGCCAGCAGGCATCATAGACAGCGTAGCACCTACATAAGGTTGGCCTGCTGTGTAAGAAACTTCAAACGGTTCGTACTCCATGCACAAATGGTTGCCTGAGATGTAGAACAGGCCGGTTTGTGGAGAGTAAGAAACAGGTTGTTGGTTTTTAGAACCCAACGCCGCAGGGCATGTGCCTACAGTGTTGACGTCTTCGCCGTGGTGTTCGGTAGAGAACTCAGGCACAACTTCTGGACGGCCTGATTTCAGGTCAACGTGAGTTGCCCAGTTAACCGATTTGTCGAATTTCTCAGCAACCAACAGTTCGCCGGTTTCACGATCCAGGGTATAACCGAAGCCGTTACGGTCGAAATGCACGATAGTTTTATGCATTTTGCCTTTCACTTCTTGGTCGACCAGAACGGTTTCGTTGATACCGTCATAGTCCCACTCGTCGTGTGGAGTCATTTGGTAAACCCATTTAACTTCACCGGTGTCCGCGTCACGAGCCCACAAAGACATAGACCATTTGTTGTCGCCTGGACGTTGTACAGGGTTCCAAGTAGATGGGTTGCCAGAGCCGTAGTAAACCAGGTTCAGTTTAGGATCGTAAGAGTACCAACCCCAGGTGGTGCCGCCGCCGATTTTCCATTGGTCGCCTTTCCAGGTGCTGGTGCCTGAATCCGCGCCAACAGGCGTAACTTTGCCGTTTTCCCAAGTGGTGGATTTACCGGGTTTCAACAGGGTGTCCTTATCAGGGCCCATGCTGTAGCCTTTCCATTCCAGTTGGCCGGTACGGATGTTGTAAGCAGCCAAGAAGCCGCGAACACCAAACTCACCGCCGGAAATACCGGTAATGACTTTATCTTTAACAACCAATGGCGCGTTGGTGTTGGTCATACCCAGTTTCGGGTCGCCGTTTTGTACGCTCCATACGCGTTTACCGGTTTTGGCATCCAGTGCAGTCAGAACGGTGTCTGATTGTTGCAGGAAGATTTTGCCGTCGCCGTAAGCCAAACCACGGTTAACGGTGTCGCAGCACATCACAGGGATGGTTACGTCAGCGTCCATGGTAGGAGTGAACTCCCAGATGACTGCTTTGGTTTTTTGGTCGATTGCGTAAACGGTGTTAGGGAACGGAGTGTGGATGAACAGAACGCCGTTAACAACTAAAGGACCACCCTCGTGACCACGCAGAACGCCTGTAGAGAAAGACCAGGCTGGTTGCAGGTTTTTAACGTTTTGAGCGTTGATTTGCGACAGTTTGCTATAACGAGTGCCGGCGTAGTCGCCGCCCCAAGATGCCCAGTTTGCGGGGTTTTGGGTTAATTTTTCTAAGTCGTCGTTAGCGGTAGAGACAGTTGGTGCAGCAAGTAAAGTAGCTACAGTCGAAGCAAGCAGCCAGTTTTTTACAGGCTTCTTCATATGTTTCCTCCTGGTAATCTGTTGATGAGACAGAGTACGGTTTTGTGTTGTTAAGACTAATATTAGTTTTAAAGCTCTGTTTGGATGACTGCCCTTTAGGGCCTGATCGGCTATAGCCGAGCGCGAGGGAGAGCCACACCAGACGCGTAAATTGAAGGATTTTTTCCTAAAAGTCAACCGGAAAAACTCTCCTGGGATGGCCGGGAAACAATAATCTCAAGTCTTATAATGCCTTAGCATTTCTCGGCGATTCCGCTATCTGGAAAAACAAACGCCAAGGCCGCCCAAGCCGCAGTAACCGGACGGGTTTTTAGCCAGATATTGTTGATGATCTTCCTCGGCGTAATAAAAGGTCGGGGCATCGCGGATTTCGGTGGTTATTTCATCAAAGCCCGCTGCTACTAATTGGGCTTGATAGCGTTGCTGGCTCGCTACCGCCGCTTGATATTGGTCGTTGTGGCAATAGATAACGGAACGGTATTGGGTGCCGACATCGTTGCCTTGGCGCATACCTTGCGTTGGATTGTGCGATTCCCAAAATATTGCCAGTAAATCTTCATAAGTAATCACTGCTGGATCGAACACTACCAACACCACTTCGGCGTGACCGGTTAGACCTGTGCAAATTTCCTGATAAGTGGGGTTGGGCGTAAAACCGCCGGCATAGCCCACTGCGGTGCTGAAGACGCCGGCTTGTTGCCAGAATTTACGCTCCGCACCCCAGAAACAACCCATGCCGAACACGGCTTGTTGCAGATGCGCCGGAAACGGCGGATGGATAGGATGTCCGTTGACAGCGTGAACATGGCCGCTGTCTATGGCTTGCTGACGTCCCGGTAAGGCTTGATCGGCGCTGGGCATTGCGGTTTTTTTGAATAGAAAAGACATAAGTGCATCCCGAGGTCGAATGATGGGGTAGTGCGGATTATAATCGCGGCTCAGTTAAGAGGAATCAACTAAATCATGAAACAACAAGATTGCTTACGCCGCTTTATTTTCGAAGAACACGGAGTGCGCGGCGAATGGGTACGGCTGGAAAAAAGCTGGCAACAAGCCAAGCAGCATCAACATTTGGTCAGCGATGCTGTCGATGCACAAATGGGACAGGCCTTGGCGGCGGTGGTGTTATTGTCGGCAACCATCAAGTTTAAAGGCGCGATGATCATGCAGATTCAGGGCGGAGGCGATTTGAAAGCCCTGGTGGCGCAATCCAGCAACGAGCGGCAAATCAGAGGCTTGGTGCGTAGCGAGGCCAGTGTCGCCGGCGCGAATTTGCAGGAAATGATAGGTGAAGGCGGTCGATTGGTGTTGACGGTGGAATCGGAAAACGCAGAGCCTTATCAAGGGATTGTCGGTGTCGAAGCGGAAACTCTGGCCGACGTATTGAGAACCTATTTCACCCAATCCGAACAACTCGATACCCGTTTGTGGTTGTTTGCGAATAAAACCTATGCGGCTGGGCTGTTCATCCAGGAATTACCGAGTAGCAATCAGGATAAAGCCGACTGGGAACGGATTGAAATATTGGCTAATACCGTTACTGCCGACGAACTGTTGAGTCTGGATTGCGAGGATTTATTGCACCGCTTATTTCATCAAGAGAAGGTCAGAATTTACGATCCGGAGCCGGTGGAATTTAAATGTAATTGCTCCCGGCAAAAAATCGGCGGCACTTTAGCCGCGTTGGGGCGGTCGGAGTTACAGGCAATTTTGCAGGAACGCGACGACATCGAAGTCGATTGCCAATTTTGCGGAGCGCAATACCACTTCGACAAGGTTGATGTGGAGAACCTGCTGACCAATCCGGCAGCCGAAACCGATACTAACTCGCCTACCCGGCATTGAGGGGGCTATGCATAAAATTAACCGCTTTTTTCGCCTGTTCCTGGCTTTCGCATTGCTCAGTACGATGACCGGGTGTTTGCACTGGTTGCACGCCTACCAGACTTATCTGCAAATGGACGAGTTTGATCGTTATTTTGCGGTGACGTCTAAAGAGGATTTCACGGTGCATTTCAAACAACCCAAGCTGCTAAGCGAAGATTTTGTGTCGCTGGCCAAACTGCACGCCAGCAGCGAGGAACACACCGGCGACGGCAAACGCTGGCGCTATTGGTTTCGTAAGATCGACAAAGACAGCAAACTGATTGCGCCGGAGATTAGTTTTTATCTGGATCTGGCCTTTAACAAGGAAGATAAAATCACCGACTGGACGTTCTCCAACCTGTTTTTACAAATCGCCCCGCCGGAGTTTCTGGAGGCGTCGTTTCGTTCCTTGGGCGGTGCGGAAATCAACGAAGAGAAAAAACAGCTGAGAGCCAAAGCCGATCAAATGGAAAAAATCGCCGCACTGCTACCCAAAAAAGCCACGGTGATTAAACAATTGGGCGAACCGCTGGAAATCACCGATGAAGAAAAACAGGAAGTTTACCTTTATCATTTTCGGCTGGATGCCAAGGATATCGAAGAAGGCTACGAGGACAGAGCTTTGAGCGAAGTCAGGCTGATGTTCGATAAAACCACGTCTGAATTGATCAAAATGTCCGGAAGGTTTGCCGGTTTAAAAATATCGATCAATTACAGGAATTTCCAGGAAGAAGACGATAAAAAAGTGGCGGGCATGTGAGCTAGAACGGCAGGCATAAAAAAGCCCACATAAAGTGGGCTTCGTCCGGTCTTATTTTTTATATTGATTGGACGCCTACCGTCGAACAGTAGGTTAATTTCTTGCGTTTATTTTTGTTGTTATACCGGATTAACGGTCGCCTATCCCCCCCTCATTTAACGATCAGGATTCTTTCGAATCGTCTGCGCTTCGCTGAAAGTGGGCGAATTCTATTGGATTAAAATGCCCTTGTCTACAAAAAAGTGTGACAATTTGTCGCACATTGATTTTGTGGGCATTGTGCCTGGTTTTTCCTCGAGAAATATACTCGTACCAAAGACCCGAACAGCTTAGATTCTTGGAATAACCGGAACGTATTGGCATGGGCGGATGTCCGAATCGTCTGATTTTCGTAGCTTGATAGGGCTAAACGATTGTCGGACCAGCGGTTTTAACGCGTGTCGCTCGCCTTGACTAAGTTGGATCGCAAGGTAACTTCTCCCGAGTGGTGCTGGTGATGTTCAGGTTTAGGTCGGGAGATAGCTAAATTTGACTTATTAGTGCCACTGCGAACAAATGACGGTATTTATACTTTGCTGTAGGCCTTACTTAACAGCCGTTTTAAATACCAGTCCTGGCACTAGCCCTCAGCGCTGAGTCCAGCCAGAAGGCGTTTCTACAAATTGTCCTGGTGCTGCTTGCCCTATGACTTTCTGCGCAGTCAGTCGGCCTACTTCCTCTACTGGGACGCCGTTTTTTGCAGCTATACGCTGGTACTCGGTCAGGCGTTGGGCATTAATGCTCTTGACCAGTTCTTGTATCTCGGCGGACGCATCGGCTTTCACCAGACCCAGGAAACCGTTCATTTGTTCGCCCACCAAACCAGCCGATTTTGCCTGGGCCAGATCGGCTGCATTAACCGGCAAGGCGACTAGGCATAAGCCTAAAAACAGAGGTGCCAAAATTGATAGCAAATTTTTGTTGTTCATCATTAGCTCCTTTAAAACAAGCCTTTCTGGCTGGAAAGCAATTCGTCTACGTCTTTTTCAACTTTCAAGCGGATTTCGTGTTCGATCTTTACATTCATATTAATTTCAATCGGTTTATCCGGCGCTTCCAGCCTGACCGAGGGCGAACACCCCGTCAGGTAGATGCTGCCGCACAAGATGGCAGCGCTACTTACTGCTTTCCAGTTCATTGACTCCTCCGATCCGCCGGCGGCGGTTTGGGTGATTGATCCCCTGTTGGGGTATTCGGCGATTTTTCCAGATTAGCCGGTTTGGCGATGGCCTGTTCCAGAATGGTTCGTTCCAAATCGCCGGCTAAAATCCCTCTTTGCAAGAGCTCGGGCAGTTGGCCGCTGATATTCAGGTTAAAGGCTAGCGGATGGCCGGATAATACTTCCGGGTTATTGCCTTCCAGGCGTAAGCCCAAATGATAGTCGCCGTTAGGGCGATAATTTACCTTGGCTTGCAGATTCCGATAAACCAGGTTTCTGAGTGCCTTAAAGGCGATATTCTGATTATCGGCCGGTCCCACATAGCGTAACACACCCGGCTGCGTACCGCTGATGCTGCCGTCTTGCACGTCTATGGCCCCCGCCGATAGCTGCAACGGTAGTTCGCCGGCTATCGTGCCGGTCCCGGAAATATTCGGGTAATTCAGGCTCATTAAAAGTTGCGACAGATCGACATCGTGCAGGCGTAAGGTCAACAGCATCGGCGTTTGCTCCAAGCGAATGGTGTCCGGCATCAATTCCATCGTGCCGCCGAATAGTGCCAGGCTGGCCTGACTTAGGGTCAGTGTCTGATCGACATAGCGGGCTTTGACATTAAGGTTGCGCGCTATCAAATCTTTACCCAATCCCAGCGTCGGCACTTCGGCAGACAAGTCCACCGCCCGATTCGCTAACTCCGGGATATTCAGTTCGACCTTAGCTTTCTCGACTTTTGCCGCACCGGCCGTCAAGGCCAAATCGGTAATAGCCAATTGTGCTGCTCCGGAAGCATCTTGATTGCTCGGCTTGTGCAGTTGCAGGTTTCCCTGCACTGCGCCGCCGGCAACTGTCCAGCTAGCCGCCATGGCCGGTAACCAGGGTTTGATTAAATCGAATGCTTCGCTGGCAGCCATGTCCAGACGGCCGTTCATATCGATAGTCTGCTTGTTTGCCATCGCCATATCGACAGCAACTAGAGACTGCTTATTGCGTTTCAGCACGGCTTCAGCGTACAGACTGGCAAAGTTGTCCGCAGTTTTGGCGTTTACGCTTAGCTGCGTAGCGCTTAGCAACGGGTTTAATTTCGATACATCGTATGTCCGGGTTTTTGTCCGCAAAGTTTGGGGTATCAGTAAGCTGCTGCTAAACCACTCGATAAGCCCAAGTGCGCCGGCATGAAGACTGATTTGCTTGGCGGGGCGATCCAGTTGTTGGGCTTCCAGTTCGAATATATTGCCGCTCGGTAGCCGTTCGACGTTGAGTTTGGCGGCGCTAAAACCGGGGGCGATATTCAAATCAAGCGATTGTCGGGCATCCTGAAACCTTGCATCGATGGCATCGGCTGCACCGCGCTTAATGTCAGCTTTGCCGGCGAAGCTGCTGAGCCCCCAGGGCGTGTCTATGTCAATTTCCAGTTTCGCGATGCTCAATCGGTCCAGCGGTAAACTGATGGGGGTGTTTTCTGCCGTCTGTGTTGAAGCTTGGTCGGTAGGGCGGTAGTTAAATTTCAACGCGGCGTGGCCGATGCTGACGTTGTGGATTATTCGCTTTTCAATATCGTAATCGGTGGCTACGTCCTGCATTGCAACAGCCAAGTCGCCAGCCGGCGTTGCCATGCCGAAGCTGATTTCAGCCAGCTTGGCTTGCTTATAGTCAAACGACAGTCCCGACAGTGAGGGTGAGCTGAGTGCGGTGTGTTTTAATGCCTGTTGCAGTATTAGCTCAAATAACACCGCGCGTTGCCACCATACGGCCAGGCAAAACAACGTAAGCACCAGCAGTGTAATAGCAACCGCGCGCAGCAATGAGCTGCGCCGCTTCAAATCATTTTTGCCGGCAGACAATTTCATAGCCTACCGTAGCCGATCTCTAGCGTTACTAACCAGCAAATGATGGCGGGGAGTTTGGGGTGATAGAAACGCAAAATCGGCTGCCATTAGCCCAAGAGCTCGATAAAGGCATCGACTTGCGGCGCCGCCGTCGCAAAACTGGTGACCAAGCGCACCAATACTTCCTGGCCAGCCACTAGACCGGGTTTCGCGCGCGGTGGATTCCAGGGGTAAAACAGCGCGCCTTGTTGTTGCAAACGGTCCGCACGCCTTTGATCTAACACCGCAAACACTTCATTGGCTTCTGCATGCCAGGCCAGACGGGCGTGTTTCGAGTTGGCAATGCCGTTTTGCAAACGCGCCGCCATCGCATTGGCGTGGCGCGCCAGATTCAGCCACAGCCCGTCGTCTAAATACGCCTCGAACTGGCAGGCGATAAATCGGCTTTTGGACACCAACTGCGCGGCGCGTTTGCGAATAAACGGTAAATCTTTAGCCTGTGCCGGGTTCATAAACACCAACGCTTCCGCGCACCAACAGCCGTTTTTGGTCGCGCCGAAAGACACGATGTCCACCCCCAGTTTCCAGCTCATTTCTGCGGGCGTTAACTCTAGCGAGACTAACGCATTGGCAAAACGTGCGCCATCCATATGTAAGGGTAGTTGGTACGTCTTAGCAATGGCCGCAATAGCGGAGATTTCCTCGGGTTGATAAAGCGTGCCGATCTCGGTAGCTTGCGTGATGGATATTGCCATCGGTTGACCGGCATGCACAAAATTGGGTGGAAAACGCTCGATTTCCGCTTGCAGGTTGTCGGGGGAGATTTTGCCATTGTCGCCGTCCACCGGCGCCAGACGCGCGCCATGGGTAAAAAACTCCGGCGCGCCGCATTCGTCTTCCAGCATGTGGGCTTCGCGGTGACAAAACGATACGCCGCCCGGACGGTTGACGGCGGCCAGCGCCAGTGAGTTGGCCGCCGTCCCGGTGCTGACGAAATACACCGCTATTTCCCGTTCAAATAGCTCGTTAAACTGTTGCTCGATTTTGCGATCCAGGGCGCTGGCGCCATAAGGTGCCGAAAAGCCTGCCGAGGCTGCCAACAAGCGTTGCGAGATGGCCGGATGCGCACCGGCCCAATTATCGGATGCAAAATTCATGGTCGGTATCATGGCGGTGATGTTTAATGTATTGGCTATGCGACGGTATGAACTATACCAACGATACCGCAATCCGACACGTGGGCCAGGCTTTCGTTCGGCGTATTCCCGGAAAATAGCAGTTTTTGAGGCACTCACTATACCCATGCAAAATACCATTCGCGATCTCGTGCTTCAGGCTACCGGTGCCGATGACGCGTTGCAAATTGAGACTATTCAAAGTCTGTGGAGCGGTTACGGGTATATCTTGCGCTATGGCCTGAGCGGCTGCGACGGTGCCAGCGTGATCGTCAAGCACGTAAAACTGTCTGCGCAAAGCTTACAGACGCCCGGATCTAACGAAGATTTATCGCATCGGCGCAAAGTCCGCTCTTATCAGATTGAGGCAGTGTGGTACCAACGCTGGGCCAAGCATTGCGACGCCCATTGCCGGGTGCCGGCTTGTTTGGCATTCGAGACGGTCGGCGAGGATATAGTCATGGTGTTGGAAGACCTGCATCCGGTGGGATTCCCGCAACGCCACTCAAGGGCCGGCGAACGGGAGATTCACACATGTTTAAACTGGCTGGCAAATTTTCACGCCACGTTTATCGGCGAAAAACCCCAGGGCTTGTGGCCCACCGGCACCTATTGGCATCTGCAAACCCGGCCCCACGAATTGGACGCCTTGCAGGATATTGCCTTGAAAAATGCCGCGTCGGCGATAGATCAAAAACTGCGCGATACGCCTTACCAAACCTTTGTGCATGGCGATGCCAAAGTGGCTAATTTTTGTTTCTCGGCAGATGGTAACCGGGTAGCGGCGGTGGATTTTCAATATGTCGGCGGCGGCTGCGGCATCAAAGATGTCGCGTATTTTATCGATAGCTGTTTGGGCCAAGACGAGTGTCAGCGCAGGGAGAGCGAATTGCTGGATATTTATTTTCAGGCTTTGCAACAAGCGTTGCGGCGCAAACAAAAAACCGTCGATCCCGACGCCGTCGAACGCGATTGGCGGGCATTGTATCCCGTGGCCTGGACTGATTTTCACCGCTTTTTAAAAGGCTGGAGTCCCGGCTATTGGTCGCCGAATAGCTATAGTGAACGGCTGGCGCGACAAGTCATCGCCCAGTTATAAAACCTCCAGGAGAACCGATGCGCTTGTCGACGGACGATCTGTATTTACTCGGCCAGTGCGCGATTTCGGCGGCGATGCAGGCCGGAGAATTGATTGCCCGGCATTCGCAACGTGCCGTCAAGGTCAATACCAAAGACGGCGGCAGCAGCCTGGCGGCTCAGGTTGTGACGGAAATCGATCACCTAAGTCAGGACATCATTTTGCAAACTTTGCGGCCGACTTGCGCCAAATACGATTTAGCCTGCTTGTCGGAAGAAAGTCCCGACGACGGCGCGCGGCTGCAACAGGATTATTTCTGGTGCATCGATCCCTTGGATGGCACCTTGCCGTTTATCGAAGGCGTGCCGGGTTATTCGGTGTCCATCGCCTTGGTGTCGCGCGCCGGACAAGCATTGATCGGCGTGGTTTACGATCCCTTGACTCACACGCTCTATCGCGCGATTAAAAGCCAAGGTGCCTGGCAAAACCAACAGCCTTTTAAGCCGGCAACGCCAGCGCAAACGTTGACATTCATCACCGATAAAAGCTTTGCTCAAGATCCTTTGTATGAAACTACGCAGGGCGCACTGCAACGCATTGCCGTTGGGTTGGGCTATGCCGGAGTCAAGCTGCGTCTGCAAGGCGGCGCGGCCTTGAATGCCTGCCAAGCGCTGACACAGGCACCGGCGTGTTATTTCAAATTTCCCAAGCCGGATAAGGGTGGCGGCAGCGTTTGGGATTACGCCGCCACCGCCTGTTTGTTCCAGGAAGCCGGCGCGCCGGTCAGCGATATACACGGGAATGCGCTGGTATTAAACCCGGATGGCTCGACGTTTATGAATCATTGCGGTGTGTTGTATGGCTCCGACCAGACTATTGCCGAGAGCATGATTCGGCTTTATCGGCGTTTGCACCAGGGATAATAACTGCCGACGCCGCTTCAAGGCGAGTTTTCAGCAGGGAAAAAAGTTCTGTAAGTGGCGCTTATAAAACCGATTTTTGGAGCGCGCGTTCAGAAAGGCGGCGAACAGGTGTTCAGGCACGTGGCAAAAATCCTGAGCTTGTTGGTCTTTGAACGACACCCGCATTTTATGGGTTTGCTCGTCGTAGCCGATCACGTCGATAGTGCTGGATTTAACTGATTGCATGCGCATAGTAGCCTCCCCGAATTTCATGCTAAAACTGTGTCGGTGAGGCATGGCCTAGAGCAAATAGTTCAATTGGCAATTACTGATCAAAATGGCCGTAATCGCCTTAGCAGGTGCTATAGCTTCCCTAATTTTTCAATCACTCGTTTGGAGACATAACGATGCAAACTGTTTTAATCACCGGCGCCAATCGCGGTTTGGGTTTGGAGTTTTGCCGGCAATATGCCGCCGCAGATTATCAGGTCATCGCGGCCTGCCGTAACCCAAGCCAATCGGAGCAATTGGCCGCACTTGCCAAGCAATATCCGCACATTCAAATCGAGACATTGGATGTGGCGGATTTCAGTCAAATCGATGCGTTGTCAAGCAAACTATCCGACTACAAAATCGATGTATTGTTGAACAATGCCGGCGTTTACGGCGATCAAGCCGGTCGCGGTTTTGGGCAACTGGACTACCAAACCTGGGCGCACGTGCTGGCGGTTAATGTGATGGCGCCACTCAAATTGGCCGAGGCCTTCCTGCCGCAGGTGCAACGCAGCGACAAACGTTTGATCGTGGCCTTGAGCAGCTTGATGGGCAGCATGACCGACAACACCAGCGGCGGCAGCATCTTGTATCGCTCCAGCAAGGCCGGTTTGAATGCGGCGCTAAAAAGCCTGTCCATCGATTTGCGGCCAACAGAGGTTGGCGTGTTGATTCTGCATCCGGGCTGGGTCAGAACCGATATGGGTGGGCCGAACGGCTTGATTGATGCGGAAGAAAGTGTGTCCGGCATGCGTAAAGTGATCGACAATTTCAGTTTTGCCGATACCGGCCGGTTTGTTAAGTATGACGGCTCCGCCTTGCCCTGGTAGGACACACAGTTTTAAATTTGTTACATCCCTAAATCATCCTGCCTGTCCTCTACGCACTGCTCACCCGGCCTGAGCAGTGTGCTTCACGGCTTATCTGATCCGCCGTTGGTGTCATTATGTAGCGATTCGAAACTTTATTGCTTGCGTAAAAATTTCGATTCGCTATTATTGGCTCGCCGCCGGCAAGATATCGGTCTATACCGGTTGCTTTTTAGTGCGACGCCCAAGAATCGCATCGTTTAATCGCAAAGACTCAAGAGGAGGGGTTTATGCAGACTCCCAATAAATTACTGCTGGAAAACAAAGCCTGGGCGGAAGCCATGACCGGCAAACAGCCGAAGTACTTCGTCAATATGGCTAAGGAGCAACATCCGGAGTTTTTATGGATAGGCTGTTCGGACAGCCGTGTGCCGGTCGACACCATTGTCCACGCCCAACCCGGCGAAATATTCGTGCATCGCAATATTGCCAATCAAGTCATCACTACCGATTTCAACGGTTTAAGCGTGTTGCAGTACGCGGTTAACGCCTTAAAGGTTAAGCATGTAATTGTTTGCGGTCATTACGGCTGCGGCGGTGTGGAAGCGGCATTGCGCCAACAACGCGGTGATTTGGCTATTGCCAACAAATGGTTGACGCACATCAAGGAAGTGTATCGTTTGCACCAAGACGAACTGGATAGCTTGCAGCCCGAAAACAAACTCAACAAATTGATCGAATGGAATGTCATCGAGCAAGTGCAGCGTCTGGCCCACACCTCTATCGTGCAATCGGCCTGGAGGGCTGGGCAAAAAATCAGTTTGCGCGGCTGGGTATACGGGCTGCACGACGGCTTGCTGAATGAATTGATACACATCGACGACACAGCGCCGATTCACAACATTTACCAATACGCCCACTAAGGCTCCCAGTTATCCACACGGAGACCGTCTATGAAAATGCAATTCAATGATTACCTGAAATATTTACGTCAGGATTTTTCGGCCAGCATCGTGGTGTTCCTGGTGGCCTTGCCCTTGTGTCTGGGGGTGGCGTTGGCTTCCGGCGCGCCCTTGTTCGCCGGCGTTATTGCCGGTATGCTCGGCGGCATCGTCGTGTCGTGGTGCAGCGGTTCGCAGCTTAGCGTTTCCGGCCCGGCCGCCGGCCTGACCGTCATAGTGTTCAATGCTATCGAGACGCTGGGGAGTTTCAAGGCGTTTTTATTGAGCGTGATGTTTGCCGGGATTTTCCAAATCATCCTAGGCTTTGTCAGGGCGGGGATGATTGCCGCGTTTTTCCCCACGGCGGTGATTAAAGGCATGTTGGCGGCTATCGGCATGATTCTGATCATCAAACAAACCCCGCATGCGACCGGTTACGATGCGGGTTACGCGGCGGATGAGAGTTATATGCCGGAGACCGCCGGCTCCAGCTTCATCGAGTTTACCCACTCCCTGCACGGCATTTCGCCCGGCGCAACCCTGGTGGCTTGCGTGGCTTTGTTGATCCTGATTTTTTGGGAAAGCGCGTTCATAAAGCAATTTAACGCCTTGCGGATGATCCCGGGCCCGCTATTAGCGGTGATTTGGGGCGTGGCTTTCAATAACTGGGCGTTGGCGGCGGCGCCGGAATGGTCTATCGGCGTCAAGTATCTGGTGTCTTTGCCGGAACTTGGCAGCACCAGCAATTTCGTCAATCAATTGCGCTTGCCGGATTTCAGTTATCTCGGCAATCCCAAGATTTATAGCATCGCGCTGACGCTGGCTATCATCGCCAGCCTGGAAACCCTGCTAAGCGTCGAAGCGGTAGATAAGCTGGATCCGCATAAACGCGTTTCGCCGACGAATCGCGAATTGAAGGCCCAAGGCTTTGGCAACCTGCTCAGCGGTTTAATGGGCGGCTTGCCGATTACGGCCGTGATTGTGCGCAGCTCGGCCAACATCAATGCCGGCGGCCAAACCCGAGTATCCAGTTTTTTCCATGGGTTGCTGTTATTGATCAGTGTATTGTTTTTTGCCCATTTTCTAAACATGATCCCATTAGCCTGTCTGGCGGCGATTTTGCTGCAAACCGGTTACAAGCTGGCAAAGCCGGCCATGTTTGTGGAGTTTTACCAAAAAGGGCTGAATCAATTTGTACCGTTTGCGATCACGGTGTTCGCGATTTTATTTACCGACTTGTTGGAAGGTATCGCGATAGGGATGGTATGCGGTATTTTTTTCGTATTGCGGGCCAACTTCCATGCGGCTATCACCTTAACCCAGCGTGGGCCCAACTATTTGCTGAGGCTGCACAAGGACGTGTCTTTTTTAAACAAAGCCTTGCTCCGCAATTATCTGGGTAGTATCGCCGATGATAGCGAGTTGATCATCGACGGTGGCAAAGCCCTGTTTATCGATCACGATATTCTGGAAACGCTAAGCGATTTCCTGCAAGCAGCACCGGATCGGAATATCCAGGTGGAGTTACAAGGTTTTGCCCTGGAATCTCGACTGCTTGAGCAGGATACCGTCTTCATACCCCGCTTGGCTGCGGCGGGTCATTAGCTGGGAACACGTTCGTAGGATCTGTCAAACACTGGCTCTGCATCGATCTGGCGAGTTGCGCAGAAGAGTGTTAGGCAGATCCGCCACAGTGCCGACTGTTTAATGGCTACGCCGTTTTCTTTGCCCGATCCCGGCCAGACCGAGGACCGAGGCAAACAGCCAGACGGCTCCCGGCAAGGGGACCACGGCAGCCTGTATGTGATAGGTGTAACCGGCTCTTATGTTGTCCACTGCCGCGAAGCCGTCCAAGCTTATGGATTGATTGCTCAGGGTTCCGGACCAAGACGATGGGTTTGGGTTGGGCATTGTCACACAGGAACCGCCGGGAAGACTTGAGCAAACATCCGGGACGATTAATGTCTGAAATGCTGTGTCGCTAGTCATGGCGCTAAAAAGATTCGGGAAATCGAAACTATGGGTTGCGCCGTTCAGCGTGACGTTGGCGTTGGTAAACAATATCTTGTCGGTAATTTCACCGCTTGCCGGCGTTGCAGAAGAGCTTGCCGTACTTTGATAACGTTCGACATCAAATGAACCGGATATGCTGAACGGTCCGAAATTCTCGCTTGGCTCTGAACCGTCTGCGCCGATTACGATAAAAGAGGGGGTGTAGGTAGCCGAGCTTCCCGCTGAGTTAATGACGTAATGAGTTGTTGCGGTCTTGATGAAGTCCGAGCCGGCAACCACGGTCGCCTGCGCGGAGCCGTTCGCCATCATGCCGCCTAACAGAGCTATACCGCGTGAAATAGCCAAAAATCTATACATAAGTTCTCCTTGAATTATTGAAATGGCAGGCTTCCTAACCTTTGGCTAGGCTGCGCGGATTCTATAGACGCAGATAATTTCAGTCAAACAAATAAGCTATGCGGCCCGTCGGTTTTGCCGTTTATCAGGCTGCCGATGGCGCCTCATTCAAAAGGTGCTTAAATGCTTGTCTAAAAAATCGATAAATACGCGGGTTTTGGTCGGCATCAAACGCCGGCCCGGAAACACCAGCCAGGCCGTGGTTTGCGGCAAACACCATTCCGGCAACACTCGCACTAACTCCTGATTTTGCACATAAGCGCTGGCGTAAGAATCCGGTGCGGCGACGATGCCTTGATCCTGCATTGCCAGTTTGACCAATAATTCCGGCGAGTTTGCCTTGAGCCGCACCGGTGGCATGCCTAGCCATTGCTGTTCGCCTTTAGTCAACTGCCAGGCCGGCGCTTCCCGATTGCCGGCCAGCAGGCTGAGGGCGTCGTGTTTCAATAAGTCATCGGGGTGCTCAGGTGTGCCGTGTTTTGCCAAATATTGCGGCGAGGCATACAAGCCCCAGGTATGCAGATTCAGGCGCTTGGCGGTCAGGGTCGCGTCATCTGGTAACGCACCCATGCGGATTGCAAGATCGAAACTCTCACTTAATAGATCCACCCGCCGCGCGGATAAATCGATCTCCAAGGCTATCGCCGGGTAGGTGTCGCTGAATTCGGCCAGCAGCGGCGCCAAGAATAGATTGGCAAAATCGTTGGGCATCGAGATGCGCAGCACGCCGCTAGGCTGAATTTGCCGGTGCTCTGCCAATGCCATCGCCGCTTCGATTTCCTCGCCCACTTGCCGGCCATGTTGCAGCAGACGCAGACCGAATTCGGTCAGATTGAGTTGCCGGGTGGTGCGTTGCAGCAAGCGCTCGCCCAGCTGTTTTTCCAGATTGCTGATGCGTCGCGACAAGGTCGATTTCGGCAAACCCAGCAATTCGCCGGCTTTGGAAAAGCTGCCGGCGTCGGCGATTTTGGCGAATAGGCACAGGTCGTTGGGTTCTATCTGCATTATTGTTCCTCCAATGGAACAATGTTATCCATTTTCCGGTCTTCTGCCCAAATTTATCTAGGGGTATAGTCAACTCAACTTCAAACACTATTGGGAGACAGACATGAACATTCTGCAAATTAACTCCAGCATCCGCGCCGAAAATGCTTATTCCAGCCGTCTGGCTGACAGCTTGGTTACGGGCTTATTGCAACAAACGCCCACCGCGCAAGTGACAGTGCGAGATCTGGCGAAAACCCCGCATCCCTTGCTGGATGAAGCGGCTCTGATCGCCTTGAGCACGCCCGCCGAGCAGCGCAGCCCGGCGCAAGCGCAACGGGTGGCGCTGGACGATGTCTTGATCGCCCAAATTCAACAAGCCGACGTCGTGGTATTGACCGCGCCCATGTATAACTTCGGCATTCCGGCACAATTGAAAGCCTGGATAGACGCCATCGCGCGCGCCAGAGTGACGTTTCAATACACCGAAACCGGCGTGGAAGGCTTGTTGAAAAACAAGCAAGTGTTCGTGATCCAAACCGCCGGCGGTAAACACAGCGGCACCGAGACCGACAGCCAAAGCAGTTATTTGCGTACCGTTTTGGGATTTTTAGGCATGACCGATGTCACGTTCATTTATGCGGAAGGTTTGGCGATGGGCGGCGATGCCGAACAACTGGCCTTGCAAGCCGCCGCTAGCCAAATCGCAGCGTTGGCGGCCTGATCGTTAACCTTAATATGGGAGATTAGTGATGAACACAGAAACAGTTAAAATCGATGTAGTTCAGCATTCGCGCGGTATCGAACAACTCGTGGTTGGTCATGCGACGTCGGATGGCGCCGGCGTGAAATTGACCCGCGTGCTCGGCCAAGTCTTGCAACAGCGGCTCGATCCGTTCCTGATGCTGGATGCCTTCGGCAGCGATAAACCTAACGATTACATTGCCGGCTTTCCCAACCATCCGCATCGCGGTTTCGAGACTTTGACCTATTTGATTGCCGGGCGGATGCGGCATAGCGACAACGCCGGTCATAAAGGCTTGTTGGAAACCGGCGGCATTCAATGGATGACAGCCGGGCGCGGGATTATTCATTCGGAAATGCCCGAGCAAAAAGACGGCTTGTTGGAAGGCTTTCAATTGTGGATCAATCTGCCCGCTGCGGAGAAAATGCAGCCTGCGGGTTATAAAGATGTGCAAAGCGAGCAGATCCCGGAATTTGTCACGGTAGACGGCGTGAAGGTGCGGGTGATTGCCGGCAGTAGCCATGGCGCGGCCGGGGCGATTCAACGGCCCGATACCGAACCGCTGTTTCTGGATGTGCATATACCGGCTGGCGCTAGTTTCAGCCAGTCTCTGCCCGCTGGGCATAACGCTTTTTTCTATGTGTATCACGGCGAAGTGGCTGTGGCCGAGCGGTCGGTACCCGCGCAACGCATGGCGGTTCTGAACAACTATGCGTCCGCAGATGGAGTAACCTTGCAGGCCAAACAAGACAGTCGCTTGATACTAGTCGCTGGTAAACCATTACGCGAGCCTATCGTGCAGCACGGGCCGTTTGTAATGAATACCCGGGAGCAGATTGAGCAAGCCATAGACGATTACCAGGCCGGTCGCTTTAACGCAGCCGCTTAGGAGCAAACAAAACCTTTTCATGGGAGTAGAGACGATGAATTCGGCCAAGCCTGACAACCGCAACTTGCCAAGGATGCCAGCCTTATTCATCGGTCACGGCAGCCCTATGAATGCGCTTGAAGACAACGAGTTTAGCCGTGCTTGGGCGGGGTTAGGACAAAGCCTGCCCAGGCCACAGGCCATTCTAGCTGTCTCCGCACATTGGCAAACCCAGGGTACTTGGATTACCGCGATGCCGCAACCGAGGACCATCCACGACTTTTACGGCTTTCCGCAAGCCTTATTCGATTTTGTCTATCCGGCGCCGGGCAGCCCCGCGTTGGCGGCTAAGATTCAGGCCGAGATGCCATTTATCCAGCTGGATCAGGAGTGGGGTCTGGATCATGGCAGCTGGTCTATTTTGTGCCATATGTTTCCAAACGCCGACATTCCTGTTTTACAACTCAGTCTGGATAGCAATAAGTCGCCGGAAGAACACTATCAACTGGGCAAAGCGTTACGCTGGCTGCGGGATGAAGGCGTGTTGATCGTCGGCAGCGGCAACATCGTGCATAACTTGCAGGCAGCGATTTGGCGGGATACTGCCCATGACTGGGCCGTAGCGTTTGCCGAACGGGTTAAACGCTTGATTGCCGATGGCGATCACCGCGCTTTAATCAAATACTGCGAGTTAAGCGATGCAACTTTGGCTATTCCTACGGACGAGCATTTTCTGCCCTTGCTGTACCTCCTGGGTTTGCAAGACGAAGGCGATAAGCTGAGCTTTTTAACCGATAAAACCACGCTGGGGGCTATTGGCATGCTATCAGTCCAATTAGGTTAATGGGTGCGAAACGATATGTATTCGCCGTCATGGTTGGTGTGCTGCCGCATTCGCGAATAAAATTGCCGGCTTAACTAGCCTCTCCATCTGTCCACCATTATGTCCAACCACCCACTTCACCGCCAATCATCTGCAAGCAAACCCGCTAGTAGCGTGGCAATTTCTGGAAATGAAGATCGGGAATACGCGGTTAGCTGGCCCGATTACGAGTTACTGGATGCCGGTGACGGTAAAAAGCTGGAGCGATGGGGCGAGGTGATAACCATCCGCCCGGAGATTCAAGCGCAGTTCAAACCGGGTTGGTCATGGCTGGAATGGCAGGATAGGGCACATTGGGAGTTTGTGGAGCTATCATCCACCCAAGGTAGCTGGAAAAATCTGAAACCCAATTCACCGGAGCACTGGCAAATTGCCTACGAGCAATTGCAGTTTGGCCTGAAACTCACCAAATTCAAACATGTCGGTTTATTTCCGGAACAGCAGGCTAACTGGACATTCATCGCCGAACATTTGCAGCCAGGGCAAAAACTATTGAATCTGTTTGCCTACACTGGCGCCGCCTCGCTGGTGGCGCGCGCCAAGGGCGCCGAGGTGGTGCATGTGGATTCGGTTAAGCAGATGCTGGATTGGGCCAATGACAACCAGGCACGTAGCGGGTTAACTGACATTAAATGGGTGCTGGAAGATGCCTTGAAATTTGCCAAGCGCGAATTGAAACGCGGCAACCATTACGACGGTATCATCATGGACCCGCCGGCTTGGGGTTTGGGTGCCAAGGGCGAAAAATGGAAACTGGAAAATCAGCTGGTCGATTTGCTTGAAACGGCGCGCGGCTTGCTGAATCCGGGCGGGTTTTTAATTTTAAACACCTATTCGCCGACGGTGGCGTTGGCCGATTTAGCCCTCGCCGCCGAAGCCTGTTTTGCCAAGAACCAAATCGAATTAAAACAACTCTGGATGCAGAGCAAAACCGGCAAGGCCTTGTTTTACGGGAATTTGTTGCGGGTGCGAGCGCAGATTTGCAACTGATTGGGAGCAGATAGAGGCTAACCCGTTTTTCGCGTGAAAAATGGCCGAGTCGCAAAGATGCTATCCGCAAAACGCTTGCCCTGCCAGACCAGGCTGCGTTTCAACACAAAATCGAAGCGGAACGGGTGGTAGTCCTGCAGCGCTAGTAGTGGCTCGACGGCGTCTGCCGCCAGCAAGCCGGCTTTGGCAAAAGCCTCGGGTGAAATCAGCGGCAAAATCCCGGTCAGGGGGTAGTCGGAACCATATAGCAGTCGGCCATGCCAGCTTGTTTCTGTCAGCAAGGTCTTAATTACTTCCATGTCACGATTGCGCAAGGTAATCGCGGAAATATCGCCAAATAGCCTATCTTGCCATTGTTTATCGGCCATCAACTTGGCAAACAAGTCAAAGCTTCTGACTTCCCGGCCGTCTTCATCCACATCCGTGCCCAAGGTGGCGCAATGGGCGATCACGACTCGCACGCCGGCATCGAGAGCCCGCCGCAAACGCAGCGGATTGCCGAACAAAGGTTGGTCGGCACCGTGCAGCGCGTTCTCTTCGCCGCCGTGGGTGATGATCGGTATGTTCAATTGTGCAGCCGCTTTATAAAACCGGTCGCATTGCGGCGAAGCCGGGTCTATGCCCATCGCCGGCGGCAGCCATTTGACTGCGCGCGCGCCGTTCGCCACGGCTTTTTCCAGTACCGTCACGCAATCCTGACGATAAGGATGGATGCTCGCCACCCATTCGAAGCGCTCCGGATAGGCCTGCGCCAAACTTTGGGCGTATTCGTTGGGGACAAAAAATGCGGTATTGGCATGATCCGGGTCGCCGCTGGCGCCGTGAGCACGGTCGAAGGCATACAACATGGCCTTGGCGCCCTTTGGCGTGGTGTCCATCAGTGCGCGCAGGCGCTTGATGAATGCGGCGTCTTGGTTACTGTCGGGGATGCAGGCGGCATTGGCGTAGGCCCAATGTTGCAGGGTTTGAATCGGGTGCTGCAATGGCGCATGCATATCCGGTGTTTGGGTGATGCCGCTACCGCCGTCGCCGGAGCCGACAATATGGGTATGGCAATCCCACCAGTCAGTTGGATTGATGCCTTGCCAGGCGGCCGTTTCCAGGGCCGAGGCCGGCGTCCCGGACGGATCGAGACACTGATTGGTTAATCGAAACAGTGCTGAAGCCGGCATGCTGGCGGTTGCCAGGCCGGTTGCGGCCAGTTTTAGAAAGCGGCGGCGGGCTCGACTCACGGCTGGCGGGCGGTGGTTTGATTTCATGGTGTGTTTTCTAAGTCGGATGCGGAGTGTGTCGTTAGGATCCGAAAAATCAAACCGGTTGTAAAGAGGCTAGGGCTAGGGGTGGTAGGTTTTGCCGAAATCCGTTGCTGTCAGCATCGCAGGTTTTTTCATTCCCGTCTAATCCGGGGGCGAATATTGGGTGGGGATGGCCCGAAGCCTTGCCGAATGGTCAAGTAAGCTTTCTGCAAGGCTTCGGACTGTTGCTAACTAATACTGGTCAAATGGCTAACGACGGGGTTTCTGGGTAGTTCTCGGCCGGAAATGTACCGGAGTACATTTCCGTTATTAAACTCGCTGATTACCTGAGCCAGTATCTTAAGTACGCGAACCAAATCAGAAAGATTTGGGCGTCATGGATACTGGCCGTTTTCATCACTAGAAACTTATTGCGCCTTCAAGGAAGAACGTTCTTTGTGGATATGGATGGAACACATAAGCCGTTTTATCGGTGAGGTTGTTGATGCCGAATGAGATTCGACTTTTCGCGGGCTTACCTAGCAAATCGTATTTAAAGCGGTAACTGGTTTTGAAGTCCAGGAAGAAAAAGCCGTCCTGAGAGCCGAATACGTTGTTAACGTGATCTCTATTATCGATGTCGTTGTAAGAGTCGCTGGTGTAGCGGCCGGCCATCGAGACATCCAATGCCTCGTTCACATGATAGGTCGCCAGCGCATTAAAACGCCATTCCGGCAAGCGGATACGTTCTTTGCCGGTCAGGTTAAAGCGGGTAAGTGATCCGTTCGCTTCTTGAAAGTTAATGTCCGGCCCGCCGTCTTCCACAATGGCGTTCATCCAGGTAGCGTTAAAATTAAGATCGAAGTCAGAGTCGAGCACCCGCGCTTGGTCGTACACCAGTTCCACGCCGGTGGTGCTGGTAGCAGGGATGTTTTGGAAGGCATTCTCGGTCAAGATGCCGGTGGCGCGTCTCACCTGCTGGATAGTGTTGCGGATGTCGTCGCGGAACACATTGACCCGCACGTAACCGTTATCCAACCCGTATTCGATCATAAAGTTATGATGCCAGCCGTCCTCGGCTTTTAAGTTCTCATTCGCTGTGGTTATGCTTGTCGGTGACTGGAGATTTTGATACAGCTCTGCGATGACCGGAAAGCGGTAGGCGCGGCCAAACGAGTAGCGGAATTTCCAATTGGACGGCTCAAATCCCAACGATGCTTTCGGGGAGATGGCATCGTCGCTACGATCTGACAATGCACGGTTAGAACCCACACCACTTGACGCCAGCCACCATTCGTAGCGCGCGCCCAAGGTCAAGTCCCAGTCTGGCGCAAAGTGATAAGCGAACTGACCGAACATCGCATTGGTAGTCACTTCGCCTTGATTGCGCCGGCCTATGGTTTCGGAGCCTATCTGATCAGCCGAATAGCTGTTATAGGAGAACTGCTTGAAATTCAGATTGTAATTATCGAAGTGATAGCCACCCAAGAACTCCAGCGGTTTCCAACCTAAAAACTCTCGAGTGCTCAATTTCAAGTCGTAGTTTTTCCAATTGAAGTCGTCAAACACTTGCAACTGGCCCGTGTTTTGGTTGCGAGGGTCGTCGGGATTAAAAAAAGCGGTTCTGCGCTCGTCTTTGATTACGTCCAAGTAGCTGAACGTGGTGTCGATATCCCAGGTGTCGGTGATGGCGCCTTTAAGCTGCATGCCGATTTGCATGGTTTGTCTTTCGTCATCCGACGGCCCGAAGCCGCTGTTCAACACGTTAAATGCTCTTCCCCCGTAAACGGCATCACGGGAGGTGGTGTTATTATCACCGTAGTAGGCACTGCCGTTTGCAGAGGTCAGATAATTGCGCGGTTTTTCTGATTTGCGGGTACGTTCTTCGAATGCACCGGTAAATATCGCCTGCAAATCCGGGGTGATGTCGTAGCCGACTTTAAGTTTAACCAAGTCGGTATTGACCAATTCAGGTCCAGTGTCGCCGTAAATGTAACTGGGCGTGCCTCGGGTGTCCAAGGTCGGTACCGCACCGTTTACTGCCGTGGTTACGCCAGTAGGATTGCGCAAACCGGTATTGTCGATGAAATAGCTCATCGGTTGGCTTTCAGCTTCCAAGCGATTATAGGAAAGCAAAGCGGACCATTTATCCAAACGATTGCCGTAGGAGAAATACTGCCGGTTGCCGTCAAAGGTGCCGCCGTCAGCACCGATATTTTCCCAAGGTTGCACGAAGTAGCTGGTTTCTGCGTAGTACTCTTCTTTCATCGGCATGTGGGTTTTGATGTTTACCACCCCGCCAATAGAGTTACCGCTATATTCCGCGGAAAATGGCCCGTATACCACGTCAACCGCGTCGATTTCGTTTGGGCCCACCATCGACCAGCGCGGCGCACCGTTGAAAGAAGCCTGTAACTGATTGTGTAACGGTAAACCATCGGCGTAAACCATGTTTCTGGCCGTTGAAAACATATCGGCCCCGCGTATGCCCAACACGCCGTTAGGATCGCCAATGTAGCGTTGACGAATTTGTAAGCTCGGTTGGTACTTGACGGCTTCCTCGGTGGTTTGGGCGTTTTGCCGTTCAATTTCCGCGCGTGATAGGCGGGTTGACGGCGAGGTGAAGTGCGAGTCTTTCGCCACTTCACCGGTGATCACCATTTCTTCCATCACCTCGTCTTTGGTGTTACTACCCACGGCAGTACTTTCCGGCAACACTTGTTTAGATTCTGTTTGTCTATCGTTAGCAATGGACTGGTCCGCTGACTTGGAAGGTTCTGCATTTTTTGCCGCATGTTTCGTGGTGTCGCCAGTACTTTTCTGCTGTGTTTCAGCGATGGCTAAATTGCTGGTAATTGCCAGCAGAACAGCAGTAGACAGTAAAGAACGCATCGGCAATCTATAAGATGCGGATTTCTCAAGAGTTTCGGATTGATTTTTCACGTGTAATCTCGGTTGTAATTATTATTTCTGGATTATTGCTAAGTTTGTTTTAGCCTTCTGATCTACTCACTGTGAGCGGTTTTCAGAGCTTGATCATGCTGATAGCCAACAGGTTTTCCGGATAAAAAACATTCCGAAATTCCGGCAAGATTGGGGCCAAGATTAAATGGCCTTGATTTCATTGATAAAAAATTATTGGTTGCGTTTTATTTTTAATAAACTGTGTTATTTAACTGATTGTTTGGGTTTTTTTGGGTGATACGCCTCGTTATTTCAAGGCGCTATGCCTAGGCCCCATATCCTTTAAACCAGCGAGATATTTAAACGATGCTGGATAGTTCAAGATTTTCAACAATTTGATGTGCACACCGGGTTATAAAAGATTGAGGTGCTTGCGCAGTGAAATTATTCAGTGCCTAGTATTAAAGGGTCAGGGATGCAGAAACAAAAAATAAAACTATGTTAAATAACTGTGTTCCGTGGATTGAATTTGGATGACAGCAACTTTGTCGTCACATCCTCCGTTTAGGCTTGAATGTCGTCCTAACTGGCGTTAAGGTGCTAACTGATTTTGATGTCTACAATCGGCCTGCGATAGCAGCTTTTTTAAAAGGATACTATGAACATAAGAACCATTCTGGTTGGTCTGGCTTTAAACCTAATTGGCAGTAGCGCGGTTTTGGCGAATCAGGTCGAGATAAAATCCTTCATCCCCGGCAGCTATCAACAGATTTTAGCTGCAAGCCCCAATCAACCTTTAATGCTGGCGATCTGGTCGGTGGATTGTCCGTCATGTCTAAAGGACATGGACATCCTAGGCAAACTGCACGAGAAACATCCGGCTTTGAAAATCGTCATGTTAGCCACCGACGATGCCGAAGCCTTGCCGGAGATCAAACGCATCATCGACAGCCACAAACTGGGAGGCCTGGAGAATTGGGCGTTTGCCTCCGATAACCCGGAAAAACTGCGTTACGAGATCGATCCGGCTTGGTACGGCGAATTACCCAGAACTTATTTCTTCGATGCCGGCCATCAGCGGGTGGGTAAAAGCGGGGCGATGTCGCTGGAAGAATTTGAAGGGCAATTCAGCAAGTTGAAGATGTAATGTCTCTAGGGAAGCTATAAAGAGCTCTCGCCCCCGGGAGAGGGATAGGGAGAAGGAGGTTTTTTGATTTTCAGAAGTCCCCTCCATACCTACTGAACCAGAGCGAAGGCACGTATTAGCCCGTCTTTGCAGTTTGCCGCGAGCCATACCAGTAATAAACCGCAGCTCCCAGCAGATTCCAGAGCAAAAAATACAGCTGCGTGGTGCGCGGCAAACTCATAAATAAGTAGAAGCAGCCGCACATGGCAATCGGTCCGGTGACCCAGGCCATGGGTGCCGAAAACTTCCGAACCAATCCAGGCTGCCTGCGCCGCAATAGCAGCATGCAAAGCGACACGGTGATAAACGCCAGCAAAGTCCCGGCATTTGCCAGCGCGGCGATTTCGGCCAAGGGAAATAGGCCGGCGATAATGCTAACGATGACGGCGGTAAATAACACGGTGCGCACCGGCATGCCGCGGCGCGAGACCTTGGCCAGAGCGCGCGGAAGCAAGCCATCTCGGGCCATGGCAAAGAAAATCCGGCTTTGCCCATAGAAAAACGCCAGTACCACGGTCGGCAAAGCAATTACCGCCGATGCCGCCAACCAGCGCGCGGCGTTCGGTTTGCCCAATTCGCGTAAAATCAGCGCTAAGGGTTCAGGGCTGTCTGCAAACCTATGGAAGTCCAGCGCACCCAGCGCCGCCACCGCCACGACGACATAAATCAGAACGCAGATCAGCATGGAACCGACAATGCCCAGTGCCAAATCGCGGTCGGGATTGCGGGTTTCCTCGGCGGCAGTGGCAATCGCATCGAAGCCGTAAAAGGCGAAAAAGATGATAGCCGCCGAGGCCATCACCCCGCGCTCCACGCCGTCCGCGCCCAGGGTCTTGATAAAGCCAAAAGGCATGAAAGGTTGAAAATGGGCGACATTTAACAGTGGCAAAACCACCGCAATAAACACCAGCAAAGCGGTGAGTTTCACTACCACTAACAAGGCATTGACGCTGGCACTCTCTTTAGTGCCGACCAGCAATAGCGCGGTGACGACCAGGATGATAAAAATCGCCGGCAGGTTGATCAGCCCGCCCAGCTCCGGGCCTTGCATCCAAAGCATCGGTACGCCCAAACCTTCCTGCAACAGCGGCGCCGCATAGCCGGACCAACCCACCGCCACCGCGCTGACCACCAGCGAATATTCCAAAATCAGACTCCAACCTACGAACCAGGCCGCCCACTCGCCGATGACGATGTAGGCATAGGTGTAAGCGCCGCCGGCGGCTGGCATCAGCGTGGCCATTTCTGCATAAGCCAAGGCCGCGCAGGCGCAAATCGCCCCGGCAATCACAAAGGCCAGGATCACCGCCGGCCCCGCCTTGGCCGCGCCAACGCCAATCAGGGTCAAAATACCGGTGCCGACAATTGCCCCCACGCCCAGCGCCATCAGGTGCGGCCAGCTTAAACTAGCCTGCAATCGCTGCTCTGACGGCAGGCTGTCAGTGGTCGACCAGGGTTTACGCATGCGCCAGTTGTTCACGATCTATCCCCTTTGCGGCGTGCAAGCCGGTAAAATACCGAGCTAATTCGGTCTATCCCAATGGAACCCCACATGAAAATCATCTCCTGGAATGTCAACGGCATCCGCGCCGTGCAAGATAAAGGTTTTGCGGACACGCTAAGCCAACTCGACGCCGAATGCGTGTTGCTGCAAGAAACCAAAGCCCAAGACGAGCAAGTCAGCAAGGCTTTGGAAAATATACACGGCTATCACCTCTACACCAACTCGGCGGAGCGCAAAGGCTATTCCGGCGTGGCAATACTAAGCCGACAGCAGCCGATTCAGGTGGTGCACGACATGGGCATCGCCGAACACGACCAGGAAGGCCGGGTGATCGTCGCTGAATTCGAAAAATTTTATTTGTTAAATGTCTACGTGCCCAACTCCGGCGACGGCCTGGCGCGACTAGATTATCGGCAGACTTGGGACAAAGAATTTTTGGCGTACATGCAAAAGCTGCAAAGCCAAAAACCGCTAATTGCCTGCGGCGATTTCAACGTCGCCCATCAAGCCATCGACATTGCCCGGCCCAAAGCCAACTACAACAAGTCTGCCGGCTATACCCAAGTCGAGATCGACGGCTTCAGCAATTTTGTCGCTGCCGGTCTAATCGACAGCTTCCGCCATCTGCACCCCGATACCGTGGCTTACAGTTGGTGGAGCTACCGCGCCAATGCCCGCGCAAACAATATCGGTTGGCGGATTGATTACGTACTGACCAGTCAGGCCTTGACCGGTCAGATCAAGGATGCATTCATTCTGCCGGACGTGACCGGTTCCGATCATTGCCCGGTCGGCATCGAGCTGGCGCTTTGAACCTTAGCGACCGCCAATACCTGCTAGAGCAGCATCGTCAAACCCTGCTGGCCTGTAGCCGCTGCCCGGCCATGATCCGCCCAGTGGTCAGCGGCAAGCCGGTGTTGTCTCCCATCTTGCTGATCGGCCAGGCGCCGGGCGACAAGGAAGGCGCACTCGGCCGGCCGTTTGCCTGGACGGCGGGTAAGACCCTGTTCAAATGGTTTGCGCAGATCGGGCTGGACGAAGCCAGTTTTCGAGAGCGGGTGTATATGGCGGCAGTGTGCCGCTGCTTTCCGGGTAAAAATCCCAAAGGCGGCGACCGCGTGCCCAATGCGCAGGAAATCGAACAGTGTGCGGCTTGGCTGCAAGCGGAAGTAGAGCTGTTACAGCCAAAATTGATTATCCCGGTCGGCAAACTGGCGATCCAGCAAATACTGCCGGTCGATAAACTCAGCGATGTCATCGGCGGTCTGCATCGCCTGAGTTTTCACGGCCACGACACCGACGTCATCCCGCTGCCGCACCCCTCCGGCGCTTCTACCTGGCATCGCACTCAGCCGGGTGCCAGCTTGCTGGAAGCGGCCTTGGCAACGATTCAGGCGCATGCGGCTTGGCAGCATGTTATCGCCGGTTGATTGTTTGTTATCTTAAATGTCTTCAATGGTTGACCATGGCGCATGCCGTAAAGTTTACCGGCGCGGAGCCATACTTTTTGGCGGAGCGTTCGAGTTGAACGCCGGGTTAGCGGTTACTGGTACGACCGACCCAGTAACGAGGTTTCCGGGAATTATGTGAAGTTGCAAAAACGACTATGCCTTCGGCATCTTGTCGGTAGAAAAGAGAGAAAGGAAACCCTTTGAGAAAAACGCGCCTCGTATTTGAAGCCGATGGTGTCCCTGATAGCGGGAAAGTCAACGCTCGGGCAGTTGCTTCGTCGACTGCTTTGGTAAAACGGTCTCCTAAACCCGGTTGTGCCTCGTTGTAATAAGCGACCTCAGCAAGAAATTCTTGGCGAGCTTCTGCGACAAAACGTGCTCGCTTCACTGGGTCATGCGCCTTGCTTCAGAAAACACATCCTCTGCCGGATAGGTCTCTAGTTCCCCCCTGTCGAAAGCGGCGGTGCGCTTCTCAATTTCTCGTTCCCACTCTGTTTCGATTTCGGATAGGGGGGCTTCATGTAGTGACTCAAGAAGAACCTCAGCAAGATGTGCTCGCTCTTCAGGCAAAAGTGAACATGCTTGTTTCTCTAACTCGACTAGCAACGCGGACATGGTGAATACTCCTTTGGCTGAGGCTAAGGTATTTTACGCTTGGCGTTCCCAGTTGTCTTGGTTTGGCCGCTAACGTAAAGCTAACAGCGCGCGGCATGGAAAGCTGAAAAATAGAACTACATTATAACCGCGCTCCGGTTGAGGGCGGTTATAGGCAAGAGGCGAGATTGCAAGACCTGTTAGCCGTCCCTTTCCATAAAGTAACCTGACCCCTTTTCCCAATAGCTTAAAATGCGGCGCAATGCCCGTTGGTTATTGCGCCTTACGGTCTTTCAATTTCGTACAAGCCCGACATCAATTAACTTTGGATCCGTCCTCCATCGAAGATACTGGGCAAGTCCATCCAAATCTGGAAATAGAGTTCGGCGATTTATCCCAATCAGGTCTAATTGCACTAAAATCCGTATACGCAATTCTTTGGAAATGCGAATTTTTAGTATCTGATCTTTGTTTGTTAGAAATTCTGATATTGGATTTCCGTTCGGATGTGCGGTGAACTCACCAGATTGTGCTTGTATTCTTGGACTTATTACCCACGGAGTAACGCAAAAGACCCGATTTATATCTTCCGGGTTGGGCGGCAGGGGAGGTGCGTCCTCGTTGTCAAAACCCCATATAATCCATACCGCTGAATCACTATCTGACTCTCCTTCGCAGGCAAAATACGCGGCTACAAGCGGGTTGGTTGTCCAATCGAGAAGCCGAGTAGGTAATCCGTGATGTTGGGCCAATGCCATAACATTCCAGAGATTTGAAGTGTCAGCCGACGAGTAGGCTGGAATATGTCTCTGAAACTCGTTAAAAATTGCGACCTCACTGTCTCGCGCAACTTCGTTACGGAAAATGCCTGCGGTTGGTTCATAGGAAAATTTGCGCTCTCCCCGAATCAACGGCCGTCGCGAATTATTTACTGATTTCTGATGCTCTCGAAAAAGCTCTATCAGCTCAGTAACCGTTTTGCATTCGTCTTCTTCGTATTTTGCTTGCATCGCAATGGTGTCCATTCTGTTCAACGAAATTTATATAACTAATTTTTTAACCCGCGTAGGGAGCAATAACCAACGGGCATTGCGCCGCCGCATTCCAATGTAGCTAAGGCCCCGGCGCCAATTCGGACAAATCCGTATTCTGCTCGCTCAACGACCAACCACCCCCCAAGGCTTTATACAACTGCACCTGGGCAATCAATACATCCAATCTGGCTTGCACCCGGCTGTTTTCGGTGCTGAGGTAACTGGTCTGGGTGTTTAACAAGGCTTGATAGTCGATAGCGCCCAGCCGGTAGCGTTCCTGGGAGATGTTGTAAGCCAGCCGGGCTTGCGCGGCGGCGGTTTCCAATGCCGTTAGGCGGCGGCTGGAGTTGTTGTAAATGGCGGCGGCGTCTTCGACTTCCTTAAACGCTGTCAGCACGGTCTTGCGATAAATTTCCGCCAACTCCGCGTTCGCGGCCAGCGCGTTGCTTAATGCGCCCTCCAATCGGCCGCCTTGAAACAAGGGTTGGGTCAGGCCGGCCGCCAGCGTCGCCGCGACGCCGGCCGGTTGCGGGTTGGCTAATACGCTGCCCAGGCTGAGTTGCAGTTTGGGGTAAAACGCGGCGCGGGCCACGGCGATGTCGGCATTGGCGGCGATCAACTGCATTTCTACTTGGCCGATGTCAGGCCGGCGTTGTAACAGCGTAGCCGGCTGCTCGGCGGCGATGCCGGGCACGGCTAAGTCGGCGAAGCGGGCAGCTTCCAGTGGCTGTGTTTGCGGCGGATGGCCTAGCAGTATCGCCAGGCTGTTTTCCGCCAGCGTTTGCTGTTGCATCAATAAATCCAGGCTGGCGCGGGCGTTGGCTTGCGCGGTTTTCTGCTGCGCCACTTCCAGTTCATAAGCGGCGCCGGCGCGTTGCCGGGCTTCGATGATGGTCAAAATTGCGTTGACCGTGTCTAAAAAATCGCTGGCGATTTGCCGGCGCTCCTGAATCGCCAACAGGTTGAAATACGCCTGGCCGACATCGGCCATTACCACCAGCTGCAGTGCATCGCGGGCGAAGATTTGGCTGAGCATCAATGCGGTGCCGGCATCGCGTCTGGCGCGGTTGGCGCCCCATAAATCCACTTCGTAGGCAATGTCGATTTGGCCGCTGCTTTGTTGGCTGTCGGTTTTATTGTTCCGGTTGTCGCTGAAATCGCCGCTCAAAGTAGCCGCCGGCCACAACCCGGCACCGGCGATTTTAGCTTGAGCGCGGGCTTGGGCGACGCGTTGGGTAGCGGCGGCCAGATCGTTGTTGTAGGCCAAGGCTTCGCGCATCAAACGGTCGAGTTGATCGCTGGCAAAGGCTTGCCACCATTCCGGATCGACGCTGGCCGAGGCGGTTTGCGCGGGTTCGTGCCAATTCGCCGGGGTTTCCACGTATGGGCGTTGGTAGTCTGTCAATAAATTACAGCCGCTCGTCAACAGCACGGCACCGGCAAATAGCAAGCTAACAGGCTTGATTAATCTCATTCTTGAGTCCAGATTGGGCGTCATTCCCGCGAAAGCGGGAATCCGGTGTGATAACTGGGCTCCCGTATGCTCTGGAGTGACGAGTCCAAGGAATTTAAGGGAACCTTTAAAAATACCCTCGCCCTCAGGGAGAGGGCTAGGGTGAGGGATGTAAATTGTTGATTTGATTCCCTCATTCCAATCTTCTCCCTGAGGAAGAAGGAGTCTTTTTGAGTATTTAGAAATTCTCGAAAGGCTGGGTTAATAAATTTACTCATTCCGCCGCCAAGGCCACGACCGGGTCCAGATGGGCGGCTTTGCGGGCCGGCAAATAGCCGAATAGCAAACCGGTGCCAAAGGCGCAGGAAAACGCCAGGATGGCCGGCAGCGGTGAAAACAATACCGCCATCTCGAAATATTTCAGGACATAACCGGCCGCAAAGCCCAGCAGCACGCCCATCAAGCCGCCCAGGGTGCAGACCACGGCGGCTTCGGTATTGAATTGCAGTAAAATGTCGCGGCGGCGGGCGCCGGTGGCGATGCGGATACCAATCTCCCGGGTGCGTTCGGTGACGCTGACCAGCATGATATTCATCACGCCGATGCCGCCGACCAGCAAGGAAATCGCCGCGACGATGCCCAGCATCAGCGTAAAGGTGTTTTGGGTTTCGGTAGCCGATTCGATGATGGAGGCCATGTTGCGGATGCGAAAATCCTCGGTTTGGTGACGAGTAATCAGTAGGTCGCTGATCGCTTGCTGGGTAGTGTCGATAATGGAGACGTCTTTGACCAGCACGGTAATCCCGCCTAAATACTTTTGCCCAAACAAGCGGATCAAACCGGTACTGATCGGCACGAACACTGCGTCGTCGCGGTCGGTGCCCATGGCGTCGGCACCTTTGCTGGACATCACGCCAATCACTTCGAACGGAATATTGCCGATCATCACGTAGCGGCCCAGCGGGTCTTCGCCGTCCACAAACAACAGCTTGCGCACGGTCTCGCCCAGCACCATCACCGGCGCATAGCGGCGTTGGTCGCGCTCGTCAAAAAAATCGCCGCTGCCCAAGGGCCAGTCGCGCACTTGCGGCATGCTGGAGGCCACGCCCTGCACGCTGGTGGCGTAATCGACATTGCCATAGCGCACCGTCATGCGGCTGGTGCGTTCCGGCGAGGCCCACAGTACATTGTCCAGTTCGGCGATGGCGTCGGCGTCGGCGGGCATCAGGGTGGCGACATCACCGCCGCCGCGAAAGCCGGTAATGCCGGGGCGGATAGATAGGACGTTGGTGCCCATCGCCCGCATCTGCTCCAGTACTTTTTCCTGACTGCCCTGGCCGACCGCCAACATGGTGACCACGGCGGCGACGCCGATCACGATGCCCAGCAAGGTCAAGGCGGTGCGGAACAGGTTGGCGCGTAGCGAGCGCAAGGCTGTTTTCGCCGCTTCGCCGAGTTCGGCCA
>NZ_JANIBL010000060.1 GCF_024505055.1 Methylomonas rosea
CCGCCGTAGGACAAACAGATCACCGGCAAAATCAAATGCCAGATTCTGTCCAACAAGAAACCTCGGACAAATCCACCCTCCTCCCAATGCGGCAGAAACGGCATATCCTGCGCTTCCAGACTACTGATGCCAGCGGTGGGGAACCATTGAAAGTGTTGCACGTTGGCAAAAAAACCCAGCAACAACACGCCGGCCAGCATGGTGGGTATCGACCACAAAGCCAGCATCGATACCCCAGCACCGACATCAAAAGCGCTGCCCCGCTGCGTAGCGGCCTTCATGCCAACCATGATAGCGATGATATAGGTAAGCGGCAAGGTGACCAGGTTGAGCAGCAAGGTGATCGGAATCCGTTCGGCCAGAATGTCCGACACCGGCCGCCCGTATTGAAAGCTTGTACCCAAGTCCATGCCTTTGCTTAAGGAAAACTCGCCGCGTTGGCCTTGGGCATCGGTAACAAAACCAATCGGCGACACATTATTCAACCAACGTAAATACTGCACCGGCGCCGGTTGGTCCAAACCATAGCGCTTGTTGTAATAGTCCAGCAGAGCCTGCTTTTCCTGCGGCTTCATGTCCATGCCGCCGATCAAGGTCTGGGCGCTGATGCCGCCCGGCGACATCGCCATGACGCTGAACACCAGTACCGTAATCCCCAACAGGGTGGGGATCATCAACAGCAAACGCCGCAGGAGATAAGTCAACATCGGCGAATCCTGGGCTTATTGGGTGTATTTTTGCTGCGCCAGCGGCACATAATTTTCCAGCGGCAATCCGCCAAAGTTCAAACCCAGTTTGGTCATTTGCAGGTTGTGGATGCGCTTATCAACGAATAACAAACTCTTGCGGCGCATTAAAAAGGTATAGGGCTGATCTTCGTAAAGAATCCGTTCGGCTTGCTGCCACAGCGGCATGCGTTTGCTTTCGTCGACGGTGCGGCGGGCATCGTCGATTAATTTATCCAAAGCCGGATTTTTATAACTTACATAGTTATCGCCCTTGCTGACAGCTTGCGAGCTATGGAAGATTTGGTACAAATCGGTTTCGATGCCGCTGGTCCAGCCCAAGGTAATGGCGTCGAAGTCTTTTTTATCCAGATTTTCCAGCATTACCGGCCATTCCTGCGGGGTCGGAATCAGTTTAACGCCGGCACGAGCGTACAAGTCTTTCAACAACAGAACCATGCGTTTGGTGTCTTCGTTGGCTTGAAAGTAGGTCAGTTTGAATTCAAAAGGGGCACCGGCCTTGTCTTCCAATACGCCGTCGCCATTTTTATCCTGGTAACCGGCGTCTTTCAACAGTGCTTTGGCTTTGTCCAGGTCCGCTTGATACGGTTGCAAGGCCGCGTCGTGCTGCTTACTAGCTTTACTGAACGGACTGACGGCAGGCTCGGCATAATCCAGCATCACGTCCTTAATCACCCGACCGACGTCGGTCAGATAAGTCATCGCCTGGCGCACGCGTTTGTCTGCAAAGCGAGTCGGCTTGCCGCCGCGCTCCTGGTTCCAACCAATGTAGCTGTAGCCCACCACCGGCGGCATGTATTCAAAGTTTTGACTCTTGGCCTGGATTTGCGGATCTTTTTTCAATTCCTGATATTCGACCGGTCTAGCCGAGTAAGAATCGATGTCGCCATTGCGAAAGGTAGTTAAGCGGGCACTATCGTTTTGGATAATTTTCCAGAGAATCCGATGGTAAGACGGTTGCACATCGCCCCAGTAACGCTCGTTGCGGACCAGTTCTATGTTGCCTTTGTCTGGCGTCCAGTTTTTCGGATCGTTTAGTCGATAAGGACCGCTACCCAATAACAAGCCTTTGGATTCGTTGAATTTTTGCGGCTCTTGCAGATAAGGCTCGTAAAAATGCTTGGGGAGGATACCGATGCCTCCCGCCAAGGACAGCGCCTCGAAATACGGCTCTTTGAAAGTAAACACCACTTCATACTTGCCATTGGCTTTGACGCTTTTGACTTTTTCCAGGTAAGCCCGTTCGCGCGGCGCCTGGATGGCATCAGTCATGATGAAATCGAAGCTGAACACTACATCAGCAGCGGTGAGCGGTTGACCATCCGAAAAACTGACATCCTCACGCATGCGAAAGCTGATCACCAAGCCGTCCTCGCTGATGGTCCAGTCCTTGGCAATCAAACCTTCCCATTCCAACGTATCTGGGTTGCGGATGATCAGACTCTCCAGCACATAGCTTTGGACATTGGAAGCATAAGCATCGCTGGATACCAGCGGTGTGATGGTCTTGAGATTGGTGCCGAAGGCTTCCACGCTCCAGTCGCCCTGGGCGTAATCCGGCTGGCGGCTGGCGGCATAAGCACGTTGAAACGCCTGTGCGACTTCACCGCTGTTATTCGAACTTGTTGACGCATTTGCGGCAATCGCGCCGGAAGCGATAGCTCCGCGCAACTCACGCATATCCTTGGCTTGCTCGGATAGCGCGCTTTGCATCTCGCTCAATTTCAGCCATTGCCGGTCGATTTGGTACATGGCCAACACGATCAGCACAATGGTCAAACTGAGCAGCGAATAGAGAATCCAGTCTCGGGTAGTTGATGGTGTTTGCATGTTTCCAGTGTTTCGCAGCAATTAAACAGAAACTTCAGGTGTCCTTATTTTTTACCCGATGACTAGCCGCCGCAATAGCCACCGGGCTAAAACTTACAGCAAATTGGCGATCGGTGCCTCGGGATTAACATCGGCTTCGTAATCCACACCGTCGACCTCAAAACCGAACAACTTCAGGAACTCGTGTTTGTAACCGGCAAAATCGCTTAATTCGTTGATGTTGTCGTTATTGATTTGCTCCCACAAGGCCCCTACCTTGTCTTGCACGTGCGGCTGCAATTCTTTCAGATCGGCGCGCAAGCGACCGGTATCGTCCAGGATGGGATTGGCGCCGTAAAGGCTGTCGCGGAACAAGCCGTTGACTTGCTCGATACAACCTTCGTGCGTACCCTCGGCCTTCATGGTTTTGAACAGCAAAGCCAGATACAAAGGCATGACCGGAATCGCCGCGCTGGCTTGGGTAACCACGGCTTTGAGCACCGACACCCTGGCGTCGCCGCCGAGAGCAGCCAACTTACTGCGAATATCGATCACACGTTTGTCCAAGTCTTTCTTGGCCGCGCCTATGGTGCCGTCCCAATAAATATCCCAGGTGATTTTCTCACCCAGATAGGTGTAGGCCGTAGTTTTAGCGCCTTCCGCTAAGACGCCGGCGTCGGCTAAGGCATCGATCCACATTTGCCAGTCTTCACCGCCCATCACCGCCACGGTGTTGGCGATTTCTTCCTCGGTGGCCGCAGGCAGGGTAAATTCCTTGATGATTTCTTTATCGGTGTCGATACCGTTTTGCACCAAATCCTTACCAATCGGTTTCAGGGTCGAATTATGGGTGATGCCGGTTCTCGGATTGGTGCGGCGCGGGGCGGCCAGGCTGTAGATGACCAAATCGACTTTGCCCAAATCTTGTTTAATGGCGTCTATGGTTTTTTGTTTGATTTCGTCGGAGAAAGCATCGCCATTGATGCTTTTGGCGTACAACCCTTCGGCTTCGGCAAATTTATGAAACGCCGCGGAATTGTACCAACCAGGCGTGCCCGGCTTATCGGAGGTGCCTTCGCGCTCAAAAAACACCCCCAGGGTTTTCGCGCCGGCACCGAAAGCCGAGACAATCCGCGAAGCCAGACCGTAGCCGGTGGACGCGCCCAAAATCAGTACATTTTTTGGACCGTTAGGAATGTCGCCGAAACTTTTGACGTAGTCGATTTGCTGTTTGACATTGGCTTCGCAGCCGACCGGGTGGGTGGTGACGCACATAAATCCGCGTACGCGAGGTTTGATAATCATGTTGATCCTTAAATCAAGCTATTAAAAATTAAGACGAGTGTCGCTTTCGCAGCGATGTTTGTTACAAATTTTAAAGTTTATCCCATGACATGGCTGAACAGGAAAATAATATCGATTGTTTCCGAATCGAAAAACCGCCCTATTCGGCTATCTGCGGCTATGTTAGTAAATGTCAGCCTAAAAGCCAATGTGGGTTGGTCGCTGCTAGCTATTGCCGTACAGACAACGGTGATCGCGGGACGTCTCAAGACTCTAGCTAGAATCAACAACAAAATCCCTGTGCTAAGCAGCTAACCGCTTAAACAAGCAAAAAAAAGGGAGCTTGAAGCTCCCTTTTTGTCGGTCCGCGTTACGATTTACTGTTTTTGCGTATTGATAACAATGTCGGCTTTAGTCTGCAATGCATTCAATACCGCTTCCATTTGCGCCTTGCCGAAGGCAGTAGAAATGTTTTTGGCAATCAAGGCTTGTTTGCTCTTGTCGCTGTCCGACATCAAACCCTCGTTGACACTGTTGACGCTAACCACCAATTTACCGCCCTTGGCTTCGTCGATTACTGCCACGCTAGGCTGACCGGCCTTCGGTTTGGCAGTTCTAAAAATCTCCTGAGTGACGGCCGCCGGCAAATCACTAGCTGTGCGCGTCAAGCCATTGATTTTTTTGGTTTGCAAATGCAGCGCTTCGGAAACCTGAGCAAGCGTTTTACCGCCAGCCAATTCCTGCTTAATTTTATCGGCAGTGGCGATGGCCTGTTGTTTTGCCTTATCTTGCTGGATCGAGGCAATGACCTGTGGCTTAACATCCTTCAGCTCTCTACTGGCCGCAGGTTGATGCGATAACATGCGCAACACCACCAGTTTATCGCCGCCAATTTCCAGCGGTTCGCTGTTGCTGCCTTTTAAGACATCTTCTGAAAATGCAGCCGCCCGAACTTTCTCGTCCGCAGCGATACCTTCACCCGCCGCACGAGTAAATGCCTCTGTCTTGCTGGTCGCCCCACCCAGCAATTGGGCAACAGCCGCCAGGCTATCTGGATTTTCGTAACTGACTTCGGCAACTTTCTCGGCCAAGGTGTTAAATTTGGCTTCTGCTTGCGCTTTTTGATAAGCCTTACTGACCTCGGCTTTTACCGCTTCGTAAGGTTTTACGTCACCCGGTATTAATTCGGTGACTTTAATTAAATGATAACCAAAAGCCGATTTCACGGGTTCGGAGACTTCACCCAGTTTTAAACTACTCGCGGCATCTTCAAAGGCTTTTTCCATTACGCCTACATTGAATAAACCTAGGTCGCCGCCATTTTTCGCGCTTAGTTTATCGTCGGACACTTCCGCAGCCAGAGCGGCGAAATCCTTGTTTTTCAGATCTTGTTTAGCCTTCAGGGCTTTTTGTAACGCCAAGTCATCAGCCGTTTTATCCTTGCTAAAAGCGAACAAAATATGGCTGATTTTTCTACGCTCTTTCGTAGTAAATTGGGCTTTTTGTTCTTCGTAATAGGCTTTTAACTGCTCTTCGCTGGGGCTAATATCTGCGGCCAATTTATCCAACGATAATTCCACATATTCGATAGCCACCTGCTCGGGAGTCTGATAGGCATCCTGGTGCTGCTGGTAATAAGCGGTAATTTCTTCCTCGCCCGGCTGCTGGCTGACCGGCGTTAACGGAACCGTCACATATTCCACATCGCGGGTTTGGTTCTGGATTTTAAAGAAGTTATTGATTTCCGCCGGTGTCACGAAGCTACTGTCCACCACGGCTCGTTGGAACTGCTCCATCACCAAGGCTTTTTTAATGCGATTGACGAACTCGGCGGAAGACATACCCTGCGAACCGAGCATGGTCTGGTATTGAGTCTTGTCAAATTTGCCGTCTTTTTGGAAATACTCCAGGGTTTGAATGAAATCCCTGGCGGTATCGTCGCTAACCAACAGGTTTTGATCCTGAACGTACTGCAACAACACCTCGTCGCGAACCAGCTTTTGCAAAGCCTGTTTTTTTATCGTGTCTTCGTCGAATTTCATGCCTGCCAGATTTTGCGCATACTGCTGATAGGCCTGACTGACATCGCGCTGAAAAAACTCCTTGTCTCCGACAGACACCACTGGCGCTTCTTTACCGCCGCCCAGATAGTTTTGGATGCCCCACAATCCGAAAAGCACACAAATCAAAATCAATATGATCGATGCAAATAGACCGTGCACCTTTTCTCTAATCTCTAAAAGCATAAACGCTGTCCTTAAACAGTATTAAACCCGATCGCTTCAGGCCATAAAATTAACAGGCAAAAAAAAACCTCGGACCATACGGCCCGAGGTTTCTGTTTTGGCGGAGCGGACGGGGCTCGAACCCGCGACCCCCGGCGTGACAGGCCGGTATTCTAACCAACTGAACTACCGCTCCAAAGTCTGGTGGGTGCTGAGGGGTTCGAACCCCCGACCCTCGCCTTGTAAGGGCGATGCTCTCCCAGCTGAGCTAAGCACCCGACTAAAGAGCGGCTAGTTTACAGCATCTTTTAAAGATTTGCCAGCTTTAAATGAAGGAATTTTCGCGGCTTTAATGGTGATCTCTTCGCCGGTTTGCGGATTGCGGCCTTTGCGCTCTGCTCTTTCTTTAACATCGAATGTGCCGAAGCCAACCAAGGCAACGGAATCGCCTTGTTTCAAAGCATCTTCTACTGCTTTGATAAAACCATCTAAAGCACGACCTGCATCAGCTTTAGTTAACTGGGACGCACTGGCGATTGCATCGATAAGTTCCGATTTATTCATTTATTTCCCCTTAGGATGTCGTTGTATTAATTATGCTCAGCAAACAAATGCTTGGATTTGCCCACTAACCGGTTTTCCACCAACCCGATTTACAGCCTCTCCTGGTGCGAGAGGCCGACATTTATATCAATCGCCTGCAAGCGATGTCAAGCACTGAAGTCGGCGGAGGCCACGATCCTGATGGTTTCCGCCGATTCGACTCGACTTTTAATGTGCAACAACACCCGGCTTTTTTACCTCTGCCTTGGTGGCGGCAGTTTCAGTTATTTCCGTCACCGGAATTGCTGCAATCGGGGTCGGCATATGCTGTAGAGCTAACTCCAACACTTCATCTATCCAACGGACACACTTAATCGCCAAATTGCGTTTGATATTTTCGGGAATCTCGGCGAGATCCTTTTCGTTTTCCGCCGGAATCACCACGGTCGCAATCCCCCCGCGATGCGCCGCCAACAACTTCTCTTTCAGTCCGCCGATTGGCAGCACCTCACCGCGCAACGTGATCTCGCCGGTCATGGCCACATCCGCGCGCACCGGAATTTTGGTCAGAGCGGAAATAATGGCGGTACACATGCCAATACCGGCACTAGGCCCGTCTTTAGGGGTCGCGCCTTCCGGCACATGGATGTGAATGTCATTTTTCTGAAACACATCGCTGTCGATACCCAAAATATTGGCTCGACTCCTGACTACCGTAACCGCCGCTTCAATCGACTCTTTCATCACGTCACCGAGTTTTCCGGTGGCTAGCTGCTTGCCCTTACCCGGCATTACCGCGGTTTCGATAGTCAGCAATTCACCGCCGACTTCAGTCCATGCCAGACCGGTCACTTGACCAATTTGATCGTTGTCTTCGGCCATGCCATAGCTGAACCGTCGAACACCAAGATACTTATCCAGGGTTTTTTCGGTAACCGAGGTTCGACTTTTCCGGGATTTCAACAACAGGTCTTTCACGACTTTCCGGCAAATTTTCGAGATTTCCCGCTCCAGTCCGCGTACACCGGCTTCCCGCGTGTAGTACCTGACAATGTCCTTAACCGCTGCTTCGGAGATAGAAATTTCCGACTCCGCCAGACCGTTGTTTTTGACCTGCTTCGGAATCAAAAAGCGCATGGCAATATTGATTTTTTCATCTTCGGTATAACCGGCCAAGCGGATAATTTCCATCCTGTCCATCAAGGCAGGCGGGATATTCATCGTATTCGCGGTAGCCACGAACATTACATCGGACAAATCGAAATCCACTTCCAGATAATGATCGGAGAAGGTATGGTTTTGCTCGGGATCCAGCACTTCCAACAACGCCGAAGCCGGATCACCGCGAAAATCAGCTGCCATTTTGTCGATCTCGTCCAGTAAGAACATCGGATTGCGGGTTTTGATTTTCGACAAATTTTGCAGGATTTTGCCGGGCATCGAGCCGATATAAGTGCGTCTATGTCCGCGAATTTCCGCTTCGTCTCTTACCCCGCCTAACGCCATCCGCACGTACTTGCGATTGGTAGCCCTTGCAATCGACTGGCCCAGAGAGGTTTTACCAACCCCTGGAGGACCCACCAAACAAAGAATAGGCCCTTTCAACGCTTTAACACGCTGTTGTACGGCAAGATATTCGAGTATCCGCTCTTTCACCTTATCCAGGCCGTAATGTTCGGCTTCCAACACCTCTTCCGCGACTTTTAAATCGTGCCGAACCTTGGTTTTCTTTTTCCAAGGCACGTTGACCATCCAATCGATGTAATTACGCACTACTGTCGCTTCCGCTGACATCGGCGACATCATTTTCAGTTTATTCAGCTCGGCCGTCGCCTTGGTTTTCGCTTCGGCGGACATGCCGGCCGTGGCAATTTTTCGCTCCAGCTCTTCGATTTCGTTGCTGGCTTCATCCATCTCGCCCAACTCTTTTTGAATAGCCTTCATTTGCTCATTCAAATAGTATTCGCGCTGATTTTTTTCCATCTGCTTTTTAACGCGGCCGCGAATTTTCTTTTCCATCTCCAGAATATCGACTTCGCCTTCCATCAAAGTCATCAAGTTTTCCAAACGCTTGGCGACATCGACCATTTCCAGCATCAGCTGCTTTTCTTCAACTTTTAGCGCCATATGCGCCGCCATGGTATCGGCCAACCGGCTGGGGTCGTCAATACCGGCCAGGGAATTCAATACTTCAGGCGGAATTTTATTATTCAATTTCACATACTGATCGAACGAGTTAATCGCCGTACGCTGCAAAACTTCCGCTTCCTGTTCGGAAATATTTAATTCGTCGCTCAACTCGACCACGCTGGCCGCGCAGTAATTATCCACTTCTTGATATTTTGTCACCGAGCAGCGCTGACTACCTTCTACCAACACTTTCACAGTACCGTCCGGCAATTTCAATAATTGCAGGATGTTTGCCAAGGTACCGACCCTGTATAAGTCATCAAAACCCGGCTCATCGACATCGGCCTGTTTCTGGGCAATCAACAATACTTGCTTGTCTTGTTTTATGGCGGCATCAAGGGCGTCGATCGACATGCCTCTACCGACAAACAATGGAATCACCATATGCGGATAGACCACCACGTCCCGTAACGGCAAGACAGGAATTAATTCATCTTTGCTTTTTAACTCGGTCATTTCATTTGCTCCCTTGAGCAGCTCAAAACATTAGATGTCATCCTATATGAGGATGAACTCGCAGAAAACAAGTATCTTTAATTTCAGGCAAAAAAAAGGGGGCTTTACTGAAAAAGCCCCCTTCAATCTGATTATTTCTTCGCGAGAACGCGAGGATAATTCAAAGCCCCATACTTAAGAAGCGTCCGAAGCGACCAGCTTTTGTTCCGCTTCGTAAACCAAAATAGGCTCCGAATTACCCAAAATGACGTTCTCATCGATAACCACTTTCGATATTTTGTCATTGGAAGGCAACTCGTACATGGTATCCAACAACACGTTCTCAACTATCGTGCGTAAACCTCTGGCACCGGTTTTTCGTTCCATCGATTTGCGGGCAATCGCCGCTAACGAATCATCCCTAAACTCCAGCTCCGCACCTTCCATTTCAAACAAGTGTTTGTACTGCTTGATCAAGGCATTTTTAGGCTGCGTCAGAATTTGAATCAACGCGGCTTCATCCAACTCGTCCAGAGTAGCGATAACCGGCAGACGACCCACAAACTCCGGAATCAATCCGTATTTGATCAAATCCTCGGAACGCACATCCGCAAAAATTTCGCCGACATTGCGCTTGTCGTCTTTAGTTTTAACTTCGGCGGAAAAACCGATGCCGCCTTTCTCGGTGCGATGTTTAATGACCTTATCCAAACCAGCAAAGGCCCCACCGACGATAAACAAGATGTTCGCAGTATTAACCTGCAAAAAATCTTGCTGCGGATGCTTACGACCACCTTGTGGCGGGACAGAAGCAACAGTCCCTTCGATAAGCTTCAACAAGGCCTGTTGCACGCCTTCTCCGGACACATCGCGAGTGATGGAAGGATTATCGGATTTGCGGGAGATTTTATCGATTTCGTCGATATAAACGATCCCGGTCTCCGCCTTTTCCACATCGTAATCACATTTTTGCAGAATCTTCAAAATGATGTTTTCAACATCTTCACCGACATAACCGGCCTCGGTCAGCGTGGTGGCGTCTGCTATGGTGAAAGGCACATCCAGCAATCTGGCCAAGGTTTCGGCTAACAAGGTTTTACCGGAACCGGTAGGCCCGATCAGCAAGATGTTGCTTTTCGCCAGCTCGACTTCGTTCTTTTTGCTGTTGCTGCGCAAACGCTTGTAATGGTTGTAAACAGCTACGGCCAGAATTTTTTTGGCATTTTCCTGACCGATGACATAACCATCCAATTCTTGCTTGATTTCCTTCGGCTTAGGCAGCGCACCGCCGGCCACGGACATTTCATCTTCCAGCAACTCATCCCTGATAATGTCATTGCACAATTCCACACATTCGTCACAAACATAAACGGATGGACCTGCAATCAGTTTCCTGACTTCATTTTGACTTTTACCGCAAAAAGAACAGTAAAGAAGTTTTTCATCGTCTTTACCTTTCTTGTCTCTACTCATAGACAGACTCCACCGTGATACATTGCCTCGTCATGGCGATGAAATATATCAAAAACCAACATTCAAATCACGTCGCACTCTTGACGAAGCTACGCGACACTTATCAAGCAATACGACTCGTCAATACTTTGTCGATCAAACCGTAATCAACCGCTTGTTGAGAACTCAGAAAGTTATCTCTATCCGTATCTTGCTGAATTTTTTCCAGCGGTTGCCCGGTATGATGAGCCAGGATTTTGTTCAATCGATCACGAATAGCCAAAATCTCCCGAGCATGAATATCAAAATCCGATGCCTGGCCTTGAAACCCTCCCAAAGGTTGATGAATCATCACCCTAGAGTGAGGCAAGCAATAACGTTTACCGTTAGCACCACCCGCCAACAACAAGGCACCCATACTGGCGGCCTGACCGATGCACATGGTGCTGACATCCGGCTTGATAAACTGCATGGTGTCATAAATCGACATCCCTGCTGTCACCGAGCCGCCGGGAGAGTTGATATACAAATGTATATCCTTATCCGGATTCTCAGACTCCAAGAACAGCAATTGCGCTACCACCAGATTAGCCGAGTAATCTTCCACTTGGCCAACTAGAAAAATTACCCGCTCTTTCAGCAAACGGGAATAAATATCGAACGATCTTTCCCCACGGGCTGTTTGTTCAACCACTATAGGCACTAGACCGCCCGCCGCTTGCGGCGCCATCATTTCGCTCATCACATTTTGGTTAAACACGTTTAGCCCTCATTCGTTACTGTTTTTCCATGACATCATCAAAACCAACTGTTACGTCGGTGATTTTAGCCTGACTGACAATCCATGCAACAGCTTGGTCCTCTAAGACCATCTGCTGCACATCATTTAGACGGGCCTTGTCGGCATAATACCAGTTCACAACGTCTTCGGGGCGCTCATAACTCTTCGCCATGTCATCAATTACCGCACGAACTTTATCGGCATCCACCTTGATGTCATTTTTTTGAATGATTTCACCCAGAATCAAGCCCAAGGCCACTCGGCGCTTGGCCTGACCTTCAAAAGCATCCCTTGGCAAATTCAGGTCTTCCAGTTTCAAACGCATGTTTTTCGCGCGTTCGGCGTAAGGTTTCATCAAAGCTTGAATTTCTTGATCGATCAATGCGTTAGGCATCGTTATCACGATGTTTTCGTATAAGGCATCCATCACCGCATTTTTTAACTTGTTTTTCAGACCCTGGTTCAGCTCTCTTTCCATGTTAGCCCGAACATCGCTGCGGAAACTGGCCGCATCGCCGTCTTCAACACCGTAAGCTTTGATAAATTCAGCATCGACGATAGGTAAAACCGGCTCTTCGACTTTAACCAACTCGATCTCAAACTCGGCGACCTTACCGGCTAATTTCTCGCTGTTGTATTGCTCTGGGAATGTCACTGAAAAGGTTTTGCTATCGCCGACAACTAAGCCTTTCAGTTCGTCTTCAAAGCCGGGAATCATTTGTTTGCCGCCGATTTCGACCTGGTAATTTTCGACCTTACCTTCGGTAAAATTCTCGCCATCGGCCACACCGGAGAAATGAATGGTAACCCGATCAGCATCCTGCGAAGCGCGCTCGACAGTGTTCCAGATTTTCTTTTGCTGACGCAGCTTTTCGATCATGTTATCGACATCGGCCTCCTCCACAGTTGCGGAAGGACGATCCACTTTCAACTCGCTAACGCCGTCCAGAACGATCTCGGGATAAACCTCAAACTCGGCGATGTATTCAAAACCTTCGGTTTTCTCGGTCGGGTGGATATGTGGATGACCTGCGGGGTTCAAATCCTGTTGTTGCAGCGCTTCGAAATAAGTCGATTGGATCAAGTCACCGGTGACTTCGTTTCTAACTTTATCGGCGTAAAGCTTTTTCACCATGCTCGCCGGCACTTTACCCGGACGAAATCCGTCCACTTTGACTTCGCGAGCGAGTTTTTTAAAGCGAGTTTCCATTTTTTCCTGAACCACGGCATCAGGAATGCTAACAGTCATTTTTCGGCTTAACTCTGATGTCTTCTCGACAGAAACTTGCATTGCACTACCTCAAAAAATTAAAGATACGGTTTTATATTTTGGGAGACCTGCCGGCGATGTTTAAATCTGGGGAACTTAAGGTCGTATCGTTACGAATAACGCAGAAATGGTGCGAGCGGGGAGACTCGAACTCCCACGGGGTTACCACTGGAACCTAAATCCAGCGCGTCTACCAATTTCGCCACGCTCGCTAAATAATTGAACGCGGCATTATAATCAGCCGCACCTTCAAAGACAACCTTATATTCCCGACGCCCCCGCATGCACCCAGTTCTTTTCCGCACCGCTTTGCTTCTAACACTGAATAGCGGGGACGCTTCGGCGGACACGTTCACCGAGTTCAACCACGCAATCAGGTTTGTAGAGCAGCAACGTATTGTCTACGCGGCTATTGCCTCTAACGAAAGCGAGCGTGAACACGGCTTGATGTTTCATAAGACACTTGCCGAAGACCAAGGCATGCTGTTTGTGTATCCGGACCAGACGCAACGCGCGTTGTGGATGAAAAATACCTTGCTGGCGCTGGATGTAGTGTTTTTATCGGGAGACGGCCGGATTGTAGCTCTGTTAAAGAATCTACAACCCTGCACCAAAGATCCTTGCAGAATTTATGAGTCCAAAACGGCGGCCAGATACATGCTGGAACTGCCCGCCGGCTTTATCGACAAACACGCAATCAAAGTCGGCCAAACAGTCACGCTACCTTAGAGAGACTTACGCCGGTCCGTTTACGTCGTCCGGATCGCCCTCATAAGGCGTCGCGTATTTGCACTCTTTCTGCGGACAGACTTTTTCGGTCCCGCGGCGTTTGGTGGTTTTCAAGGTCAAAATTGGCCAATTACAATCAGGGCAACTTTCCTTGACCGGCGCATCCCACAAGGCATAATCGCATTTTGGATATTCCGAACAGGAATAAAAAATCTTCCCGCTGCGCGCCTTGCGCTTCAGAATCGCGCCATTTTTGCATTGCGGACATTCAACGCCGGTATCGCTTGGTTTTTCCAAAGGCTCGATGTGCTTGCATTTCGGATAAGCGCTACAGCCGACAAACTTGCCATACTTGCCAGTCTTTATAACCAGCGTCGACTCGCACTTCGGACACACTCGCCCTTCCACCACCTCAGGCTCGGCCGATGCGGCACCAGCATTGTCATCTCCCAGATTTCGAGTGTAGGAACAAGTCGGATAATTGGTACAACCGATAAATCGACCGTTACGCCCTAAACGAATGGACAGCGGACTGCCGCATTCCGGACATTTTTCGTCGATACTTTCCTGCGTGACGTCCTTACGCTGTACACTTTCTTCCTTCTCGTTGATCAATTGCGTGAACGGCCGCCAAAAGTCGTTCATCAACGGAATCCAATCCTTCTCGCCGCGCGACACTGCATCCAGATCGTCTTCCAGATTGGCCGTAAAGCTGTAATCGACGTATTTCGTGAAATGCTCGGTCAGGAATTTGTTAACGATGCGACCGACATCGGTCGGATAAAACCGCTTGTTGTCGATCGTCACATATTCGCGATTTTGCAAGGTTGAGATAATCGTCGCGTAGGTAGACGGCCGGCCGATGCCGTGTTCTTCCAAGGCTTTGACCAGACTAGCCTCGCTGTAACGCGGTGGCGGCTCGGTAAAATGCTGAGTTGCAGCGATATCGTTCAACACCACCGGCCGCCCTTCTTCCATCGGCGGCAAGAGACTATCCTGATCGTCGGCGGCTTCCTTGCTGTCGTCCACACCCTCAAGATACACCTTCATGAAGCCGGGATTGGTCACCGTGGAACCGGTGGCGCGAAATACGTTTTTATCGCTGCCGCAATTGAGATCGACAGCCACTTGATTCAAGGTTGCGTGGATCATCTGGCAAGCGACGGTACGCTTCCAGATTAAATCGTAAAGTTTGAATTGCTCGGCACTGAGCCGGTTTTTCACCTGTTCAGGCAAGCGCTGTACGGACGTCGGCCTTATTGCTTCGTGCGCTTCTTGCGCGTTTTTGGATTTGGTCTTGAAACGGCGCGGCTCCTTTGGCACATCGTCGATACCGTATTTTTCCGCGATCAGCGCGCGAATATCGGCAAGCGCCTCTTCGGCCAGATTCACCGAATCGGTACGCATATACGAAATCAAACCGACGGTTTCCCCGCCCAGATCGATGCCTTCGTACAACTGTTGCGCCACCATCATCGTACGCTTGGTGGTAAATCCCAACTTACGGGCAGCTTCCTGCTGCAAGGTCGAAGTGATAAACGGGGGGGCAGGATTTTTACTGCGTTGTTTCTTCTCCAACTTGGCGACAATTAACTGGCCGTCTGCAGCGTCCAGCAAACTTTGCTTGACTTGGCTGGCTTGCGCTTCATCGGTAAAACTGAACTGATTCAGCTTTTCGCCATTGAAATACGTGAGCTTGGCTTTGAACGGCAGCCCTTGCGCGCTGGCTTCAGCGGTATGCGACCAGTATTCACGGGTCTTGAACGCCTCAATCTCCATTTCGCGTTCGACGATCATCCGCAAGGCCGGACTTTGTACGCGGCCGGCAGATAAGCCCCGACGGATTTTCTTCCACAGCAACGGCGATAAATTGAAACCGACTAGATAATCCAGAGCGCGCCGCGCCTGTTGCGCATTGACCAGATTATTGGATAACTCGGTGGGATGAGCGATGGCTTCGGTGACGGCTTTTTTGGTGATCTCATGAAACACCACACGCAGCACTTCCTTGTTTTTTAACAGCTTTTTTTCCTTGAGATGCTCGAACACATGCCAGGAAATGGCTTCACCTTCGCGATCAGGGTCAGTCGCTAAATAAAGTGTATCGACGTTTTTTATAGCTTTGCCGATCTCTTGCAGATGGCGCTGGTTGCGATCAATCACCTGATATTTCATCGCAAAACCATTTTCCGGATCGACCGCTCCCTCCTTGGGAATCAGATCGCGGACGTGACCGTAAGAGGCCAGCACCTGAAAGTCCTTACCCAGATACTTTTCTATGGTTTTGCATTTTGCCGGTGATTCTACAATGACTAAACTTTTGCTCATGCTGTCCGTAGAAAAATCAATGTAAAGAAGTAGGTATCAAATCGTAAACTATGTCTTCCATTCGGGAGAAAGCGGCGCTATCGCCGGGTTGACTTAATAACACCATCAATACAATCCATTTCAATTTATCCAGCGTAATATTCTCGTCTTTCAAGGCCATCGCCCGATCAATCGCTATCTCGCGATTAATCGGCGTCAAGATGCCGCTGTGCTCAAGATACATCAAGAAATTCCGGCACTCCATATCGAACACGGAAATTTCCTGCCCGCTAAAAATGCGGAACGAAGAGGAAACCGCCGGTGTGATGCTCTCAATTTCGGCTAAAGACTCCAGCCAATCGAACGCCTTATTGACATCAGGCTGCTGAAAACCCGCATCCAGCAACTCGCTGGCAATGACGGCCGTATCCGGATAGTTATCGCTGTCGCCATCCAGATAATTTTCAAACAGATAAATGAGCACATCGAAAATATCTTCTTTCATTAGAACCTTTATTTGACTCGGAGGTAGCCACCACCGGCAAGCGCGGCAATGTAGCCTTGTAACTCCAGCACCAGCAGCGTCGAGGAAACTTCTTCCGCCGACCAACCGCTTTCTTGCACCAGAGTATCGACCGTTGTGGGACTGTACGGAATCAATTTCAATAGATTTTGCTGCTCCAGGTCAAGCGAAGTCTGCGCCAATTCCGGAGCATCTCGCATATACCTTTGATTATAATGACCTAATTCCTCAAAAATATCTTCTGCGGTTTCCACTAATTTGGCTCCCTGGCGGATTAATGCATTGCAACCGCGCGCCAAAGGGTTATGAATAGAGCCGGGAATCGCAAAAACTTCCCGATTCTGCTCCAGCGCCAAACGTGCGGTAATCAACGACCCGCTTTGCTGGGCAGCTTCAACCACCAACAATCCTACACATAAACCACTGATGATGCGATTTCGCCTGGGAAAGTGATTGGCTTTGGCGTTGGTGCCGGGCGGAAACTCGGAAGCCAGCGCGCCATGTTCGACAATCTGAGTCGCGAGCTGTTTGTGACAGGCGGGATACACCCGATCCAAACCGGTACCGGCCACAGCTATGGTTCGTCCGTTAACATTCAAGGCGCCTTGGTGACTGGCAGCATCAATTCCCAAAGCCAAACCGCTGGTCACCGTATATCCGGCTTCGGCTAAGGCCTCGGCAAATTGAATCGCGGTACTGACACCAACCGGCGAGGGATTGCGGCTGCCCACCATCGCCAACTGCGGTTCAAGCAGCAAGGCCGGATTGCCTTTGACAAATAGTATCGGGGGAGGATTTGCAATTTCTCGCAGTTGCGCCGGATAGTCGGCATCGTCCAAGGTCAATGCATAATTGCCTGCTTGCTCCAACCAGCGAATATCGTCCTCGACTTTTTCCCAATCCGGCTTTTGCAGCGCGTCTATCAATTTCTCGCTGAAACCCAAGCCACTTAAAGTAGCTCGCGATGCGGAGAATATCTGTTCCGGCTCAAGATGCGCCAACAAACGTTGAATGGCCTGACTGCCGATGCCGGGACTGCGCAGCATCGCCAGCCAGTATTTGATTTGAGGATTGAGTGCGGATTCCAAAACAGCTTAAAAAGCGATCCAGAGCGGCTTAACACATATTGGTGGTAGATAGCCCATTAAGGTGTCTGAACTCTATCCAAGGTATGCATCGCGGCAGTGGCCTGCATCACCAAGGCATAGCTGACGCGTTCGAACGGCCGGAACACCATCAACACACCGGCCAGTTCATCCGGCATTTTCACCGCTACAGCTTCCTGAGATTGATACCTATCCACGATGACATGTCCTCTGCGATAGACATCTAAAGTGTGCCCCACTTCCAAACCGTCGGCAGTCCCTTTATCAATGACCACCACATCGTGTTGACCGATCTGCGAGACGCCGCCCTTGACCTGAATGATGCTGCCCACTACCTGATGATTCGGCGGCCTTGGAAAATAATTCAGCGCCAATTCGCCCTCGGAAGTAGGCATCAAACGATCGCCGCGTTGTATTTCCATATCGGATTTATTAATCAGCAAGGTCGCCGGATCACCTGGTTCCTGTAGCGTGGTATCGGCAATATATTGCGCTTCGTACCCCAAAACTTCCTTGGTTACAGGGCTGACGTAAGCTTTGCCCGCCCGGTAGATGGTGAAACCCAAGCCTGGCGGATTTTCAATGGCCCGGACGTAAACCCCGTCGCCGGCTCCGGCGATCAAATGCTCACCAACAAACCCGATGACATAAGGAGCATGCTGCAATTCTTCCGCCGTTACCACTTTCGGTGAATTCAAGAATTGCACAATCGCATCACTGGGAATCATCTTGATGGCTTGATTAATCTCAGACTCGCGCACTCGCGGCAACAGTTTTTCATCGTTACCATCCGGCGTCAAACTCAGGCGCGGCACGCCGTTTACATACGAAAAGTACAGCGTGTCGCCCGGGTAAATCCAATGCGGATCCTTGATTTGCGGATTGTTATGCCATAACTGCGGCCACTCCCAAGGGTGCTGTAAAAACTTCCCGGAGATATCCCATAGGGTATCGCCTTTAACCACCGTGTGCTGATCGGGATGATTGGGGTTTATTTTCAGCTCATCGGCCCAAGCCACTGCGGCAAAAACCAGTGGTATCAATATTCCCAGTATCGCGCGAAAAAACATAATTTATCCTGCCAGAGCTTATAAAACCGTTCAAAATCCGCCAGACGAAGCGACTAAATACAAGATCGGCAAGCGTCTATACTTTGTGCATCCCGCATAATCCGACTTGAAACAAATGCGTATAAAATCAACCATCGATTTGCCGCACAGTTTAGATTAATTCGGGCATTATGCCAGCACGAGCCGCTCCAGCCTAACCCCAGCGGGCGCTGCAATGAGTCTTCAAACGCCCTCAGCATACACCAGCCGTATTTAGTCATCACGTTCAAACCCGAGCCAATTTCGGATAAAATCGCACTATTACAGTTAGCAAGCGGAGTGATGGGTGAGTATTCTTACAATTCTGGAGTTTCCCGATAAACGGCTGCGCACGGTCGCCGCCGAGGTGGACACCGTCGATGACGGCATCAAGACCTTGGTCGACAACATGATCGAGACCATGTATGCCGCCAAGGGAGTAGGCTTGGCCGCAACGCAGGTAAACGTGCATAAACGCGTCATAGTAATGGATGTCAGCGAGAACAAGGACGAACCGATCTGTCTGATCAACCCGCAAATCATCGAGCGCGACGGTGTTGAAGAATCCGAGGAAGGCTGCCTGTCTGTACCCGGCTTTTTCGAAAAAGTCAGCCGCGCCGAACACATCAAAGTCAAGGCGCTAAACCGCGACGGCGAAAGCTTTGAATTGGAAGCGCGCGAATTGCTGGCGGTATGCATTCAGCATGAGATGGATCACCTGGAAGGCAAGCTGTTCGTCGACTATCTCTCAGCCTTCAAACGCAACCGCATCAAAGCCAAGCTGGATAAAATTCACAAGTCGCAAGGCTAATTAAGGACATCCCATGAAAATCGTGTTCGCCGGTACGCCGGATTTTGCGGTCCCCACCTTGCAGGGCCTGCTGGATTCACCGCATCAAGTCTGTGCGGTGTATACTCAGCCCGACAGGCCAGCCGGACGCGGCCGCAAGCTGACCGCCAGCCCGGTTAAGGAACTGGCCGTAGCAGCCAACATTCCGGTTTATCAGCCGGAAAACTTTAAAAGCCCTGAAGCAATTGCGCAATTAGCGGCATTGGATGTCGATTTAATGGTCGTCGTGGCTTACGGTCTAATTCTACCGCAAGCGGTATTGGATATTCCCAAACACGGCTGCATCAATGTCCATGGCTCGCTATTACCGCGCTGGCGCGGCGCGGCGCCGATTCATCGGGCCGTAATGGCTGGCGATACCAAAACCGGCATCACCATCATGAAAGTAGTCAAAAAACTCGATGCCGGCGACATGCTGTATAAAGCCGAATGCCCAATCAGCACCGACGCCACCTCCAGCAGCCTGCACGATCAATTGGCGCAAATGGGCGCCGAAGGGCTGGTTAAAGTGGTCGACCAGATAGGCAATGGGTCGCTGCAAGCCGAACCACAAGACGAAGCCCTGGTTACTTACGCCCACAAACTGGAAAAGCAGGAATCGAACTTGGACTGGCAAAACTCCGCTGTACAACTGGATCGTCAAGTACGTGGCCTAAACGCCTGGCCGGTGGCACAAACCCTCTATCAAGGCCAAGTGTTGCGCGTCTGGCGCAGCCAGGTGCTTGATAAAACCGCCGAGCAAGCCCCCGGCACCGTCAGTTGCGCGGAACACGCGTTGGATGTAGCGACCGGTAACGGCGTACTGCGCCTACTGGAAGTACAACTCCCCGGCGGCAAACGCATAGCCGGCAAGGATTTTATGAATGCCCACCCCTCCGACCGAGTCATCCTTGGCCTATGAATCTGCGCGGCTGTTCGGCACAGATACTCGGACACGTCCTCAACGACGGTCAATCGCTTACCGCCGCGCTGGAACACGGCCTAGCTAAACTCAAGGACAGCAAAGACCGAGCTTTCGTCCAGGCCTTGTGTTTCGGGGTGATCCGACATTTTTACGCATTGGATTTTATGCTGAGCCGCCTGCTCAGCAAGCCACTGAAGCAAAAAGACGGCGACATTAAAGCCTTGCTGCTGATCGGCCTATATCAACTGCAACACATGCGGGTTAAATCGCACGCCGCCGTGTCGGAAACGGTAGCCGCCACCAGCCACAAACCTTGGGCTAAATCCTTGGTGAACGCGATACTCAGACAATATTTGCGCGATGCCGAAACCTTGCAGCAAGCCTGTACCGGGGACAGTCAGGCCCGCCACAATCATCCGGACTGGATAGTCGATTTGCTCAAACACGATTGGCCGGAGCATTACGAAAAAATCCTGCACGCCAACGACCAGGCACCGCCGATGGCTTTGCGCGTCAATCTGCAGCAAGGTAGCCGAGCGGCCTATCTGGACGAACTCACCGCGCAAGGCATCGCCGCCCTACCGGTAGATTGTTGCGAGACCGCGATAAGGCTGGACCAAGCCTTGGCCGTCGAGCAATTGCCAGCGTTTACTCAAGGCCGCGTATCGGTACAAGACACTGCCGCGCAATTGGCGGCGGAACTGCTTGATGCACAGCCCGGCCAGCAGGTGCTGGATTTATGTGCCGCGCCGGGCGGCAAAACCGCCGCCATTCTGGAGCGCCAACCGGCCTTGGCCGGACTGCTGGCGGTCGATGTCGATCAACAGCGTCTGCAACGAGTAACCGACAATTTACAGCGCTTAAACTTGCACGCCGAGACCTTGGCCGCCGACGCCTGCCAGCCGGCGTCGTGGGCTAACAACCGCCAATTTGATCGGATACTGCTGGACGCCCCCTGCTCCGGCTTCGGTGTGATCCGCCGCCATCCCGACATCAAGTTGCTGCGCCGCGCGGACGATATTGTTGTACTGCAAGCTTTGCAAGCCAAGATTCTCGCTAAGGCCTGGCAATTACTAAAACCGGGCGGCATCTTGCTGTATGCCACCTGCTCTGTGCTGAAACAGGAAAACGAAGCACAAATTGCCGCATTCCTTGCCGAACACGCCGACGCCAGCGAAATTCGCATCGACGCGCACTGGGGCACTGCGCGGCCACACGGTCGGCAAATCATTACCGGCGACCGGCAAATGGACGGCTTTTATTATGCCAAGCTTCATAAAGCCGCTTAGGTACGGGATATTGATGCTTTGCCTGCAACTTGCGTCAGGCCTTGTTAAAGCCAGCGATTACGCCCCGCGCATCGATTACGCCGAGTTGCAACATATCGATCACGGTTATACCGTGCAAACTCATATCGATTACCGGCTCAGCCCGACCGCCAAGGAAGCGTTACACAAAGGTGTGCGACTGACCTGGGAGGTAACGATAGAGCTGCGCCAGCCCGGCGTGCTGTGGGATACAATAATCCATAACCGCAAGCTGACTTACAGCCTACAATTCCATGCTTTGCTGAATCAATATGTGGTGCAAACCCCATTCGACCACAGCGAAATGTTTTTAACCTTGAGCGCCGCGATGAATTTCATGGCGGCCGTGCACGACAGCACGCCAATACCCGCCGAACTCTTGGCGGCAGACAAGCCCTACCTGTTGGCGGTAAAAACCCAGTTCAACCGCGAACTGCTGCCGATACCGCTGCGGCCGGTCGCCTATCTGGATAACCGCTGGTTTCTCTCTAGCGCTTGGTACACATGGCCCATTCAAAAATAAAATTACCGGCCAGCGCCACCATCATTCTGCTGTTCGGCTTCGTATTGCTGTCGCTGCAATTAATGAGCAGCGCCACCCAGGAATCGTCGGAACTTGGCGAAATGTATTCCTGGCTGTTGGTGATCAACACGCTGGGATCGGTAATTCTGCTCGGTTTGGTCGCTTTCAATGCCTATTCGTTGGTACGGGAATTAAAGAAAAAAGAAGCCGGCTCCCGACTGACCACGCGCATGGTGTCCTTGTTCGTCTTGCTGGCCTTGGCCCCGGCGGCCATCGTGTTTTATTTCTCCGTGCAATTCCTGCATCAAGGCATAGACAGCTGGTTTAACGTGGAAATCGACCGGGCAATGGACGATGCGCTGGAGTTGAGCCAATCCTCGCTGAATCAACGTATGACCTGGCATATCAAGCAAACCAAGCAAATGGCCGATCAGCTCCGCGACAAATCGGAAGCCTTGATCGCCATGGAAGTCGGCTCGCTGTGGGCAGACTCCGGTGCGCTGGAGATTGCGGTATTTTCCAACCAAGGCCGGGTATTAGCCTCCAGCAGCGTCAATCCCAGCGATATTTTGCCGCATCTGCCCGATGAACAAATCTGGCTGCTGCTGCGGCAGAATAAGGAATATTTTGCTTTCGATCCCGGCGATAACGACGAAATGCTGGTGCGTATTATCGTCGCTATAGAAGCGGATCAAAGCCGGTTTTTGCAAGTCCTATTTCCGATTCCGGTGCGGGTAACCGACCTGGCCGATTCGATAGAATTTGCCTTCATTCGTTATCAGGAAATGAACTTCCTGCGCGACTCGCTGAAAACCAGCTTCTCCCTGATCCTGTTGCTGGTGTTACTGCTCAGCCTGCTGGCGGCTATTTGGGTAGCGTTTATCAGTATCCGCAACATCGTCGCGCCGGTAAAAGAATTGGTAAAAGGTACGCAAGCGGTCGCCGATGGCGATTATCAGCAACAGCTGCCGGTGATGAATCAGGACGACCTGGGCTTTTTAGTCGAGTCCTTCAACCAGATGACCCGCCGTATCGCCCGCTCCCGGGACGAAACCCGCGCCGCCGGCCTGGAGGTGGAGAATCAGCGGGCTTATCTGGAGACCATACTCGCCAATCTCACTGCCGGGGTGATCAGTTTCGACGCGGCATTTTACATCCGTACCGCCAATCAGGCCGCCTACCGGATTTTGCATATCCCGGTCAGCCATTTCGTCGGCGAGACTTTACCAACCCTGGCGACCATGCACAGCGAACTGGCCGAGGTACTGAATGCAATCCAAAGCCTGCTTGAAAAAGCCGACGATATTTGGGAACAGCGCATCGTATTTCTCGGCCCCAACGGCCGCCAGGAACTATTGTGCCGAGGTACGCCGCTGTTCTCCCAGCACGGCGCCCGTACCGGCGCGGTCGTGGTATTCGACGACGTCACCGACCTGATTCAGGCCCAAAAAAACGCGGCCTGGGGCGAAGTGGCGCGGCGTCTGGCGCATGAAATTAAAAACCCGTTGACGCCGATTCAACTCTCGGCCGAGCGATTGCAGCACAAGCTCTCCAAGGAATTGCAGGACGGTTCCGCCGAGTTTCTGCAACGCGGCACCCGCACCATTGTCCAGCAGGTGGAAGCGATGAAACGCATGGTGGACGATTTTTCCGAGTACGCCCGCCCGTCCAAGAAACAGGTGGAAAAAATCAATCTGGTCGAGTTGATTCAGGAAGTCATGGCTTTGTACCTGCCTTCGGGCATCATTTTCAGCACGGCATTCGCCAGTGACAGAGTACTGGTCGAAGCGGATCCGGTCAGCCTGCGCCAAGTACTGCATAATTTGATCAAAAACGCGCAAGAAGCCACCACGGTGCCCTGCCGCATCGAGATCAAAATCGCTAAAGTCAGCCGCAACAACACCGACTATGTCGAATTGGGCATCTACGATAATGGCAACGGCCTGAACGCGGAGCAGCTTGAAACCATTTTCGACCCCTACGTGACCAGCAAGGCCAAAGGCACCGGTCTGGGCTTGGCCATCGTCAAAAAGATTGTTGAAGAACATGGCGGGGTGATTTGGGTGGATACGTCTTATAATGGCGGCGCGGGGTTTTTACTCCAGCTGCCGGTTTTTGAATTTGGGAACTTTAAATGAATAAGCAAGCACCGTATATTTTGGTGGTCGATGACGAGCAGGATATTCGTCAGTTAGTATCGGAAATTCTCGAAGATGAAGGCTACGACGTCGCTATGGCGGAAAACGCCGCAGAGGCTAAAGCCCTCAAAAACCAGCGCCCGCCTAATCTGATCCTTCTGGATATCTGGATGCCGGACAGCGACGGCATCACCCTGCTGCGGGAATGGGTTAGCGAAGACGACGCGCTATGCCCGGTAATCATGATGTCCGGGCATGCCTCGGTGGAATCGGCGGTGGAAGCGACTCGGCTTGGCGCTTACGACTTTTTGGAAAAACCGCTGTCGCTGGCTAAGTTATTGTTGATCGTCGAACGCGCGCTGGAGACTAGTTCCTTACAACGCGAAAACGCCGGATTGAAACAACAGCTGATGATAGGCGTGGACCCGGTCGGCAAAAGCGCGGTGGTGGAACGCACGAAGGACAAACTAAAGCGCTTGGCACAACATGATGCCCGAGTGTTATTCGTTGGCGAAGCGGGGGTCGGTAAAGAAATGTTCGCCCGCTATTTGCATAACAATAGTTCGCGACGCGACGGTTCGTTCGTCGATGTGTCGGTTGGCAGCATCTCCCCGGAAAACTCGGCGGTGGAATTTTTCGGGCGGGAAGACAACGGACGGGTTTATCGGGGTCTATTAGAACAAGCCCATCGCGGCACACTGTTTCTGGGCGAAATCGGCGGCATGGACCCGGAGACGCAAACCCGCTTGCTTAGCGCGCTGGAATCCAGTTCATTCTTAAGGGTTGGCGGCAGTCAGGCGGTGCGCGTTGATGTGCGCGTCGTCGCCTCCACCCGCATGTCTTTGGAAGAAGAAGTCAACAGCGGGCGCTTTCGTCAAGATCTGTATTATCTGCTGAACGTGGTGACGCTGGAGATTCCACCGCTACGCGAACACAGTGAAGACGTGCCCAGCCTGTTGAATTTTTACGTCGATCATTTCGTCACCCAGGAAAAGCTGCCGTTCCGGCGTTTCTCGATGGCGGCGCAAAATTATTTGCGTAATTACAGCTGGCCGGGTAATGTGCGCGAACTGCGTAATCTGGTACAGCGTCTGATGATACTCGGTGCCGGTGACGACATTGAGCTGGACGAAGTAAAAACCGCCCTTGGATCGATTGCCGAACAACCCAAATTGGGACTGAATGTACCTGAGTTTTTCAATTTGCCGCTGAAGGAAGCTCGCGACCATTTCGAAAAATCTTACCTGGAATATCATTTCGAAAAAACCGGCGGCAGCGTTGCCAAACTGGCATCGGCTATCGGTATGGAACGTACGCATTTATACCGAAAACTACACTCGTTGAAAATTAAGCTTTAATGGGACTTGAAGTTAACGGCCCTATTAAGTACAATTCACGGTTTTTATAGCCTCAACAGACTAAAAAGCAAAGATGAAAACATTTAGTGCAAAGCCCGCAGAAGTTAAGCGCGATTGGTACGTGATTGATGCAGAAGGAAAGACATTAGGTCGCCTTGCTACTGAAATTGCACGACGTCTTCGCGGAAAACACAAACCCGAATTCACACCACACGTTGACACCGGCGATTACATCATCGTCATCAACGCCGAAAAAATCGGCGTTACCGGCAACAAAGAAAAAGACAAAATGTACTACCGCCACACTGGTTATGTCGGTAATATGAAGTCAGCTTCTTTGGGCAAGTTAAGACAAACTTTCCCTGACCGCATCATCACCACCGCCGTACAAGGCATGTTGCCCAAAAATCCATTGGGCCGTGCAATGTTCAAAAAATTGAAAGTTTACGCAGGGTCTGAGCATAATCATCAATCTCAGCAACCTAAAGTTTTAGAATTCTAAGCAGGTAGATAGTTTATGGCAGCTCAATACTACGGAACAGGTCGTCGCAAAAGCGCAATTGCTCGCGTCTACGCCACCATCGGTTCAGGAAAATTCACTATCAACAAACAACCTGTTGAACAATATTTCGGCCGCAAAACCGACGAAATGATTGCCAGACAACCCCTGGAGTTGTTGGGTAAGACCGGCGATTTCGACATCAACATCATCGTTACCGGTGGTGGCCCATCAGGCCAAGCTGGCGCTATCCGCCACGGTCTGACCCGTGCTCTGATGGTTTTCGACGAAACCTTGAGACCATCGCTGAGAAAAGCCGGTTACGTCACTCGCGATGCTCGCGAAGTTGAACGTAAAAAAGTCGGCTTGCACAAAGCCAGAAAACGTCCTCAATACTCAAAACGTTAAGCGTTTCTTATTGGGAACAGAGAAAAGCCGCTACTCAGCGGCTTTTTTTGTGCCTGTCGCAACCACAAACCACTTAACGCTATCCGCGGCAAGCGTAGCCCTGATCTTTCCTGCCAAGGTATCGATGCCATGCTGAGTGACTTTCTGATGACTCCCCTTCAACTCGATGTCGTAACGCGCTACCGCCGCTCGCTGCTTCACGTCGATTAAATACACCCACAGATACGAAAACAAAAAGCTAGGCTTGCTGTGCTGACTGACCAGAACCCAATCAGCACCTTGCTGCCGACCTAAATCCGCTGCCAAATCGTGAAACCGGAACAAATAGCCGAAACTGGCATTGGCGGCTTTCTGGGTAGCGGCATCGACAAACGCGATTTGATAAGTACCCGACCGGCTTAAAGCTTGGATTAATAAAGGCGCCATGCCGGAAGTGCGAATTATTTCTGCCGGCGTGTTCGGCAGCGAGGTGATGTCGTTCAATTCAAAATCCAAAACCGCTATCTGCGGCGCGGCATTGGCCACCGTGGAGAAAATAGCCGCAGCCAACGACAAGTATTTGATCGATCGGACGCTAGTCATAAAGTCTCCGACGCCGAACTTGACGCAACTGACTCCAGCAAATCCAACTCCAATCCAGCGACGCCGGCCGTTATAGCCTGATGCACAAAATCGAGCAGTTCCTGGCTTACAAGCTCCGCGTCAATATCCACCATCCATTCCACCACGCTACCGCCATCAACCGTTTCACCAACCGTCACCGTGCCTAGATAATGACTCACCCCAAACGGCGATTCGATGCGGTTGTATTGCAAACGCCGGCGGCTGTGATCAATTAGCTCGATTCTGTCCGTCATTTCGCCGCCCGCCGCCAACGTCAAAATTCGTAGGGCACCAACGCCATCCCCTATAACACGACAAGCGGAAATCACTGGAAACCATCGTTCCAGACCGCCGATACCGGCTATCGCCGACCATGCTGTGTCAGCCGGTATGGGCATGGTTTTGTTGACAATCACTGTTTTAAGCATCTTTGATCTCCTAATTAAGCTGATTTAAAAGATCTCAGCTTAATCAAGCTGCCGCAGCCGGTAAGCCGAAATTTGCCCGACAAACTCGGGCAAATTGCCCGCGTCTCACCATCGCGCTATTCAGTACCATCTCAACTACCTAAAATGCTTTCCAAACAGGACTAGCCGGCTTTTCAGCACGCGACAAAGCGATCATGAATCTAAAACTGTATTTGTTAACCCGCATCACGGCGGTAGCCTTACTGTGTTTATTCGCTACGCTGACGTATGTGCTGCAGAGCAGCGCCCAACAATCGGCAATGCAAGCGCAAAACACCTTGGCCGCGCTGGGCAAACAACTGGAGCTCCAGTTATTTAAACTAAGCGCCGGGGAAAAACCGGCCAACTCCTTCCCGGATTTTGATTTATGGAAACAGACCGGCAGCGAGCCGGGCATTTGCGCCAGTTATCTGACCAATGACGGCGAAACGATGCGTAACTACTGCAAAGGCATTGACCTATCCAATCATCACTATCCCAAGCATTTTGCTGAGCTATACCGACGACTTTTCGGGCCGGACTTCGACTGGCAGCGGCCAATAACTTACAACGACCAGGTTTACGGGGTATTAACCGTTTCGGTTAGCGCCGAGTTGTCGATAGCCCGCGCTTGGGATGACGTCCGGGATTTACTGGCATTGTCGGCAGCAACCATCACGGCGGTGTGCCTGCTGGTTTATTTAGCCGTCAGCCGCGCCCTGCAACCAGCTCAGGCAATTGTGGCAGGACTAAACCGGCTCAGCTCGGGCGATTTGGCATTTCGGCTGCCCAATTTCAACTTACTCGAATGGCGGCAAACCGCGACGGCAATCAACCAACTCGCCGACAACCAGCAACAACTCTTAGCTGAACGACAAAAATTGGCGGTGATGCTGATGAACTTACAGGAAGAAGAACGCCGCTATCTGGCGCGGGAACTTCACGACGAATTAGGCCAATGTCTGACTGCAATCCACGCGGTCGCGACCGGCATCTTACAGACCGCTCAGCAAAATTGTCCCGAGCTAATCACGGAAGCTGAGCAAATTAGCCGCTTTACCCAAGCCATGCAACAAAGCGTGCGGGAATTATTGACGCGCTTACGACCGACGGAACTTGACGAATTAGGCCTGGACGCCAGCCTGCGTAGCCTGATAACAAGCTGGAACCGTCTAGGCAAGACGCACTACGACCTGCACATCTTCGGCGATTGTAGAACGCTAACGGAGCCGCTGGCGATCAGCCTGTTTCGCATCACCCAGGAAGCCGTCAGCAATATCGCCAAACACGCGTCTGCCAGCCAAGCCGATATTACGCTAGCAGTCGCCAACACCGGAGCCTTGCTCACCATACAAGACGACGGCAGCGCCATCGCCCTGCCGTTTGCCACAGACCATGGCATAGGTTTGCTGGGCATGCGCGAACGCATAGCCGCCTTAAACGGTAGGTTTGCTTTGCACCTAGCCAAGCCGCATGGCCTGATAATCCAAGCCAGCTTGCCATTGGAGCAACCGGGGAGCACCGAATGACTAAGCAAACCACTATCAATATTCTGTTGGTAGACGATCACGCGATAGTCCGGGAAGGCTACCGTTCGTTAATCAGCAAACAAGCAGACCTAAAGGTCATTGCCGAAGCCGCGAACGGCACAGACGCCTACCTCCTCTTCAAGGAACGCCAACCCGACGTGGTCGTTACCGATTTAACCATGCCAGGCTTAAGTGGCCTGGAATTGATAAGCCGCCTCAAACAGCGCGACCGCAAAGCCAGGATCCTGGTATTCAGCATGCATCAAAATCCCAGCTTTGCCCGCCAAGCCTGCCGCGCCGGCGCTCTGGGTTATGTCAGCAAAAACAGCGCTCCGGACATATTGCTGCGGGCGATACGAGATGTCTACCTAGGTAGACATATTCTCAGCGCCGACATCGCCCAGGCGTTGGCTTTGGAAAAACTCGGCAACGAAGCCACTGCTCTGAATAGCTTAACTGCCAGAGAATTCGAAATTTTGCGCCTGCTGATCGAGGCCAACACACAGGAGCAAATCGCCAAAACCTTGAATATCAGCCCGAAAACCGTCGGCAACTGTCATTACCTGATCAAAAACAAGCTGGGGGTGAACAGCGACATCGAGTTGACGCGCTTAGCGATCAAACTAAATGTGGTTAGCCTGCTGGATTTGACGGATCTGACTTAAGCCGTACTCAAATTAGCAACAAACAAACTCAATCATCATTCAATTGATCGCATATTGCTCACTTGCTCCCAGCGCTTCCACCAACGCCAAATGCCCCATCGCATCGAACAATATGCGCTGTTCGGTGAAAAATTCGGTGGCGGCGTCAATGGCATCCAGCATCACCGCGACCACAAAGCGCTCAGCGTGGGTGGATGCCACCATTTTTTCCGGCACGGCGCATTCTATTCGCAAAGTCTGCGAGGTTTTATCAAACGAATGCAAACGCAAACCTTCGAAATCGGCTTTTTCCTGGCGGCTGGGTAATAAAAATATCAAGTCCAGAATCGGCGCCCGTTTTTGTATCGGCTCCTCGCGGAATCTTGCCAAATCGACGGCAGTTTTGATAATGGCTTTGGCGATTGCACTCTCGTCAAGCGCACGGTCCGGCATCATGGATGCAATGTGTATAGTCATATCAACCTCTCTAATTAACCCGTTTTTAGACTACTCAGCAAATCCCGTTCCAAGACACTTATTTACGACATAGAAGCCTGCATTCTGCTTTTAATGACTAATCCAGTGTAATGCGCGGCTTAGCAAATGAGATTATTGGGCTGGGAGCGTTAAGAATGGGAACGGGTATTTGTTGTAAACCCAACATATCCGGCAAATGCAACAACATCGAAAGGACAAACGCGATAGATCAGACGGTGGCGTTCCGGCAATTGGATTTTGGATATCTACAGCCGCCAGGAGCTTGCGATCACCTCAATCGGCTGACAGCACCAAACGCCGCAAATCATAGCTGCAAGCCGGCGTAACAAGAGCGGCGCAGCTATTGTTGATCCGGCCTTGAAATTCCCCAGAGTCATCATCCCCACGAAAAACGGAACCTAGTTCAGCAACTGAGCTCATGCCTACGCCGGGACGACGATAATCAAGGGCCGGAGCAACCGTACCATCGACATCCAATTCGTGAACCAGCCAAGTACTAGCCGGGCCGTACTCGTCTGGAATAGCTACTAACTGCCCGCCGCAACCCAAGGCGAATTCGCATTGCTCTAACCCCAAAGCAATTCCACGGCCGACTGCTTTGACAAAGGCCTCTTTCTTGGTCCACAAGCGATAAAATGCTCCTGCCTGCAACTCCGCCGGCAGTTCGCACCAGCCCTGATACTCCCGGTCGGAAAAACAACGCTGCGCCAAACTGTCAAAATTGCGCCGCAGCTTAACCGCCTCCATATCAATCCCAATATCCGCGAAATTGGCGACCGCAATTAACACTGAATCAGCGGTATGCGAGATGTTGAAATGCAAAGCGTCATCAAGCAAAGCCGGCTTGCCGTAGGGGCCGGATACAAACTTTAAAACCGCGGGATCGACCGCCAAATAGCCGGCCAGGGTTTCTCTCAGCATACCGCGCGCGGCGATGTAGCGATCACGTAAAGTCGGAAACTTGAACGCTTGCGCCTTCAGCGTTTCGTCGTCCGATAATCGCGACTCCAGACGCCCTAATGTGTCGGCAGATAGGCTTAGCCTCCCCTGCCAAACATCCACGAAATGCTCACTCACAGCTGATAGCCGTCGCCGAATGCACTATCCGAGCCCCGCTCCGCCAATAACCCAAAGCCGACGTGCTCCTGTTCCAGACGTACGCCGCAATGCACCGTCGGGTTCCTGGTAAATCACCCTTTTCGGGATTACCAGTGCCGACAGGTCGTATTGCAGTGCTATTTCTAGGTCGGTTTCGGTCATGGTTATTTCGTTTTGATTGAGGGGGGACGTTGAATTGGGCGTATTTTAGGTTAAA
>NZ_JANIBL010000061.1 GCF_024505055.1 Methylomonas rosea
GAAGACTGCAGCGTCTGCTGTAGACCGATCACTATCTCCGTTGAGTCTTGGCAGGGTGAAGTGGTCAGTATTGAAGCCCGCTCTGAAGACGAGTAAGGTAAAATTTGCGTCGATTACTTTCCCATAAATGACCACGTTGAATGCCTTGTAAATTCAGGATGGCACGGCCATTTAGTTAAGGTAAAAAAAACCCGCTAAGCCAGACGACTTGCGGGTTTTTTGTACTTCTTTGCACTTGTGTGCTTCTTCAAATGGTACCGACGGGCGGACTTGAACCGCCACGACTTGCGTCACCACCCCCTCAAGATGGCGTGTCTACCAATTTCACCACGTCGGCTTTATTTGTTGCTGATCTACTTCGCCGCTGGTTTTTCGACTTCTTTGATAGCCGGCGCGTCAGGTAAGGTAAGGTCCTGAATCGGCAAGCTGCCGTCTGCGGGCATGCCTTGTGTTAACGGTACATCAGACTTAACCGGTTCAGCAGCAGGCGTCGAATCCAATATGACGTCGGTTTTTTTACCTTGATAGCCGCTTAATACTGCCAAGCCTAAGCTGGTGATAAAAAACAAGGTGGCGAAAATAGCAGTGGTTCTGGACAAAAATGAGGCAGAACCTTGAGCGCCGAATACCGAGCCGGATGCGCCACCGCCGAAAGTCGCGCCGGCATCGGCACCTTTTCCTTGTTGCATCAGGACTAAGCCAACGATGCCTATACCCAGGAAGATGTGAATAATTATTATAATTTGGTACAACATAAAGACCTTAATCGGATGAAACTAAACCGAATGGCAAATTTGCAGGAAGCCTTTTGCATCCAGCGATGCGCCGCCCACCAAACCACCATCAATGTCCGGCATCGCAAACAAGCCTTTTGCATTATCTGGCTTGACGCTACCACCGTATAAAATTTGTACTTTTTCCGCGATTACCGGATTTCTATCGGCAATCCGTTGACGAATGTACTTGTGTACTTCTTGCGCCTGTTCGTCGGTCGCCACTTTGCCGGTACCGATAGCCCAAACTGGTTCGTAAGCGATTACAGCGGTTTCGAACGCTTCGATGCCTGCAGCGGCAATCACCGCGTCCAATTGTTCGTCAACGACCTGGAAGGTTCTGTCTTGCTCGCGCTCTTCCAGCGTTTCACCAACGCACAATACTGGCACTACGCCTTTGCTCAAGGCTTGGCAAAACCGTTTGGCAACCGATTCGTTGGTATCGCCGTAATAGCTGCGACGCTCGGAGTGACCAACCAATGCATATTTGCAGCCGACTTCGCTCAGCATTGCCGCTGATACTTCACCGGTATAAGCACCGGACGCTTGATCGGCAACATTCTGCGCGCCAAGTGCGATAGGGGATGCAGCCAATACGCTACGAATATCTGACAAATAGACGAATGGAACACAAACAGCGACTTCTTGCTGAACGTTACCAAGACCATCAGCCAAAGCTTGAGCAAGTTTTTGCCCATCTTCCCGAGAGCCGTTCATTTTCCAGTTACCCATAATCAAAGACCGACGCATTACATCCTCCGAGCTAAATAAGACCGCATATATTATCGATTTAAAGCTTTTAGTTCAAGCCGGAATCGCTTTCTTGACATCAGCGGCGAGTTGATTGGCAAACTTGACGACCTCATCTTCATCAACGCCTTCCACCATAACTCTAATTAATGGCTCGGTGCCGGAGGATCTCAGCAATACCCTGCCTCGTTCACCGAGTTTTTTCTCTACTGCTTCAACGGCCTTTTTAATGCTATCGATCTCTTCGATTTTGACCTTTTTATCGATTCGGACGTTAATCAACACTTGCGGGTATTTGCTCATACCGGATTTAAGTTCGTTCAGACTTTTACCGGTGCGCTGCATTTCCGCGAGTACTTGCAAAGCCGAAACGATACCGTCGCCAGTAGTGGTTTTATCCAGACAAATAATATGCCCGGAACCTTCGCCACCCAGCATGCCTTTATGCTCGGACAACATTTCCATTACGTAACGGTCGCCCACATTGGCGCGCAGCAGCGGCACACCTATGGCTTTAAGGGCATGCTCCATACCCAGATTCGACATTAAAGTGCCGATCACGGGCCCAAACAGCTTGCCTTCCTCCAAGCGGGATTTGGCAATGATGTAAATCAACTCGTCACCATCGACTATCTCGCCTTTGTGATCGACCATAATTATCCGGTCGCCGTCGCCATCCAGCGCTATGCCCAGATCGGCGCGAAACTCGAGTACTTTAGCGGCCAGATTTTCCGGCTTGGTGGCGCCGCATTCGTCGTTGATATTTAAGCCATCCGGATCCGCGCCGATGGTAACCACTTCCGCTCCCACTTCGCTAAACACATGCGGCGCAATATGGTAAGTCGCGCCGTTGGCGCAATCGATGACGATCCGCATCCCTTTAAAGTCCAATTGCGGCGGCACGGTTGCTTTACAAAATTCGATGTAGCGGCCGGCAGCATCGCTGACCCGTTTGGCTTTACCTAATTTTGCCGATTCGACTGTAGTCATAGGCGTATCCAGATACTGTTCGATCTGGTGCTCTACGTCGTCCGGCAATTTGGCGCCGTCCACGGAAAAAAACTTGATACCGTTATCATAGTAAGGATTGTGTGAAGCACTGATCACAATGCCGGCTCTGGCTCTTAAGGTTCGAGTCAAGTATGCGATGCCTGGGGTGGGCATGGGTCCCAACAAGCGCGTATCCACACCGGCCGCCGACAAACCCGCTTCAAGCGCTGACTCGAACATATAGCCGGAAATCCGCGTGTCTTTGCCCAACAATACAAAGCCGCTACCTTCCTTGGCAAACACTCTGCCTGTCGCCCAGCCCAGCTTTAGCATAAAGTCGGCAGTGATGGGGTATTCTCCGACCTTGCCGCGAATACCGTCGGTACCGAAATATTTTTTTGCCATACTCAAAACTCTCTTAACTAAATCCCAAAAAAAAGAGAGGCCGGAGCCTCTCTTGCTTTTGCCGTTAAGGCATCAGCCCTGCTCGGCCGCGCCTCCGATCGATGGGTCGGTATCTTTCTGATCCCAATGATCACTTTTGATACCACCGCTGGAAGACGGAGTGTCGTCCCAACCTTTTGGCTCTCTTACCGGCTTTCTTTCCATCAAATCATCAATTTGATATTTATCGATGGTTTCGTACTTCATCAAGGCATCAGCCATTGCATGCAGAATATCTTCGTTTTCCTTCAGAATCGTTTCCGCTCTTTCGTAATTTCTATCAATAATAGACCGAATTTCTTCGTCGATGGTATGCGAGGTTTCTTCCGCAACCGATTTATGCTGTGTTACGGAACGACCCAAGAAAATCTCACCTTCTTCTTCGCTGTATGCCAATGGTCCGAGACGTTGCGACAAGCCCCATTTCGTAACCATGTTTCTAGCCAACTCGGTAGCACGCTCGATATCGTTGGAAGCGCCGGTAGATACTTGTTCCCAGCCGAAAATCAATTCCTCGGCAATCCGACCACCGTATAGGCTGGAAATCATGCTATCCAGCTTACGTTTGCTGGCGCTGTACTGATCGCGTTCCGGCAAGAACATCGTCACACCCAGCGCGCGGCCGCGCGGCATGATGCTGACTTTGTAAACAGGATCATGCTCGGGCACCAAACGACCGACGATGGCATGACCGGCTTCGTGATATGCGGTCATTTTCTTTTCTTTCTCGTCCATCACCATGGAGCGTCTTTCCGCGCCCATGATCAGTTTGTCCTTGGCTTTTTCCAAATCGACCATACTGACCAGACGCTTGTTATAGCGCGCTGCGAACAAGGCAGCTTCGTTGACCAGGTTGGCCAAATCCGCGCCGGAAAAGCCTGGCGTACCTTGGGCTATGTATTTAATTTTGACATCATCCGCAGCCGGCACTTTTTTCAGATGCACGTTAAGAATCTGCTCACGCCCTCTGACGTCAGGCAATCCGACCACAACTTGACGATCAAAACGACCTGGACGCAGCAACGCTTTATCCAACACGTCGGAACGGTTGGTTGCCGCGATCACGATAATGCCTTCGTGACCTTCAAAGCCGTCCATCTCGACCAATAATTGGTTCAAGGTTTGTTCGCGTTCGTCGTTACCGCCGCCTAAACCGGCGCCGCGTGAGCGACCGACCGCATCGATCTCATCAATAAAGATAATGCAAGGTGCATGTTTTTTGGCTTGTTCAAACATGTCGCGCACCCTTGAGGCACCGACGCCGACGAACATTTCCACGAAATCCGAACCGGAAATAGTGAAGAACGGCACTTTCGCTTCGCCGGCAATCGCTCTGGCCAACAAAGTTTTACCGGTACCCGGAGGACCAACCATCAGGGCACCACGCGGCACCTTGCCGCCGAGTTTTTGGTATTTGGCAGGGTCTTTAAGGAAGTCGACCATTTCTTCGACCTCTTCCTTAGCTTCATCGCAGCCCGCGACATCAGCAAAGGTAACCTTGTTTTGATCCTGATCCAGCATCCGCGCTTTGCTTTTACCAAAGCCCATCGCGCCGCCACGACCACCCACGCCGCCGCCTTGCATCTGCCGCATGAAGAAAACCCAAACCGCGATCAGCAATAAAATCGGGCCGAATGACACGAATATTTGCATCAGCATGGAAGGTTCTTCGGGTGGCTGAACGGATATTTCCACACCGTTAGCCAACAGATCGTCGATCAAATGCGGATCGTTAGGCATGTAAGTCTTAAACTTATCGCCGGAGACCATTTTGCCTTTCACAGTATTATCTGAGATCGCAACCTGCTGAACTTGTCCAGCTTTGACAGCGTCGATCAATTGCGAATACGAAAAAGTCGCGTCGCTACGAATCGCCCGCGACCCGAAACTGTTGAATACAGCCATCAAGACTACGGCGATGACCACCCACAAAATTAAATTTTTAATCATATCGCTCAAGTTACGCGCTCCGGCCTGGATTGGCCTCAAAATTTAAAAACCGAGTAATTGTATCAGGACTACTCGCATCCCACCGCCATCATAGCCCTATGAACGGCGACTATCGCATATTTATTTAAAACCTTTCGCCAAAATATACACTTCGTTACTTCTGGCCCGCGAAGCTTTCGGCTTTCTGATCACCACACTACTGAACTGCTGACGCACTTGATTATAGTATTCATCAAATCCGGCGCCCTGAAACATCTTGATCAAAAACGTACCACCCTTAGCCAATATGTGTTGCGCGGCATCCAAAGCCAGTTCTCCAAGGTAAATGGCCCGTGGCTGATCCATTTCCCGGCTACCACTCATATTGGGGGCCATGTCCGACAATAACAAGTGAACCGGTTCGCCATCAAGCACTTTATAGAGCTGCTCCAGCACTTCGTCTTCCCGAAAGTCGCCTTGAATAAAATCCACGCCGTCAATAGGATCGATAGCCAGCAAATCCAGCGCAATCACCTTATTTTTTTTACCGACGATTTTGCTGACATATTCAGACCATCCGCCCGGTGCAGCGCCCAAGTCAACTATATTAATACCAGGTTTTATGATTTTGTCTTTTTCTTGGATTTCTATCAGTTTGAACACGGCACGAGAGCGATAACCCATTGCCTGCGCTTTCTTGACATACTCGTCTTGGAAATGTTCCTGCATCCATTGCTGGCTACTTTTGCTGCGTGCCATATTTTCTATTCGTGTAAAATTGCTGGGTTTTTAAAGTTCAAGGAAACAGAGTGAATCCTATTCAAAAGAAAAAGCTGAAAGCTCAAGCTCACCCGCTAAATCCCGTGGTGATTATCGGCCAGGCCGGCTTGACTGACGCGGTTATCAAAGAAATTAATGTAGCGCTGGACGCTCACGAGCTGATCAAGGTCAAAATTCGCGCGGAAAGAGACGAGCGCGCCGCTATTAGAGAACAAATCTGCGCGCAAACCCAGGCCGAATTAGTGCAATCCATTGGCCAAATAGCCGTTATATATCGTTTGAACCCCAAAAAATAAAGCCAATGGGGAGGCCGCTTCCTCCCCATCAACAAAACAGCCTAGATATATTGAACCGAGAGAATCTCGTATTCGATATTGCCGCCCGGCGCCTTTACCGTCACGACATCTTCCACTTCCTTGCCGATTAATGCCCTGGCAATCGGCGACCCCACCGAGATGCGGCCTTCCTTGATATTGGCTTCATCTTCGCCGACGATCTGATACGTTACAGTCTTACCGGAATCGAGATCTTCGATTTCCACCGTCGCCCCGAACACTACCTTACCATTGGCCTCAGTTTTGGTGACATCGATGATATTGGCATTGGATAACTTGCCTTCTATTTCGGCGATCCGCCCTTCGGCAAAGCTTTGCTGTTCGCGCGCCGCGTGGTACTCGGCATTTTCTTTTAAATCGCCGTGCGCACGCGCTTCAGAGATGGCCTGAATGATACGCGGTCTAACCACGGTTTTCAGCTCTTCCAGTTCGGCGCGTAATTTGTTGGCACCCACCACTGTTAGTGGAAATTTTTGCATTTACTGCTCCCCTCTTGAATTCAAATTCATCCGTTAAAATGTTTTATGCAAGTCTTGCAGGCAATTCACATCACCCGCATCGAGTTCACCCAAGGCATAACATGCCGCGCGCGCGCCCGCCATCGTCGTGTAATAGGTTACTTTGCGCTGCAAGGCTTCGCGACGCATCGTAAACGAATCGGCCACGGCTTTAACGCCCTCGGTGGTATTCACGATCAACTGCACCTCGCCGTTTTTGATCATGTCCACGGTATTAGGCCGGCCTTCGTTGACCTTGAAGATTTCCTTGCAAGGAATGCCGGCTTCTTTCAACACTCTGGCCGTACCGCGGGTAGCGACGATTTCATAGTCTTTCGCAATCAGCATTTTGGCTAATTCCGGCAGCTTAGGTTTGTCGGCGTCGCGGATACTGATCAAAACCTTGCCGCTGTGGCTCAAATCCACACCCGACGCGCGCTGCGATTTGGCGAACGCTTCGCCGAACGTCTTACCAACGCCCATAACCTCACCGGTCGATTTCATTTCCGGCCCCAACAACGGATCGACGCCAGGAAACTTAATGAATGGAAACACCGCTTCTTTCACCGAGAAATACTCAGGGATGCGTTCCTCGGTGATGCCCTGCTCCTTCAGGGATTTACCGACCATCACCCGCGCGGCGATTTTTGCCAGCGGATAACCGGTAGCCTTGGATACGAAGGGCGCGGTACGCGAGGCACGTGGATTCACTTCCAATACGTAAATAGTTTCGCCTTGGATCGCAAACTGGGTGTTCATCAAACCCCGCACACCGAGGGCTTCGGCCATTTTCGCAACTTGCGCGCGCAGTTGATCCTGCATATGCGCAGGCAAATCGTAAGGCGGCAACGAACACGCGGAGTCGCCGGAATGTACGCCGGCCTGCTCGATATGTTCCATCAAGCCGCCGATCAGCACCGTCTCGCCATCGTAAATCGCATCGACGTCCATCTCTACGGCATCATCCAAAAAGCGATCCAGCAACACCGGCGAATCGTTGGAGACGCTGACTGCTTCTTTCATGTAGCGGCGCAGGCCTTCCTCGTTGAATACGATTTCCATCGCTCTGCCACCCAAAACATAGGATGGACGCACCACTAATGGGTAACCCAGTTCACGGGCGGAATTAACCGCCTGCTCGACCGAACGCGCGGTGGCATTGGGCGGCTGCAACAGATTCAGACGCTCCAGCAATTTCTGGAAACGCTCCCGGTCTTCGGCCAAATCGATTGAGTCCGGCGAAGTACCAATGATGGGCGCCCCGGCAGCTTCCAAGGCCCGCGCCAGTTTCAGCGGCGTTTGGCCGCCATATTGCACAATCACTCCTTTGGGTTTTTCCAGTTCGATGATTTCCAGCACGTCTTCCAGCGTTAATGGCTCGAAATACAAACGGTCGGAAGTATCGAAATCGGTAGACACGGTTTCCGGATTACAGTTGACCATGATGGTTTCGTAGCCATCTTCGCGCAGAGCCAACGCAGCATGCACACAGCAATAATCAAACTCGATACCTTGACCGATACGATTTGGTCCGCCACCGAGAATGATGATTTTTTCTTTATTGGACGGATTGGCCTCGCATTCTTGTTCGTAAGTCGAATACAGATAAGCGGTATCGGACGCGAACTCCGCCGCGCAAGAGTCGATACGCTTGTAAACGGGCCGCACGCCTTTCTTATGGCGCACGCTACGCACTTCAGATTCCTTGGTTTCCAGCAGTTTCGCCAGGCGTCTATCGGAGAAACCTTTGCGCTTCAGGCGCAATAATTCTCCCGGCTCCAGCGTTGCCAGGGTTTTGGTGGCCAAGGTTTTTTCGGTATTAATCAAATCCTCGACCTGCGCCAGGAACCATGGATCGATCTTACAGGCCTGATGAATGTCGGCAAAGCTCAAGCCGCTACGAAAAGCATCGGCCAGATACCATAAACGTTCAGGACCGGGATAACGCAACTCCCTAAGAATAATATCCTCGCTGTTAGCATCGCTCAGATCGGCAATTTCATCCAGACCGTCGACTCCCACTTCCAGGCCGCGCAAGGCTTTTTGCAAAGATTCCTGGAAGGTACGACCAATCGCCATCACCTCGCCAACCGACTTCATCTGCGTGGTCAGCCTATCGTTGGCTTGCGGGAATTTTTCGAAGGCAAAGCGCGGCACTTTGGTGACCACATAATCGATGGACGGCTCGAATGACGCCGGTGTGGCACCGCCGGTGATTTCGTTGCGCAGTTCATCCAGCGTGTAGCCCACCGCCAATTTGGCCGCGACTTTCGCTATCGGAAAGCCGGTGGCTTTGGAGGCCAAGGCCGACGAACGCGACACCCTGGGATTCATTTCGATAACGATCAGCCGGCCCGTATCCGGATTGATGGCAAACTGTACGTTGGAACCGCCGGTATCGACGCCAATTTCCCGCAATACCGCCAAGGAGGCGTTACGCAGAATTTGATATTCCTTATCGGTCAGGGTTTGCGCTGGGGCCACGGTAATCGAGTCACCGGTATGTACGCCCATTGGGTCGAAGTTTTCGATCGAGCAAATAATGATGCAGTTATCTTTCGAGTCGCGCACCACTTCCATTTCAAACTCTTTCCAGCCCAAAATCGATTCTTCAATCAACAATTCGCTGGTCGGCGACAAATACAGGCCACGCTCGCAAATCTCGATGAATTCTTCGCGGTTATAGGCGATACCGCCGCCGCTACCGCCCATCGTGAAGGAAGGACGGACTACCGTGGGATAACCGACTTCTTCTTGTGCCGCAAACGCTTCTTCCATGTTATGCGCGATTTTGGCTCTGGACACTTCCAGGCCGATGCGCGCCATCGCTTCATTGAACAACGCGCGATCCTCCGCCATATTAATGGCTTCCTTGGTCGCGCCTATCATTTCCACGCCGTATTTTTCCAGCACGCCGTGTTTGTCCAGCGCCAGCGCGCAGTTCAGCGCGGTCTGACCGCCCATGGTCGGGAGAACGGCGTCGGGACGCTCTTTTTCGATGATTTTTTCGACGGTCTGCCAGTCGATAGGCTCGATGTAAATCGCATCGGCCATATCCGGGTCGGTCATGATCGTCGCCGGATTGGAGTTAACCAGAATCACCCGGTAACCCTCTTCGCGCAAGGCTTTGCAAGCCTGGGTGCCGGAATAATCAAACTCGCAGGCCTGACCGATGACGATAGGTCCAGCGCCCAGTAATAAAATCGATTTTATGTCGGTTCTTTTTGGCATATCACTCTGTATAAAACTTAAGCGGAACGAGGCTGGTTCATCATTTCCAGAAAAACGTCGAACAAGGACTCGACATCGTGGGGCCCGGGGCTGGCTTCGGGGTGGCCCTGAAAACTGAAGGCCGGCACGTCGGTGCGAGCGATACCTTGCAGGCTACCGTCGAACAGCGACACATAGGTCGCCTTTAAATTGGCCGGCAAGGAATCAGCGCTGGCGGCAAAACCGTGATTTTGACTGCTGATCATCACCCGCCCAGTCGCCAGTTCCTGCACCGGATGGTTCGCGCCATGGTGGCCGAATTTCATTTTCTCGGTTTTCGCGCCGCTGGCCAAAGCCAATAATTGATGGCCCAAGCAAATGCCGAACACCGGCACTTTTTTCTCCAAGATGGCTTTGATAGCATCAATCGCATACGTGCAAGGCTCCGGATCGCCGGGGCCGTTGGAGAGAAACACGCCGTCGGGATTCATTGCCAACACTGTTTCGGCTGGGGTGGTGGCCGGCACGACCGTCACCCGGCAGCCGCGATTTGCCAGCAAACGCAGAATATTGCGTTTGACACCAAAATCGTATGCAACCACATGTTTAGTCAGATTAGGCGCTTGAGTATGGCCTTCGCCCAGTTTCCAGACATTTTCGGTCCATTCGTAGCTGGTAGCCGTCGTTACTTCTTTAGCCAGATCCATGCCTTGCAGACCGGGAAAACCTTCGATAGCCTGTGTCGCGGCATCCAAATCCACAGTCTCACCGGCCATGATGCAACCGCGTTGTGCGCCTTTGTCGCGTAGCAAGCGGGTTAATTTGCGAGTATCGATGTCGGCAATCGCTACCACTTTGTGCTCGCGCAGATATTCCGGCAAGGTTTTCTCGATACGCCAGCTACTCGCCAGCAAAGGCAAATCGCGTATCACCAGACCGCTGGCAAATACTTTTGCAGATTCATCGTCTTCAGCGTTGGTGCCGACATTGCCGATGTGCGGATAGGTCAATGTGACGATTTGCCGTGCGTATGACGGATCGCTGAGAATTTCCTGATAGCCGGTCAATGCCGTGTTAAAAACCACTTCTCCCACGGAACAGCCATCGGCACCGATCGAAATGCCGTGAAACACCGTCCCGTCTTCTAGTACCAGTAATGCAGGTTTGTTCAAGATTGGCCACCTTAGATGTAGAAAACGGGATAAGTCTTGCGACTCATCCCGTTCCTGATAGATAAAAACTTGAGTGATTTTACGAAATTATGGCTGTTTGGTCATTAACAATTTTCTAACTTGGTGCGTTGCCGAGATTGTGCTCTTTCACAAAGACTCTGTATTTATTGCTGATTTCGCCTTAACCAGGCTGCCCGGATACCAGTAACCACTGCACCGGGCTATGTAAGGACAACAGATTCATTCAATGGTCGAATTTGCCGATTTCGGCTTTCAATTTTTCTTGCTGCTCAGCCGTTAACAACATAAATACTTCATGATCGAGCTTTGATTTCTCCAAGGCCATCTGCTGATGCATCACAGTAGATTTCTCAAGCAAGGCTTTGGTCTTTTCCTCATCGTAATCGGCGGAAAAGCTCAAAGCATGCAATTCGGCTCTCAATGCATGCTCTTCTTTAAAGCGGGCGTGCCCGTCGCCGAATCGGGTTTTCATTAAATTCTTGATATCGGCTTCCTGCTTCTCGCTGAGATCAAGTTTTTTCAAATACCGCGGCAAATGTTGCTCACCGTCCGCTTCGCCGAACATATGCATCGGCGGTTTGCCGCCGCTGTGGTGTTCGCCATGCGGTGGCTTAGCCATCGCGGTTAAGGGTAACAAGCCGAGTAACAATACTAATTTTTTCATAAAAAATTCCTCAAACATAATGATGAACATAAGGACAAAACCTGTTCGATTTCGTCGTAGTCAGTATTTCAAATCAGAGGTTAAGTGCTGTTAGTGCCGTGTAAAATCAGGTAAACCCAGCTGGTTGTCGGCGGTAGCCGGGGCTATGATGATGACCACACAGCCAACGAGCGACAACCATGCACAAAGTGTTAATTATCGATGACGACGTAGAACTGGCCGGACTATTCCAGGAATATCTGGCGCAGGACGGTTTTGCGGTGGACGTCAGCCATACCGGCACGTCCGGACTGCAACATGCCCTATCCGGCGACTATCAACTGGTGATTTTGGATATCATGCTGCCGGACATCAAAGGTACCGAGATATTGGCGCGCATTCGTCTGGAAAGCCGGGTTCCGGTACTGATGTTTACCGCCAAGGGCGACGAGGTAGACCGGATTATCGGTTTGGAATCCGGCGCCGACGACTATGTCCCCAAGCCCTGCACACCCAGGGAACTTGTGGCGAGAATCCGCGCAATTTTGCGGCGAACCCACCCTGCCACCAATGTATTGCCAGGACCGATTGCGGCCGGCCCGTTGAAACTGTGGCCGGAAAAACGCAAAGCCGCCTGGTTTGAACAAGATCTGGACCTAACCAGTACCGAGTTCAATTTGCTGGAAACCTTGGCCAGTCAGGTCGGCCGGGTCGTCAGCAAAAACGAACTCTCCGAAAAAGCCCTGGGCCGGCCACTGGCGCGTTTCGACCGCAGCATTGATGTGCATATGAGCAGCATCCGCCAAAAACTCGGCAATCAGCCGGACGGCCGCTCTTATATCCAGACCGTGCGCGGCCAGGGCTACCTGCTGATCAAGGCATAAAATGGGCAGATTGTTCTGGAAGTTTTTCTTTGCATTCTGGCTGGCGTTGTTAACAGCGGGCATTGGTGTGGGTACCGCCGTTTGGCTCAGACACACCGCGCAGCAAAACCTGTCGGCCAAGCAGGCCGATGTCGTCGATGTCAGACGCGCCTCGCTGGTCAAACTGGCTGCCAGCACTTTGCCGCATGGCGGCGTCAAGGGCTTGCACGACTTTATGCAGACCTTGCAAAACACCCGTTTCCCACCGATATACGCAGTAGACGATACAGACCGGGAATTGTTGGGCAGGCCGTTAGCGGCAGAGGTATTGCAACAGGCCAGAGCCTTACACCGAAAAAATGCCTACCCGGATGCCATTCAAATGGTTGCGGCCGACGACGGTCATCGTTATCTGCTTTTCGTACCCTTGCCCGAGCACGGTTTTGGCGACTTATTCAGACCCTCATTTCCGGGCGGCAGTGCTGGACTGCCGCCAATGGGCTTTGACGGTCCTATCCCCGGAGACCGGCCCCCACCGCCCCCCGATGACCGCATTCGCCGCCCGCGTAACGAACCGCCCCCGCCGATTTTACCGATAGTCTCCGGGGGCGTGGCCAGTCTGCTGTTCAGCGGACTCTTGGCCTGGTATTTCGCCACACCAATCCGCAGCTTACGCGACGCTTTCAGCGCCGTGGCTCAAGGCCGGCTGAATACCCGCATCGGTAAGGCAATGGGTAGACGTGGCGACGAATTAGCGGACCTAGGTCGCGACTTTGACCACATGGCCCAGAAAATTTGCTCGCTAATTAACGCCCAGCAACATTTGCTGCACGATGTGTCCCACGAACTTCGCTCGCCGTTGGCGCGTATCCAGGCGGCTATCGGTCTCGCCCAACAACAACCGGAAAAATTGCCGGCCACGCTGGAACGCATCGAACGCGAATCGCAACGCATCAGTGATTTGGTCGGCGAACTATTGATGCTATCGAAGTTGGAAGCGGGCGTGGCGCAGGGAAAAACCGACCGAATCAATCTCGCTGATCTGTTGGCCGACATTGTCGCCGACGTGCGTTTCGAGGCAGAACCAAAGCGTGTCGAACTTAGCTATCACGGCGACATCGATGCGGTAATCGAATGCCAAAGCGAACTATTACATCGCGCTATCGAAAACGTGCTGCGTAACGCCGTGCAACATTGCAAAACCGCCGGCACGGTAGTAATTGCCGCCGATTTCGGTAGCGATAATCGTCGCTTAAGAATTCGGGTGGACGATGACGGCCCTGGGATAGCGGATCAGGATTTGACGGCAATTTTTCAGCCGTTTTTCCGCAGTGGTCAACCGCAAAAACCGCACAGCACAGGACTGGGGCTCACCATCGCGCATCGAGCCGTTGAGGCGCATGGCGGCAGCATCAGCGCCAGCAACCGGCCGCAAGGCGGTTTAAGTGTGCTGATTGAGATCCCGTTTCCAACGCCGCAAGCAAACGAGAGGTAAGTATGTTTAAACTCAAAAAGTGGATTACGGCCCCGCTGATAGCTTTACTGTCGGCATGGGCACTAAGCGCGAACGCTGACCCGTTTCACCATCACGGCGGTCGACATTTTGGCGGACATTTCCGTCCGGGTTTTAGCTTCTACTTTGGGGCTCCACTTTATCCCAGACCGTTTTACCCGGCTTATCCTTACTACCCGACATATCCGTATTACCCGCGGGAAATTATCACCGTACCGGTGCAACCCCCGGTCTATATCGAGCGCGAACGCATTCAACCCCAGAACAGTCCATTAGCCGAAGGCTATTGGTATTACTGTAACGATCCGGCCGGCTACTATCCTTACGTAAAAGAGTGTGCGAATGGCTGGCAACAAGTCGAGCCGACGCCGCAAAATTAGTAGGAGACTGCAAACATGAACACTAAAAACCAAATGGCGGGAATCTGCGCGGCACTGGCCTTGAGCGGCTGCGCCCACATGCCATCCGGCCCCAGCGTAATGGCGCTGCCGGGCACCGGCCTGTCGTTCGAACAATTCCGCCAGGACGATTATCAATGTCAGCAATACGCGGCCGGACAAGTCGGTGCCACGCCAAATCAGGCAAGCACCGATAGCCAAATAGGCAGTGCGGCGGTCGGCACCGCAGTCGGTGCAGCTGCCGGCGCAGCGCTAGGCGGGGGTGGTGGAGCGGCTATCGGCGCGGGCACGGGTTTGGTAGCCGGCACTATCGTCGGCAGCGGCGAATCAAGACGCTCCGGCTATGCCACTCAACAAGGTTACGACAACGCCTATGTACAATGTATGTATGCCAAGGGCCACCGGGTACCCGTATCCGGTCAGTTTTCTTACCAATCGCCGGCACCCAAAACCTCACAACCCAGTATTCCGCCACCACCGCCCGGATTGCCGCCACCGCCACCTTATCAGTAACAATCAGGAAGGGCTTGCGGACTAGAAAGTCATCCGCAAGCCCGCTTCCACGATATGGTCGGAAATATTGGCCTGGCCCAAGCGGGTTTCGTAACGCACGAACCCGGAGCCGCCATTAGCTAAAGTAGCGCTGACCGAACCGCCAAGGTTGAGATAATCACGGTCGGGTTCGCCGGTCTGAATCGTAAAATTGCCCTGCCCCGGCTCGGCCTGAGCCAAACGCATGTGGATCAGCCGGTTGTCATTGAGATATTGATGCTCCCATTCCACCCGCGCCGCCGGCGTGATCACGCCCCATGGCGTGCTGAGCGCATAACTAATTTGAGTACCGAGATTGCTGACCATGGAATGATTGATTTGCTCACCGGTGATGATGTCGAAGCCGTTGCCGCTTTGCTCCTGATATTGGGCGATGTTCATGCCCAAATACTCCAAACGCAGATAAGGCCCGATGGCCCATTCATCCCAATTGAAGTCTTTGCCGCCACTCAAGGCAAAACCGTATTGATTACCGGTGGTTGTAGACGTAGATTGGCCGGCGAATCCGGTATAAGCATATTGGCGATTGAAGGCGTAGTCATTGCCGCCGTAATTTCCCACCCAATCCAGATAAATATCCTCGGGCAGATAATAGCTACCGTAAATCGCACCCAGATAGGTGTCGCTACTCATATTACCGGCCGAATCCGCGTACTGCGTGGAAGAGTGCGTGTAGTTAAACGCCGCGCCAACCACCAATTTATCGCTAAGCCGATAATCAGCACCGCCCGTCACGGTGCGCGCTTGCGAATCGAAGCCGCGATCCCAGGCGTCACCTTGCAGAGTGGCAAAATTAAACCGGGTTTGTAAAAACAGACCCAAGGGCGAATCGCGGAACAACTCGTCATCGCCGGCTGCGCCGCCTAGCCCCTGAGAGCTCAAGGTATTGGCGGATAATTGGATACCGTTAAAATTAACCGACAAAGGCGCACTGCCGCCGCCAGCGCGTAAGCTCGCCAATCGGGTGAGCGGACCATCCATGCGCGTCGCGCCCAGTTTCACCGGCCCGGCCATCTGGCTCGGCACCTGATCGGGAGTCAACGCCGCAACGGCAATGGTTTGCTGTTCCGGACTGAGCGCCTGTAGTTGCAGGCACCGGGTAGCCAAAATGCCGCTCGGAGTAGTGCAAGCTTCGTTTAGGGCAGGCGCAAAGGTCTGTTGATTAAAAGTTAATTCCGGCGCGGTAGTAGTCTCTGCGGCAAAAGGCTGCAAGCTCCAGGGCGCCAATTGGCCTCGACCGCCACCAAAACTGCGTATCGCACCCAACAGATACTGATTTTCGGGCAAAGTCGGATCGATGTAGATGTTGTAATCGCTGCTGATGCTGCTTAATTGGCTTACACCATCCGCTAATACCAGTCGGCCGGCATACAGCGCGGCGCCGGGCGTGCTATTGCCATCCATCAACTGCAAGCCGTTGCCGCTCGCCACTGTCACCGAACCCCAAGCAAAATTATTGATCGCACCACTGGTGGTTTGACCTTGGTCGCTGCCCGTCAAACTCATTGCGTGCTGCGTCGCGCTGGGTCCGCTGAACACCAGATCGGCATTCGCGGTATTCCACAGCGTATTTTGCGTACTGGCATTATTGAAATCGCCGGTCACAATGAAAACATCGCCAGCACCGCCTACCAAATAGCCGCTGGAACCTATGGAAAGATTATTGAATTGATTGGTCGACGGATCACTCTCATAGCGGCCGTTATTCGTGAAATTGCCGGTAAACGCTACCGAGGTATTGACGGTTCTGAAAACACCGTCGTTACTGACATTGCCGTCAAAGCGATGCGGATTGGTACCGGAGATATCGACGCGTCCTTGTGCGCTATTGTAGAAATCGCCGGCCCCGGTAATGAGTCCGGTTTGCGCCAGATTGAATTGGCCGGTATTGTTGATGGTCCCGGTATTGTTCAGCACGCCGTGATTGTTGAAAGTACCTTGGTTACTTAGCTGTCCGGCATTGCCGAAACTGCCCTGATTAACCAATTCGCCGACGTTTGTCAGCGTATTGCCGATTACATTGTTGATGCTGCCGCTATTGACCATCTGTCCAGCATTCTCAAATACGCCTTGGTTGTTGATGGCACCAACGTTGGAGAAAACCCCTGAGCTATGACTGAGCGTGGCGTTGTTATTGATCAATGTGCCATGGTTGCTGAAATTGCCGCCGGTGCTGTAATAGTAACCAGGCAGGGTGCTGAAGCTGTTGCTGGAGGCAATGGGACTCAGCGCTAAGGGTGTAACATTGACCTGGAATGGCGCGAAACCGGAAATGCCATTCTGGTCTTTTCCGAACCCACCCGCAGTATTCGGCTGGTAAACAAAATCCAGGGTTGCGCCAAGACCAATAAAGTAAGTGCCGGGAGTTTTAGGAGCAGTGATTTGGCTGGAGAACGATCCGCTTTGGCTACCAAAACCGGGATAGATTACTCCCGAGAAAAAGCCATCGGAACCGGCTTGAGCCGGGGCAATCCACGCAGTATAAAGTTGGATAACGCAACCTGGACAATAACTGGTATCGCCTTCCTGGATGCTGTAACTACCAGCCAAATTGACGCTGGAACCCGAACCTACCGTTGCCGAATTACCGGCAAAACCGCCGCTGCCCACGCCGGCAAAGGACGGTTGAGTAATGGTGATATTGCGCCCAATCACCGACCACGTTACGTCGGACGACAAGGAATCGGCTAGCGAAGACTCCGAGGCGCAAGCCAGCAAAAACCCAATCCGCAATGGACCATTTAATTTCATCACACTGTTAATTTGCTACGCGCTTGGATTGTGGGATTCGGACAAATCTGCGCATTAGATTAGTCGAAACATTCAACAAGGCAACCGCATCGCTCCGGTACTCTAAACGATGCGGAACATGACAATAATCTACAAAGATCCCAAATAAGCCGCCACAGCCTTGATGTCGTCTTCGCTGAGCGATTGTGCCAGCGCATTCATTTGCGGGGCCTTACGCGCGCCTTTTTTGAAATCGGTCAGTTGTTTGGCTAAATATTGTGGGTGCTGACCGGCCAGTTTCGGCACCATGCCCATGCCTTGCGCATTATTACCGTGGCAACCCAGACACATTGCAGCTTTGTCTTTGCCCAGTTTGACCAAATTGGCATCGCTGCTGCCGGCCGATTTGCCGTGCAAACTGGCGTAATACGCCGAAATATTTTGAATGTCGGTGTCGCTCAAGCCTGAGGCAAGCGGTTTCATTACCTGATTTTCACGCTGACCGTTGCGGAATTTATTCAGCTGGCTCTCGATATACACCGCGCTCTGCCCTGCCAGACTGGGCCATAAGGGGCTGCTGCTGACGCCGGCCGCACCGTGGCAACCTTGACACGCGGCGGCTTTGGCTTTGCCTGCCTCGATATCCGCCGCGTTGGCGCCGGCGGCGAACAGCCCCAGCATGACGATATATTTCATTTTATGATATTTATTATTCATCGAGATCACCCTTGGTTGGCTTGTTGTACAATCCTGACGACATAATGCGCTATCAGGCTTCTGCATCATAGTCAGGCAGCATTGACTAAGCAAACCTAAATCCCTCCAACCCACTCGAACCAAAGGAATAGGCCATGTCGTGGTTGCTATCGCTTTTTAATCAAGATTCCGTTCCGCACACATTACTAATTGTTAGTTTGGTAGTGGCCAGCGGACTGGTTTTGGGCAGAGTATCGCTGGCCGGCATTCAACTGGGTATCGCCGGCGTATTGTTTTCCGGATTGTTGTTCGGGCATTTCCAGCTGACGATCAATCCGGAAGTTATGCATTTTTTGCGCGAATTCGGCTTGGTATTGTTTGTTTACGCGATTGGTTTACAGGTCGGTCCCAGCTTCGTCAGTTCGTTTTTCCGTTACGGATTGCGTCTGAACGGAATGGCCGCCGCGATCGTGATATTGGGCGCCTTGATTACGGTGTTGATCAGCATTTTCGGCGCTATTCCCATGCCCGTGGCGGTGGGTCTGTTTTCCGGTGCCACCACCAATACCCCGTCGCTGGCCGCCGCCCAACAAGTATTGAGCGGGATTGCCGGCATCGATAGCGAAACATTGAAAATGCCGGGCCTGGGGTACGCAGTGGCTTACCCATTCGGTATAGCCGGCATCATTCTCGCCATGCTGTTGAACAAACGCTTGTTTAAAGTCGATATAGCCGACGAAGCCAAAAACTTTGCAGACCAACAACAGCAAGACACCCATGTGCCAATATGGAAAGATTTGCGAGTGGAAAACCCAAATCTGAACGGTTTGACGCTGCGGCAAATTCCGTTTTTCGAAGGCATGAACGTGGTGATGACGCGGATTCTGCACAACGGCGCAGTAGATGTGGCCGGCCAGGAAAGCCGCCTGGCGATTGGCGATACCATCCGTCTGGTCGGCGAACGCGAACCCTTGGAGCAGCTGAAAATTCTGATCGGTCCGGAATCGGATATCGATCTGAAACAAATTGCCACCAATTTGCAAAGTAAACGCCTGGTAGTCACCAACAAAGCCGCAATCGGTCAGACTATCGGCAATCTGTGCATGCTTTATGGGGTAACCATATCCCGCATTCATCGCCCGGACGTGGAGTTTTCCCCCAGTAGCTCGGTGCATGTACAGTTTGGCGACGAGTTGCACGTGGTGGGCAATCAGGACGCGCTGAGCAGCATCGAAAAAGCCCTGGGTAACTCGCTGGAAGAACTGGCCCACCCGCAAATCATGCCTATCTTTATCGGCATTTCGCTGGGGGTGTTATTAGGCAGTGTGCCTATGTATTTGCCCGGCATTCCCTCTGCGGTAAAGCTGGGTATGGCCGGCGGACCGTTATTGGTAGCGATTATGCTGAGCCGGGTGGGCAATTGGGGCACGATGACCTGGCATTTACCGAAAAGCTCCAACATCATTTTAAAAGACATCGGCATCGCGTTGTTCCTGGCCTGCGTCGGTTTGCACTCCGGCGATCAATTCGTCGAGACGCTGGTAAGAGGCGACGGTTTTTACTGGATGGCCTGCGCGGCTTTGATCACCTTGCTTCCGCTTCTGATTGTCGCAGCCGTTGGCCGAATAGTCTACAAACTCAACTTCCTGACGCTTTGCGGCTTGCTGGCCGGCAGCATGACCGATCCGCCGGCTTTGGCATTTGCCAACAATCTCAGTCCGGCGGCGGCTGTGTCGATGGCCTATGCAACCGTGTACCCCTTGGTCATGATTCTGCGGATCATTGCCGCGCAGTTGATTATTTTGTTGGTCAATTAACACCGACTCATTTGTCTGATGGACTGGTTCTGCAGCTAAAATCGCCGAGCCAGTTCAAACGCCTGCTGCGATGACATCGACCTTAATCGTCAACGACCAGAATCTGGCTCCCCGCGATGGCGAGCTTTATCTGCTGCAAGCTTTCTACCCACAACCCATCGCAGACAATTACTTCAACAGCCTGCGGCAAAACCTGGCCTGGCAAACAGAGCAAATCCATATCTTCGGGCGCTGGGTGCAGGTACCGCGCTTGATGGCCTGGTACGGCGACGCAGGCGCCGACTACCGTTATTCCGGGATCGATCACCAACCCTTGCCCTGGACCCGCGAACTGCAAGCCCTACGCACCGACGTCGAAGCCGTTTGCCGACAAGCGTTCAATAGTGTTTTAGCCAATTTATATCGCGACGGCCGCGATTCGATGGGTTGTCACGCTGACAATGAAAAAGAGTTAGGCCCGAATCCGCTGATAGCATCGCTGAGTTTCGGCGAGACACGCCTGCTACGTTTCCGGCATAGCCGCAGCCGCACGACGCTGGATATTGAGCTGAGTCACGGCGACTTGTTGATCATGGCCGGTGAGTTGCAACACCACTGGCGCCACGAACTACCCAAAACTCGACTAGCCAAACAAGCCCGTATCAATCTGACGTTTCGGCGGATTGTGTCAACGCCCACTTCGCCCGTGCTATCCGCAACGCGTTAATCTTATCGACCAACAGCTGCCTGACAGTCTGCTCCGCCGGTAGCCTGCTGGTTACCCTGGTATTATCGCCATCCAGTTTCACCAGAAACTCTTCGTTCTCGCCAAAAATACTAACCATATCCCGATTGTCGCCACGCCTATGAATAATGTATTTGGGCGGGGTTTTCGCTTCACCGAACAATACCCCTTTCCAATCCGAATAACATTGCTTCCCTACCGCCAAGCCCTGCAAACTATTAAATACGTCAATCTGTTGATATTGATTGCTTTCCACGCTTGCCGGCTGATCACCATCAGCAATCACCAAGGGCACTTTTGCCGAAGCGTTATACTGGCCGTATAACTCGACTTCGGCTTTTTTTAAAGGCGTCATCGAATGATGGTCGCCAACAATAAGTAATATTCCGTTATTAAAAAATCCTCTATCCTGCAATTGATTATAAAACCGGCCCAGCTGTTTATCCGTATAAGTAATTGCCGCCGATTCTGATTTCTCCTTATTCTCCGGATTAATATACGGATGGTGACTACTAACGGTTTTAATAAACAGCAAAAACTTATTGTTTTTGTTGTTATCGACCCTGGCCAAGGCTCGCAAATATAAAGCTTCGTCCGGCGCGGCCTCAAAATGAAACCGTTCCCATTTATCATATTCTGGCTGGTCATGGCCTTCCATATAATCAAATCCTATGCTTTTTGCCCAGACTCCAGTATTACCAAACTCCAAATCCGCAGTAGTTAAAAACTCTGTTTTATAACCTTGCTGTTTAAGAATATTGGGCAGGGAATCTTTTATATTATAAAAACTATAAAACGACGTACCGCCATCGTCGGTGTAACTGGAGGGCGGATAGAGCGGCTGCAAGCCAGTCAGTAGCGCCACTTCGCCGTCTTCGGTGATAAAACCGTTGGCGTAAAAATTATTGAAGGCCTGATGTTGGCGGGCAATGGCATCCAGATTGGGCGTCCAATCGTGGATACCGGAGAAATACCGGCTTTGATAAGCGGACAGCGATTCCACCATCAGAATAATAACATTCTTGGTTTGAGCCGGTTGTGTTTGGCAGTTTATATGTTCTTGAAAACTAAACGCATCGACATAAGCAGTGCTATACGGCGCAGCTTCCGACAGTATGGTTAAATTATAATCAATGACATTTTTATAGATCCAGGCATGGGCGTATTTTTCATTATCGGCAAACGCGGCCGCCAACGGCAGGCCGAGAATCAAGAAGATTGGCCATTTTTTGACATAAGGATTTATTGATTTAAACCTTACCCACGAAAAATATAAAGGCACTGCCAAGACTAATACTGTAAGCGCAAGCACACCAAAATCGCTTAAACCGTATATTTGCTGAATATATTTGTACGAATAATCCGCATATTTTATGGCGTCGCCCAAGGCCAGATGGGTATTGAAATTAACGATAATGGCGTAATCGATAATATAAACAGCAAACAACAGCAAAGCCGCCAAGCGTAATAATGCCGCCAACCAACGCATCATAGTCGGCAGCAGCGATAAATACAGCAATATTAAAATACCGCCATAAATCACGGCATCGTTAAATAAAACCTGAGTAAATCCCAGCAAACGGGTACCGGTATAGTGATAAATAAAATTATCGACATACCAGCCTTTCAGCAGCAACGGCGCCACCAAAATAAGCAACCAAACAATCTTTTTCATGCTTGGGAAACCGCTGACAATGGCGTTGGGATTAATCGCGCGTCAACTTCAGGAAATGAAAAATATCGACTTCAATCACGCCGAATGCGGCGATCCACAGCAGCGCATCGTAAGCATCCAGCCATGCTGACTGCATCAGCCAAGCCACAACCATACCGATTAAACCCGCAAACACCGCTAGAGTCATCAACCAAAACACCTGCCGATGCTGTTCTACCAAAGACCGCCAGCGCACTTCCAATTCGAGTAACACAATCAACGCAAACCAGAGTAGAGAGTTAAACACATCCAGCCATTCGTTATCGCGGACGTAGCTGCCGAACACCAAGGCAATCACCACAATCAATACGTTCCGCACCGCGTGCAAGGTCGTCTCGTTAAATGGCGCGGCCTTGACGGTTTCCAGCTCGAACATCACCAACAATATCACCCAGACCAGGGCATCGACCGCAGTCGTCATTGTATCGACCGCCGCGTAAATGCCGATATTCAGCGTTAACAATGCCAATATCGCCAGTTTGAATTTGGGGTAGGAAAGGAAGAACTCAGGGGTGGGCATAACGGTAAGATTAAGTTGAATGCGACGGCGAACGCCAAACTGCTCGTATCGCGATGGTTTGACGGAAAAGACATGAACCATGATGACAACCCGGCCGGCGCCATCATGGTCGACAGGGATTATTTAACGAAGCAGGCTTTCTCGGCTTCGGCGTCAGCATCTTTCAACTTGCTGCGCAAATCCTTGGATTGTTTAGGATCACGAAACGCCGCGCCGGCTTCGCCAGGGGTTTTTTGCATCTGGGTAAAGGTTTTGGCTGATTCGAATTCTTCGAAACTGAGTTTTTCAGCGATTTTATCGATTTTGCAACCACAGGCGTATTGGCTGATATAGGTCAGGCCACCGTGCTTGGCGACGCATTCCAGCACATATTCGACACGGTCGCGGGTGGGATAATCATTGACCAATACCGCCGGCTCGCCCGCGGCGGCTTCAGGTTTAGAACTTTCCTGGGTAGTGGCGCAGCCGTTTAGCAGCGTTAAAACAGCGAGAGTAGCGAAGAATGATTTTTTCATGATGCTCGGTTTTTTATCGTTGTAGGGATATTTATTGTTGGGCGGCGAAGTCGACAATCTGCCGCAGTTGCGGGTTCATTTCCTTGGCGAATTTATTCAGGGCCGGATTGCCCGTATCTTCAGGCAGCAGATGCGTTCTGACGATGGTTTTGCCTTCGAATTGATAGGTCACCACATTGCAGGGCATATAGCCTATGGCATGCGGGGTGATTTCCAGCACGACCTTGGCCAGCGTCAGATTACAAAACTGTACCGTATCGTATTCCGGAAAATTCGTGGCTCCTCTGTCGCGGATCACCTTCCCCACCCGGCTATGGCCGGTGATGCGAAAGTTATGTTCGGCGATCGCTACTTCCAGTTCCGCCAACACTTCGTCGTACGGTTTGCTGGTCTCAACTTGATAATACGTCACTTCTTCGATATGCGGAGACTGCGCGGCACAACTTGCAATCAACGGCAGGCTTGCGAAAATGACGGCTCTTTTAAACATCGAGAAAGCTTACCATCATGAGCGGGCAAAACAAAGTTAGCGGCGTGGTGCTGGCCGGCGGCATGGCCAGACGCATGCAGGAGCAAGACAAGGGCTTGATGTTGTGCAATAACCGGCCCTTGGTCAGTTACGCGCTGGCCGCCATGGCCCCGCTGGTCGACGATTTGTTGATCAGCGCCAATCGCCATCAGGACCGCTATCGGCAATTCAATTACCCGGTCATCAGCGATGCCAAACCAAGCTTTGACGGCCCGCTGGCCGGAATTTTGGCGGCGATGCAGGCGACGCAACATGGGATATTACTGGTAGCGCCGTGCGATTCGCCGCTGGTTGCAAGCATTCATCTGCAACGCTTAGTCGACGCGTTAATAAGCCAGGACGCGGACATCGCCGTGGCGTTTGACGGCGAACGCCTACACCCGGTTTTTGCCGCGCTGAAAATCAGCTTGCAAACTGACTTACAGGATTACCTGCGTAGTGGCGAACGCAAGTTGCAAACCTGGTTTCACCGACATTTGCTAGTCGAGGTAGATTTCAGCGACACGCCGCACATCTTCGTCAACATCAATACGGCGGCGGAATTGTTGACTGTGGAGCAATCGTTAGCCGAAGTCTTGCCTTGAATATTAATTGCTCAGTGCACCGCTTTTTCGCTGCTGACAATTAACAACGCTTCTCCTGAACGATTACCCAATACCGTCGCATGCATGCGCACCGGAATGATCTTCTGGTCCTTGGTGACGCGTTTGGTCTTGATACTTTTCACGCCGCCACCGAGTATCAATTCCTGAACCAGTTGCTGAGTAATGGCCCGTTCATCGTCCGAAACGATCTCTGTAAACGTCATACTGGCGGCATCCAAACTATCCCAACCATATAAGGTTTCGGCGCCCTTATTCCAAGCCGTAATTTTACCGGACACCTCAAAAAGGATGATCGCTTCATCGGTGTCCATCACTATCGTCGCCAGTTTTTGCAAACAATTTAAACATTCCTGTTTTTCGACTTGATGTTGGTGAACGTAGTCGCGCTCAGTTAAAGCGATTAACTCTCTGGCCGAGTTCTCCGCTTGGAACATGCAAGCCGACGCCGAAACGTGCACCACCTTTCCGGATTTGGTGAGCCGTCTGGCCTGAAAAGACGGCAAGGTGTTACCCACTTTCAGGTTGTTCAGACCTTGCTTGGCAAAATGTTTTTCCTCTTCCGGAATTAGATTGTAAAAATTCATCCCCAACGCATCATGCGCCGACCAGCCATAGAGTTTCTCGGCAGCATGATTCCAGGTCACAATGGTACCGTCCGGATCGAGCAAGGTAATCGCATCATTGGAAAACTGTACAAACTTGGCCAGCCTGAGCGTTTCTTGCTCCTCACGCTTATGCAATTCCAGTTGCGCACTTTTCAGCTGATTGATGTCCACAAATGTCAGAATGACACCGGCGTTGACTTTGGCGGAAACCACGTAAGGAATCACCCGCAATAAATACCAGGTACCATTTTCCAGCTGAATTTCCTGATCAAAACAGTTGTGCCTATCATTGACACTTTTAACCACTGCAATCACATCGAGATTTTTAATGGTATGGGTTAGATGGTAAAACGGCCGCCCGAGATCGGTTTCCAAGATATGGAATATAGACTGTAGTTTGGGAGTAAAACGCCTGATATCCAGATTCTCATCTAAAAACAAGGTAGCGATATTCGTACTATTGAATAAATTATCCAGATCGTTATTCAATAAGGTCAGTTCGACTATCTTGCCCTGGTGTTCGGCATTGACGGTGTAAAGCTCTTCGTTAACCGATTGCAACTCCTCGTTGGTGCTCTGCAACTCCTCGTTACTCGCCAACAATTCTTCGTTGGTCGCCTGGAGCTCCTCATTGGAGGTTTCCAATTCTTCCACCGTTGCTTGCAGGTTTTCGCGGGTAAACTGTAATTCTTGCTCCAGATCGATGATGCGTTGTTTGGCATCTAAATTGACATCGTAGACCAAGGTTTCCGTCTCGCTGAAACAAGAAGGATCGACCGTCTCCGTGATCATCGCCGCCACTAAGATTTCTTGGCCCTTCTTACCCGGCAGAGGTTTAAATTGCAGCCTAAACGTCCGCAAACTGTCCTGCTCTCTGACCCGAATATTGGACAACACAATTTCGTTATTAGCTTTTAAGGCTTTTTGAATACCTGTGGAAATAGGTATGGATAAATCTTTTTTAACAATTTTACTGACGTTGCTCACCAGTTTGCCGCTGGGATAACTCAAATAATCCTTGGAATCGCCAAAAATATGGGATATCTCCATGTTCTCGTTGATTATCATCGTAAACGGCAATACATCGTTGGATATTGCCCTAATGAACCGATCCAATACCCTTTCTTCCTGACCACTAAGCGCATTCGATGAGCGCACAGAGCTTGGATACGGCGAGTAAGTCATTAAAGCACTGGGGGACGCGGTAAAACCCAGGGATTTATACTTCCCTTTGGAACGATATAGTTTTGATTTGGCACTTGCCACATCGAAAAACTCACCCATATCGCCTATTGTTTCACTGGTACCCAAAACCAGCAAACCTTCCTTAACGAGAGAAAAATTGAATAACTCCAATATTTTCTTCTGCAACACCGGCTGTAAGTAAATCAACACATTTCTACAGCTGAGTATATGAATATTGGTAAAAGGCGGATCTTTGATTAGATTATGTTGGGCAAACACCACCATTTCCCGAATTTTTTGACTGACCTGGAAATAATCTTCCCGGCGAATAAAATATTTTGACAAGAGCTTAGGTGGAATATCCGCAATAATACTTTCCGGATATTTACCATTACTGGCTTTCTCGATGGCCGTGAGATCAACATCGGTTGCAAAAATCTTCACGCGAAAGTAATGTCCGGAATACTCCCGGTATTCCGATAACAACATGGCCAAGGAATAGGCTTCCTCGCCGGTCGAACACGCAGTCACCCAAACTCGTAATTCATCTTCTTGTAATAATTTGACGACTTTTTTCAACCAATGCTCACGAATCTCGTCAAACACATGTTCGTCGCGAAAAAAACTGGTGACACCTATCAACAACTCCTGAAATAAAACCAAAACTTCGTGAGGATTTGTTTGCAATAAGTTTAAGTACTCGGATATATCTTTTAAATGATTGATGGATATGCGCCGTTCAATGCGCCTGACCACCGTATTGGGTTTATAAAAGGTAAAATCGATTTTGCACTTTTCCCTAAGAATCGAAAAAATCCGCGTGATGTCGCTATCGTCGGACGAGACGATATTCTTTTCCTGCAAGGTGGCATAAGGATGCTTAACAAAAGCCAGCAACTGATCGGGCATCTTCTCCGGCGGCAAACTAAAATCCGCCAAACCCGTAGCAAAAGCATTCTTGGGCATGCCATCGAATTTGGCGGAGTTTTCATCCTGCACCATCACCATGCCGCCAAACTCCTTGATAGAGCGAATACCACGGGTGCCATCACTGCCGGTACCCGACAAAATAATGCCTACCGCCAGTTCTCTCGCGTCCTCGCTCAAGGAACGCAAAAATATATCGATCGGCAGATTGATGCCTTTGCTGGGATCTTGCTCGGCCAGCAACAGCTGATTATGAAACACCGTGACGTTTTTTCGGGGCGGAATCAAGTAGACGGTGTCTCGCTCGATTTTCATGCCGTCTTCAATGCGCTTTACCGGCATGGCGGTATGTTTGGATAATAGCTCCGCCATCAAACTTTTATACTGCGGCGACAAATGCTGAATCACCACAAACGACAAGCCGCTATCGGCAGGCATATTCTTAAAAAATGCCTCAATCGCTTCCAAGCCTCCGGCCGAAGCGCCAATCCCGACAACATACTGCGGCGGCACTTTTACAGTGTTTTCATTATCCATAAAACCATGTTATTTAATATCAATCGTTTAAATTAATAAAGCCTTTGGACAACTTTACCTGCCATGCCGCGACAGATTTATCAAGGCTTATTTTCACCTGTTATCACATCGCTAATATTGGTGACTGTGACGATCAATTTACGCGATTTCAAATCAAACGATTCGCTCGCCGTATCGCTACCGTCATCCGCATTACCTTTAATTAAAGCAGGGAAAGGCAAGTTCTTATCCCCTTGTAAACGCAACTGCAAGCTTTTATTGGTTGGCGCTTTGAAAAAAGCGTCAAAACGGTGAATAAATATATTCTTGTCTTCTTCGAAAATTAGCTTGGAAAAATGCGTTTTCTGCAATTTACTGGCTTTATAGCCCAACATATCTGCAAAGGTATGATTCGCTTGTTCTATGAAGCCTTGATAATCTAGGGTTATAATACCAATCGGAACACAATGGTAGGTAAAATTTAATTTATTATTTAAACGGGACAATTCAAATTGCGCTTTTTGCAGCTCTTCATTCTGCATTTGCAATTCAATTTGATAAACTTGTAAATCATAAAATAAACGTTGAATTTCTTCCGGCGTAATACTACTGATTTCTTGAGGCGTAAAATCTACAATTTTCTCCGCCATTTCTTTTAATTTAGCAGCATGAGAATCTAATGTCATAACGGCATTTCCTTATTAATCTATTAATTTTTTGAACAATTTAGCGGAAAAATTCTAGTTCCCACTATTTCTACTCCCTATCGATTCGTCCACTTCTACCCTCTTCGGATTTTACCGATATCCTGCTGGCAACTTATTGATTTAACGCAGGGCGGATTCAGTACGCAGTAACCGGGCCACCCAGCGTATTCGGATTGTAATACAGTTCATATACTTGAACACTTGATCCCTGGAATTTGCAGGCATCAATAACCCTATTTTTTCCTTGAAAACTTATTTCAAGCGGTGAAATGCTTTCGGCTCCCGAAAAACCAGGTGTCCGACCAAATAAATCGCCTCCTTTTCAGAGCAAATACAGGCAAGCACAGCTTAGTTTTCCGCAAATTATCAGCACTGGCAAACACGGCAAATTAGCAGCGTTAACATCAGACCAATCAAAGCTTGTGTCATTTACGCCGCATTATGCTAACGTAAATTTTTTTTTGCTTGGAACCACGATGAAACGATCCACTCTCGCCATCATTCTGACATTATGTTCGTCGGGTGTTTTTGTCCAATCAGCCTTTGCACTCACTACGCCGGCAGAGCAGGATAAATTGCGCATTCATACCAGCATGCCCAGAAGAACCAGCGATTCGCTGTTTTCATACACGGCGGAATGGCGTATCGACGATGGCGAGCTGTATCGCTCTACCGGCTTGAGCTTTTTAAATGCACATAAATTTGATGATGCAACACAGCCTTACGCGGTCACGAAAAAGCTGCTCACATCGATGAAGGACGGCATGATTCAGCTCGATCCGAATTGGCGCGGCATCACCATTACTCAACCACCGGAACAAGCAGAATTGATCATCGCCAACAAAAATGGTTATTCGTTGACGACGGTAACGGTTAGAGATTACAGCAACCAGGGCTTACGTTTCGATCTTGCCGATAAAAACTTCAACGCCGACGGCGTGCAAGTGGCTCTTGATCTGGTGTTCAGTGCGGATGTGGAATATCTGGACGGTTTTAGTTCAAAAAAAGCCCTCACCGCCTCGCAAGGGGAAATCGAGATTAAGATAGACGATCAAAAACCGATTCATATCAAAACCGACGGTAAAACCACTCGCGAGCTCGAGCAAGAAATCGCCAAGCAGCTAAGTATCTCTCAACTTGCTGAAACCCCGCTGTATCCAGGCATGGTCAGCAACGATACCCGCAATAACAAGCCATTCGATGGCAGCGAAGTGCAATTTTTAAATCTTGCCGCCAAGTCGATTGCCATTGACATTACCGATCCGGCCTTGGGCGTACTCGCCAAATTCAAATTCAAAGACGAAAATCATTCGGTGAAGGTCGTGGAACCGCGTTTCATGCTTGGCGCGTTGGCCTTGACTGTGCTTTTAGCCATTGTCTATTTTCGGCGCAAAAACCAGCAGAAATCGATATAACCGTTCTAATGTCCGGGTGGCCGCTAGCGCACGCAGCCACCCGGCTTAAGGGTTAAATCAATGACCGGAATGTTCGGGCGGCGTATCGGTGACGCTGGTTCTACGCAACATATAGCGATCGGCAAGTTTGCCGGTAACCCGGTTACCGCTGCTATCCAACTGAATCAACGCATCTTTTTCAACCAGATATTGCTGCGAAGTTGAGCCGTTCTTTGGCGTCAAAACCAGAGTATTGGCTTTGTCGCCCGGGGCAAACTTGCCCTTTTCAGTAAACTCCCGTTCCGATTTCCCCAGAAATTGGGTCATCAGCAGATAACTGCCATTTTTGTTCAAAGCCAGAGTCGTCTTCACGCCGATGCAGTCGGCACAAGGAGTTAGGCCCGTATAAATCCCCGGCCAATCCAGGCTCTTGTGTTCTTGATGAGCATCCTTATGGTCCGCCCCCACCGTTTCGGCAAGCGCTGGATTAAAAGCCGAAAAAGCAGCCGTCACTAGAAAAATGACCACATTTTTTTTAAATTTAACTGTTCGCATATTTGCTCCTGGACAAACCGTCGCTAATAATAATTATTGAGTAGGTACCACGCTAGAAATCCTTTGTGCGCCAGAGTTCATTCGCGAAAAACCGCTAAGGGAAAATCGGCATGTTAACAACCAAAGAGCGCACTTTACCGGTTTCTATTAATGGGCCGAAGCGCACACTTTTGCTATATCAAGCCTCGCTTACAAACACACATGATTCCAACTGCCTATTGTGGCATAGCTGCAAAGGATTGACTGATTTCATATCGCCGAACGCATTTAGCCGGATTGCCAACCCCTTAAAACGGAAATACCGAAAGATTTAAACCTATCATCGCGACATTAAGAACAAATCCGTAGTTAGCCATGGTTTTTCGGAGTTTCGACTTGAACATCGCGACGGAAGCTAACCCTAAGCCAACCAGATCCATCACAATAAAGGCCACAATTAAGAAGCGTAAGCCGTCGCTGTTGGACACGCCATCCGTAGCGGCGTAGATGGGAAATAAAATAAACAACCAGATCACAAAGTTACAAGCCGCCAGCAATAACGCAGCATTCGAAAACCCGAGTAATCGATATTTCACATGGCGGGGCGGGGTTTCTTGAAATTCATCGATCGGTTGGTTCATTGTGGTTATCGCTGGTTAGTGATTCGGCACAGACTCTTGCAGGCACTTTTTTGGTTTGTCATGCCTGCGGGTCCTGGTAATTTTTATAGGGTCGAACTATCTATTTGCACCAAATAGTGACATGCCGACTCCGTCAACACCAGTTTTTTGACTTTTTGACACCCGCATCAGAGATTTCCAGCCGCGCAGTGTTACTAGT
>NZ_JANIBL010000062.1 GCF_024505055.1 Methylomonas rosea
CGAGTAATCAAGATGGCTAATCAAACTATCAGAATCCAATTAAAAGCGTTTGATCATAAATTGATTGATCAGTCGGCGGGTGAGATAGTAGAAACAGCGAAGAGAACAGGTGCCCAAGTAAAAGGCCCTATCCCTTTGCCTACTAGAAAAGAACGTTTTACTGTATTGATTTCACCGCATGTTAATAAAGATGCTCGTGATCAATATGAACTGAGAACTTACAAAAGGTTGCTTGATATCGTTGAGCCAACCGATAAGACTGTTGACGCCCTGATGAAGTTAGATCTGGCGGCTGGGGTCGATGTTCAAATTAAGCTTAAATAGCAGCAAGTTATAATTTAGAGGGATTGGCAGATGTCAATAGGTCTTATTGGTCGTAAATGTGGTATGACCCGAATTTTTTGCGAAGATGGCTCTTCGGTACCTGTTACCGTGCTCCATATTGACTCCAACAGAGTCATTCAAGTGAAGAGCGTTGAAACTGATGGTTATCGCGCTATTCAGGTAGCGGCGGGTGATGTTAAGTCTTCAAAAGTCAACAAAGCAATGGCTGGGCATTACGCATCTGCCAATGTCACCGCAGGTCGTGGTTTGTGGGAGTTTAGGCTCAGCGAAAGCGAGGCAGCTGAATTTTCTGCAGGAGCAGAGTTAAAAGTTAATGTGTTTGAGGCTGGGCAGGTAGTTGATGTCTCTGGTACCAGTATTGGTAAAGGCTTTGCCGGTACAGTTAAACGTCATAATTTCAGAACTCAAGATGCGACGCATGGTAACTCGCGGTCCCATCGGGTGCCTGGTTCGAGCGGTATGAACCAAACGCCCGGCCGCGTATTTAAGGGTAAGAAAATGTGCGGACATATGGGAGCGGTCAAAACTACAATACAGAATTTGACGATCCATGCTGTAGATGCTGAGCGGAACCTGATTTTAGTCAGAGGCGCGGTACCTGGTGCCAAGGGTGGCGATGTGGTTATCACCCCAGCAGTAAAAATGTTAAATAAGGGTTAATTTATGACTTTGCAAATACCTGCAATCAGTAGTCAAGATTCTGCACAGGCGCTTGATGTTTCCGAGGCAGTCTTCGGACAAGATTTTAATGAAACACTGGTGCATCAGCTGGTAACAAAATATCTTTCAGCAGCAAGGGCTGGTACTAAAGGCCAAAAAAACCGGGCTGCGGTAAGTGGTGGTGGTGCTAAGCCATTCCGTCAAAAGGGTACGGGTCGTGCGCGTGCGGGAACAACCAGAAGTCCAATATGGCGCACAGGTGGTGTCACGTTTGCAGCCCAACCAAGATCGTTTGATCAGAAGCTGAATAAAAAGATGTATAAAGTTGGAATTAGATCTATTTTCTCAGAGTTGTTAAGACAGGGTAGATTAGCGGTATGTAACGATATTACGCCTGCAACGCCAAAAACAAAAGACTTTCTGAGCAAGATAAAAAATATCGATGCAAAAAGATTGTTAGTGGTTGCGGATGACTTAAACGAGAATTTAATTCTTGCAGCTAGAAATATTCCTTACATAGCGGTAGTTACTCCAAGTAGTGTAGATCCAGTCTCTTTGGTTTCCGCTGACAAGGTAATTGCGACAGCAACAGCGCTGAAACAGATTGAGGAGCGTTTGGCATGAGTATTGAGCAAATTAAACTAGCAAGTGTTCTGTATGCGCCGATTGTGTCAGAAAAAAGCTCCAATGCTGCTGACCAAAATAATCAATTTGTATTCAAAGTTAAAAAATCTGCGACGAAATTGCAGATTAAAAATGCAGTTGAATTGATGTTTGGTGTTGAAGTAGCCGCCGTTCGCGTTCTGAATGTTAAAGGAAAAATTAAACGATTCGGACGCGCACTGGGTAAGCGATCTGACTGGAAAAAGGCATATGTAAAGCTTCAGCCAGGTCATAACATCGAATTAGCGACAGCATAATACTTTAAGCAAATAAGGAGCGGTAGAAGAGCATGGCTATTCTAAAATCAAAACCGACATCTCCGGGTTCTCGGTTTGTAGTGCGTGTACAAAATAATGATTTGCATAAGGGTAAGCCATTTGCACAACTACTTGACAAAAAGAGCAACACCGGTGGTCGTAACAATCTAGGTAGAATAACGACTCGCCATATTGGTGGTGGACACAAAAAGTTCTATCGGATAGTAGACTTTAAACGCGACAAAACTGATATTCCTGCGCTAGTTGAGCGTATCGAATACGATCCGAACAGAACTGCAAATATAGCGTTGATTCTTTTTAAAGATGGCGAGCGCAAATACATAATCGCGCCAAAAGGCATCGAGATTGGTCAAGAGATATTGAGCGCAGAAACAACTCCGGTTAAGCCTGGAAATTGTATGCCTCTGCGGAATATGCCTCTGGGTACCACAATTCACTGTATCGAACTGAAGCCCGGAAAGGGCGCTCAAATTGCAAGAAGCGCTGGAACCTCTGTTCAATTGGTTGCTAAAGATGGTGCATACGTTACTATTCGTCTCCGTTCTGGCGAGATGAGAAAGGTGCCATCTGATTGCAAAGGTGTAGTCGGCGAAGTCTCCAACTCTGAGCACAATCTTATTTCATTGGGAAAGGCCGGTGCCAAAAGATGGCGCGGTGTAAGGCCAACTGTAAGGGGTGTGGCGATGAATCCTGTAGACCATCCTCATGGTGGTGGTGAAGGTAGGACCTCGGGTGGTAGACATCCTGTGTCTCCTTGGGGAACGCCAACAAAAGGCTATAAAACTCGAAAAAACAAACGTACTGACAATATGATTGTCAGACGCCGTAAGCAAAAATAAGAGGTATCTGACGTGCCACGTTCAATTAAAAAAGGTCCATTTATAGATCATCACTTGCTTAAAAAAGTTGAAGAAGCAGTGAGAGCTAATAATAGGAAACCGATTAAAACCTGGTCTAGAAGGTCAATGATCAGCCCTGATATGTTGGGATTGACCATAGCCGTGCATAATGGCAAACAGCATGTGCCGGTATTGATTTCAGAAAATATGGTCGGACATAAGCTGGGTGAGTTCTCCCCTACAAGGACTTATAAAGGCCATATAGCAGACAAGAAATCAAGATAAGGAGTGAATGTGGAAGTTTCGGCTAAATTAAGTAATGCTCCTCTCTCTGCGCAAAAAGCACGGCTTGTAGGGGATCAAATACGCGGGTTACCTGTTGAAAAAGCATTGAATTTGCTGAGTTTCAGCTCTAAGAAAGCTGCTGCGATAATCAAAAAAGTTCTAGAGTCGGCAATAGCTAATGCAGAACATAACGAAAGTGCTGATGTTGATGAGTTGAAGGTTTCGACCGTATTCGTTAATGAAGGCAGGACGTTAAAGAGAGTTAGCGCAAGGGCAAAAGGGCGTGCGAACCACATCCTGAAAAGAACTTGTCATATAACAATTAAAGTAGCAGAGAAATAGAGGTAGCAAATGGGACAAAAGGTACATCCCACTGGGATTCGTCTCGGGATAGTTAAAGATTGGACTTCGAGATGGTATGCAAACAGCCAGAATTACCCTGTGTTTCTGTTGCAGGATTTGAAGGTTAGGGAATACATAAAGCAAAAACTGGCTCATGCATCTGTTAGCAGAGTGCAGATCAATAGACCTGCGAATAACGCCAACATAACAGTGCATACTGCGCGCCCTGGCATTGTGATCGGTAAAAAGGGTGAGGATATAGACGTATTGAGACAGAGTATATCCGCAATGATGGGTGTGCCTGTTCAGCTGAACGTCGAAGAGATTCGGAAGCCGGAGCTTGATGCCTATTTAGTTGCTGAGAGCATAGCTCAGCAGCTAGAAAAGCGTATTATGTATCGTCGCGCAATGAAGCGGGCTGTAACGAATACCATGCGTCTAGGTGCCGAAGGTATAAAAATAACCGTTGCTGGCAGATTAAACGGAGCGGAAATAGCCAGAACTGAATGGTACCGCGAGGGTCGTGTGCCTCTTCACACGTTACGCGCTGATATTGACTACGGAACCGCTGAAGCCAAAACCACTTACGGAATTATCGGTATAAAAGTTTGGATATTTAAGGGTGAGGTGTTCGATATGGATGCTCATGCAGCGTCTTTAAACGCCGACTCAAAAAAATAGTTGAAGGGGTATATAAGAAATGCTTCAGCCAAAAAGAACAAAATTTCGTAAACAACATACCGGTAGAAATAACGGTACCGCGTTGCGCGGCTCCTCAGTTAGCTTCGGAGAGTATGGTTTAAAATCTATTAGCCGTGGTAGAATGACCGCCCGCCAGATTGAGGCGGCCAGAAGGGCGATAAGTCGGCACGTAAAGCGTGGCGGAAAAATCTGGATAAGGATTTTCCCAGACAAGCCTATTACTAAAAAACCATTAGAAGTTCGTATGGGTAAAGGTAAAGGTAGTGTAGAATACTGGGTTGCACAAATTAAACCAGGCACGATGCTGTTTGAAATTGAGGGCGTTTCTGAAGAGTTGGCAAGAGAGGCTTTTGAGTTAGCCGCTGCCAAACTGCCGGTGAAAACGACTTTCTCTGCACGGACAATAATGTAATGAAAGCGAAAGATTTAAGAAGCAAAACAAAAGAAGAGTTGAATTCCAGTCTTTTGGAGTTGTCTCGCGAACAGTTCAATTTAAGAATGCAAAAAGGAACTGGACAGCTTAGCAAGCCAAGTCAAATAAAGCAGGTTAGGCGAGATATTGCTCGCATTAATACTATTCTGAATGAAATGGTAAGAGTATAGATATGAGCGAAAATCTAGATACTGTACGTAAAGTAACTGGTCGGGTAGTTAGCAACAAAATGGATAAGACTGCGTCTGTTTTGGTGGAGCGGCTGGTTAAGCATCCCGTATATGGAAAGTACATTAAGCGATCCACTAAGCTTCTCGTTCACGATGAAAACAATATATGTCAAGAAGGCGATGTAGTTTCGATTACATCGTGTCGCCCTATTTCTAAAAATAAGGCGTTCAAACTATTGGAAGTGTTAGAAGCTTCAAATAGATAATCAATAATTTTAGTTGGGATTTTAAAAATGATTCAGATGCAAACTAGCCTTGACGTCGCCGATAACAGTGGCGCAAAAAAGGTCATGTGTATCAAGGTCCTTGGAGGTTCACACCGCCGCTATGCTGGCATTGGTGACATCATCAAGGTAAGCGTCAAAGACGCCATGCCGCGTACTAGGGTTAAAAAAGGCGATGTATATAACGCATTAGTTGTAAGGACCCGTAAAGGTGTTCGTAGGGCTGATGGTTCAGTCATTCGTTTTGACGGCAACGCGGCAGTAATTTTAAATAACCAACTACAACCAATTGGTACTCGTATCTTTGGGCCGGTTACTCGTGAATTAAGAGGCGATAAGTTCATGAAGATTATCTCTCTAGCGCCAGAAGTATTATAGGTAGAGGTCCAAAGATGCAAAAGATTAAGCAAGGCGATGAAGTCATCGTGATAGTGGGAAAAGATAAGGGTAAGCTAGGGAAAGTAAGTAAGGTGCTTGAAGATAACAAGCTATTAGTCGAAGGTATTAACTTAGTAAAGAAGCACCAGCGAGGTAACCCGAATCTGGGTGTTTCTGGTGGTATTGTTGATAAGAACATGCCCATTGACATTTCGAATGTTGCTTTATTTAACCCAAAAACTAAAAAGGGCGACAGAGTTGGTTTTAGAATTCTAGATGATGGAAAAAAAGTCAGATATTTTAAATCCACTAACGAAAACGTTGGTCTCTAAGGTAATAAGGCTATGGCTAGACTACAAAGTAAATATAAATCTGAAATTATTCCTGCGATGCAGGAGCAATTTGGCTACAAAACAATAATGCAAGTCCCAAAGCTTACCAAAATAACTCTTAATATGGGTGTTGGCGGAGCTATTGCGGATAAGAAAGTCCTGCAGTCTGCAGTTTCTGATATGGAAAAAATATCAGGACAAAAAGCAGTAGTTACCTTGGCAAGAAAATCTATTGCCGGATTTAAAATTCGTGACGATATGCCTATCGGTTGCAAAGTTACTTTGCGCGCCGATAAAATGTACGAGTTTTTGGATAGATTGATTACGATCTCAATACCTAGAATTCGGGATTTTAGAGGTATGAGTTCCAAGAGCTTCGATGGTCGTGGCAACTATTCAATGGGAATTAAAGAGCAAATCATTTTCCCTGAAATAGATTATGACAAGATCGATGCGCTCCGTGGTATGGATATTTGTATTACAACAACCGCTAAAACAGACGAAGAAGGTTTGGCGTTGTTGAAGTTATTCAATTTTCCATTTAAAAACTAAGGCGTATCGACATGGCAAAAAAATCAATGATTGCGCGCGAAGTAAAGCGTGAAGGTCTGATTAAAAAATATCAGGCAAAAAGAAACCAATTGAAGGAAGTAATTAGATCTCCAAATAGCTCTTTTGAAGAAAAAGAGAATGCTCAAATTCAACTTCAAAAATTACCCAGAGACTCCAGTCAATCCAGATTACGTAACAGATGTAAGTTGACCGGTCGTCCTCACGGATATTACAGAAAATTCGGTCTTAGCAGAAATAAATTAAGAGAAGCGACCATGCGTGGCGACGTGCCTGGTTTATCAAAGGCTAGCTGGTAGTTCTGTTTAAGTTTTGGAGAATAGAAAATGAGTATGACAGATCCAATAGCAGATATGCTAACCAGAATTAGAAATGGTCAATCTGCTGGAAAGAAAAGTGTAAAAATCCCTTCATCCAAGTTAAAGCTCGCTATTGCGAAGGTTTTGAAAGAAGAGGGATATATTACCGATTTTAAAACTGAAGTTACCGGTTGCCATACAGAAATGACCGTTGAATTAAAGTATTACAACGGAGTTCCTGTTATTGAGAGCGTTAAGCGAGTTAGCCGTCCCGGTCTTAGAATTTACAAGTCTAAAGACGAGTTACCCAAGGTGTTAGGTGGTTTAGGCATAGCTATAGTTTCAACCTCTAATGGTGTGATGACTGATCGTGCGGCGCGTGCAATAGGGCACGGCGGCGAAGTCATATGCACTGTCTGCTAATTTAAGAGGTATATCATGTCTAGAGTAGCGAACGCGCCCATAACTTTGCCATCAGGTGTTGATGTTAAAGTTGATGGCAAGCAAATGATAGTTAACGGCAAACTAGGTCAACTTGCGTTTGACCTTTGTGATGCTGTTGATCTTGAAATCGAATCCAACGTAATCAGAGTTAAATGGGACGATAGCGTAAAAGGTGCTAAGGCCCACGCTGGTACTGCCAGAGCTTCAATTAATAATATGGTGAAAGGAGTCTCTGAAGGCTTCGTTAAAAAGATGCTGCTGGTAGGGGTAGGCTATAGAGCGCAAGTTAAAGATAATCTTTTAACACTGTCCTTGGGTTATTCAAATCCTGTTGAATATTTAATTCCCGAGGGTGTAACTGTTGAAGCGCCAACCCAAACAGAATTGCATGTGAAGAGCAACGATAAACAGAAAGTCGGCCAAGTCGCATCTGAGATCAGAGCTTTTCGCCCGCCCGAGCCTTACAAAGGGAAGGGTGTGAGAATAGCTGACGAATACGTGGCTAGAAAAGAAGCCAAGAAGAAATAGGTGAAGTGATGGATAAGAAGTCTTCAAGATTAAAAAGAGCACTAAGGCTGCGCTGCAAAATCAAAAAGTTAAATGTAAACAGACTTACTATACATAGAACTTCCCAGCATATTTATGCGCAGGTGCTTAGTGCTGATGGCACTGCTACCCTAGCTTCAGCATCTACATTACAAGCTGATGTTAAGGCAGGTCTTAGTAACACAAGTAATATTAAGGCCGCTACCGAGGTTGGTCGTATTGTTGCTGAAAGAGCTATAGCGGCGGGTGTAACTGAAGTTGCGTTTGATCGCTCTGGTTTTAAATATCATGGCCGCGTAAAAGCGTTAGCGGACGCTGCACGTGAAGCTGGCTTGAAGTTTTAGGGGAATAGCATGGCAACAGCACCATCTCAAGGTAGTACAGACGGATTGCAGGAAAAATTAGTTTCTGTTAGACGTGTTGCGAAAGTTGTAAAAGGCGGTCGAGTTTTTGGTTTTGCTGCACTGACAGTTGTTGGTGATGGCGATGGGCGCGTTGGTTATGGTGTGTCCAAAGCCAGAGAAGTGCCCGTGGCGATTCAAAAATCGCTCGAGCAAGCCAGAAAAAATATGCGCAAAGTAGCTCTGAAAGAGGGCACATTACAATATTCAATAATGTCGAACACTGGCGCCGCTAAGGTTTACATGCAGCCTGCGTCAGAAGGTACGGGCATCATCGCCGGTGGCGCTATGCGTGCGGTATTTGAAGTCGTCGGTGTGCATAACGTGTTGGCTAAGTGTATCGGAACAAGTAACCCGATCAATGTTGTGCGTGCGACAATTAATGGTTTGACCGCAATGCATGATGCTAAGAAAATCGCAGCAAAGCGCGGTTTAACTGTTGATCAAATAACAGGGTAAAGCGAATATGAGTGGCAAAAAATTAAGCGTAATGATGACTAAAAGTAAAAATGGCCGCTTAAAGAGTCATCAGCAATGTTTGAAAGGATTGGGTCTGAGCAGAATTAGACAGGTCGTTGAAGTTATCGATACCCCAGAAAATCGCGGAATGATCAATAAGATCGCGTATATGCTAAAAGTTGAGGAAGTTTAATGTATCTGAACACAATACAAGCTGCGTGCGGCGCAAGAAAAAAAGCGAAACGCGTTGGGCGAGGCATAGGATCTACGGACGGTAAAACTTGCGGTAGAGGCCACAAAGGTCAGAAGGCTCGTTCTGGTGGTTTTCATAAGGTAGGTTTTGAAGGTGGTCAGATGCCTTTGCAACGTAGACTGCCAAAAGTCGGTTTTACTTCCAGGACTAAAAAATTTACTGCCGAGGTTCGTTTAGCAGAAATAGATGTCCTCCAAGCCGAAGTTATCGACCTTCAGTTATTGATTAGCCAAAACATCATTCCTGCATTTTCGAAAAAGGTTAAGGTAGTCAACACTGGAGCTGTTTCTCGATCTTTAACTTTAAAAGGAATCGGTGTAACGGCTGGTGCAAAATTAACTATTGAAGCTGCTGGTGGCAAAGTCGAGGCTTAAGTGAGTGCTAAAGGAGTTGATGTTTCAGCCGGCACATTTCGGTTCGGTGAGCTTAAGTCGAGATTGTTATTTGTTTTAGGCGCATTTGTTGTATACAGAATTGGTGCACATATTCCTGTTCCAGGAATTGATCCAAAAGCGTTATCAATAATGTTCGAGCAACAGTCCGGTTCTATCTTAAACATGTTTAACATGTTTTCGGGTGGTGCTTTGATGCGCTTGAGCCTTTTTGCGCTGGGTATAATGCCTTACATTTCGGCTTCTATCATTATGCAGCTTATGACTATAGTCATTCCTGCCATGGAGCAGCTGAAAAAAGAAGGGGAGTCCGGGCGTCGAAAAATTTCCCAGTATACTCGCTACGGTACTGTTGTTTTGGCCATGTTCCAATCGATAGGTATTTCTGTTGCGCTGCAAAATCAAACTGCTGGTGGTCTAGCTGTTGTCATCCAGCCCGGCGTAAGTTTTGTGCTGATTACTACCATTACATTAGTTACTGGAACCATATTTTTAATGTGGCTCGGGGAGCAGGTTACTGAGCGAGGTATTGGTAACGGTATATCGCTAATTATTTTCGCTGGTATCGTGTCTGGATTGCCGTCCGCTATCGGTGGAACGCTGGAATTGGCTCGTACCGGAGAAATGAATGGTGCGTTTATTGTCGTACTGTTCGCCTTATCTATAGTGGTCACTGGCATCGTTGTTTTTGTCGAAAGAGGGCAAAGAAGGATAACCATTAATTACCCAAAACGGCAGCAAGGCAATAAAGTATATTCAGGGCAGAGTTCATTTTTGCCGCTTAAGTTGAATATGGCAGGCGTGATCCCTCCTATTTTCGCTTCAAGCATTATTTTATTTCCCGCCACAATAGCAGGGTGGTTCGGAAATGTTGATGGCTTTTCATGGCTCCAGGATATTTCTTCTGTGCTTTCCCCGGGTCAGCCTGTTTACGTTTTGTGTTATGCGTTGGCCATAGTGTTCTTTTGTTTTTTTTACACCGCTTTGGTCTTTAATTCAAAAGAAACTGCAGAAAACCTTAAAAAGTCAGGTGCCTATCTCCCAGGGATTCGGCCGGGTGCTCACACGACGAGCTATATCGATAAGGTTATGACTCGTCTAACTCTGATAGGTGCTGTGTATATCACCCTTATCTGTTTGTTGCCTGAGTTTTTAATTGTTTATTGGAACGTGCCGTTTTCATTTGGTGGTACCTCCTTATTAATCATTGTGGTTGTTGTGATGGACTTTATCTCGCAAATGCAGACGCATTTAATGTCACAGCAATATGAAGGCTTGATGAAAAAAGCCAATTTGAAAAAATCTTAAAATTTCTAGGAGTTTGCCGTGAAAGTACGAGCTTCAATAAAAGCCATATGCAAAAGTTGTAAAGTAATTAAAAGAAATGGCGTTGTACGCGTTATCTGCAAAGATGGCAGGCATAAACAGCGTCAAGGCTGATTTGTTTTTGTGATTTATTTTGCAGGGTGATATAATCCCCTGTTTAACCTTATAGTACTGTTTTTGGAGTATTTGAATGGCTCGTATTGCCGGTATAAACGTGGCTGACCATAAGCATGCGGAGATAGCATTGACTGCTATCTATGGAATTGGCAGGCAAACTGCTAGAAACATCTGCGATGAAGTTGGGGTGCAGCCAACCGTCAAGATTCGAGACCTTTCTGAGGATCAAGTGGAGTCGATACGTAAGGTTATTTCTGCGATGACTGTAGAAGGTGATCTTCGTAGAGAAGTTTCGATGAATATAAAAAGATTAATGGATCTAGGTTGCTATCGTGGTATCCGGCATCGCCGCGGCTTGCCATTGAGAGGACAAAGAACCAGAACAAATGCTCGGACTCGTAAAGGTCCGCGTAAGTCAGTTACTAAATAAAAACATCTAGATAGGCATTTTTGATGGCAACCCAGAATCGAGTTAAAAAGCGTATTAAGAAAGAAGTCGCGGACGGTATCGTTCATGTTCATGCTTCCTTTAACAATACAATCGTTACTATTACAGACAGAAAAGGTAACGCGTTATCTTGGGCAACATCTGGTGGATCCGGTTTTCGTGGCTCACGCAAAAGCACGCCTTTTGCGGCACAGGTGGCTGCCGAGAAAGCTGGAGCTGTAGCCCAGGAATATGGTATGAAGAATCTGGATGTTATGATAAAAGGGCCTGGGCCTGGTAGAGAATCTGCTGTTCGTTCCTTGAACAGCATGGGATTCAAAATTTCAAATATCGTGGATGTGACGCCTATACCTCATAATGGCTGTCGCCCACCCAAAAAACGTCGTGTTTAGGATAGTGGAGTAAAATTAATGGCAAGATATCTTGGTCCTGCTTGCAAGCTGAGTCGTAGGGAAGGTACTGATTTATTTTTGAAAAGCAGAGGTAAGTCTCTGGAAAGCAAATGTAAATTGGAACAAAGACCTGGTCAACATGGCGCTAAGCGTACAAGGAATTCTGATTATGCTATGCAGCTCCGCGCCAAACAGCGGTTGCGTCGCATATACGGAGTGTTAGAAAAACAATTCCGGAATTATTATAAAGCTGCTGATCTACAAAAAGGCGCTACCGGCCAGAATCTCCTTGACTTTTTGGAGTCACGTTTAGATAACGTCGTTTACCGCATGGGTTACGCGGCTACTCGCGCGGAAGCTAGGCAGTTAGTGTCTCACAAGGCGATTTTGGTAAATGATAGGTTAATTAACATACCTTCTTATCAAGTAGCTGCTGGCGACATAATCAAGATCAGAGAAAAAGCCAAGAGCCAACAGCGTATTAAAGACTCACTGGTCGTGACAGAGCAGTACGGTTTTCCTGTTTGGGTCGAAGTGAATTCGAAAGAGATGAGTGGAACATTCAAGTCTGTGCCTGACCGCGTAGATTTAGGCTCTGACATCAATGAACAGCTGGTTGTTGAGCTTTATTCTAAGTAGTAAATAAGTCCAGGATTTAAATTATGCAGAGTTCTATTGTTGGCCTACTGAAGCCTAGACTTGTCGAGGTGATAAACGAATCGGCCAACCACTCGAGAATCGTTATCGAACCTCTGGAGCGCGGCTTTGGGCATTCTTTAGGTAATGCTTTGAGACGGGTTATGCTGTCTTCAATTCCAGGTTGCGCAGTCACGGAAATCTCTATTGAAGGCGTATTGCATGAATTCACTACTATAGAGGGTGTTCAAGAAGATGTTATAGACATTATACTGAACCTTAAAAAACTAGCTGTCGTCGTGCATTCCAAGGACGAGGTAACTCTTACGCTGTCAAAGAACGGTGTTGGTGTTGTCACTGCTCGGGATATTGATCTGCCTCATAATGTAGAGTTGATAAATCCCGATTTGATAATAGCCAACATTAATAACCAGGATTGTTCGCTCAACATCAAAATTAAAGTCGAGAGAGGTAGAGGATATGTCCCAGCCAGTCTTAGGAAAGAGATGTATGACGATGCGCCTGTAGGCGTACTAATGGTCGATGCAGCGTTTAGCCCTATAGTGAAAGTTGCTTATCATGTAGAAAGCACCCGTGTAGAACAGCGCACTAACCTTGACAGGCTTGTTATCGAATTAGAGACAAACGGCACTGTTGATCCTGAGCAAGCAATCAAGCTGGCTGCTTCCATTCTTCATGATCAATTATCGGTTTTTGTTGATTTCGAAAAAGTTAACGAACAGATACATGAAGAGGTGGCTATTGAAGAGGAGTCGTTCGACCCTGTTTTGTTGCGCCCAGTAGATGATTTGGAGTTGACGGTCCGTTCTGCCAACTGCCTAAAGGCAGAAAATATTTTCTATATTGGTGATCTGATACAACGCACTGAAGTAGAGCTGTTGAGGACACCGAATTTAGGTAAGAAATCGTTAACGGAAATTAAAGATATTCTTGCAATTAAAGGTCTGTCATTGGGTATGCGGTTGGAAAACTGGCCACCTGAAAATCTGGCTGATCAATCGCAAGCTGGAATTTGAATATAAGGCATTTGAAAAATGAGACACCGTAAATCTGGAAGACAGTTAAATAAAAATAGTAGCCACAGAAAAGCGCTATTCAGTAACATGGCGTGCTCGCTGTTTAGACACGAATTAATCAAGACTACTTTACCTAAGGCTAAAGAGTTACGTGTAATCGCCGAGCCTTTGATTACGCTATCTAAAATTGATTCTGTTGCAAAACGCCGGCAGGCTTTCTCTAAACTACGTGATAGAGATGTTGTAACTAAATTATTTAACGAGCTTGGACCAAGATACCAGTCCAGAAACGGTGGGTATTTAAGGATTATTAAATGCGGGTTTCGGTCTGGCGATGATGCGCCTATGGCATATGTCGAACTGGTAGACAGACCTGAACCAATTCAAACGGAAGAATAAACCTAGTCAGGTTTTCAACCTACGGTTTTTAAGCGGCAGATTTTAGCTGGACAGCTAATCTGCCGTTTCTGTTTTTACCCTTTCAATTTTGCTTCGAGTGTTAATTTAGATTCCTAGAATACATTTCTGGCACTGATTATTTTGGCTTGATTCAGAAGTATCTCTCCTTTTTATACGCACAAGGTTTTTGCTAATACCTTTGTCAATATGCGCCAACTTTCCAGTTTTTCTTGAAATGACATCGCTGCATGCGCCGGGCTTGTAGAGGGTAATCGGTGGTATATCAACCCATCTGTGCCAATATAAGGTTGAACATGCTTTTGAAAGGTTTTTTCCGCAGTTAAACCGTTAAAAAATAAATGTGTAATATTTGGGTGGGTTAGGAAAAAGCCTGGAAAATCATTCGTAACAATACTGTTTTTGTCTATTTTTGTATCGAGACTACTGTTGTGCCTATCGCATGACTTGACTACATCCCATAGTGCTATGCCGGCTAATTTTAAGGATTCGATTCTCGCTGAGTATGGGCTGGCAGGATCTATTGCCAGAAGCTCGGTTATGATAGGCCAAAAATGATTACGCGGATGTGCGTAATATTGACGAGCGGCAAGAGAAGCTTTCCCAGGAATGCTGCCAAGAATTAAAATTGTTGCGTTGGGTGAAGACTCCGCTGAGAAGCTTGCTATTTGGTTCATTCCGCCATAACTCGATCAGAGTGTATTAGGACTTTTGCCGGCTTGCTACGCTAGTTTTGTAAAACCCCTAATACGTCTAGTACACGGCAGCAATATGCATGTTCATTGTCATGCATCAAAGACAAGCCGAGTTGGCGGCCTTGGCTGACAGTGAGATGATGCATCAATAAGATTGAAGAATATTCCGTTTCCATATAATCGATGCTGGCCTTCTGATGGCCCCATGCGCCGTAGTCGCAATGAATGATACCTGCCAATTGTTTGCTGGCGTAATCTTCAAACAGCTCTACGCATTCTTCCTGCGACGTTTTTCGCGAAAGAGTGGCCGTCAAATCAATGACAGAGACAATCGCAGTCGGCACTCTGTATGACATCGCCTCCAATTTGCCTTCGAGTTGCGGTAATACCAGTGTCGTGGATTTACCGACGTTCGTGCTGGTCGGGATAATCGAAGACGCACAGCCTCTGCCAAGTTGGGATGATGCGTGATAACCATCCAGTACACGTTGATCCGAAAGTTGCGGATGGATGGTGATGGCTCGGGCGTAATCGATACCGATGTGCTGGTCAAGCACATGACAGATAGGAACCAGTGCATTGCCCGTGCAGGTGCTGGCGGAGATGACGTCGTGGTGCCCTGGATCGTATGCTGAATTATTTACGCCGAATACCAGGCTGATATCGCAACCACTCACATTCCATGTGCAGAGGACTTTTTTTGCGACATCCTGCTTTATTAATGAACGGAAATCATGGATTGTGGCGGTGCCGGTAGCGTCAAATAAGACATCAAGATTAAATCGGCGCAATATGCCAAAGCTGTCATCATCGGGCGAGCTGCGCCGCCGGTCCACCCTTTGATAGTGAACTCTTTTACCATCAATAATCAGGTCGTCGCCATCGCAATCCACGTGAAACGGAGGGCGACCGTAGGTACTATCGTTAGCCAGCAGATAGGCGACGTGGTCTATTGCCATTACGTCGCATACCACTCGAATATCGAATCTTCCGCCTTTCGTTTGCGTGAAATTTCCTCTTAATACCCCGCGGCCGATTCTGCCTAAGCCGACGATCCCGACGTTAAGGCTCATTGCTGAATATCTCCTTCAGGCTTTACTTTGTATTGCAGGCTGGGAGTTCGCTGAAGGTGAGTCGTCATGGCGCTGAATGTTTTTCTCAAAAAATTGGAAGAGCAATACTTGAAAAACTAGAGCAACAAGTTGCGCAAGTCAAGGCGAAACGAAATATTAGTGCAATAAGGGTTCGGCGGGACAGGTTTGGGTGTGTAATCGACGGGTAGATGAATTGGTTTAGCAGAGAGGGGGATGCCAGGGCCGATCTATCTAATACTCCTCTTCGGACGTAACAAATTTTTCTGACAAACGTAATAACACGAGCAATGCACCCGTTCCGCCAGCTTTTGATGGGGCCGAGCAAAACGCCAGTACGTCTTTATGTTGGCGTAGCCAGAGATTAATGTCATTTTTTAACACTGGTTGATTGTTCGGTGAGTTGTAGCCCTTACCATGGATAATTAGTACGCAGCGAAAACCGTCCTCAACACAATAGTGTAAAAAGCGCAGTAGTTGCAACTGTGCATCGCGACTGTTTAAGCCATGTAGATCGATATCGGCATCCAAACCGTAATATCCCTTACGAAGCTTTCTGAGTACGTTTTTTTGCATGCCAGGTACCAGGAAAGCAATCTTGTCTTCTTGAAATAAGGTTTCCAAGCTGCCCTCAACATCCTTTTGCAGAGGGTCGACCTGCTCCAACGGTTTGAATACGGGTATTGGCCGTGGTTTTTTATCAGGCTTAAGAATCACCGTATTGGTGTCTATCGGTGTGACTGTGCCGATTGTATTCCGAAACAAGAGTGCGTCGTCTGAGGGATTGGTTTTTTTTGTCACGTAAGCTGCTGGTTTTGCGGTTTTTTTGCTACTATGCGGGAATTTTAAAGCGTTTCACAGCGGTATGCACATACTTATCAGCAACGACGACGGTTATTTAGCTCAAGGCATCAATACGCTGGCGGAGGCTCTGCGTCTGTACGCCGATGTGTCGGTAGTGGCACCGGATAAAAACCGGAGTGCCGCAAGCAACTCTTTAACCTTGGACATGCCCTTACGGGCCACTCAATGCGACAATGGTTTCGTTAGGGTAGATGGTACGCCGACGGACTGCGTTCATCTGGCGATTACCGGCTTATTGGCGCAAGAACCCGATATGGTATTTGCCGGAATCAATCATGGCGCCAATCTTGGAGACGATGTGCTTTATTCTGGCACTGTGGCCGCCGCCACTGAGGGGCGTTTTTTGGGTCTGCCGGCGGTCGCCATATCTTTGGCGTCCAGCGATCCCAAACATTTTGAGACAGCAGCACACGTAGCTGTGACGTTAATGCAAAAAATCCTGGCTCACCCATTACCGGAAGATACTTTATTAAACGTGAACGTGCCCGATTTACCGATTGCCGAGTTAAAAGGCTATCAATCTACCCGCCTCGGGCAACGGCACAAAGCGGAAGCAGTGATACGCTCACAGGATCCGCGCGGCCACATTATTTACTGGGTAGGGCCGCCCGGTAGCGAACAAGACGCCGGGCCCGGTACCGATTTCGATGCAATTAGAAACGGTTATGTGTCAGTGACGCCGTTGCAGCTGGATTTGACGCGTTACGAACGATTAGAGGGGTTACGCGATTGGCTGGCAATGGAGGCGCTCGTATGAGCCGGCGCATTCAGGGTATAGGCATGACTTCGCGGCGGACCAGAGAGCGCATGATTTCTCGGTTGCGCGAGCAAGGTATCTACAACAGCAAAGTCTTGGCGGTAATGGCTGACACGCCGCGGCATATTTTTGTCGACGAAGCTTTGGAGAGTCGCGCTTACGAGGATACTGCTTTGCCGATCGGCCACAATCAAACTATATCTCAGCCGTATATTGTTGCCAAAATGACTGAATTGCTATTGGAAAAAGGTGCGCTGCACAAGGTGCTGGAAATCGGTACGGGTTGCGGATATCAAACCGCAATACTAGCTAGGCTGGTAGAGCAAGTTTATTCGGTGGAGCGGATCGCGCCGTTGATGAAAAAAGCTAGAGATACGTTGTGGGAGTTGAATATCAAGACCGTCGGCTTTAAGCATAGCGATGGCGGGTGGGGTTGGCCGGAGCATGCGCCGTACGATGGGATTTTAGCCGCTGCCGCTCCGGCGGAAATTCCGGAAGCATTGCTTGAGCAAATGGCTGTGGGGGGGGTGATGGTGATCCCGGTCGGTCTGGAAGGGATGCAGGAATTGCATCGGATTACCCGCACGGAGCAGGGCTTTGAGGATGAAGTGATAGAACGCGTCAGTTTTGTGCCGTTTTTATCAGGTGTTACTCAATAGGTTTTAATCGCTTTATCGCGCCGGATTTATTAGCCATTTGGCGTGTCCGGCGCGATAGTGATGAATTTGCTAGAAACTCAAATTTTGCTTACGTTTGCTTGCTATAAAACCTAGTAAAGCAGATCCGAATAGCCAAACGGCCGAAGGAACCGGCACAGCGGTTACCGAAACTTGCCAGCCCACATCTTTCAGCGCAGCGAGATCGAGTTGCGTAAACACCTTGCGCGTGCCGACGTGTATAGTTGGGTCCATTGCGGTTTCTTGCTCAATGCCGTTTACAGTGCTTTTCGTTCCGTCCAACCAATGAACCGTATCTCCTTCCAGCGGCACATTGCCTCCATAAGCCGCTACTGCATTGGCACCGGTAAAGCTGGAACCTGATATTTTATTATCCCAAGAGTCCGAACTCCCCAGACCTAATAAGTGGCCTAACTCGTGCAGCGCCACCGAATAAAAATCGTTGCCGCTAAAGGCTTCCGTGGTTGAAAGATCGGCGTCGAAATACCAGCTTGCCGAGCTGCTGAAGGTCAATTGACCACCCCACGGTGCAAAATCGGTTGCCGACGGGCCGGAGGTAGGATTGGATTGGCCGCGCAGTGACGCATTATTCAAAAAATCTTGGGTTCCACTGACGTTGTAACCGCCGTAGCCGCCATAGCCCAAGTTGCCGGCGCCCATGGTCTGTCCACCAACAAACACGGTAAGTGTGTCGGCTGCAACGCTGAAATTGCTTAATGTAGTCTCTGCGCCAGTATCTGGACGAATAAATACCGCGCTGAAATTATTGCCACCGCCGGATGATATAGCTGTCAAGCTGTCGGTCAAGATGCTTCCCAAAAAGCCGCCAGCGGCATCCAGAATGTCTCGTCTACTTGAATTGCTGCCGGAGAAAAAGCCGCCATCGTAGGTATAGTCAAAATTGATGACGACAGCGTCGGCTGATTGGCTGGCGGCCAGCAACAGGACGCCAGCTAATGCGGATGGTTTAATAAACATGAATTTAACTCGCTAAATTGGTTAATAATCGCTGTGGTTTGCTTGGTCTAGATTCAGATTCGAGCAGTATGCAGTGCCAATCCTTGCTCTTGCTGGGGGTGTTCAGTAATGCAATAAACTGACAATTGCCGTAGGCGAAAAGTAACATCGCAAAGATTAGCCGCGCAAGCATTTTATTCGAAACACGTCGAAAGAATGTTCTTTGCTGACGTTTTATTTCAATTGGCGGCAATTGTTTGGATAAAGCGTGATCGAGAAAAACGAGAGTGTCCGATCAGAAAGCCGATTAAAATATCCCATTCGCAAGTTTGCTTCGATACGTGGCAGACGGCATAACATTATTAGAGCAATTAGATTTAGTACCTTTGAAAAACAACGCTGCTACTTACTCGGTCGGAATCGATCTGGGCACTACTCACACCGTCGTCGCTTACTCCGACGCCAATGATCCTGCGAAAGCAATTCACCTGTTCGAGATTCCTCAGCTGTTAGCGCCAGGGGAAGTGAATGCCAAGCCGTTATTACCATCGGTGCGGTACCACCCCGCGCCCGGAGAAATAAGCGCCGAGGCCGGGTTTTTAACCCAGGAAAATGGCGCTGTGCTCGGTGAAGCGGCGCGTCTGTTGGGGGCTAAGTCGCAAGGCCGTTTGGTTACCAGCGCCAAGAGTTGGTTGTCGCACACCGCCGTCGATCATAGCGCGGCTATTTTGCCGTGGGGAAGCGACGAATCAGTATTTAAAGTCTCGCCGCTGGAAGCAAGTGCTAGTTATTTGCGACACGTCTGTTCCGTTTGGGAGCAGCGTTTCCCCTCTGCGCCACTTACTCTCCAGGAAGTTGTGATTACGGTGCCGGCTTCCTTCGACGAGTCCGCGCGGTCATTGACCCTAGAAGCGGCAAAGATGGCCGGCTTGAGCGGCGTCAGGTTACTGGAAGAGCCGCAAGCGGTCTGTTATGACTGGCTACGCCGGCATGCCGGTACCATCAAAGCCAGTCTGGCCGGTAGCCGGCTATTATTGGTCTGCGATGTCGGCGGCGGTACTACCGATTTGACGTTGATCAAGATTGAGCAGGGCTCAGAGGAACCTCAGCTGACGCGTATAGGTGTCGGTGACCACCTGATGTTGGGTGGCGACAATATTGATCTGGCTCTGGCGCATTTAGCGGAAAGCCGCTTGCGAGCCGGCGATAAAAAGCTCTCCACCGCTGATTTGTCGCAATTGCTGGAGCAATGCCGGATCGCCAAAGAGCAACTTTTGGCTGTAGATGCGCCCGAGCACGTTGCTGTGACCTTATTGGGTGGTGGTTCCAGGTTGATTGGTGGCACTAAAAGCACCACGCTAAACAGGGAGGAAGTTAAGGAAATTGCCTTGGATGGCTTTTTACCTATGTCAGGCTTGCAAGACCTGCCGGATAGAAAGCGTAGCGGCGTGGTGGAGTTTGGCTTGCCCTACGCGGCGGAGCCTGCTATCAGCAAGCATATTGCCGCCTTTTTGCACTTGCATGCGCAAGCGGCACAAGCGGCGTTGGGCTGCGCGGACACAGAGCATCAAATAGTCCCGGACGCATTATTGCTGAACGGCGGCGTGTTTCGCAGTCCGGCCATGGTGCAACGCTTGATTGATTTATTAGCCGGTTGGCGTGGTGGGCAAGCGCCATTATTGCTGGATAATAATCATCCGGAATTGGCGGTTGCGTACGGCGCGGTGAGTTACGCCATTGCCCGCCGCGACAAGAAATTGAAAATCGGCGGCGGCGCTGCACGGAGTTACTTTCTGCTGGTCGATACCCTCAACGCTACAAGCGGCAACAATAAGCAGGCAGGCCAAGGGGTTTGTATCCTGCCAAAAGGTAGCGAGGAAGGTCATGAGATTCTGTTGAGCGATCGGCAATTCGCTCTCAGGGTGGGACAACCGGTGCGTTTTCATTTGTTGTCCAGCAGCGGGGATGGCGCTTACCAACCCGGCGACATTGTCGAGCTCGATGACGAACGTTTTCACAGCTTGCCGCCGTTGGCAGTGGCATTCGAAGGCCAGCAGAAATCTGAAGTGGCGGTGCAATTGCTGGCTACTTATACAGAAGTCGGTACCTTGCAATTGCAGTGTGTGGCGGTGGCAGATTCCACTCTGCGTTGGGATGTAGAGTTTCAAATTCGCAAAAAGGCGCAAGCTGCCGTCAATGCCGAATTACCTAACCAGCTGCCGCAAGCGCTGGAAAAAATCCAGGCCGTATTCGGAGCCAAATCCAAACAAGTCGATCCGCAAGCAGTAAAAACCTTGCGCGCCGATCTGGAAAACGTTCTCGCCGCACCGCGGGGCGCCTGGCAAACCCCGTTGCTGCGCGAATTGTTTACGGCCTTGCTGGAAGGCAGTAAATACCGGCGGCGTAGTGAACAGCATGAGCGCCTCTGGTTGAGTTTGACCGGCTTTTGCCTGCGTCCGGGTTTTGGTTATCCGCTCGACGATTGGCGGGTAGAGCAACTCTGGAAGCTGTATGCGGAAGGGCTGCAATTCGTTAACGAAAAACAGAACTGGGCCGAATGGTGGACCTTGTGGCGGCGCGTTGCCGGCGGCTTGAATGCCGATGCCCAGCAACGCATCTTTAACGACATCGCCAAATTTATCAATCCGGCGGCCGCGCGCCAACCCGGCGTCGTGAAGCAACTGGCGACAAGAGGTTACGAAGATATGGTGCGGCTGGCGGCCGCGCTGGAGCGATTGACGATTGCCGATAAAACCCAGCTTGGCGAATGGCTGCTAAAGCGTCTGGAAAAGGCCGGAGAGCCGGAGCAGAGTTGGTGGGCAGTCGGGCGTATCGGTGGGCGGATTCTGTTTCACGGAAACAATCATCAAGTAATTCCACCGGCGACAGCCGAAATCTGGCTGCAACAGCTATTGAAAGCTGACTGGAAAAAGCTAACCCAAGCCGGATTTGCCGCCACCTTGTTGGCCAGGCGTTGCGACGACCGGGCCCGGGATATCGACGATAGCCTGCGGGAGCAGGTGATAGACAAACTCAAACAAGCTAAATCCCCAGTTTCCTGGATAGACATGGTCGCCGAATTCAAACAGTTGGATGAACAACAGGAAAAGCAAGTCTTCGGCGAAGCGTTACCTCCAGGCTTGAAACTAATTGTTTAATGCTAAGCTTTGTGATGCCGATATAACAATCAACAGCGGCACGTTACCTGAACCGGTTATTGGCATAGAAATCGCTTTATCCAGTTCTATAGCGGTTTTTCACTCCGAAAGCACATTAAACGACAAAAACATGGCAGACAAATACGGCATAGACAGTCATAAACTGGTGTATCACCCGCAGCGGGTGGCGCAATGGTTGGATGGCAGGCACGATTGGCAGCAAGCGAAAGCCGTATATCCGATCTATATGGAGGTGTCGCCGGTGGGTGCCTGCAATCATCGCTGCACATTTTGCGCGGTCGATTACATCGGTTACAAAGCCCAGCGATTGGACGTCAAAATTTTGGCGGAGCGCTTGGCCGAGATGGGCCGACTCGGCGTTAAAAGCATCATGTATGCTGGCGAGGGTGAGCCGATGTTGCACAAGGAGATTAACGAAATCGTCAAATGGACTTTCGACGCCGGCATTGATGTGTCTTTCACTACCAACGGTACGTTGATGAATCAACGTTTTGTCGAGCAATCCTTACCGTTGGTATCATGGATTAAGGTGTCGCTGAATGCCGGTAGCGCAGAAAATTATGCAGCCATCCATCAAACCAAGGCGTCCGATTTTGATTTGGTGCTGAACAACCTGCGCCGCGCAGTCGAACATAAAAAAACTCACCAATTGTCCTGTGCTTTGGGCGCACAAATTTTACTGTTGCCGGAAAACCAGCATGAAGTGACCACGCTGGCAAGCATCTGCCGCGAAATCGGTTTGGATTATCTGGTCGTCAAACCCTACTCCCAGCATCTATTCAGCGAAACCCGCCGCTACGAAAGCCTGCGTTATGACAATCTGCTGGGCATGGCCGAAGACTTGGCCCAATTCAACGGTGACGGATTTAATGTGGTGTTTCGCGAACAGACCATGAAGAACTACAGCCAGTCTGAATCTCAACGCTATAAAACCTGTCATGCCACCCCCTATTTTTGGGGTTATATCATGGCTGATGGCGAGGTCTACGGGTGCAGTGCCTATTTGACCGATCAACGCTTTGCTTACGGTAACATCCAACAGCAATCTTTTCAGGACATCTGGGAAGGCGAGAAGCGTCGGCAAAACTGGGCGTACATCTCTCAGGAACTGGATATTAGCCAATGCCGCAAAAACTGCCGGATGGAAGCGGTCAACCAGTATCTGGACAAACTCACGGCCAATCAGCCGGCCCATATCAACTTTATCTAGGACAGACGCATGAAAGTATTGGTTACTGGGGGCGCGGGGTTTATTGGCAGTCATTTAAGTCGTGAGCTGTGGCGGCAAGGCCACCAGGTCAGCGTGATCGACAGTCTGGTTGGCGGGCGCAAAGAAACCATCGCGGATTTACTCGGTCAGGAGCGTTTCGAATTTCATCACGTTGATATTCGTGACGCCGAAACCATCTCGCCTTTGTTCGCCGGGATCGACTGGGTATTCCACTTAGCCGGTCTGGCGGACATCGTACCGTCCATCGAGCAACCGCGCGCTTATTACGAAACCAATGTCAGCGGCACCTTCAATGTGCTGGAAGCGGCCAGGGCTGCCGGTATCAAGCGTTTTGTCTATGCCGCGTCATCGTCGTGCTACGGCATCCCAGAACAGTTTCCTACGCCGGAATCCGCGCCCGTTCAGCCGCAATATCCTTATGCCTTGACCAAATATTTGGGCGAGGAACTAGTGATGCACTGGGCGCAACTCTATGACTTACCCGCTGTGTCGCTACGATTATTCAATGTTTACGGCCCGCATGCCCGCACCACCGGCGCTTACGGCGCAGTGTTTGGCGTATTTCTGGCGCAAAAACTTAACGGTAAACCCTTCACGGTGGTTGGCGACGGCACCCAGACCCGAGACTTTACCTATGTCACCGACGTGGCCAACGCCTTTATTGCGGCTGCCGAATCCGAACTGCGCGGCGAGATTATGAATGTCGGTAGCGGCGGCACCTACAGCGTCAACCAGTTGGTGGGATTGTTGGGCGGCCCCATCGAATACATTCCTAAACGGCCCGGCGAACCCGATTGCACCTTTGCCGATACCGGTAAAATCAAGGCTAAGCTTGGCTGGCAGCCGCAGGTTAATTTTGAAGAGGGTGTGGCGAATATGCTGGCACACATCGATTATTGGCAAAACGCCCCGCTGTGGACGTCCGCTTCCATAGCCGACGCCACCGCCGATTGGTTTAAATACCTGGATAAGTAGGGAGAAGCCCATGGCTATCAGACAAGCGGCAGCGGATTTTGCGGATCTACTCAACAATTGCGCCTTCACCGACACCCAAGGACATAGCCTGGACGGCGAAACGGTGATCCAACAATTATTGGCCGAATTTAGCAGGGTGCGTGACCAACAAGCCAAGATCATGGTGCTGGGCAACGGCGGCAGCGCGGCCATTGCCAGTCACGTGATCACCGACTTACGAAATGTCGGCGGCTTGTGCGCCTTGACCTTGCACGAAGCCGCGCCTTTGACCTGTTTTACCAACGATTTCGGTTACGAGCAGGCTTTCGCCAAACAAATTACTGCTTTTGCCAATCCCGACGATTTATTGATTGCTATCAGCAGTTCCGGACAATCCTTGAATATCGTCAATGCGGTATTAGCCGCCAACGCAAAAGGATTACCGGTGATGACGCTCAGTGGTTTTAAGGCCGACAATCCCCTGCGGAGATTGGGGCGCTGGAATTGCTGGCTGGATAGCAGTCATTACGGCATGGTCGAGTTGGGGCATCTCTTCGTGCTGCACCATATAACCGATCATTTGCTCAGGAAATAAGCTTATGTCCACGGAAAAAATCGTTTCTATCGAACAACTCGCGCAGCGTGCAGCGGAACTGAAAGCGCAAGGTAAGACCGTGGCTTTATGCCACGGTACCTTCGATTTACTGCACATCGGCCACATCCGTCATCTACAAAGCGGCGCGCGGCAGGCTGATGCGTTGCTGGTCAGCGTTACCGCCGACGAATACGTCAATAAAGGCCCAGGGCGGCCGGTGTTCAACCAATATTTGCGCGCTGAAAACATCGCGGCTCTGGCTTGCGTGGATAGCGTGGCGATCAATCATGCGATTACAGCGGTGGAAGTATTGGACCAGGTCAAGCCGGATTTGTATGTGAAGGGCAGCGATTACAAAAGCACCAGCGACGATCTGACCGGCAATATCCAGCATGAGAAAGACGCGGTTGAGCGGCACGGCGGCAAGATTTATTTTACCGATGAATTAACGTCCAGTTCGACACGCTTATTGAACGAATATTTTGAGGTGTTTTCCCCGGAAATATCCGCATATCTGGATCAATTCAAGGAAACGGTCGGCGCCAACGAAATTATCGACAAGCTCAAAGCCTTGAGTGGCTTGAATGTATTGGTGGTTGGGGAGGCGATTGTCGATGAATACCATTACACCTCGCCTTTGGGCCAGACCGGCAAGGGCAATGTGTTTTCGGTGAAATACAATGACTACGAACGTTTTGCCGGCGGCGCAATAGCCGTGGCGAATCACGTTGCGGAATTTGCCCACAATGTGACTTTGTTGTCCGGCCTGGGAGCAACCAAAAGCCACGAGGATTTTATTCGCACTAATCTGAATCCCGGCATTGATCCGGTGTTCTTCTTCAGCCAGGATCGGCCGACCATAGTCAAACGCCGTTACGTCGATGCCGACATCGCCAAGTTATTTGAAGTGTATTTTTACAATGATGCACCTCTGCCAGCGGAAACCAACCGTAAGATCGTCGCTTGGCTGGAGAAGCATTTGTACGATTACGACGTCGTCATCGTGCCGGATTTTGGCAACGGCTTTATCTCCAGCGAAATGGTGGCGGCGTTATCAGCAAAGGCTAAATTTCTGGCCGTCAACGCGCAAGTCAACAGTGGCAACCGTGGTTACCACCTGATCACCCGGTATCCCAAAGCCGATTTTTTATCGCTTAACGAGCCGGAGTTACGCTTGGCTACGCATGATCGGGGAGGCGTCATCGAGGAATTGGCGGCGCAGCTGGCGGATAAATTACATGCCGGGCATATTGCCATCACCCGAGGCACTAAAGGCGCATTGATGCTAGATCCAAGCAAATCCGCGTACAAAATTCCCGCTTTGTCATCCAAAGTAGTGGATCGGATCGGCGCTGGTGATGCCTTTCTGTCCGTGGCGGGTTTGTGTTTGGGGGGCGGGTTGTCGCCGGAGCAAGCCTTGTTTGCCGGCAGTGCGGCGGCTGCGTTGGATGTGCAGATTGTCTGTAACCGCGAGCCGGTGCGCGCCGTGGCTCTATTCAAATACATCACTACTTTGTTGAAATGACCGTCATGAGTCCTGCACCCGCCGACTTGAAGCACCTGTATTATCAAATGCTGCGCATCCGCCGCGCCGAGGAAGCGATTGCCCGGCGCTATGCCGAGCAGCAAATGCGTTGCCCAACTCACCTTTGCATCGGCGAAGAGGCCATCGCGGTGGGTGTTTGCGCGCATTTGACGGCTCAAGACAAGGTGTTCAGCAATCATCGCGGCCATGGCCACTATTTAGCTAAAGGCGGCGACCTGCCGCGTCTATTGGCGGAGTTGTATGGTTATGCCGAAGGCTGCTGCGGTGGCCGGGGCGGATCCATGCATCTGACCGACTTGGAGGCCGGGTTTGTCGCCTCCACGCCCATCGTTGGTGGTACCGTACCATTAGCCGCCGGATACGCTTGGGCTGAGCAGATGAAAAAATCCGACGCCGCACAGGGAAGTGCAAGTGTCGCGGGAGGCAGGATGCCGGAAGCGACCAATGTGGTGGTGATTTTCTTCGGTGACGGTTGTTTCGAGGAAGGGGTGATGCATGAAACCCTGAATTTTGCGGTGCTGAAACAACTGCCATTACTGTTTATCTGTGAGAACAACCAATACTCGGTGATGACGCCGTTGGCGGAACGCCAGCCCAAACGTGATATTTACAAAATTGCCGCCGCCCACGGTTTAAATACGTTTAGCGGCGACGGAAATCGGGCCGATGAAGTCTTTCAGTTGGCGCAATCAGCAGTGACCAACGCCCGGAATGGCTTAGGTCCGCAATTTCTGGAATTGCATACCCATCGCTGGCCTGAGCATTGCGGCCCCAACGAAGATGACGACTTAGGCTATCGCAGCGCCGGCGAGCTGGCGGAGTGGAAATTGCGTTGTCCCTTGCTGCAAACCCGGCAGATGTTACTCGGACTGCAATTAAGCAATGACGCCGAACTTGTGCAGATGGATGCCCAATTGACCGAGGAAATCGAGCAAGCATTTGCATGGGCCTTGCAAGGCAGCCGCCCGACTATTGATAGCATGAGGCAGCACCTGTATGCGTGACGTGGTTATGATGAGTTACGGCGAGGCGATCCGCGCAGCCTTGGATGATGCCTTGGCCAAATTTCCGGAAATGCTGTTAATAGGTGAGGGGGTGCCCGACCCGAAAACCATCTTTGGTACCACTCAGGGCTTACGAGAAAAGTACGGCGCGGAGCGGGTGCTGGATATGCCTCTGGCCGAGAACGGCATGACCGGCATCTGCATTGGCGCGGCGCTGGCCGGCATGCGGCCGGTGCTGGTGCATCAGCGTATCGATTTTGCCTTGTTGTCGGTTGATCAATTGGTCAATAACGCCGCGAAGTGGCATTACATGTTCGATGGTCAGCAGCAAGTACCGTTGGTGATCCGGGTGATCATCGGCCGCGGCTGGGGGCAGGGGCCGCAGCATTCGCAAAGTCTGCAAGCTATGTTCGCGCAAGTGCCGGGTTTGAAAGTGGTGATGCCGACCACCGCCGGCGACGCCTACCACTTTATGTTGGCGGCGATTGCCGACAACAATCCGGTTCTGTTTATTGAACACCGCTGGCTGCACCACATACAGGGCGAGGTCGACAAACATTGCCCGATGGCAGAGTTGTCTGGTGCGGCATTGCTGAGGCAGGGTACGGAAATTACCTTGGCAGCCTTTTCGCACATGAGTATTGAAGCCTTGAAAGCCGCCACTGTGTTGGCTTCATATGGTATCGATGCCGAGGTACTGGATATGCGTTGCGTCAGCCCTTTGGATGTAGAAAGTGTTGCCGCATCGTTGGCTAAAACCGGAGGTAAATTGGTCATCGCCGATTGCGCGCCGGAATTGGCGTCGACCGGTCATCAACTTTTGTCGAAGCTTGTGTTAACCCATGGGCATCATTTGCAACAAGTGCCGCGCTTGATTGCTTATCCCAACCATCCGGTGCCGACCTCGCATTTTGTGGCCAATCACTATTACCCGGGGGCCGAGCAAATCGCCTCCGCAGTGTTGGATATGTTGGATAGATCGGAATTGACAGAGTCGGTAATCGGGGCTTTGCAGTCCGATTTGCCTAAAGATCAGCCCGACCGCAGCTTCGTCGGCCCGTTTTAACGCAGTTAACAGAGCATCAAACCATGGCTAAAACAGAACAAACCAATCGCTTCGGCAACAGCGCCGTCACGGATATACCCGAAAATGTGCCCATGTTCAGTCAGCCCGGACACAAATTACGTACGTCGAATAACATCGTGGATCGCAGTGCGTTATCAAATGACTATCAGGTGATCGATACCAGCCAGTTGGCCAAATTGCCCGGACAGAAATTACAGAGTATTTCCCATGACGACCAGGAGGGCATCATTCGTCTGGAAGCCGGCAGCGAACATGAACAGCATGTTCCCAATCAGTTCACCGGCCCCAGTTTCCGCACGCAGAGAGAACGCTTCCGCTTCGACGGCCACAAAATGATGCACCATTTAGACAGAGTGCAGGCCTGGCAAAACGGCGACCGCTTTGCGCCGGTGCATATCGATATGGGGCTGACCAAGTTTTGCAATACCGCCTGTTTGTATTGCTACGCGGTGGTACAGAACATGACCAAGGGCACCATGATAGGCCGGGATGCTTTGCTGAACTTTGTCCGTGACTGCGGCAGATTGGGTGTGCGCTCCCTGGGATTCATTGGCGACGGCGAACCGACCTTAAACCCCACACTCTACGATGCCACCGTTTTGGCAGGGGAATTGGGCATCGATACCGCGATGGCCACCAATGGCTTATTGCTGGATATGGATCGGGCCCACGATCTGCTGAAAAATATGAGCTATATCCGCTTCAATTTATCCGCGGGAACAGCGGAGGGTTTTCGCCGGGTGCATCAATCCAAGGAAGTTAATTTTCATTTGTTGATCGACAAGATCCGTGAACTGGTGAAAATCAAGAAAGAAAACAATTACAAATGCACGCTGGGCTTGCAAATGGTGTTAATCCCGGAATGCTTTGATGAAGTATTAGCCGAGGCCAAACTGGGCGCCGAATTGGGTGTTGATTACTTTGTGATCAAGCATTGTTCGGATTCAGAATATAAGGAAATCGGTATCGATTACGACGCATACCTAAAAATCGGCGATACCCTGAAACAAGCTGAGGCGCTTAGCAACGAGAACTACGTGGTTCAGGCCAAGTGGAACAAGATCAATGCAGCCGGCGAAACCAATCTTTACAAGGATGGCTTTCGAAAGTACGACCAATGTTTCGGCACGCCGTTTTTATTGCAGATTTCCGGTAACGGCAAAATCTATCCCTGCGGGCCGTTTTTTAACAAAGAGCGCTTTTACATCGGTGATCTGCACAGCGATTCGTTTTACGACTTGGTAGCCACCAGCGAACGCTACTGGCAGGTGCACAAAGACGTGGCCGAATCGGTGGATGTGCATAAAGACTGCGCCATTGGCTGCCGGCAGGATTATGTGAACAAGTTTCTATGGGATTTAAAAAATCCGCCGGAACATATCAATTTCATTTGATTGACTTGGGCTTCTGGTGACTTTGGTGCTGGCAGACATATTTTTTCTGGATATCCAGGATGCTTACGCCGAGGCGGCCAAACAACAGTGGCTGCGCGATGCCAACGGTGTTGAGCGCCTGCAATATTGCTATTACGACGGTTTACTTACCGACATCGTCTTGCCGAACTTCATTCAGGTGCCCGCTGACAAGTTTGTCGAGTTTTTTTCCCACAACCATCTCCCGATTCCGCAGTTGATCGGGATTTCTCAAGACGGCGCCGTGAAATTCAATGACATGCCGGCGGATGTGATTGAGGAAGTCTCGCAATACCGCAGTCAATATAGGGTGCCGGACTACGTACATTTCGATACCTATTTTATAGATCCGCTACAGGCGCTGAATGCGGCAAAGCAGCGCAATCGGGTGGCTTGCGATCATCCGACTATCGATGGCTTGCAGGTTTGTTATTACCGAGGCGAGTTACCCTCGCATGGTTTTGAGAATCTGATCCATCTGGAACTACCGGATTTGCAAGATTTTTTTATTCGTTCTCGCATGCGGTTCCCGGAGAATTTAGAGATTCCGGAAGAGTTGGACGAGGACGTTAAAGCCGAGCTCAAACAAGATATTGCCGCCGTCCGTAGTGCGGTCGAACGTCAGCGCCGGATCTTACTTCAGCAGCTATTGAACAAAGCCAAAACCTTAAAACCGCGCTTAGTCGGCAATAAACCGCCCAGGATATTCATTCCTACCAGCCGTTTGACTACGGTCATGCAATACAGCTCGCGGGGCGTAGCCAAGGCTTTTGCAGATCTGGGTTGGGATGTGCTGCTTTATGTTCAAGACAATGAAATGGAAGGCAGCAATATGGTGGATATGCTGGAAAAATATATCAGCTTCGATCCGCATGCCTGTTTTTATGTCAACAGTTTGAACAATAGCTTCATGCACGATGACATCGTCAATCTGGTGTGGTGGCAAGATTTGATGCCGCAGCTGAAGAATCGGCAACCGTTAAAATGGCGAGATCGGGATTTCAATTTGTCGATTTCGCCGCTGTTCGACCGCTATCTGGAGCAATGCGGGGCGTCGAAAGTAGAGCGTCTACATTTCGTGATCGACGATGAGATATTCCATGGCGACCACCAAACCGCCCGGGCAGACAACATTGTGTTTGTCGGCAGCTCCTATCTGCCGGTGATTGATCCGGAAAACAGTCAGCATAAATTGGCGTTGGCCTCACTACTCGCGGTTATGGAGCAAGGCGGCCGCTTTGACGAAGCGACTGTTACTCAAATCGCCGCAGCTAGTTCTTTAAGCTATGAGTTTGTATTCTGGAAGCTGCTGCATTACGTAATCCGCGACCATGCCGTGAAATGGTTATGCGCCGCACAGGGATGTGCCAGTGTCGCGGGAGGCAGGATGCCGGAAGCGACCGCCGCACAGGGACGTGCCAGTGTCGCGGGAGGCAGGATGCCGGAAGCGACCGCCGCACAGGGATGTGCCAGTGTCGCGGGAGGCAGGATGCCGGA
>NZ_JANIBL010000063.1 GCF_024505055.1 Methylomonas rosea
CACCAAAAAATGCGATAAGACTTAGCTGTCCTGACACACTGATCTGGTCGCTAACCAGCCAGAGGAAGGAGAAACCAAGGGTAATTATGAATAGTTTATTCAGAATTGCCGTTGTCAATCGAGGGCTTTGAAAGCGCGATAGCAGCTTCTGAAATCCCCCCAGAAACTGCGCAAACGTCGTACCGCAAAAAGGACAAATCGATTTTGTTGGTTGCCCGTAATAAGTAACGACGCGCGGTACCATGATTCGATGGCATTCGGGACAATCGACAGTTGCATGATGACCCTTAAACATTGCGTGATTTGATCGAGTTTGAATCGATTGGCTGGGCCGTTTGAACCGATCTGACAGTGATGACTGTGAAGACATTGTATTCTCCATGCTTAAGCGGTTGGGCAATCCTATCGCGAATGAACTAACGTTCTAAGTCGGTTTTTAACTCAAAGCCATTTTTTAGGGCAAAGAATAATGGCTTGCATAACGACTGGATCACTCGCCGACACTCGCCAGGATTTTGTTGATTACCGTAGCCGAAATCCGAAAATCCGATCGGTATAAGACTTCAAAAGCCGCTCGAGCAGACGCAATCAAACCTTGTTTCTTGGCTAGGCCAATGACTGCGGCCGTACCGACGACCTGTAGTTGATATTCTTTGGCCACAGCCCGGCCGGCACGTTCGTCCATGATCAGCAAATAGTTTTCGGGTGACGATAGCGCGATGTTGATGCACTCCGTTTCACCAGCGTCCAGGTCGATATCCAAACGTGGTGTGATGGATTCATGCCATACCGTTAACCAACCTGAATCGAATGCATGGAACAGCGCTTGTTCACCCGGCGCCGATTTGCCAGGTAACACTTCTTGTTTCACCGTTTCGGGTACGAAAACTTGGCCAAATAACTGGGGCAACCAAATTAAACCCTCCACCAACGCCAAGCCGATCAATGGACTGGCGTCGACAATTACTTTCTTGGTCATTGGATATCAGGCTTGGTTGAGCCACTGGTCCAGAGTATCCAAATCGTCCCCAACTTCGTCGGCCGTTTGATCGATGACGGGGATACCCAAGCGCGAGACGTGCGCAATAAAGCCGGCCAATGGCATATCGGCCAGTTTAGCGGAGCGAGCGAGGGATAAATTTCCGTCCTTGAACAAGGCTGTCGCCAATGCCTTGCGAACACCCGGCATGCCGATGATTTTGGCGGATTTTAGGCCGACCATCACGGCATCCGGTTCGTTTCTATTCATGACCAGGACCATATCCTCATGAGCCATGCGCAACGCTTCGCTGGGGTTGTTCTTTAGACCACTGACATTGACCGTTTTCATAGTCGGATTACATAGGAAGATTGAATGGGTGGATTATATTCCTTTGAATTGAAATGAGGGCATAAAGTTTTCCCATTGGATCTTGAGCTGCCCGGATAATAAGTCCCCCCAATTCGGCTACGACTTAGGAGCAATAGTTAGGTAATCATTCTGGTCTTAGGGATTTGGTTTAGCACGCACATTTGACAGACCTGCTGATATTTGCAGCCATGAATAACTAAATACGGCGTATGGCAGGTCGTACAGTAAGGTAATTCTGCGAGTCCGTCTCTCAGTGCTTCGGTGATAATCCAGGCTTCATCGAAATTTGCTGGCCGTATGCGGCCAAACGGTCGGCGTTCTTGGATATGGCTTGGATAGAATGCACAAAATGTATCCCAGGCAAACACTAGGGCGTTTAGGTCCATTTCGGCGGAGATAGCACTTGAGCAAGCGCTTCGATAGATTGATGCAAATAGCGCCATGTAAAGAAACGACTCACGTGACTGTGGCATTGCTAGGATGCTAGGGACTAGGCCAGCGACCGGACTTTCTCCGTGTAGGGAAAAGTAGAGATTACATAAGTCCTTCTGTCGAAGGGTTTTGATGACCCGGCCGGCAAATTTTGTGCGTAATCTTCGTTTCAGCAATTGATAAGCCCAATACTGATCTTTAAGCCGAGTAGCAAATGGGCAATGGTTGCTCATGACTCAGGCGGGTGGGCAGACAAGAGCATCAGAAGATCGATGGTTCGTGCGTCGAGTGCATTGGTATCTTCGTTTTTTTCGACGGTTAGAAATTTGCTCCATTTATGGGGATTGAAACGGGGGGCAAAGGTCAGGCAATCACTTCTGGCCAAGCTTTTTAATTGTGCGAGTGGCATCTTTCGGAGCAACGACACCGCTTCGGTCGTGAGACCTAAGCAGAACATGGCTTTCTGTTCGCTGCCGGAAAAAATTAAGGACTGAGCGACAATGAGGTAGTCGAGATTGAGTTTGTAGAGATTCTCATCCATTCTGCAATCCTCGATTGTCTAAAGAATTGCGCGAATTTGATTTGCCAGGGCGATTACTTTCTGCCCGTACTGGATGGCGGCCGGCTCGTTTTTCCAGCTGTAATATCGGCCTATGCCATGTGCGAGATTGCCAGGCACAGATTGGATGGCCTCGGAGAGTACGCTTGCGCCGATTTCGAGATTGGTGCTTGGTATCAAGAGTTGCTCTGGTTTCGCAACACGGTGGCCATGCTACCGCAGATTGACTTGCATCATGCCAACGTCGATATTGTGTTTACCTTGCTCCAACATTTGATTGAGTAAGGCTTCGGCTTCCTGCTGGCTGCCAGGAATATAGGCGTTGCCAGCGTTATTGATGGCCCAGGGCGAGGGTGTGACTCGATTCTGTTCGCCGTTTTTTCGCGACTCCGTGAGCGCAACGGCATACAGAATATAGGGATCAATGCGATGCCTACGAGCTACTTGCCCCCACAGCGTGTTTTGTAATTTAGTATTTGATGTCAGGGACTCTTGGTTGCTGCTATTCATTTTAATGGATCCAGCAGCCATCGATTCTATGGGTTGGCTGATGATGCAAAGGCCGCCAATCATGCCAAGCTGAAGATGCTTAACAACGTTTTGAAATGGAAACCTAAGCTTAAGATTTTTTGAAGGAATAATGAACATCGCAAGCTCGCCTCAATGATCTTGAGGCGAGTTTACGACGCTGCTAAAAATTCTATACGTTCGAAAAACGCTTTTTTCTGGCGTTTTTATCTTGATTTGTCATTTTTGGAGGTTCGCAACAAATGTTCGTGCGCCATCGTATTTGGATGTCAATCCAAAAAACGAGCCTAAAATGAGGATTTAGATTAATTGGAATGTTTGACGGGGTATTTCGTTGAAGACAAACCGGACTGATCACTTTGGTTCAAAAGGTTAAACCGATACGATTTTCAGGGAATTCGGTCCGCCTTCGGTAATTGTTGCTTGGTATAGGTTTTAGTATAGGTTTGAATTTTATTCCAATAAACCCCATGAAAAACAATAAGAACACGCTGCTGCATCATTGGCGTGTGTTGCATGGTGATGCTGTTCTTGCTGTCTTGAGATTTATCAGTGTTCATTATTGAGCAAATTGCTATTCAGTTCTAACTCGAGTTTAACGCGCCCAATTGTCAAATAATCTTGATTAATACGGCGGTGCGTTGTTGTACTACGAATGACCGTAATCTGGTGGTATTAAGCGCGACGAGTGTCTGAACATGTTGTAAGGATTTGAACATAAACGGCGAATATCCTTAGTTTCGGCTGTCCGCCAGCATAAATTCGTAGCGCTATTGTCGCTTGGGATGCCTTTAAAAACCAGCGCGAATCAAGACATCAGAAAAGGCTGCCCGTAGGGCAACCAAATAAATGCAGAATATTTTGTAACAGTATCGGGATAAAAAAACCTGCTGATGCGTCTTGCTGAGCATCGTAAATGGAAGGGGGAATGGAGAATAACTTACGCAATCAAGTCGGGAAAAATCGCGCTACTTCAAGCAAGCAGATTTGAGGTCAAGACTTTGCGCCTTGACCTCAACGTATAGAACTAAAACGTCCTTGACTTACATTGCAGACGTTTTAACGTTGCCGATAACCTATCGATTTCCTCGTAGGTGTTATAAAACGCCAACGATGGTCTTACGGTACTTTCCAAGCCAAAACGCCGCAAGATGGGTTGCGCGCAATGATGTCCGGAGCGCACGGCAATGCCCACTTCATTCAAGGCCTTACCGACATCTTGCGTGCTATGACCATCCATTACAAATGACAACACGCTGGTTTTATCCGGTGTAGTGCCGATCAAGCGCAGGCCCGGAATGGCCTGTAACGCATGCATCGCATAAACCAGCAATTCATGCTCGTAGCGTGCTACGTTTTCGATGCCGATCTTGTTCAGATATTCCAGCGCCGCTCCCAGACCCACCGCATCGGCAATATTCCCGGTGCCGGCTTCGAATTTCGCAGGTGCCGGTTGATAGACGGTTTTTTCGAAGGTCACGTCTTCGATCATATTCCCGCCGCCTTGCCAAGGCTGGGTGGCCTCCAGAACGTCAGCCTTGCCGTAAAGCACACCGATGCCGGTCGGCCCGAAGATTTTGTGGCCTGAGAACGCTAGCCAATCGCAATCCAAGGCCTCCACATCCACTTTCAAATGCGATACCGATTGCGCGCCGTCCAAAAGTACCTTGGCGCCGGCCCTGTGGGCCAGTGCTATCATTTCCTGTGCCGGCGTGACAGTGCCTAGCGCATTGGAGACCTGCGTAAACGATACCAGCTTGGTTTTAGCATTCAGCAGTTTTTGATACTCGGCCAAAATCACTTGGCCGTTATCATCCACCGGAATCACTCTCAGCACCGCACCGGTTTCCGCACAAAGCTGTTGCCAGGGCACGATGTTGGCGTGGTGTTCCAACCAGCTGATGATGATTTCATCACCCGCGCCGATGTTTTGTTTACCCCAACTCTTAGCGACCAGATTGATGGCTTCGGTGGCACCACGTACAAAAATCACTTCATCAGCCGATGACGCGTTAATGAAGCGCGTAACGATTTCCCGGGCACCCTCATAGGCATCGGTCGCCCGCGCCGCCAATTCATGCGCGGCACGATGGATATTCGAGTTCTCGTGTTGATAAAACTCGGAAATCCTGTCTATAACCACCTGCGGTTTCTGCGTAGTGGCAGCATTATCCAACCAGGCCAGCGGATAGCCGTTGACGCGTTCTTGCAGAATGGGAAAGTCTTTACGCACTGCGTGCACGTCAAACGGCGGGTGTGCGGAACCTAAACCCGGTATTTGAGCCGCGCGAGCCAATGCCGATACGTCGTTCAGAAAATAAAACGATGAACCGCTAGTCGCTGCGGGTTGCCCTTTGCCCATGGGCGTTGCCAAGGCGGTTTGCAAATCCGTGGTGCCGGGTAACGCAAAACTGCGCTGCACCAAGGCGGAAATCGCGCCGTCGTCGATGCCGGGCCGGGAATCGAAACCCGAGCTGACGTTGTGGAACGGAACGGACGTGGCCGCAGAGACCGGCACGGTATCAATCGCCTCGCCAGTGTTAGGCACTTCCCGGAAAAACTGGTTTGCCAAGCGCGTCAATTCGGCGGTATCCGGCAGACCATCCGGCACCGGACCACCGTTTAGCGCTTGTTGCGCCAGACCGGCTAAGTCTATGTTATTGGTAGTCATAGTAGTTGCCTATTTCGACATTCTCCAATACGCCGATGGCATCTTCAGTTAACACTGCCAACGAACAATACAGCGATACCAGATAAGACGCGATCGCTTTATGGTTGATGCCCATGAAGCGCACGGACAGGCCCATGCTCAGTTCGTCGGTCAAGTTGGGTTGATACAAACCGACCACGCCTTGCCGGCTTTCGCCGGTGCGCAACAGCAGGATATTGGTTTTGCCGTTGGTGATTTTCAACTTGTCGGTCGGGATCAAGGGCAGACCGCGCCAGGTTAAAAACTGCGAACCGAACATGGAGATGGTGGGCGGTGGTGTGCCGCGGCGGGTGGCTTCACGGCCGAAGGCGGCAATCGCGCGCGGATGGGCCAGGAAGAACGCGGGTTCTTTCCAGACGCGGGCAATCAATTCGTCCAGGTCGTCCGGTGTAGGCGAGCCTTTGCGGGTTTGCACTTTTTGCGCTGGCGCGACGTTGTTCAACAAGCCGTATTCGGTGTTGTTGATCAATTCGCTTTCTTGGCGCTCTTTGACGGTTTCGATGGTCAAACGCAGCTGCTCATGAATTTGGTTGTAGGGGCTGCTGTACAAATCAGCGACGCGGGTGTGCACGTCCAGCACGGTATTGACCGCATTCAGGCGATATTCGCGGCCCCATTCTTCATAATCCACATAGGTTTGCGGCAACACTTTTTCGTCCAGGCTGGAACAATCCACGGCGATACTGGTTTCGCTTTTGACTTTGTTGACCCGGTAAATACCCGCTTCGACCGGTACCCAGTGCATCAGATGCACCAGCCAGCGAGGGGTAATGGTACCCATCATGGGCACGGTTTTGGTGGCATTGGATAAGGTGCGCGCAGCGACGTCGCCTAACGCGGTATGGGCTTGATGAATGTCTGACATGGTGATTTTCCTTTATTGAGTGGGTGGTGGTTTGTTAACTGTGTGTTTTGTTCGCAGAATCTTTAACTTTGGTTTCAAAAAATTGGATATGCAGCTGGCCTTTAAATCCCGCCACCGCCCGCAAATACTTCGGTGCGATTCTGGCCTTGGCTAACCAGGCTGTCGGGTGGGACGCTGTGGGTTAGCCAGACGTTGCCGCCGATGGTAGAGCCGCGGCCGATGGTGATGCGCCCCAAAATCGTGGCGCCGGCGTAAATCACGACATCGTCCTCGACGATGGGATGGCGGGCGTGGCCTTTCACCAACATGCCGTTGTCATCCTTGTCAAAGCGTTTGGCGCCCAGTGTGACCGCTTGATACAGCCTTACCCGGTGGCCAATGACGGCGGTTTCGCCAATTACCACGCCGGTGCCGTGGTCGATAAAAAAGCTTTCGCCGATTTGCGCACCGGGATGGATGTCGATGCCGGTGGCGGAGTGCGCTACTTCGCTGATTACCCTGGCTACCAGCGGCAGGCCCAACTCGTAGAGCACATGCGCCAGTCTGTGATGAATCACAGCGGTAATACCGGGATAACAGACCAACACTTCGTCCGCGCAGCGCGCGGCGGGGTCGCCTTCGTAGGCGGCTTGAATGTCGCTGTCGATCAATTGCCGCACCTCAGGCAACTGCGCCGCAAATTGCCGTGTGATGTCGGTCGCTTGACTTTGGGTGTCCAGGGACAGGCCTTGCTGTTCGGCCACAAATTGCAATTCCAGACTGATTTGCCGATGCAACTGCCGGAGTAGGCTGTCCAGGGTATGGCCGACAAAATAATCGATGCCTTCGTCGGTGAGATCCGGCATGCCCAGCCGATTGGGAAATAGCGCCGCACCCAGGTTGTCGACGATTTGACTCAACACCTTGCGCGAAGGCAATTTGGGCGGATGTTCGCGGCGGTGACGGTTTTCCAGGGATTGCAGACGCAGCGAGCGCAGTTCGGCGACCAGCGCATCGATTTCCCAGCGTTGGCCGTTTTCAGCTAAGGTCATAGCGCCACACCTTGCGGGTCGAACAGGCCTTCAAACAACGCGGAACTCAAATAGCGCTCGCCGGAGTCGGGTAAGATGACTACGATGGTTTTGCCTTCGTGTTCCGGACGTTTCGCCACCCGCACCGCCGCAGCCACCGCCGCACCGCAGGAAATGCCTGCCAGAATGCCTTCCTCACACGCCAGGCGGCGGGCGTAGGCTATGGCATCGTCGTTACTTACCAGGGCGATTTCGTCTACCAGGGATAAATCCAATACCTCCGGTACGAAACCGGCGCCAATACCTTGAATTTTGTGAGGCGCCGGTTGCAATGGCTCCCCGGCGCGAAACTGCGTCAATACCGGACTGGCCTCGGGTTCTACCGCAATGGACACGATAGGTTTGCGCTGATTAAATTTAATGTAACGCGATACGCCGGTGATGGTGCCGCCGGTACCGACGCCGGACACCAAAATGTCGATAGCGCCGTCGCTATCCGTCCAGATTTCCGGGCCGGTGGTCAGTTCGTGGATGGTTGGGTTGGCGGGATTTTTAAACTGTTGCAGCAGTACATAGCGCTCTGGGTCCGATGCGGCAATTTCTTCGGCTTTGGCAATAGCACCTTTCATGCCTTTGGCGCCTTCGGTGAGTACCAATTTGGCGCCGTACGCTACCAATAACTTGCGCCGCTCCAGACTCATAGTTTCCGGCATGGTCAAGGTCAACGGAATACCGCGCGCGGCGGCCACGAAGGCCAAGGCTATGCCGGTATTGCCGCTGGTGGGTTCGATCAATTCCTTATCGCCGCTGAGCAGGCCGCGTTGTTGGGCGTCGTTGATCATGGCTGCGCCTATCCGGCATTTCACGGAGTAAGCCGGATTGCGGCCTTCGATTTTTGCCAGCAAAGTCACCGGCGCGCCGTCGGTTATGCGGTTTAGCCGAACTAAAGGCGTATTGCCTATCGATTGCGAGTTATCTGGATACCAATGCGTCATGGCGGTATTACTCCCTATTGGTTTTCTGCGGGCCAAAAAAAAGCCAGCAGCCTGCTAAGGCGTACTGGCTTCCGGTGGTCCGGTCAGCAATTTTTTTTAAAGTACTTGGTTTAAACTGAGACTGTCAATACGGGTACCGGCAGCTTAGTTTTACGTAATGCCTGTTTGAGATATATAAATCTGAAAATATGATTTACCTCGTTGCAAAGAGCTTATTGCGATTGTTTGGGGGTGTGTAAGTCTTTGTTTTTGCGTGCGGCGTCCAGGGATTTGGGTTTTTGCGTCTGTTCTTATGATAAATATAGAAATTGAAAGGCAAATTCCTGCTTGATTTTAATATGCTTGTTCTTTGGCGGCTTTGGAAAGCAGCTCATTGATGAAATACTGCAAATAAGTCGGTAAATATAATTGCTTCAAATAGGCGATCTTCGTCGTCGAACGTGGGATAAGATGCGATAAATCCCGGGCGACCAGATCGTTGTCGTTGCGCGATTCATAAGATGTGCCGGCGATAATGCCGACGCCCAAGCCCAGCCTGACATAGGTCTTGATGATGTCGGAATCGGCGGCGGACAGCGTAATATCCAGTTCCTTGCCGGCGTTCTTGAAGGCTTTTTCGATCGTGGAGCGCCCGGTATAGCCTTGAGAGTAAGTCAAAATCGGAAACGCGGCTAGCCGGCCCAGCGTTACATCGCCTTGCGCCAAGGGATGATGACGCGGTACCACGGCAATGTGCTGCCATTCGTAGCAGGACTTGACGACTAATTTCTCGTCCTCATCCAGCTTTTCGGTGCAGATAGCAATATCGGCACGGTGCTGATGGAGTTGCTCGATCAGTTCTTGCGGCGAAGATTGCACCATATAGATGGTAATGCCCGGATATTTCTCCCGAAATTTTTGCACCGGTTCCGGGAGCAAATATTTGGCCTGGGTATGGGTGGTGGCGATGTGTAAGGCGCCGTTGCGGTTTTCGCGAAAGTCATCGGCGATGGACAGGATGTTCTTTTTGGCTTGGTTGATCCTGTCCACTTGTTCCATCACCTGCTCGCCCAGCGGTGTCAGGCCCAGCAATTTTTTGCCGTGCCGTTCGTAGAGCGGCGAGCCTAGTTCCTCCTCCAGTAATTGCAGCTGCCGGCTGGCCGCTGATTGCACCACATGCATAATTTCCGCGGCTTTGGATTGGTTGAATTGAGTGTCTTTTAGAACGCGCAATAATTCAAGCTGATTAAGATTCATACCGGTCTTTCCATGGGGTGATGTGAGCGAACATGCAATGCACGCGAAGCGTGGTGACTACTGTGTCGGGCTATACTGCCGATAGCCCGAGCCTTGTTGGGTACAAAGTCAATTAAACCAATGCGCCTGTTTAATATGCACAGCTACTCGGTCGCCCTTGTTTAAATTCAGTTGCTTGAAGCGTTCGTTGGGCATTTCCGCAAACAGCGTGGCACCCGAACCATTGTGTTGCGGATTGAATAGCTCGACCCGAATGGTCGCCCCCAGATGCTGCCAGTCCTTCAAAGTCACCGGCGAGCCGGAGGCCTCTTCGGCTTTGACAATATCGATATGATGCGGGCGAACATGGGCGAAGATGCCTTGCGGTTTTTCCGCCAGAATCCCCGCGCGTTGCAGCCAGTTACTCTCGGTTTCCGACAGATCGAAGATATTGGTTTGGCCGATGAACTTAGAGACAAAGGCATTGGCCGGATGATCGTAAATATCGGCCGGCGCGCCTTGTTGCTCGATACGGCCCTGATTCAATACCACCACTTGGCTGGCGACTTCCATCGCTTCTTCCTGATCATGGGTCACAAAAATACTGGTGACATGCAATTCCTGATGCAGATTACGCAGCCACTGCCGCAGATCCTTTCGCACGCTGGCGTCTAACGCGCCGAACGGTTCGTCAAGCAATAGCACGCTAGGTTCCACTGCTAAGGCTCTAGCTAAGGCAATCCGTTGCCGTTGGCCGCCCGATAATTGATCCGGGAAGCGGTCCGCCAGCCAATCCAGTTGCACCAATTCCAGCAATGAATGGACTTTTTTGCTGATAAAGGCTTCGGTCGGTCGTTCTTTGCGCGGTTTGACCCGCAAACCAAAGGCGATGTTGTCGAACACCGTCATATGGCGGAACAGGGCGTAATGCTGAAATACAAAGCCGATGCCACGGCGGCTGACATGTTGCTCGGTCTTGTCTTCGCCGCTGAGCAGCACGCGGCCGAAGTCCGGGGTTTCCAGGCCGGCGATGATGCGTAGCAAGGTGGTTTTGCCGCAGCCGGAGGGGCCCAACAAAGCCACCAGTTCGCCTTCCGGAATTTCCAAACTGACGTCGTACAAGGCGGCGAACTTGCCGAAATTTTTGCTGATGTTATTTAGCAGAATACTCATGTTTTTATCTCACTAACGGATGTTAATCGCGCGACTAAATGCCCGGATTGTTGGCGGTCAGGCTCTGGCTTGCTTCCATTCCAAAAAGCTTTTCAAAACCAGCGTGACGATGGCCAACCCCGCCAAAATCGACGCGCTGGAAAACGCCCCGATGACGTCGTAATCGTTGTAACTGACTTCCACATGCAAGGGTAGGGTATTGGTCACCCCGCGAATATGTCCGGACACCACCGACACCGCGCCGAATTCGCCCATCGCCCTGGCATTGCACAGCAACACGCCGTATAGCAGTGCCCATTTGATATTCGGTAAAGTCACCAGAAAGAACGTTTTCCAGCCGCTGGCGCCCAGTGATAACGCGGCTTCCTCTTCTTCGCTGCCCATTTCCTGCATCAGCGGAATCAGTTCGCGCGCGACAAAGGGGAAGGTAATAAAGATGGTCGCCAACACGATGCCGGGCACCGCGAAAATCACCTTGATGTCATGCACGGAAAACCATTGCCCGAACCAACCTTGGGCGCCAAACATCAGCACAAAAATAAGACCGGAGATAACCGGTGATACGGAAAAGGGTAGGTCTATGAGGGTGGTCAATAAGCTTTTGCCCCAAAACTCGAAACGAGTAATCGCCCACGCTGCCGCGACGCCAAAGACGGTATTCAGCGGAACGGTAATCAGAGCAACCACCAATGTCAGTTGCATGGCGGCGATAGCATCCGGCTGTGCCAGCGCGGTCCAATAGGCTTGCCAACCTTTGGAGAAAGCCTGATACAACACCAAACCCAGAGGGACGCATAAAAACAGGACGATGAAGCCCACCGCTACGCCGACCAAGCCCCAGCGTACCCAAAATGGATCGTGTAGCGCTTTGAAGTTGGCTTGGCCGGTGGCGTCACCGATGACATGAACATTAGCGTGCATGATTTCTCCTAAATTTGCCCGGAGCGGCGGCGCGCCCAGAGTTGCAGTAAATTAACAATCAGCAGCAACAGGAACGACACCAGCAGCATCGTCAGCGCTATCGCGGTGGCTCCGGCATATTGGTACTGTTCCAGTTTGGTGATGATCAATAGCGGGACGATTTCCGAGACATAGGGCAGATTGCCGGCGATAAAGATCACCGAACCGTACTCACCAACGCCTCTGGCGAACGCCAGCGATACGCCGGTCAACAGCGCCGGAAAAATGTTGGGAAATATCACCTGAGTAAATACTTGCAAGCGAGTGGCTCCCAGGCTGGAAGCCGCTTCTTCCATGGTGGTGTCGAATTCTTGCAGCACTGGTTCGACAGTCCGCACCACAAACGGAATGCCGATAAAAATCAATGCCACCACGATGCCTAGTGGTTTATAAGCCACCTGTACGCCAAAGGACGACATCAGCCATTTACCCAGCAGGCCGCTGGGCTGGAAAATGGTGGCCAAGATCACGCCGGCCACCGCCGTTGGTAAGGCAAACGGTAGATCGATCAAGGCGTCCAAAAAGCGTTTGCCCGGAAAGGGATAACGCACCAACACCCAGGCGATGACAAAACCAAATAGGCCGGCCACCAATGCAGCGATTAGCGAAGTGCCGAAACTGACTCGAAACGACGAGACCACTCGAGTATTACTGATGATCTCCAGATAGTCTGTCCAGCTCAACTGCAAGCTCTTGAATACCAGGGTACTCAGCGGTATCAACACCACCAGGCAGAGGTAGAACAAGGTATAAGCCAGCGCCGGTCGAAAGCCCGGCATGATGTTGCTTTGGGTCATTGCGTTTCTCTGGAAACAGTCAGTAGGTGCCGACAGGATAGAGAAACTTAAATGCCAACGGAAATGATATAAATTGAATTGATAATCTGATATTCAGATAACAAGTAGTCGAATTTCGGTTGTTGTGGTGAGGACAAGATGCCGCGCATCGGCGACTTTGTATATCCCATTAACAGATATACATTTCTGTTTATATCGTTTTCAATCGCTATCTGGTTTTCTTACCATTTATCCACGGTCTGGGGCACTACCGCTCCCGCGACACGGATTCATAAACCCAAGATAACCCACCATACCTCAGGAGGCTATATGGCGATTGAACTCAACAGTCATGCGTTAAAGCAAGGCGACAACAAGGAGATTGCATTACAAATTGCCACGATTGTGCAGGATATTCGTTTTGGCTCGGTTGAAGTCGTTATTCACGACGGCCGGATCGTCCAAATCGACAAGCGCGAGCGTTTTAGACTGGGTCAGCAAAAAGATTCGGCATAAGCGGGTTCCTGGGTCAGACTTAGGCTTACGCCGCCAAATACCCGTTTGCTTGTTTCCACTTAGCCAAAGGACGGCGAGATGAGCAAAATCTTTTTGTATACCGATAATTAATTACTCTAACCCACAGTTAACCACATGAAACTACCTTTAATTTACACAATACCGGCAGCAGGTTCGCTATGCCTGTTGCTAGCTTGGCCGGGCTTAAGTTACGCCGAAGATTATTACGTGCCGACCAAAGGCTATCGCGTCGAACCAGCACCAACCGATCCGCCCTTGTATGTGCGTAATTTAAGTAAAACCCAGTTCGAGCAGTTTCGTGATGTGAAATGGTTGGATGTGGGCTTGGATTTTCGCACCCGCTACGAATATCGCGAGAACGACTATCGGCCGCAACGCAGCGGCACATCCGAATGGCGAGCCGATGCCGATAATCTTTGGCTGCTCAGGACCCGTGCCTACGTCGGTATTAAAGAGATACTCGATCCCTTACGCTTTGCGGTGGAGATGGAAGATGCGCGCAGTTACAACGGCTTGTACCCCAAAACCGATGCCGATGTGAACGAGTTTGAAATGATCCAGGGATATGGCGAGTTGTATTTCGAAAATGCCTTAGGGCATAACCGGCCCATCAGCATTCGTGCCGGTCGCATGCACTTGGAATTGTTGGATCGGCGCTTGATTGGTAACAATGAGTTCCGCAACACCACCAACAACTTTGAGGGTTACCGGGTACATTTCGGCAAAAAACAAAACAATTGGGACTTGGATACCTTTGCCTTGCAACCGGTGGAGCGCTACAAATACGAATTCGACCAACCCGACGAAGATACCTGGATTTACGGCGCCGTGCTCAGCCTGAAACAATGGTCCGAGTTTATCACCATCCAGCCTTATTTCTTGGGGCGGAAAACCGATGGTGACCCCGCCAATCGTGTTGCCGCGAATCGCAAGCCTGCTATGGACATCTACGCACCCGGTTTGCGGGCTTACGGCTTCTTCGGTGCGGGCTTTGATTTCGACGCCGATATCAACAAGCAATTCGGCCGCTATGGCTCGTTGTCCGGCACCACCCAGTCCTTGCGCCAACACGACGCTCTGGCTTACTCGCTGGAACTGGGTTATAGCTTCGATCACGATTGGAAACCCAGAGCCAGCCTGTATTACGGTTACGGCACCGGCGATAAAAACGCCGGCGATAATATTAACCAGCGCTTCGATGCCTTCTACGGTTTTAACCAGCCTTGGTCGCGTAACGATTATTTTTCCTGGGACAACATTCATGCACCCAAGGCCAGACTGGAGTTTACACCCTACAAAGACGTGCGTATCGATACCGGTTACAGCGCCTACTGGCAGGAAAGCGAGACCGGCGGTTGGAATCGTGCCGGCTTGCGCGATACCACCGGCCGCAGCGGCGCCTTCATGGGGCATGAGTTTGATATCCGTTTACGCCACAAACTCAATGCCTATGTGGATTGGAGCATGAGCTACGCACGGTTCACCCCAGGCGACTTCACCGAGTCGCGGGCCTTGCCGGTAGCGCAAGGCGGGCAGGGCGCTTATACCAGCGAGCCGAGCAACTTCTTCTATTTCGAAGTCTCGCTGAATGCCTTTGGGGACGGTAAACCAAGCTATAAATAAGTCTTCCCGGCAGGGCTGGCCGTTAGCACTTAACCCCAAAGGGTGAATGGACTCACCCAAGCACCGCCGGTGTCTGTTGTTGATTGACGACCATTGTCGGAGAGCGGATTGGCGGAAGAGGACCTTGTCCTTCAATATCGCCGGCCGCAACGGGCACCGTGACAGCGACCGATATTAGTAACCCGACCCTTAAATGCTTTGGATTCGCCATTCCCGCGTGGCGGGAGCCGTTAGACCGCGCAGCAAAGCCACTGTAGTCGCCGGACGCGACGATATTTATAGGTTGGGTTAATAGTGCGATCATCAAAAACCCACATACAAGCGGCATGCCCTTTGACAGGCACCGGGCGAACGGTGTGTAAGGGTCTTGCTAACAATCAGCGGGATTATTTAAATTAGAAAGTCGCTATACTCTCAGCAAGAGGAGGGTTTATGCGTGAAGCAGTGGCGCCTGCATGGCTGAGATGGATAGCTGTTGCCGGGCTTTATATGGTAACCGCTAGATTGGCTTTGTTATATTTCGCGCCCAATGGCAGTGCCAGTGTTTTTTTTATTGCCAGCGGACTGGCATTGGCGGCCATTTTGCTGGGCGGCCGCAACTATGTCTGGGCAATATTCGTCGGGGCGTTGGCGCTTAATATCTGGCAAGGCAAAGCGTTGTTGAGCGCGGCAACCATATCAATGGGCAGCACCTTCGGCGCCTGGTCAGGCGCTTGGTTGCTCCAACGCATCCGTGGCTTCGACCATACTTTGAAAACTCTGCGCGATTACCTGCTGCTGATTAGTCTCGGCGGGGTTGTGGCTTGCTCGCTGACGGCGGCGATAGGCACCTTGACCTTGTTTGTCGCCGGTTTTATCGGCGAGGAGGCAGTCCTTTCCGCCCTGTTACATTGGTGGATGGGCGACACACTGGGTGTGATATTGGTTACGCCGCTGATTCTGGTCTGGGCTAACAGTCCCTGTAAGCTGCGGGGTGCCAGGGAATTCGGCGAAGCATCTCTGATTGTCGCACTGAATTTTTTGGCGGGTCAGCTGGTTTTTCTCGACTGGTTTCACGACAGCCTCGGCGGCTACGCGAAGAGTTACTGGATATTTCTACTTGTCAGTTGGGCGGCTGTCCGTCTTGGCCGCCGCGCTACGACGCTGATCTTGGTCGTTACCGCCACACAAGCCATGTTCGGCTTGGTGTGGCGACGCTCAGGCTTGGCCGATCCCGGCTTGGGTGATAACCACGACATCAACTACTGGTTTTTCATGGTGGTGCTATCGGTAGTGGGCATGGCCTTGGCTTGTTATTTTGCCGAGCGGCAAAGGGCCTTGGAAACCTTGGCCGACAAAGAAGATTTGCTGAGCACCCTGTTAAAGGCCATGCCCGACAAAATATGGCTGAAAGATCCCGACGGCGTGTACCTGCTGTGTAACCCAAGTTTCGAGCCGCTGTACGGCAACCCTGAACAGGTTATCGTCGGCAAGACCGATTACGATTTTGTCAGCCCGGAAAGGGCTGCTGCCTATCGCGAACAGGATTTTAAAGCCATCGCCGCCGGTGAGCCTATTCGAAATCAGGATTGGGTGACCCATGCCGACGGCAAGCACACTGCACTCTACGAAACCATCAAAACACCGGTGAATTCCAGCGACGGCAAATTGATTGGCGTACTGGGCATGGCCCGAGACATTACCCAATTGCATGCAACGCAGAGCGCCTTAAACGAGCGCATCAAGGAACAAAAATGTCTGCACGCGGTTTTTCGGGCTACCGAGGATTTAGAAATGCCCTTGCCCGAGGTGTTGCAGCGTGTAGTTGACCTATTGCCTGCCGGCTGGGAGTGTCCTGAAGCAACCGCAGCCCGCCTGGAGTGGGAGGGTCAGAGCTATTTCAGCCGCAATTTCAAAAATCCGAGTAGCTTGCTGACCGCGCCCATTCAAATCGACGGTGCGGCCTCCGGCAGTATCTCGGTCGCTTATCTACAGTCGGGCCCGGCGCAACGGGGTGATCAGTTTTTGGGTGAAGAACGACTCTTGCTCGATGCTGTGGCGGAACGGGTGAGTAGCTTTATCAAACGCCGGATCATCGAGGAAAAAGCCAGAAATCGCGAGCGCATTTTCAGCGCCATCGTCTCGCAGGCCACCGATGCGATTACTCTGATCGATGCCGAAACCTTCGAATTCATCGAATTCAACGACGCCGCCTGCCAACACTTGGGTTACAGCCGCGAGGAATTCGCCTGCTTGCGCTTGCCGGATATTCAAGGAGAATTCGCTGCCGCACAGATTAGACAAATAACAGACGATTTCATGCAAGCCGGCGGTGCGCAATTCGATACCTTACGCCGCCACAAGAACGGCACGTTGCTGAATGTGCATGTCAGCATAAAAGTGATTGAAATCGAAAGTCGCAATTATCTGTCCCTGATCTGGTCGGACATCACCGAACGCAAGCAGATCGAGGAGCAATTCCGCCATCTGTTCGACCACAACCCGGCGCCGATGTTGATTTATGAGCGCGGCACGCTGGCCATGGTTGCCGTGAACGACGCGTTTAACGAGTTATATGGCTACAGCCAAGCGGAGATCACCGCGTTAAATCTCACCGATCTGTTCCCGGACCAACAGAAACAGGCCATTACCACCTTGGCTGCCGGGCTGCACGGTTTTGCGTATATCGGCGAGTGGCAGCATATCCTCAAAGACGGCAGGGTGATCGACATCATCGTGCGCTCGCATGACATCAATTTTTCCGAGCGTAACTGTCGAGTGGCAGTGATTACCGACATTACCGAACTAAAGCAGGCGGAAGCGGAGCTGCGCAAATTGTGGCTCGCGGTGGAGCAAAGCCCCAACAGCATCGTCATCACCAATCTGAAGGCGGAGATCGAGTACGTCAATCAGCATTTTAGCGCGGTCACCGGCTACAGCCGCGAGGAAGCCATCCGCAAAAACCCGCGTATTCTGCAATCCGGACACACTGGTCAAGCCACTTACGACGAGATGTGGAATACCCTAACCCAGGGTAAAAGCTGGTCCGGCGAATTGATTAACCGGCGCAAGGACGGCAGTGAATACATCGAATGGGCACAGATCACGCCGGTAAGGCAATCGGACGGCGCCGTCACCCACTATCTGGCCATTAAGGAGGACATTACCGAGAAAAAACGGGTAGAGGTCGAACTGGATTCTTATCGCCACCATCTGGAAGAGCTAGTGGCGGCGCGTACGCTGGAACTGGAGCAGGCCCGCCAGGTTGCGGAAGCGGCCACTTTGGCGAAGAGTCAGTTCCTGGCGAATATGAGTCATGAAATCCGCACGCCGATGAATGCGATTTTAGGCATGTTGTATCTGGCCCTGAAACAGGATTTACCCTCTACCTTGCACAACCACTTGACGAAAGCCCAAAGCGCCGCGCATTCGCTGCTGGGTATCATCAACGACATTCTGGATTTCTCCAAAATCGAAGCCGGCAAGCTGGAATTTGAGTCTACCGAGTTTGCCCTGGATAGAGTGCTGGAGCAACTCACCGACGCCATCGGACTTCAGGCCGAGCAAAAGGGCGTGGAGTTTTTAATTCGCTATGATGTGAACATTCCCGCCACTCTGCTGGGCGATCCGCTGCGCTTGAAACAGGTTCTGCTCAATCTTTGCGGGAATGCCATCAAATTCACCGAACGCGGGGAAGTGGAATTGGCGTTCCGGATGCTCAGCAAAAAGGACGACGCGATCATCTTGCAGATTTCGGTTCGCGATACCGGCATCGGCATGGACCGGGAACTGCAAGGGCGTCTATTTCAGAAATTTACCCAGGCCGATCAGTCCACTACTCGGAAGTTTGGCGGCACCGGATTGGGACTGGCGATCAGCAAACACCTGGTGGAACTGATGGGCGGCCGGATCTGGCTCGAAGATTCACAACCCGGTCAAGGCACGACCATTTGTTGCACGGTGCAACTGCACGTTGCCCAACAGGCGGAGGCGCGTCGCCGGGAGTTGTTGGATCAGACCGGGTCTTTACTGAAAGGCATCCGCGTGTTGGTAGTGGACGACAACGAAATTTCCCGAGAAATTCTCGCGGAAATGTTACGTTTCTTTCAGTTGGATGTCAGTTTGGCCGGCGATGGCGCTGCCGCGATTCGTTTGCTGGAAACCGCCGCCGACCATCCTTTCGATCTGGTGTTGATGGACTGGCGGATGCCCGGCATGAATGGCGACGAAGCCACCAGGCGGATTCATGCCGATGCGGCTATTGTGCTGCAACCTAAGGTGATCATGATCACGGCATACGGCCGCGAAGACGTGATGTTGCTGGCTCACCAAGCCGGGGTGGATGGTTTTCTGATCAAGCCGGTTTCGCCGTCGTCGCTGCTGGATAGTATGTTGTCGGCATTCGGGCGCGGCGACGTCCTCGGTTGGCAGGACTCGCCGTATGCAGCCTCGCAGGCGCCGCCGAATTTCATTGGCCGCCACGTATTATTGGTGGAAGATAATGCTATTAATCGCGAATTTGCCATCGAATTGCTACGCAGTATGAATATCGAGGCGGATGAGGCGGTGAATGGCGAAGAGGCATTGGCGATGGTGCAGCGTTACCAGTACGATTGCATATTGATGGACATCCAGATGCCGGTGATGGACGGCCTGGAGGCGGCGCGGCGGATTCGCGCTTTGGCTAGTCAACCGGGCGGAGAGCGCTTTGCCAGCTTGCCGATTATTGCCATGACCGCGCTGGCGATGGCCCGCGATGCCGAGGAAAGCCGGGCGGCCGGCATGAACGACCACGTTACCAAACCGGTTGAGCCGCAGAGCTTGTTTTCCTGCTTGGCAAAATGGCTGCCCGCCGCTTCGACTGATGCTCTGGCCGAGACTTACGCAGTCAATAACGCGCCGGCACGGGTAGTTTGTTCGCCTGAGTTATTAGGCTTGCAAAGTTTGCAAGTCAGCGAGGGGATTCGCCGCATCGGCGGTAAGGAAACCGCTTATCGCAAACAACTCAGGCGCTTTCGCGAACATTATGCCAACGCAGTTGACGAATTACAGCGCATATTGCAGACCGACAATCTCACGACGGCTGAAAATTATTGCCATTCCTTGAAAGGCGTAGCGGGGAATATCGGCGCCAACGCGTTTTACGAGTGCGTCGCCGGCATCGATGCCTTGCTTAAACAACAGCAACGGCCTGCCGCCGAGAACATTGAGCAGTTACGCGATTTATTGCAACAGGTGATGACCGACATTGATAGCCTTGCCGCACCGCCGGCGCCGGCCGCATCGCCGGCAAATCGGCTATCGGCCGATGCGGTTACCGCTAAAATCACCCGGCTAATGGCCGTCTTGGAAAGCGATTTAGGCGCAGCGGAAGCGTTGATCGGCGATTTACGTAAGGGTACGGCCGGTAGTGAGTTCGAAGCCGATTTCGACGAGATTGCCGCCGAGGTCGATGCGTTTAACATAGATCAAGCCATAGTCCTGCTGGCGGCGGTGCAACAACGCCTGTTGGCTGGGCCGTCATTACATTAGCGAAATTCCCATGTCTCAGACTAATAACAGCAAACCGAGCATTCTGATCGTCGATGACGTCAATGAAAATCTGCATGCTTTATTGAGCATTCTACGCGAAGACTACGCCATTCTTGCCGCGACTAACGGCGAAAAAGCGCTGGAGCTGGCGATGCGCGCACCAGGCCCGGATCTAGTGTTGCTCGACATCAAAATGCCGGGCATGGACGGTTACGAAGTGTTGCGGCGGTTGAAGACCGATCCTATGACGGCCGATATTCCGGTGATCTTCGTCACGGCTTTGTCGGAATCCGCTGACGAGGCAGCCGGTCTTAAATTGGGTGCCGCCGATTACATTACCAAACCGGTTAATCCCGACCTGCTCAAACAGCGGATATTGACGCAACTGGAATTGCGCCAATATCGCCGCAAGCCGCTGATGTCTTTGAATGAACAGATGCTGATCAGGGCAGAACGGCCGGTGCTGCTGTTGGTTGATGATATGCCGGAGAATATTCACGAATTGGCCGAGGCCTTAAAAGAGGAATATCGCATCCGGGTTGCGAGTAATGGCCGCAAGGCTGTCGAAATAGTGCTTGGACCCCATCCGCCCGATGTGGTGCTGCTGGATATCCTCATGCCGGAGATGGACGGTTATGAAGTGTGCCGGCGCATCAAGGCAACGGCCGTAGGCACCCGGATTCCGGTGTTATTCGTCAGCGTGGTGGATAAAACGGTGGACAAGGTGCGCGGCTTCTCGATTGGAGCCGCCGATTACATTACCAAGCCTTTTGATATCGACGAAGTGCGGGCGCGGATACGCACGCATCTGGAACTCAGCCGCTTGAATCATCGTTTCGAACAGTTAATCGAGCTGCACACCGCCGAGTTGCAACACCTGGACGCCATCGTCTGTCGGTCTCCGGTTGTGGCGATTACCTGGCGCAACACCGAGGATTGGCCGGTGAGTTACGTCAGTTCCAACATCTCGGTTTGGGGCTATCGTCCGGAAGATCTACGCTTGGGAAAAGTGAAGTATCTGGATTTACTCCCGCCCGAAGACCGGTTTCGGATCGAAGCCGAAGTCGCTCAACACATTGCCTATGGTCCGGACGAATATCATCAGGAATACCGCTTATTGCACGGTGACGGGCATTGGATCTGGATCGATGAATTTACCCGACTAAGCCGTAACGAACAGGGCGAAGTGGATTCTTTCGACGGTTTGCTGAATGACATCACCGCACGCGTCGAAGCGGAGCTGGCTTTGCGGGAGCGGGAGCATCAATTGCGGGTGATGGGCGACAATCTGCCGGACGGTTATGTCTACCGCTACCAAATCTGGCCAGACGGTCGAGGAAGCTTGCGGCACATCAGTGCTGGCGTGGAGAAATTACATGGCCTGAAACCCGCACAAATGCTCAATGATATGAATCTATTCTTTGCCCAGATGGCGCCTGACTCACGCCAGGAATATATCGCAGCGGAAGCCGAGTGCTTGCGGGAACTAAAAGTCTATAAGGGTACCGTACTGTTCAATCCGCCCGACGGTTGTCAGCGCTGGATTGCTTTTCAGTCCAGTCCGCAACAGCAAGCCGATGGTAGTGTGGTTTGGGATGGTGTCGGCGTTGATGTCACTCAGAGCATAGAAAACGAACAAAAGCTGATTTTACAGGCCCGGCGTGCGCAAGCTTTGTTGGAGCTGCCAAAGGCATCGGAAGACTTGAACGAGGCGGAATTCATGCGGCGCGGCATGCTTCTGGCAGAAGAATTGACCGGTAGCCAGTTGGCCTTTGTATACTTCATCAATGCTGACGAAGACAGTATGGAACTGGCGGCTCTATCCCGAGGAACGAGTCAATCGGCCGCCGAGAGCAGCATTCTTCTGAATCAGGTCGGTATCCTGGCCGAGTCTGTCAGAAGCCGCGAACCGGCCGTTTTCAATGATTGCCCGAACCATCTCTACAAAGATGGCTGCTCTGATACGCAACCCGAACTGCGTCGGCTGATTTCCGTACCGGTGATCGAGAACGGCAAAGTGGTGATGTTAACCGCGGTAGGGAACAAATCGACCGAATATACCGAGCTGGATGTCGAAACCGTCCAACTCATCTCCAGCGCCCTCTGGCGCATCGTCCAACGCCAGCGCGTCGAGAAAAAAGCCGCGCGTTTCAGCCAGGTGTTGGCGCGATCCACCAATGAAATTCATATTTTCGACAGCCGGACACTGCGGTTTATCGATGTGAACCAGGGTGGGCGGGACAATCTGGGTTATTCAAGTCAAGAGCTCGAAGCGATGACGCCGTTGGACATTACCCCTGAGTTAACCTTGGAAGCATTCGAGCTGTTGTGCGCGCCACTGCGTGCGGGCAGCAAGAGTCGCTGCGATTTTTTAACCATCCATAGGCGTAAAGACGGTAGCGAGTATCCCGTTGAAGTTCATCTGGAATTAATCGATGATCAACCCCCGTTATTTGTGGCCATCATCAACGATTTGACGGAAACTCGGCAGATGCAGGATCGTATCGTCGAATTATCGCGGTACGATCCGGTCACGGGTTTGCCGAATCAATTTTTCTTCGAAGACCTGTTGTCGTCAGCCATCGCTCAAGCCGAGCATCAGCATCACGATATTGCGGTATTACGTTTGGATATTGAAAATTTCCACACGATCGATGACACCTACGGTTATGAAATAGGCGATCAAACCCTGAAAATCATTGCCAATCGCCTGGTCAAGGCCGCTGGTAGCGAAGGCCTTGTCACTCGGATGGCCAAGGATAATTTCAATATTGCCTGCTCGGAAATCAACGGCCCATCGGCAGCCGAACAATTTGCTGATGCTTTGCAAGCAGCGGTCACGGAATCGGTGGTTCTAGCCCAGCACGAAATTCATCTGGAAGCCAAGATCGGTATCAGTTTTTATCCCTCCGACGCTAAGTCGGCCAGCGAATTGGTGCAGCGCGCCGGGATCGCTTTAAATCACGCCAAAGCCGACAAAGTGTCCAGCTTTCGTTTCTTCAAACAGGAAATGAATGAGCTGTTACTGTGCAGAATCGCGCTGACCAACGACATGCGCCATGCTATCGAGCGTGAACAATTTGAGCTTCACTACCAGCCCCAGGTCGATCTTGCCAGCGGAAAAGTGATTGGGCTGGAAGCCTTGGTGCGCTGGAATCACCCGCTTCAGGGATTTTTGCCGCCGAATAAGTTTATCCCCTTGGCGGAAGAGTCCGGCTTGATCGTGCCCTTGGGGGATTGGATTATCAAGCGGGCCATATTGCAAACCAAGGAGTGGCGGGATGCCGGCCTTATCCGCGATGGGTTTACTGTTGCTGTCAATGTCTCGGCCATGCAAATGCAAACCGGTGGCTTGGTCGATTTGATGAAGCAGTTATTCGCTGAAACCGATTTACCGGCGCGTTGTATCGAGTTGGAATTAACCGAAAGCTTGTTGATGACGAATGTAACCGAGACCCTGGCGCTCCTGAAACAGCTGAAGGATCTAAGTATCCATCTATCGATTGACGATTTCGGAACCGGCTATTCTTCGCTTTCCTACCTCAAACAATTTTCGGTGGACAAGCTCAAGATAGACAAAAGCTTCATTGACAATGTCATCACCGACTCCAACGATGCGGTGATTGTACAAGCCACCATCGCGATGGCGCACAGCATGGGTTTGGTTGTCATCGCGGAAGGGGTGGAAACCCAGGGCCAAGCCACTTACCTAAGAAGGCTGCATTGCGACCAGATACAGGGTTACTATTTCAGCCGGCCATTGCCCAGCGCTGAGATTCGGCAGTTATTGCAGGCCGGCACCATTCTGCGCCTGCCCTCGAATGAACAGAAACCGCAAGTTCTTATTGTGGATGACGAACCCTATATCATGTCGGCGTTGAAGCGCTGCTTACGGCGGGATGATTATGACATTTTGACGGCCAGCAGTGGCAAAGAAGCGCTGGAGTTATTGGCGAATCATCCGGTCATGGTGATTGTTTGCGATCAACGGATGCCCGATATGACCGGTACGGAGTTTTTGTCGCGCGTCAAGATCATGCACCCGCGAACGGTACGAATGATCATTTCCGGCTATGCCGATCTAAACACTATTACCGAGGCCGTTAACAAAGGCGAAATATACAAGTTTCACAAAAAGCCTTGGGATGACGATGAATTACGGAACGACGTTCGGGAAGGCATTGCGCGTTACTATGCGTTTGAAAGTAAGATGGGATAGTAAATTCCTCCCGCAAGGGCCAACGCCGTTAAGTTAATACTTGGAGATATTGTAGGGTCGAATTTATTAGACCTTTGGCGCTCATAGTGCGAAAAAATTCAACCCTACAAGAGTGCTTAGTCAGAGTTTTCCAGCCAGGGCTTGTCGGCCAATTTTCTAGGCTTGAAACGGCAGTAAACGATAGCGCCCAACGCCCCCAGTGCATGACCGTAGTAATCGATTTTATATTGCAGTTGACCGTTTGCCTTAGATTCCACGCTGTTTCCGAAGGACAGTAACACTAAAAACACGAGACAGATAATTACCGCATACAGCCATTCTTTGGTGCTCAGCCCGTCCTGGTCGGTGAAGTAAGCGGCGGCTAAACCGAATACGCCGCCGGAAATGCCGCAGATCGCTATAGGCTCGGAATAGAACAGGATTGAAGGGATAGAGGATAAGCCGGCTACCAGCAATACCATCAAAAATCGGCCCGAGCCGACTTGCCTTTCATAAACCGCAGCGATACCCAGGCCGGCAACATTGGTCAGCACATGTGGAAAGTTTAGGTGGATAAATAAATGCGTGACGGATTGCAACGGCCATAAAATCGCCGCTGCCGAAACATTGTTTAATGCAAACAAACGATAAAGCTGCTGATTGACCTCATTAAAGCCAAAGTCGCTGGTAAATAGAAAAATACTAAAAAATAGCAGACCGGAAAACAACGCCGCTTTAATTTGTTTAAAGTTTTCCAAGAAAGTCAGCGGGGCGTCTTTCAGGCTGCTCGGCGATGGTCTGTAAAACAGCAGCAGCGCGCTATAGGCTGCCGTCACAATAAAAAACAAAATCATTTAACGACGGCAATGTGTTGTTCAATATGTTTTTGCGTGGCCTCGTCAAGCTTGGCTACTTTTTCCACGCCTTTTAGTTGCGCTTTAATGTAGATATTTCGGCCGTTTTTAAATGTAAATTTCATCGGTCTTTGCAGCATGCCCTTGCCGATTTTGACGGTGGCAATCTCATTGAAGGCAAAAAAGTCGTCGCTTGCAAATTTCCCCCATAAGTTTAAGCGGTGAAAATGGATGCCCTTTTGGGTAACGGCAATAAAATATTGCTTCATACTCAACACTGCCAGCGGGCCGATGATAAAAAACAACCAAAGCTTGAAAGGTTGTTGGGCGATGAAAAATCCAACTAGAGAATCTCCCGGCGTTAAGTTTTTCAGAATATGTTCCTTCGCCGCTTCTTTAGTCATTGAGATTCCTTATGGTTGATTATTTAAACATTGATATTAATTGAACTGATAATCGTGTTGGCCGGTGGCTGAAAGATTAACGGCTAAACCTAACTGCCGATAAATGTAGTCCAATCAGGTCTCGTGTCAACGGATGGCCGGTGGTTTGGATGAGGGTGGCACTCCGCAGCGCGGTGGAAGACATTTTCGTAGCCGGGTATGGGGCAAGGTGGACGGAATCGTCAACCGATGCACCAGGCTTTGTGTCAGCAGGCCAAGTGCTTTAAAAATGTCGACTCAAACAAGCGCGTAGGCTATGGCCGCAATAACTCGCAGTCGACGATTAGCAAGGATACGTCGTCATGAGGTTTGCCGGGATCGATAAAATCAACAAATTCTTTACATAGCTCGGTTGAATTGCATTGGTCTTTGCACTGGTTTTTAAACAATTCCAAAACCCGTTGCTGTCCGAAACGTTCTCCGGCGGCGTTTTGCGCATCGGTTAATCCGTCAGAATATGAGAATAGATATTGCGGATATTGGCTATCCCATTGCCATTCCTGTGTTTTTGCATTGAAATCGTCGGACGACAGGACACCTAACGCCGGATGCTCGCCACCGGCCTGTGTCTCGTCAGCGGATTCCGCCGTCAAAATTATGAGCGGCGGCATGCCGCCGCTCCAGAACTCGACACTTCTGTGATGGGTATTTATGCGCAAAATGGTGGCGGAAACGAAGCGGCCACGAGGCATTCTTTCAAACAGCATCCGATTCAGTTTGGCGGCGATAGCCCCGACCATGTGCCCGGAGTGCGCCAAGGAGTAAAACAGATCGCCCAGCGGCAATAGCGGTAAAGCGGCTACCAGGCCGTGGCCCATGGAATCGGCGTGTAAGACGTAAGTATGCCCATAACTGGATGCGTGCAGTAATAGGTCGCCGGAAAAATAGTGTTTGCCGGGCAAGTTTTCGCCACGCCAGATAGTCAGGCCTGATTTGTCGGTTTTCTCGGCTTCCCAAAGGCGCTGCAACAGATCGCTCGCCAACTCTTGTTCAAAATCGTTGGCGGCCTCAGCTTGTTTGCGCTGAGAAATGTCGCGGATTATGCCCGTGAATATGCGCTCGCCGTCCACATCCATTTCGCTGATTGTCAGCTCAACCGGGAACATCGAACCGTCCTTGCGTTTACCCATCGCTTCCCGGCCAATGCCTATAACTTTTTTAATGCCTGTTTTCAGGTAGTTATCCAAATGTTGGTCATGCTGCTCGGCATGGGGGGAGGGCATCAATAGACTGATGTTTTTGCCTTGTAGCTCGATAGGGGTATAGCCGAACAGGCTGACCGCTGCGGGGTTTAAGGCCTGAATCAGGCCTTTGGCATTAATCAGCACCACGCCGTCCACAATGGTCTCGAACAGTGCCCGAAAGCGGTTGTCTTTGCTCAACAAATCCGCAGCTTTACGTTCGGTAATATCCCGAATGATTTTGGCCGCGCCGATAATTTTGCCTTGCGGACACCTTATCGGCGAAACGCTGATACACGCCGGAAACTCGTCATCATTCTTCCGCAGCCGAGTCGTCTCGTAGTGTTGAATTTGATCTCCCTGCAAGATTCTGGCAAGAATCACCTGTTCTTCGTTAATCCGCTGTTTGGGGATCAGTTTTGTTATTGGCTGCCCCAGCATCTCCTGTTCCGTATAACTGAACATCCGTTCGGCCGCCGGATTCCAGCTGGCAACTCTGCCATGTAAATCCTTACCGATAATGGCATCGCCGGACGATTCGATTAAGGCCCGATACCAGCTTTCAGTGCTATTGATTTGGCTGCTTTTTTTAACGCCGCTTTCCATAACTACGACCTCCATGATCCAGTTTTTGAGAGTGTGTTTCCCGACGAGCAAGCCGCTTCAGCTAAACCCAAAAGCCCTCCATGTCCACCGGGATACCCAAAGGTCACATGAGTGGGTATCCAGTGCCCGGGATGGCTATCTGGATTTCGGCTCTCCTCTTGCGCCCCAATGGGTGTGCAGGCATGACGATTTTGAGGATGCGAGCGGAATGCAGTTGAAGCCGCTTGCTAATCAGCAGCTTTCTTGATCGGTTAAGACGCAATATTAGATGGTATTTTTTTAAATGCCCCATCATTGTCAATGTTAAGCACATCGGTGAGTCAGCCTGATTTTATCCCGGGTAGTTAAGCCGCCATAGGATTTTCCAATTAGCGTCCCAGATTGGTTGATATCGCTAGTAGCGTAAATTTTCCCCGACAAATAATCCTGAACCGTAGCTTGGCGGTTCGAATTTTTGGGGTTTCACGGTAATACTACTGCTCCGGCGCTTAAATGTCGCCGCTTCCGCAGTCTCGAACAATATTTATAAAACAAAGTTTTCAAACTTAAATTAAGATGCCGTGACAATTGAAACGAGGATGAATATGACTAAAACCGATGCCATTTTGCACAAAGGTCAGAAGCTCTATGAAGACGAAGCCTATATTTTGCTGTGGACGAAATTTTTTGGTTTGAGCCTGCTGGCACTGACCTCTTACTACGTTTATGACAAACAAAAACAGCGGCTGATTAAGCTGATCAGCAAAGAAAAAACCTATCTGATGAGCATCAGCTACTACCTGACCCACGATTATGGCTTTAGCCCTAAAATGGTTTTGGAAGGTATCAGCCTGTTCAAGGATTTTTCGACGGCCATTGCCGATAGAGGCGGTGAGACCTGGAAGAGCTTCTTTGCGGAAACCGCCAAAGATAAAGCCAGAACCTATGCCGTCCGCGGCATCCGTAAGGATAAAAAAGCCAAGACTTGAGTTTTGAGTTTAGTTGCAGCGCTGGGTTTTACTGCCGTTAACCCAGCCTGGGGCCTTGGCGATCAGCTGCGTTTTGCCGGAAGTGGGCGACACATTTAAGAGAGCCCTGTTCACACTCCAGCCGAATGGCGCTGTCCCAATTCTTCTGCAAGAGAGCGGATGCTTGCGTCGCCACTTAAAGTTTTTCCACAGTCTTGGCGCTGGTCCTCGTTGTAAAACTGGAAGTATTGAGTCAAGCCCATCAACAAGGCCTGCACGCCACCGTGCTGTTTCAAATACTCCTCATCAGCAAGCTTGGCTTTTTGCGCAGCTGTAAATTCTTCCGCTTGCTTTCGCTCAGTTCCTGCCGGCTAATTTTCGTCACAACGCAGCTTAAACTACTGTCCGAATTTTGGGCTCCACTTTACAAACTTTTACTGTTAGGTACTTGCCTAAAAGCTATTCTTCGGGAATAATAAAAATGAAACGTTTTATTTTTATTTTTCCGGAGCAGACGATGATAGCTAAAACGCCGAATAAAACTAAAGTGGGACGGCCGAAAGCCGGTACCGAAACCGAGCGCAACGACAGTTTGCTGGATCATGCTCTGGCACTGTTCATGCGCGAGGGTTATGCCAACACCAGCATCGCCAAGGTTGCCGCGGCGGCCGGGGTTTCCACCCGAACCATCTATGAGCGCTATAAAAACAAGGCCGAGTTGATGTTGGCCTCGGTCGAACGCCTGGTGGAGTCCGATATTTCCCAATTGCAAAGTATCGAGAACCTGGCGCAAATGTCTTGCCGCGACGGCTTGATCGCGCTTGGCGAAAACATGCTTGCGAAGGTCATGCAGCCCGACATGATCTCGTTCTACCGGATGGGCGTCGCCGAAGCGCTGCACTTTCCGGAACTAAGCGAACGGATGGAAACCACCGGACCCAAGCGCATTCAAAATGTGATTGCCGATTACCTGCGTCGACAAGGCGCGGCGAACGGATTGCCGGCACACGACGTCGAACGCGCGGCGGCCTTGTTTTTGGAAATGCTGTTTGCCGAACCGAGAAACAAAGCCTTGTTCGGTTGCCTGGAAGCGGACTGGGACGCTCGCGCCCATGTCTTATTTGTCGTTCAGGTGTTTTTAGACGGTGTCACCGCCCGGAGACTATCGTGAAAGCGGCAATGTTGGCAATTCTGACCGGTAGCGGCGTTTTGGCCGGTTGCAGCGTGTTTCCCGACTACGTCAGGCCGGCGATCGACACCCCGGCCCAATGGCAAGCGCAACGGAAGGACGACGCTGGCGGCGCGACTGAATTCACCGATTGGTGGCGTCAATTCGACGACCCGGTATTGACGCGCTTGCAGCAGGCCGCCGAACAAGATAACCCGACGCTGGAGCAAGCCGTAGCGAGTATTGCCTCGGCGCGCGCCAGTCTGTCCGGCGCGGAAGCCGGCGGCATGCCCAGCTTGACCGCGAATGGCGCATTCAGTCGTTCCAAGGGTGGAACCATAGGGACCAGTGCGCAGACTGCCGGCACTAGCGGATCAAGCTTCAGTAGCGGCATTACTCAAATCCTGTCCGGCAGTCTGGATGCCAGTTGGGAGCTGGATTTATTCGGCAAATTCGCCTTCGGCCGGCAGGCCGAGCAAGCCCGCCTGACAGCTGCGGAATTGACTTGGCGGAACGCCAAGATCAGCTTGGCGGCCGAAGTGGCGAGTCAGTATGTCAGTTACCGCGCCTGCGAACTGGCGGCGGCCGCTTATCAAAACGCCATTACCTCGAAACAGGATACCGCGCGCTTGACCGGCGTCCTGGCCCGCTCTGGATTTTCGTCGCCGGCCGACGCGGTCTTGGCCGAGGCCAGCTTGCACGCCAGCGAATCCAATCTAATCGCCCAACGCGCCGAATGCGACAACACCGTCAAGGCCTTGGTGGCATTGACCGGTCTGGCCGAAGCCGATTTGCGCGCCTGGTTAGCAGCGGGCGGCGGCATACCGACACCCGTGCAATTTCAAGTGGATAGCGTGCCGGCCGACCTGCTGACTCAGCGTCCTGATCTGGCCGCCGACGAGCGTAAGCTGGCGGCGGCCAGTGCCGACATC
>NZ_JANIBL010000064.1 GCF_024505055.1 Methylomonas rosea
GGAGCGGGAAACGAGACTCGAACTCGCGACCCCGACCTTGGCAAGGTCGTGCTCTACCAACTGAGCTATTCCCGCAAAAATATAGTAATGGAGGCTGCGACCGGAATCGAACCGGTATATACGGCTTTGCAGGCCGCTGCATAACCATTTTGCTACGCAGCCTTTATAGGGACAATAAAAAAAGCCGCGATTTGCCGCGGCTTTTTAAATTTGGAGCGGGAAACGAGACTCGAACTCGCGACCCCGACCTTGGCAAGGTCGTGCTCTACCAACTGAGCTATTCCCGCTTGGCTTACTATCCTGCGTATTATAAAAAGATATTTTTTTGTGTCAACAGTTATTGCAGGTTTATTGCCGAAGTCCAGGCTTTTCGGCCTTGGCACTCTCCGGATTCAGTGATCTCTACTTCAGCCCACAGAACATTTTTATCGGTAGTATCTGCCTGGGCTTGGATCAGCTTGACGGCGGTGTTAAGCGGCATGTGTTTGCACGCGCCGTCACGATCATTTTCTTCGGTATCATCGTAGGCCGCCATGGAGCCGGGGACGGAGACTAATCTGACAGTTGCATTCGGATCGTAAGTATTGGGGCTTTTCAACACGTAATTTTGTCCGGGGACCATGGCTTTCGCTTGGTGAACCGGCAATTTGGCATCAGATCCGCCGCCCATAAACACGGCTACCACGATCAGTGCTACTGCGCCGACACCGCCAAAAAATACTTTAGGGTTGGATTCTTTCAGGGCCAGCAGGTTAGCGACGATATTGCCGGCGGCGTCTTTTGCTGCGGCCGCGGAATCAGCGGCTGGACTTGTTTCCGGTTGCTTAGGCTCTTCAGCTTGATTTTGGGTTTCGGTCTCGTTGTTGTTTTCGTCAAGGCTCATGCGATGTTTCCTCTTAAGCTAGTTATTATTATGGTTAAGTGGCTAAAGTTACCACGCCGTTCGAACATTTCAAGCATTCATTTTTTTAGTCATTTAGTCGTATCTTAAGGGGAACTGTAGCAAAAATGAACAAGCCGGGATAAAAAAGCTGATAGGGTTGCTAGTTTGCTGTGTTTGGATAGTGTTGGGCTAAGCGATTATCGAAGTCGGCGTTGCCAGTTTAAATCCAAATTTTTTTGGTTGCGGTTGTTGTGGTGGTCGGGTCTATGTTGGCTTTATTGGGGATAGATGATGATTCGCTGTCGCGAGGCTTGTTTTAATGCCGGTTCTCGCACCGGCGGGCGAGATACTTTCTTTTGCTCCGCCAAAAGAAAGTGTCCAAAGAAAAGGCGGCCCGGACGCCGCTTATTCCCTGCGTTCCTCGCTTTTGATAGGGGGTGCCGAAAGGGGCTTCCTGCCCCTTCTGCAACGTGCGGCATCCATGCCGCACCCCTAACGGGCTATTCCTATCAAAAGCTCCGGTACTCGGCGCGGCATACGGGATAAAACCAACTCTGGAAATTCATGGTTTGTGTTAATCCAGCTTTAGTCCAAGGTGGATTGGGAATATTGCGATTTTCTGTTTCCCTGTTGCAGCATTATGACCCGCTTGTCTGATTTCTTCGGTCATTGTTGTGCGGTTATCCTTTTTGAAATGCCTTACAACTAGTGATTAGTTTCTGTATATCTTCCCAGATTTGGGAGGGATGGATTTTTATATCAACCGAATTACAGAGCTGTTTGAGAATCTAAAGAAATTTTCTCATCCGTTTTAGTCTGTCAGGCAGTTTCTAAAATTCAAGGCTTGCTGTCTTGTAGCATTCGATTGATAAAACGGACTTGGTTAAAGCACTACCGAAACGTACCGAAAGCTTTTTTTGTCCTTGCCGTCGTCGCTCAGCAATATTACCCGGTTTTTATTCTCCGCAAAAAAGAATGCCGCCTCGATATTCAGCTCTCCCAGATCGATATGATCCAGCCGCTTAAGCTTTCCGGAATCGCTATCCCATAAATACAGGCGATGTTTCTCCAGCCGCTTTTCATTAGCGTGGTAAGGACCGGCGACAATCAGGTATTCGTGGTCTTGGCGCCAAACGATGTCGCGGATGCCTAAGCCGTCTAAATCCAGCTCTATCGGTTCGGCGAATTGTACGGCTTGGCCTTGCAGCAAGGCCAACGGATTGAGCAGATGTACCAGGATGGCTTTGCCGTTTTTTAGGTAGCCGTTTTCGGTGTCGCCGCCGGCTAGCGGGTTTCTAAATCCGATTAATAAAGCGTGCTCGGGGGTGGCCGCGAGGCCTTCTATGCTTAAGCCACCTTTGCTTTTGGGTTGTATGCGCTCGGCTTGTTCCCAGTTATAGCGGGCAAGGCGTTTGTCCTGCTTTAGGTCTGCGATTAATTTTGTGTAAATCGACCCATAACGCTGGGCGCTGAATTTGCCCGGTTCGATTTCGGTTAGATGGATGCCGAATAAGCGCCGCCGAGCCGGTCGTTCGTCGCCTTCGCTGTTGGTGCTGTGTGAGCCTATCCAGAAATAGACATCACCGATGCGGGCGCCGCCTTCTAGGTCGATTTCCTGATGTTTGCCGTCTTTGATTTCGCCATCGAAAACTTCTGACAAGGCAATCGCCGGCTTTAAGGCTTTTTCCTCGCGTTTGTCGAACACGCTAAGTTCGTTGTCTTCGTCGTCCGCGACGATGAAGTAGTGGTCGTTCAGCGCAATGGCGCCGGATACATTCGATCGGCCTTTGTAGGTTTTTATGTCCATATCGGAATCGCAGAGGAAACGCTGATTTCAAGAGTAGTGGGGCGGCCGATCGGCTCGCCTCACTACAGGGGCTTAACTTGATTTTGCTGCGAAATTTACTCGTCCGGGCTGCCGATAAAGCGATAGACCAATGCGCCTAATACCGCACCGATAATCGGGGCGACCCAGAACAACCAAAGTTGCGCTAAAGCCCAATCGCCGACATAAACGGCTACGCCCAAGCTCCGGGCCGGATTGACCGAGGTATTGGTGACCGGAATGCTGATCAAGTGAATCAAGGTCAGGCCTAAACCAATCGCGATAGGTGCCAGGCCGGCCGGGGCGCGGGCATCGGTAGCGCCGAGAATGATCAGTAAAAACATCATGGTCATTACCACTTCGGTAATCAAAGCCGAAAGCAAAGAGTAGCCGCCCGGCGAATGTTCGCCGTAGCCGTTGGAGGCAAATCCGGCGGACACATCAAAACCCGCCTTGCCGCTGGCGATTAAATACAGCACACCGCCAGCGACGATGGCGCCGATTACTTGCGAAACGATGTAAGGCAGTAATTGATTAGCTGGAAAGCGGCCGCCCATCCACAAGCCAACCGACACCGCCGGATTGAGATGGCAGCCGGAAATGTGGCCGATGGCGTAGGCCATGGTCAGCACCGTCAAGCCGAATGCCAACGAAACGCCGAGCAAGCCGATACCGACATTCGGAAACGCTGCCGCTAATACTGCGCTTCCGCAGCCACCAAGAACTAACCAGAATGTCCCGAAGGACTCGGCAACATACTTTTTCATATGACTCTCCTGTGTGTTGTTATTGTTTTGCCTGTCATCGATCACTTGTTTTTGTTTAATAATCAATCGGCTAGCGCACTGTATTCTGTGTCTTTGTGTGATGTCAATCACAAAAAACGGCTAGATTCTTGCTTGGTACTTGCTATTTTTAGCTAGCGACTCGGTTGCGTGGAAGAGGGTGGGTTTTGTGGCGCCAAGAATTAGTCCGGGCAAGCCTGCTCTGTATGGCTAATTTCCCTATTCGATGTGAGAATTAGCGTTTACATAATTGCCCGACATTCTTACCGGTTAATCCATGTCCGATATTTCTCAGCACGGCCACAGCACCAACTTGATCGGCATGGCGACGGCGTGTATGGCCAGTCACTTGTTTAACGAATACCCCAAGCCCTTGCACATCGCCGGCACCCGCGAATCGGCGCCCGGTTTGTTCGAGCAGTTGGCCGGCCAAACCACATTGGCCGAGTGTGGACGGATATTTCAAGACTACATGTGTGTGGTGTTTGGCTTTGAAACCGAGCAACGTTTGCGCGACGATGCGGAGGGGCGGCGCAGGTATCGCAACAGCTATTTGCGCCTGATCCAGGATTGGGGACTGGATTCCAATAATGCGCAGGGCGCGGTGTTGAAGGGCTGGGTAGAAAGCCGTTTTGGTCTGTTTCCCAACTACCATAAACACCAAATCAGCAGTTTTATGAGCAAGGACTGGATAGTCTACATCGAAGAAAAGATGAACAGTCGCTATCACAACAATTGCATTTATATGCAGCTGGATTTGCTGTATGAGTTTTGCCAGTGGGTGATCGAGCGTTTTCAGGTGCCGGCTGCCACCCATAAAACCCTGTATCGCGGCGTCAATGCCTTGGACGATTGGATCATCGTCGAACAAGACAAACAGCACAAGGTCGTCCGCTTTAACAGCATTGTTTCTTTTACTGATCGCAGCAGCATCGCCAGCGAATTTGGCGGCTATGTGTTGGAAGTTGAGGTGCCGATGGTGAAGCTGGTGTTCTTTAACGATCTGCTGCCGCACCACGCCTTGCGCGGCGAAGCGGAATACTTGGTGATTGGCGGCGATTATCGAGTGAGGGTGTTGCGATGACCGAGCAAATAATGAATCGAGCCTTGGGGGCTTATCTGGGCTTTGCCTGTGGCGACGCCTTGGGGGCGACGGTGGAGTTCATGTCGCCGAAACAAATTCAGAAATGTTACAGCGTGCATACCGAAATGATAGGCGGCGGCTGGCTGGGCTTGGAGCCTGGACAGGTGACAGACGATACGCAAATGTCGCTGGCTTTGGGCCGAGCCATCATCGATCATCAAGGCTGGAATTTGCGCGCCGTGGCCGACAATTTCCTGACGTGGCTGGAAAGCGATCCGCCCGACGTTGGCAACACTTGTAGGCGCGGCATCCTTCGTTATCGTGACGAAGGTTTATTGATGGGTTTGCCGCGTGAAGACGACGCCGGCAACGGAGCCTGTATGCGTAACTTGCCGGTGGTGCTGGCAACCTTAAATCGGCCGGATTATTTCGAATTATGGAGTCTGGAACAGAGCCGCATCACCCATCACAACCCGCTGTCCGACGCCGCAACCTTGGTCTTGGGACGGATGACCAATCTGCTGATTCACGGGCAAGGCCTTGACACCTGTCGGCTGGAAGCCGAACACTTGGTCGACCAGCACAGCGAATTTGCCTACAACCCGTATCCGGGCAAAGCCTCGGGCTACATCGTCGATACCGTACAGACGGTGTTGCATCATTTTTTCAACACAGACAGTTTCGAGTCTTGCCTGATCGCCACCGTCAATCAGGGTGGCGATGCCGATACCACTGGGGCGTTGGCGGGGATGTTGGCGGGGGCTAAGTATGGATTGGATCAGATTCCGGAACGGTGGTTGGCTCAATTGGATAGTAGGGTTAGTACGAAAATACGCGGGCAGGTAGCAAGGCTTATCAAAATGAATAACTGATAACTTCTGGGGTGCGCGCTTCTCGATATTTTTTTGCTTATGCGGCCACCCCAACTAAAGCCCCAACTCCAGCCGTCGACCCCATGGCCAACGCGCCCCAAAAGCTCACTCGTACTCCGGCAATCAACATCGAAGCACCCCCAACGCGGGCGGATAGGGCGCCTAGCGATACCAACAGCAGCAAAGAGCCGCCGGCTACGGCCCAAATCAATACTGCTGCCGGCGTCCACAACACCAGCAATAAAGGCAATATCGCCCCGACTGAAAAACTGCCAGCCGATGAAAATGCCGCCAACACCGGCCGCGCGGCAGAGGTATCGGTGATGCCGAGTTCGTCGCGGCTATGCGCGCCTAAAGCGTCGTGTGCCATAAGTTGGCGGGCAACTTCGGCGGCTAGCGCTTCGTCCAGGCCTCGTTCGACGTAAATGGCGGTCATTTCCTCGTGTTCGTGTTCCGGATAGGCGGCCAGTTCCCGGCGTTCGCGTTCCAGGTCGGCGTGTTCGGTATCGGCCTGCGAACAGACTGACACATATTCGCCGGCGGCCATGGACATCGCGCCGGCTACCAGGCCGGCAATGCCGGCGATCAGGATATGTTCGGCATCCACGCCAGCTGCCGCGACGCCCAAAATCAGGCTGGCAGTGGAAACGATGCCGTCATTCGCACCCAGCACGGCCGCGCGCAGCCAACCGATCCTGTGGTTTTTGTGTCTTTCGATATGCATCTGGCTTCTCGCTCCAAGTAGTGAGGCAATGTCGATAGTAACCTGATTTCCCGGTGCAGGCCGAGGATTGTTGGCGGCTCTGAATGGGCTAGTTTGGTGCGTTACTTCCTGATTCGTTGCAATCGGCCTAGAATAGCCAGTTCATATCTACTGTCATTGGTCGTCGATGAAAGATCAGTCGTTTACTTTCGAACAAATTCATATTGAGGTCGCCCGCAACGCGTCCGACGATTTCAACCTGTTTCACGACAAGCATAAATGGTTGCAGGTTACCCATAATCCGTTCAAGGGCCCTATCGTGCTGGGCTTTCAATTGAATACCTTGATCGAATATCAGATGCGCTTATACCGGGAAGCGCATCACGAAGATCAGATCATCGCCGACAATCAGCTGCGCTTTAGCAATTATCAGATCATTTTTGTGAATGCCTTGCGGCCGCGGCAGGAGATGAAGCTGGATATCAAAAAGACTTTGATCGCGACGATACCCGAGCTGACTTTGACCAATCGCATCGCAATTAAGTCGCAAGGCAAAACTATCTTGCTCGGGTATAAAAAAGAAACTAAACATCCTTTGTTTTTAGCGGATACCGATTTAAGCGGCCTGCCGGATTTAAATGCCATAGCCGATAAAACCGTCGTGCCCGGCACCGAGTTTTTTCTGAAACGCAAGTGGATGAATAACGGCAACGTGAAGAACTTTCTGTCGGGTTCGTTTGCGGAGCAGTCCGACTATTTCGATGAGTTATTGCAGGTGGCGCAGTATCCGGAAGTGTTTCCCTGCAGTTTGACGTCCGGCGCGTTGCTGGAGAAAGCGCAGTTGGAAAATCACGATTTCAAGCGCAATCCGATGGTGTATACCTCGCACGACATATCGGTTGACCGCGTGCATCTGGCGACGCTGAGAAACAACGACAAGCTGCATATTCTGGTCAAGCAATTGCCTGAGTCGCCGGACAAAACCTTGAATCACACCAGCATCATGTTGCGTACTTATGAATGTTTTGGGCTATTGGAGAATAAGGCGGTTTTGTTCAGGATCAAACTGAATTTGGTGCCTTTGGAAGAAATTATTAAAAATTTGAGCGGGAAAACATAGCCTCAGGCCGCGAAACACCTAGTCGCGGGCGAATGTTGTGAATTTTTTGGAACATAAAGTATAATCCGCGCTGTCGTTAGGCAAGGCCAGTGACGAGATTGCAAATTCAATTAATACAACACTAAAGATAAGGTAAGTGCTCGCAGTCAGGCATTTGCATTGTTCGAGGAAAAAAATATGAGTAATATCGAAGAACGAGTAAAAAAGATTGTCGCAGAACAATTAGGCGTAAAAGAAGAAATCGCGAACGATGCGTCTTTTGTTGACGATCTTGGTGCTGATTCTTTAGACACAGTTGAACTCGTCATGGCTCTGGAAGAAGAATTCGAATGCGAAATTCCAGACGAAGAAGCTGAAAAAATCACCACAGTCCAATTGGCTATCGATTATATCAACGCCAATCTGCAGTAAGTTGTTTCCAAAAGTTAGTGGATGGTTTCCATCCACTAGCCGGTTTATCCCCCTTCTCTGGTTGTCTTCTTTTTTTACCGGTAGTTTACTGTGAGCACACGTCGAGTTGTTATAACGGGCTTAGGCGCCATTACGCCGTTAGCCAATAATGTTGCCGATACCTGGGATGGCATTGTCAACGGTAAGAGCGGCATTAGTCCGATCGATTCATTTGACATATCCCCTTTTGCAACGACGTTCGGCGGTGTGATTAGAAATTTCAATATCGGTGACTATATCGCCGAGAAGGATGCCAAACGTATGGACGGCTTCGTCCATTACGGGATTGCGGCGGGTTGCCAGGCGATTGAGGACTCCGGTTTTGAAGTCACCGAAGAAAATGCCGAGCGCATCGGCGTGGCCATCGGTGCCGGCATCGGCGGTATTACCGGCATTGAAGAGTGCTACGCCACCTATGTGGCGGGTGGTCCGAGACGGATTTCGCCGTTTTTTGTGCCGGGCAATATCATCAATATGATCTCCGGTAATCTGTCGATCAAATACGGTTTGAAAGGACCCAATTTTGCGATCGTCACCGCCTGCTCAACCGGTACTCATAATATCGGCGACGCGGCACGTTTAATCAAATACGGCGACGCCGACGTGATGGTGGCGGGTGGCGCGGAACGCTGCACGACTTCGCCGACCGCGATGGGCGGTTTTGCCTCGGCGAAAGCCTTGTCGCGTCGCAATGACAGTCCGACTACCGCCAGCCGGCCTTGGGATCGGGACCGCGATGGTTTCGTACTCAGTGACGGGGCGGGTGTTGTGGTGTTGGAAGAGTTGGAACATGCCAAAGCGCGCGGTGCGAAAATTTATGCGGAACTGGTCGGTTATGGGATGAGCGGCGATGCTTACCACATCACCTCGCCATCCGAAGGCGGCGAAGGTGCGGCGCGCTGCATGCGCAATGCGATGCGTGACGCTAAGGTTAATCCGCAAGACGTGCACTATATCAATGCGCACGGTACTTCGACGCCGGCCGGCGATATTGGCGAAACGCATGCGATGAAATTAGCGCTGGGCGATTCTGCTTATAAAGTGGCTGTCAGTTCCACCAAATCGATGATTGGTCATTTGCTGGGCGCAGCGGGGGGGATCGAAGCAGTATTGACCGCCTTGGCTATCCAGAATCAAATCGCTCCACCTACCATCAATTTGGAAAATCCCGATCCCGAGTGCGATCTGGATTATGTCCCGAATATAGCCAGAAATATGAACATTGATGTCGCCATTTCCAACTCGTTTGGGTTTGGCGGTACCAATGGTTCTCTGGTTTTCAAACGTTACCAATAAGCGCTCCCGCTTCCGCAGTGTCTGGCTATGTTTTTATTAAACGGCGAGCACAGACACTGTGTCGATGTTTCTGATCGAGGTTTTCAATACGGGGACGGTCTGTTCGAGACTATCGAAGTATTGCAGGGCAAACCGCTGTTTTTTGATCGTCATCTAAAACGCTTAGCTGAAGGTTGTCGGCGGCTGCTAATCCCGATGCCTGATAGCGCCTTGCTCGACGCTGAAGCCCGGCAATTGAGCCAGTCCAGCGAGAGAGCCGTGTTGAAGTTGACTGTGACGCGCGGTAGTGGCGGTCGGGGTTACCGGCAGCCGGATCACATTATCCCTACCAGACTATTTAGTCTGTATCCTTATCCCGATTATCCCCAACAACTCCAAACAGACGGCATTGCTGCGCGTTTCTGCGAACAGCGTTTGTCTTTGAACCCGAGCTTGGCTGGTATCAAACACATGAATCGACTCGAGCAGATTTTAGCCCGAGCGGAATGGCAGGACGCGGCGATTCAAGAAGGTTTAATGCTGGATACTCAAGATCACGTCGTGGAAGGCACGATGAGCAACCTATTTCTGGTCAAATCTGACAGTTTATACACGCCACCGCTTGGACAATGCGGCGTCGAGGGTATTGTGCGAGAGTTGATTATGGAGTTCGCGCAGCGGATCAAACTACCGTTGTTTGAGCAAGCAATTGATCAAGCTGCCGTTTTGCAAGCTGACGAATTATTCGTCAGCAACTCGATAATCGGTATTTGGCCGATTAAACGGCTGGAAGCGCAGGTTTTTGATGTCGGTGTTATCACGCGATGTTTGCAAGACCTGCTCAACACAGCCCGTATGGCGGAGGTATAGCAGTGTTTAGAAGCATTATCGCATTTACATTATTAATGGTGTTGGGCTTGGTGTCGATTTGGGCCGGCATGCACTATCAACTGATTCTAAAAAAGCCTGTGGTAATGACCGAAACTGTCATTGAAATTAAAAAAGGCGATACGCTGGAGTCGGTGGTGAAAAATCTGCGTGCGCAGCAGGTGACGGTGAATCGCTTGTGGTTCCGTCTGTTTGCCTATCGGAAAAATCTCGATCATTTGTTGAAGGTGGGCGAGTATGTGTTGGCTAAAGGTTCTACCGCCGCCGATATTCTGCAACAACTGACCGACGGCAAGACCCGGAAGTATTCAATTACCTTTCCAGAGGGTTGGTCCTTCAAGCAAGTGTTTAATACGATTAAGAACAATCCCAACCTGCAACACACGCTGACCGATAATCAACTGGAAGATTTGATGGCGCAAATCGGCTCGGATAAAAATCACCCCGAGGGTTTGTTTTTCCCCGACACCTATTTCTTTGAAAAAAATACCTCTGATGTCGATTTATTGAAGCGCGCGCATGACCGCATGCAGGCGGTGTTGAATGAGGAATGGCAAAAACGCGATGACGGCGTGCCTTTGGAAAATCCTTATGAGGCTTTGATTTTGGCATCTATCGTCGAAAAAGAGACCGGCGCCGGCGAAGAGCGGAGAAAGATAGCCGGGGTATTTGCGCGGCGCTTGAAGAAGGGTATGTTGTTGCAAACCGACCCGACTGTGATTTACGGCATGGGTGACGATTACCATGGCGATATCCGGCATAAGGATTTGCGCGAACATACACCCTACAACACCTATATCATCGAAGGCCTGCCGCCCACGCCGATTGCGATGCCGGGCAAACAGGCGATTGTGGCCGCCTTGCATCCTGATCACGGCGATGCCTTGTTTTTTGTCGCCCGCGGTAATGGTCGCCATGCCTTTTCTTCGACTTTGGCGGAACACGAAAAATACGTCGATCAATATCAACGATGACAAACGGACGATTTATCACGCTGGAAGGTGGCGAAGGCGTCGGCAAGTCCACCAATCTGCAATTTATCAAACAGCTGCTGGAAGAACGGGGCATTCCGTTCTTACTGACCCGTGAGCCGGGCGGTACCGGCATTGCCGAAAAGATTCGCGGGATTTTGTTGGAACGGCAAGCGGAAAGTTTGACCGAGCAGGCCGAGTTGTTGCTGGTATTCGCGGCCCGCGCCCAACATATTCAACAAGTGATTTTGCCGGCTTTGCAGCAAGGCCACTGGGTGGTATGCGACCGTTTCACCGATGCCACTTATGCCTATCAAGGCGGCGGTCGCAAGATGAATCTGCAAACTATAGCCTGGCTGGAAAACACCGTGCAAGGCCAACTAAGGCCAGATTTGACCTTCGTCTTTGACGCGCCGATAGAAATCGGGATGCAGCGCGCCAAGCACAGGGGCGAGTTGGATCGCTTCGAAACTGAGCAGTTAGCGTTTTTCGAACGGGTCCGGCAAGCGTATTTGCAACGCGCCGCCGCGGATTTGCAGCGCTGCAAGATTATCGATGCCAGTTTGCCTCTACACGAAGTGCAACAGCAGTTGCGCAGCGAGTTGGCCGGCTTGTGCAGCGTGTGATGTCTACCCGTAATCGGATTTATCCCTGGCAACAGGATAACTGGCGGCAACTGCATGCTTATATCGAGCTACAACGCATTCCGCAAGCCTTGCTGTTCTCCGGCGCGTCCGGGCAGGGCAAACGGCATTTGGCCGAATATTACGCCCGAACCTTGTTATGCCATACGCCGCTGGCCGATGCGAGTGCTTGCGGTCATTGCATCGGCTGTAAATTATTCGCGGCGCAAACGCACCCCGATTTTCTGACAATAGAGCCCGACGAACCTGGCAAGGCCATCGGTATCGATAAAATCAGGCAACTGATTGTGAAGTTGGCTTTGAAACCGCAGTACGATGACACCTACAGAGTGGTGATTATTCAGCCGGCCGATGCCTTGAATACGGCTTCGGCGAATGCATTTTTGAAGTGTCTGGAAGAACCGACCGAACGCACTTGTTTGTTGTTGATCAGCGAGCAGCCGAGTAGGTTGCCTGCGACGATCCGCAGCCGTTGCCAGAAAATCGATTGTGCAACGCCCGCGCATGAACTGGCGATGACATGGTTGCAACAGCAGGGTGCCGGAGAACAAGCCGAGTTGTTATTAACACTGGCCCAAGGCTCGCCGCTGTTGGCTAAGCATTACTTAGAACAGAATATGATTCTGCTCAGACAGCAGTATTTCGAGGCTTGGTTGCAGATCGCGCAAGGCAAGGAAAACTTATTGACGGTAGCCGAGCTCTGGCAAAAGCAGGAAAAAATCGATTTGGCCGTGGTGTTACGGTGGATGGCAAGCTGGGTCGCGGACATTGTCAAATATGCGTATCGGGCGGAATCGCCGACGCTTGCCAATCCGGATCTGAAAAATGCCTTGCAAGCCCTTGCCGAGCGGCTAGAATTGAAACGCCTATATCGATTTTACGATAATGTGCTTACCACCAAGTCGCAATTGAACACGCAACTTAATAAACAATTGATGGTCGAGCAGCTATTGATTAGTTGGTCGCAACTGAATAGACAATAAGCGTATGGCAGAATCAGCAGCACCCAGACAAGGTATCTTGTCCTTATCGATCAAGGATAAAAACGCCTTGTATGCGGCGTACATGCCGTTCGTGAAAAACGGTGGTTTGTTTATTCCGACCAAGCGAGAATACGAGATGGGCGAGGAAGTGTTCATGTTGCTGAACTTAATGGACGAAACCGAGCGCTTGCCGATAGCCGGCAAAATTATCTGGAAGACCCCGGCGGGTGCCGAGGGCTACCGTGCAGCCGGTATTGGCGTGCAATTCAGCGATCAGGACGGTGGCGCGGCGCGCAACAAGATCGAGACCTATCTGGCCGGCGCACTGGAATCCGACCGTTCCACGCATACTATGTAAATCTCCTCGCCGGCGGGATTGTCTCGCTGATGTTAACTCTGCGCAATTTCTCATGTTTATCGACTCCCATTGCCATCTTGATCGTATCGATTTGGCGCCCTACGCTAACGACTTCAATACCTTTGTCGATGCGGCGCGGGCTGCCAACATCAGCCATATGCTGTGTATTGCCATCGATATGGAAGCCTATCCGGCAATGCTGGAACAGGTTATGCCTTATTCGGATATTTCCTTATCGGTGGGCGTGCATCCCAATGTCAGTGACGGCCGCGAACCCACGCTGGACGACTTATTGCAATTGGCTGATAACGATAAAGTCATCGCCATCGGCGAGACCGGCTTGGATTATTTCCGCAGCCAAGGCGATCTGGAATGGCAGTTCCAACGGTTTCGTACGCATATCGCCGCCGCCAAGATACTCAACAAGCCTTTAATTATCCATACCCGCGAAGCGGGCCACGATTCCTTGGATGTGCTGCGGGAAGAGGGCGCGGATCAAGTTGGCGGCATCATTCACTGCTTTACCGAGGATTGGGCTTATGCGGAAAAGGCTTTGGATTTGAATTTTTATATCTCTTTTTCCGGCATCGTGACCTTCAAGAATGCGGAAGCCATCAAGGATGTCGCGCGTAAAATTCCAGCCGACCGCTTTTTGATTGAAACAGACTCGCCGTATTTGGCACCGGTGCCGTATCGCGGCAAACCGAATTATCCGACCTATGTCCGCTATGTGGCTGAACATATCGCTGATTTGCGCGGGACATCCATTGAGGCGATAGCCGAGCAATCAACCGAAAACTTTTATCGCCTGTTTGCCGGATCTTCTGCGGATAGGCTACGTCAGGCAAGCTAAAAAAAACGGCCGGCCCCATGTGTGATGGAGCGGCCGTTTAGAGAGGTGGGGTATAACTCTCATTCCCCAAATGGGGCGCATACAAGAGTTGCTTGCAGTCTACTGAAGCTAACCAGTTCTGAAAATGTGGCATATTGCCGCGTGGCAAATTGTCGCTGGTCTAGTGCTTAGTGTAATTCTTGGCTGCGCTGTTATGGCATCGATCTATCGCTTATAGCCTGGGCTCTGGCTAATTTATTTTTCTCGTAATATGGAACTGGAATTAAGTAGTCCGCTAGGTAGTTTTCAACTCAAGCGCTTACCGTATCGCAAAAATGAATTGTTGCGGGCCTGGGACGCGGCAGACGAATATGTGTTGAATCACTTGGCTGCCACAGGCCTTGCTGAGCATGCCAATATCGTGATACTCAATGATAGCTTCGGTGCGTTGGCGGTTTCGCTAAGCGCTTACCGACCAACCGCCATTTCCGATTCCTGGCTATCGCAGCAAGCGACGCGCATTAACCTGGCATTGAATGGCATTGCCGACGAGCGAGTGAGCTTGCTGGATAGTTTGTCGTTACCCGAAGCCGGCATCGATTACCTAATCATTAAAATCCCCAAAACCTTAGCGCTACTGGAATATCAGTTACATACGCTCAAGCCTTTGTTGAAAGGCAATTGCCAAGTGACAGCCGCCGGCATGGTGAAGAATTTGCCGCCCTCTGCCTGGAAATTGCTGGAAGGTTTGATCGGACCTACGCAGCCTTCCCTGGCGGTCAAAAAAGCCCGATTGATTTTTGGCCGGGTCGATCCAAATCTGCAATTGCCTGCAAACCCTTACCCCACACGCTATCAATTGGAGATCTGCGATCTCACGGTTTGCAATCACGCCAATGTGTTTTCCCGCGATAGCCTGGATATAGGCACCCGTTTCTTATTAGAGCATCTGCCGCAAAACCCTGAGTATCGCGAATTTATCGATCTGGGTTGCGGTAATGGCATTGTCGGCGTGTTGTTGGCGAAACAAAATCCGCAGGCGCGAATAGGTTTTATCGATGAATCGTTTATGGCTATCGCCTCGGCCAGGGAAAATTTTTCGGCAGCTTTTGCCGATAGTCGGGAAGCCGATTTTGTGACGGGTGATTGCCTAACTGATTTTCCGGCGAATAGCGCAGATTGTATAGTCTGTAACCCGCCGTTCCATCAACAGCACACCATAGGCGATCATATTGCCTGGCAAATGTTCCAGCAGGCGCATAAGGTCTTGCGTAAGAGCGGTGAGTTACGGGTAATCGGCAATCGCCATTTGAACTACCATCTGGCCTTGAAGACGTTATTCGGGAATTGCCGGCAGGTAGCAGCCAATGCCAAATTCGTGATTTTCAGCTGCGTAAAGAGCTAAGCTATTCGATATTTTTATAATGTAGCGAAGAAATCTGTTCGGACACAATGCCGATTAGAAATATAAATAAAGACGACAAAAACAGCACCGCGCTCATATTGGTAAAGCGGTTTTCCGTGAAATAGGTGTAGCCGTAGTAGCCTGCTCCCAAGCTAAACACTATGCTGCTGATGGGTAAAAATAGCCGCATGGGCGAGAACAACACCCCGATCCGTAAGATAATAATAAAAAATCGCAAACCGTCATGCATCAGCCTGATATGGCTTTTGCCGCTGCGTTTGCCGGCGTGGATGGGAATGTACGCTACCGGGAAGCCCGAACGAAAAAATGCCATCGTGCTGGTGGTTGGATAAGAAAAACCGTTGGGTAATAGGTAAAGAAATTTGCGGAATTTGTTGGCCCGAGCTGCACGAAATCCAGAGGTAAGATCCTCTATTTTGTGTCCGGTCATCATTGATGCCAGCTTGTTGTAAAAGTTATTCGCCAGACGCCGGAATAAAGAGGCATGGCTACCGGCGTTTCGGGCGCCGACCACCATGTCGTAGCCGTCGTTTAGTTTGGTCAGTAACGCCGGAATGTCGCCGGGATCGTGTTGGCCGTCGGCGTCCATAAACACCAAAATATCGTTTTTTGCGTGTCTGGCGCCGGTTTTGATAGCTGCGCCGTTGCCCATGCTGTAAGGATGATCAATAACCGTGACACCGGCCGCGCGAGCGATGGCGGCGGTATCGTCTGTCGAGCCGTCATTGACCAGCAGAATCTCCGCATCAGGATAGAGCAGATGTAACATTGGCAGAAAAGACGGCAGATTTTTCGACTCGTTTTTCGCGGGTATTACGATGCTGATCGACGGGATGTTATTCATGAAAATCCAAAGGTTGGCAGGGAAATATGCCGAAATGTGGAAAACAGTCTAGCAGAATTAAATATTATCGACAGCTGGGCTAGGCTTATCGAAACTGGTCTTTCATTAGGCGTAATTGCCTAAAAACCGCCATGTCGGATTGTTCTGTCATGCCGATATTCCTGCGAATACTGACGTTATCCGCCCTAAAAAAGGGATTGGTCGCCAATTCCAAACCGATAGTCGAGGGAAGGGTGGGGCGGTTTTGTTGGCGAAGATTGGCGACTTGATCGATCCGCTGTCGCAATTGCGGATTGTCTGCGTCAACCGACAGCGCAAAACGGCCATTGGCGGCGGTATATTCGTGAGCGCAGTAGATACGGGTTTCGGCCGGCAAGGCTTTCAGTGCTTCCAACGAATGCCACATCTGTTCAGCGCTGCCTTCGAACAATCGACCGCAACCTAGCGAAAACAAAGTGTCGCCGCAAAACAAAGCCTGGCTATCGGCGCAGTAATAAACGATATGCCCTACGGTATGGCCGGGTGTGTCGATGACTTGAAAGCTCAGATTGCCGAGTTTTACTACATCCCCATCGCCAAGCATGATATCAATGCCGGGAATACGCGCTTGGTCTGCTGCCGAGCCCACGATCTTGCAGCCGGTTTGCTGCTTGAGTTGCAAATTGGCGCCGACATGGTCGCCGTGGTGATGGGTGTTAAAGATGTAATCAAGTTGCCAGGATTTTTCGGTTAAAACATCGATAACCGCATCGGCAACAGCAGGATCAATGGCAGCGGTTAATCCGGAATCCGTGTCTTGTAGTAGATAAATGTAATTGTCTTGTAGAACCGGTATTTGCAGGATTTCTAACATTTATCGATGTGCAATAGTTAATCAATACTTATTTTCTGGCAATGAATACCATTTGGTGACAATGGTAAGGATCGATTTTCTCAAAAACAGGCTGAATGAAATTAGGTAGAGGATATAAACCGAAGCCGTACCCTGTTACTTGTGAGAAACCAATAGTGTTTAGATATTTCTTTAGCGTCAAGTAACTGAATACCACTAGATGACGGTGAACAGGTGTATCGGACTCGGTATCCCAGCGAAGTTCATCTGCGCTGACTTTAAAAACTTCCTCCGATTTCATCAAAATGTCCGAGTCGGGGTGTGGCCCGCTGGACGGCATTCTTCCGGCAAGAATCAGAGCGGCTGTGAAATAAGTGCTGATGTTTGGGGTTAAAAGCACCAGTTTGCCCCCAGGCTTTAATGTTCTATGCGTCTCCTTGAGAAAATGACAGCCATTTAATAAATGTTCCAAAACAGAAAGCGCAAACACACAGCTGAATGTATCGTTGTCGAAGGGCAGCTTTTTATTCAGATCGCCCTGCTGAACATTAAGCCGCTTCAACTGGGCCGCGTTTACGCTGTCACCGTCCCACTCGATACCGTGATATTGAGCAGGCGTCAAACCTGTTTCGGTAGCGAGGCGATCAAACCAATAGCCGCTATTGGCTCCACAGTCCAGGCACGCACCGCCATTCTCCTTTAGACCGGATACTATTTCCCTAGACGCTAACGAATACGCTTCCGACATCGTGCGTTGGTACAAAGATTTGAAATAGCTTTGTAACATCTGCTTGTCTAAGCACAAACCGCCTGAATTTTCGCCAATATACCCTTGGCATCCAGG
>NZ_JANIBL010000065.1 GCF_024505055.1 Methylomonas rosea
CCGCACAGCGCCAGCAATTCCTCGCGGCTACCCTGCTCCACGAAGCGATCCGGCAGACCGATATTCAGCACCGGCATCAGAATCGCTTGGGCTTGCAGGAATTCGTTCACCGCACTACCGGCACCGCCAGCGATAACGTTCTCTTCAACGGTGACCAGCACGTCATGACTTCTCGCCATCTCCAGGATAAGTGTCTCATCCAGTGGTTTAACAAAACGCATATTCACCACCGTCGCCCCCAGTTGCTTGCCAGCGTCCACAGACGGTGCCACCATGCTGCCCCAAGCTAATATCGCAATCCGGCTGCCTTGATGTTTGAGTTCCGCCTTGCCGATTTCCAGCTCGGTCAGGGCTTCGTCTACCGTCGCCCCCGGCCCCTTGCCACGCGGATAGCGCACCGAGGCCGGACCGTTGTGTTTGAAACCGGTGGTCAGCATCTGCCGGCACTCGTTCTCGTCGGCCGGGGCCATCACCAACATGTTCGGGATACAGCGCATATAACTGTAATCAAAAGAGCCGGCATGAGTCGGCCCGTCCGGGCCCACCAAGCCTGCCCTATCCAGGGCAAACAACACGTCCAGATTCTGCAAAGCCACATCGTGGATTAACTGATCGTACGCCCGTTGCAAAAAAGTCGAATAAATCGCCA
>NZ_JANIBL010000066.1 GCF_024505055.1 Methylomonas rosea
CCACCGGCTTCGCCCCTTGGCAAGCTTGGCCAGCGGCTAAGGTCACCGCATGCTGCTCGGCAATCGCTACATCGAAATAACGTTTCGGAAACTGCTGGGAAAACGCCACCAAGCCCGAACCTTCCCGCATCGCCGGGGTAATCCCTAACAGACGCTCATCCTGTTTGGCCATATCGCACAACCAGGTGCCGAACACTTCCGTATAGGTCGGATGCGGCGAAGGCGCGGCTTTAGGCAAATAATCCTTGCTTGGATCGAAGGCCGGCACGCCATGATAGGCCAAAGGATCCTTTTCGGCCGGCGCATAGCCTTTGCCTTTCTTGGTGACCACATGTAAAAACACTGGACCGGTCAAATCCTTCAACTTCTCCAGCGTGGACACCAACATCTCCACATCGTGGCCGTCAATCGGTCCGAAATAATTAAAGCCCAACTCCTCGAACAAGGTACCCGGCACAATCATGCCCTTCACATGCTCTTCGGTCTTGCGCGCTAATTCCCAGACCGACGGCATACTGGCCAAGGCCTTCTTACTCTCTTCGCGTACCGAAGAATAAAACTTGCTCGACAACACCTTAGTCAGATAATTATTCATCGCCCCGACCGGCGGCGAAATCGACATATCGTTATCGTTCAGAATCACCAACAGATTGGCATTCACGTCGCCGGCATGATTCATCGCCTCGTAGGCCATCCCGCCGGTAATCGAACCGTCGCCGATGATGGCCACCATCTTCTTGTCTTCCCCGCGCAACTGCGAGGCAATCGCCATGCCCAGGGCGGCACTGATCGACGTTGACGAATGACCGACCCCAAACGCATCGTACTCACTCTCCGAACGGCACGGAAACGCCGACACGCCGCCGAAGGTGCGAATCGTTGGCATCCGGTCTTTCCGCCCCGTCAGAATCTTATGCGGGTAGGCCTGATGCCCTACATCCCAGACCAACTGATCCGATGGCGTATCGAATACATAATGCAGCGCCACCGTCAGCTCCACCGTGCCCAGGCCGGCCGAGAAATGGCCGCCGGAAATGCTGACCGTATGGGTCAAAAAGCTACGCAACTCATCAGCCAGAGGCTTCAGTTGCTCCGGTTTCAGCGCGCGTATGTCGGTGGGGCTCTGGATGGTTTGTAACAGCGGAAATTCGTTAGTCTGTTTCATAATCAGTACAGGGGTTCACGATAGAACATCAGGATGACGCCTATCTGGAATAAGGCGAATACTGAAATAAATCCGGCAACGTTTTTGCCGGGCGAATCCAGCTTAAGTTCCAGCCAGCGGCCGCAAGCCAGGATCAGCGAAAACACGCCCATCATGGTGTGGCCCACTTGAATCAAGAAGGCAGATTTCGCCTCAAAACCGACGTGCGAATGCGCCAGCAGCATCATGCCGCCGAACGCGGCCAGCAATGGAAACATGTAGGGCATGAAACCGCTGTTGTTGTTTAGCCGAGCCCTGACTTCGATCAAGCCCAGCACAAATACCAGCAAGGTGGCGATGCGATGCTGCAAAATTTCGCCGTTGTTAAAGGTGCTTTCCCAGAAACCGATAGGACCCAGTGGCCAGCTTTCCGCGTCGCTACGGAAAAATAGAAATACACCCAATGCCATAAAACCGACCGGCCAGAAGCGTGCCCAGAGATGGAAGCGGCTGGAGAACGACAACATCGCAAAAAAGCTCATTGTCGTCAGGAAAATGCCGGAAATGTTGTGGTTGTAGTCCGACCAGGCGGTGGCGGCTTCCGACGGAATCTGACCGACAATCGCTACCCGTCCGGCTTCACCGGCGATCAAGGCTTCATGGGTCGGCGACTCCCAGCGCGGTATGCGCGGATGGAACATGTTCAACACTTCTTCGAAGCTGGCGGTCAGATGCGGAATATCGACTGCGGGCGGCTGGGAAGCCAAGCTGGCGGCGGTGAACAGGATGGTCAGCAGAATCAGGGTTTCCGCTTCGATGTAATAAGGCACACGCGCGGTAAGGGCGTAAAGGCTGCGGCTGGTGAAGTAGGCATTGACGGCCTGGCGGTTCAACCAGGCAAAGCCTAGCGCCAGACCCAGCATGATAATTTTTACCAGTAACAGATTGCCGTAACCCGCTCCGATGAAGCCTTGGAAGGTACGGATGTAATACCACGCCAGCGGTGTGCCGGTAGCTAGTAAAACCACGACAGCGCTGATGCCCACTGCCGAGAAACGTTTTAACAATAGGGGCCAAACTTCGACAGCGATCAAATTGCGTTTTTTCAGACTCCACAAGGCTAGGATTTGAAAAATACCGCCCACCCAAGTGGCGGCGGCCATTTGATGAGTGACGGTCAGTGTCATCAACAGACCACGATCTTCTAAACGACTGGCGCCATGTACCAGCCAGGCCGCGGAGATGACCAGCGGCACGATAATCGCTGTCGATAGTACCCAGAATTGTTTGGATCGGGGGTTGCTTTTTAGCGTTTGTCTGATGAACAGGGCCAGGATAAATGCGCAAGTGGCTCGCGCCAAACCCGCTTGGAACTGCACAGTTTGGAAAAATGCCGGAAACGGCGATTTGCCCAAGGTTGCTGCCATCAACCAAATTTTCAGGCCGATTTTCGACAATTGGGTGATGATCAGCGCCTTGCTGCCGAAATGAATCAGGTTGACGGTTTTGGTCAACAAGGCGGAGTTATAGAGCGCCTCTTCATGCCAGGGACGCAGCACGAACAGTCCCCATAGCAAGCCACCGATAGTGATGGAATAAAAGGTGAGATCGACGCCGCCTATCAGTGAGTCTAAATAATTTGCAATGCCTTCCATGAGGATCACTTAGCCTGTTTAACGAAAAAACGCAGCAGGTCTTCGCTGAGATGACCGTCAGCTGCAAATATTTTTAATTTGATCGCATATTCTCCAGGCTCCAGGGCAGGCAGATGCAGCAATACTTGCCCGGGTTTTTCGCCTGGCGTGGCAGTAATGGTTTGCATTTTGTCGCCGGCACTGACCAGGAATACTTCTGATAAATCCAATTCCACTTTGGAATTGAATGAAAGCTCCACTTGGCTGGCCAAGTTGACCGGCACCGGGTTGAGTTTTAAAGAATTATGCGTGACGACCGCGTGGCCGAAAGCGGTGTTACTGGCGATCAGTGCCAATGCGAACAAAGCAAGTTTGAAAAAATTCATGTATGGCACCTTATTTTTTGTTTTTCAGAGCATGGCCGGCCAGGTTTTTACCCAGCGTCCAGATCGAACCGGTGACGTTGTGGGTATCGGCGATGGTTTTCTCCACGGAGTTAACAATCCAGTCGCGGTCTTTTTGGGTCAGCGTCAGAGGGGGTAAAAACTTGACCACGTTCATGCCGTGGCCGGCCACTTGTGCCAGTACCCGGTGTTCCTTAAATAGCGGGATCAGGATCATTTGGCAGAACAAGCCTTTGTTGGCTGCTTCCAGCATGGCCCAGGCGGCCTTTAATCCCAAGCTTTTCGGGGCATGGAATTCGATGGCTATCATCGAGCCTTTGCCGCGCGCTTCTTTCAGGAATTCGTATTTCGGCGCCATTGCGTTGATGGTAGCAATGATGTCTTCGCCGACCTTGGCACTGTTTTCGACCAGTTTTTCCTCATGAACCACATGCAAGGCAGACAGGCCAGCGGCCATGGCCATATTGTTTTTCGAAAAGGTCGAACCGTGGACGACGGCTCTATCCATGCGGTTGAACACGGTGTCCATGATGTGGGTGGTCATCGCGACGCCGCCGACGGGAATGAAGCCGCCGGATAAGGCTTTGGCCATCAGAATCATGTCGGGTTTAACGCCCCAGTGCTCGATTGCCCAGAACTTGCCGGTGCGACCGATGCCGGTTTGAATTTCGTCGGCAACGAACAAGGTGCCGTATTTTTTGCACAAGCGCTCGACTTCCGGCAGATAGTTGTCGTCCGGAATATTGACGCCTTTGCCTTGGATGGGCTCGACGATGAAAGCCGCTACATCTTTGCTGCTCAAGGCTTGTTCGAGCGCTACCAGGTCGTTGAACGGCACAGAGGTGCATTCCGGCAGCAGCGGGCCGAAGCCTTCTCGGAAGATGTGTTCGCCGGTCAGCGATAACGAACCCATGGTCAATCCGTGGTAGCCATGATCGCAATGCACGATACGCGAACGTTTGGTGGTGTAGCGGGCGAATTTGATCGCTGCTTCGACTGCTTCTGTGCCGGAATTGCAGAAAAACATTTTTTCCAGATTGTCCGGGCAGGTGGCCAGAATTTCCTTGGCCAGCAGTCCGCTGAGCAAGGACACATCCATCTGTACCAGACTGGGTAATTCCAGCGTCAGGGTTTCTTGCAGGGCTTTGATAATGGTCGGATGGTTACGTCCCATCGCAAACACGCCGAAACCACTCAGTAAGTCCAGGTACTCGTTACCGTCTTCGTCGTAAAGATATTGGCCGATCGCTTTTTTATAGTTTCTGTCGTAACCGATAGTACGTAAGACTCGCACCATCTGGTTATTCAGATGATGCTCATGCAAGTCGAATTTCTCGTCGAAATGCTGAGTAAAAAGATCGGCAATGCTAAAAGACATGTAATACCTCGTAAGTGCTTGGTTTATTTCCGGATTACGCCATGTTCCCGCGGCTTGACCCATCAATAATTCATGGTTTTCTGCTAAAAAACGATGATTTCGTTTAGTTGTTTGGCAATGATTTTCAAGGTTTTTTGTGCGGCATGAAAATGTAAGCCCAGCTTGATTAGGCTGGGCGCTTCCCATGGGTGGGTTACCAAAAAACGCAAGAGTTTGCTGGTTTCTACCTGGCCCTGACCATTCAAGGCCTGGGTAACTGCTTGGGGTAAGCTCATGCTTACCGGATCGGCAATCGTACGAATTGCCAAACAAGGTAAGTTCGATTGCTCGGCAATTTTGGCCATGGCGCAGCTTTCCATGTCCAAGGCAATCGCACCGGTTTGCCGGTATATATTCTGCTTATCACTGCTGTTGCTGACGATATGACTGCTTTCCGCCAGCTTGCCATTGGAAATCGGAAATTGCGTATCCAGCAACTCATGTAAGCGTTTGCGCCAGCGGGGGTCGGTATCGAACACTTGCTGTTGCTCCGATAGCAGTTGCTCGGCCAACATCAGATCACCCGGTTTTAATTGCGGTGATAAGGCTGCCGCGCATCCCCAGCTGATCAGTTTTTTGGCGCCTTTGGCGATTAACAGATGCGTGGCCCGTTCCGCGTTGACAGGTCCGGCACCGGCAAATGCCAGGAGAATGTTGTCGGCGATACTGACGCAATCACCCTGTACCAGCTTCAGGCGGGTCAGGGTGGAGAGCTCTTCCGGTAGTGCAACAAGAATGCCTATGGTCACTGTTTGGCTAATTCGTTACGGTATCTAGCCAAAGCCCACAAGGGGAAGAACTTGTCATAGCCGTGATATTTCAAATAAAACACCTTTGGAAAGCCTGGTGCGGTAAAGCAGGGGTCGTTCCAAACGCCGTCCGCTTGTTGGCTGCGCAGCAGGAAGTCTATGCCCGCTTTGACTTCCTGGCTGTGGACTTCGCCGGCGGCGATCAAACCCAGCACGGCCCAAGCGGTTTGGAATGCGGTGCTGAAATGGTAGCGGCCGCGGAATTTCTTATCGTCGTGATAGCTCAGGTTGTCTTCACCCCAGCCGCCATCTTCGCGTTGCACACTTTTCAGCCATGCCGCCGCTTTGGTGTACATCGGGTCGGTTTTCGGTACGTTGGTTTGCTCCAGGCCCAGCAAGGCGGACCAAGTGCCGTAAATGTAATTGGTTCCCCAGCGGCCGAACCAAGAGCCGTCGGCTTCTTGATCGCCACGGATATATTCGATGGTGCGTTTCAGCGCCGGTAAATATTCGTCGTGATCTTTCGCGACTCGGGCCATCAACATTGCACAGCGTGCGCTGACGTCGACAGTGGGGGGGTCGAGCAGGGCACCGTGGTCGGCGAACGGAATTTCGTTCAAATAATAATAGGTGTTATCGACATCGAAGGCACCGTAGCCGCCGTTCTGCGATTGCATGCCGACGATCCAGCGAGTGGCTCTGTGGATAGACTCGTCTAATTCGGGCAAATTGGAATCGGCCATGGCAAAGCCCACTACCGCAGTATCGTCTACATCGGGATAATGCGGATTGGCGAATTGAAACGCCCAGCCACCACCAGCCAGATTGGGACGGCGGACGCGCCAGTCGCCCGGTTCGTCGGACAATTGCACGCTTTTTAGCCAATCGTAAGCTTTAGTAAGGCTGGGGGCGTTTGCTGCCTTATCGGATTCTTGCAATGCCAGCGCCGCAAGTGCCGTATCCCAAACCGGCGATAGGCAAGGTTGGCAATAGGCATAGTCGTCTTTGATTACCAGAAGCTTGTCGATGGACTGGCGGGCTATTACGACATTGGGATGATCGGCCGGGAAGCCCAGCAGTAACATCGATTGATAGGCGTTAACCATGGCTGGGAAAATGCCGCCTAAACCATCTTCGCCATTTAGCCGTTCGGTAAACCAATCAACGGCTTTTTGAATGGCGTGTTGGCGCATGCGTTGCGGAATCAGCGGCTCGGTAACGCGGCCTAATTTGTCCAGGCCCAGGAAGAATTTATTCAACAGAGTCCGTTCCGGAAAGTAATGTTTTTCCTCGTCCGGATGAACGACAAACAATTCCAAAACGTTGACCTTATGCGGATTTTTGGCTTTGGCCTTTAAGGTGCACATGATGAACAGAGGTACCATCACGGTGCGCGACCAATAGGACACTTTGTCCAGATGAAACGGAAACCAGCTGGGCAGCAGCATAATTTCCACCGGAATATAGGGTACGCCGCGCCACGGCAATTGTTCGAATATCGCCAGCGCGATACGAGTGAAGACGTTGGCTCGCGCGGCGCCGCCTTGGCTGAGTATCCAGTCGCGCAATTTAACCATATGTGGCGCGTCTATCGAGTCGCCTGCCATTTTCAAAGCGTAATACGTTTTGACACTGCCGCTGATATCGCCGGGGCCGCCGGTAAAAAGCGGATAGCTGCCGTCTTCGGCTTGGCGGCTACGCAAGTAAACGGCGATTTTGCGCTGCAATTCTTCGTCGATGTCGTCCAGGTAGTGCATCATCATGATGTATTCGGACGGGATGGTGCAGTCGGCTTCCAGTTCAAATACCCAATAACCTTCCGGGCTTTGCAAACTGAGTAATTTGGCTTGGGCGCGTTCGATGGCGGCATTCAGTAAGCCAAGGCCGGTTTTGCCGGTATTGGTATTGCTGATGTCTTGGCTGCTGGTATCTATATGGGCTTCAGTAAACATAGTGATTCCTTATTGTCCAGTGTGCGATATAGGTGAATAGTGCCAATCCGGCGATTTCAAATTACGGCTGGTCAGGTTAAACAACAGGGATAGCAGCATATTGCTGCGAACCGTCAGCTTGGTGGCGACAATAGTGGCTTTGACGCTGTTGCGGCTGATTTTGACCTGATTGGATTCGTTGAAATTAAGGTTTGCCTTGATTTTCTTCAAGGTCAGCACGGCCATGCCCAATGCCCAAAGGCAAAAATTGCGGATGCCGGTTTCGTGGCAGGGCAGGAGTTGGGTGTAAGTTAATGCGTTCTGCAAGTGACCATGAGCGATAGCCACCAGGTGGCTCAGGCCGAGGCGGAAACGCTCGTCGTCGGTGGCCGGTGTCAGTTCGGCCAGATTGAAGCCGGTTTCGGTGAAAATGTCTTGCGGTAACCAGCACACGCCGCGTTTGGCGTCGTCCCAAATGTCTTTCAGGATATTGGTCATTTGCAGGCCTTGGCCGAACGAGACTGAGAGTCTTAGAAGCTCCTCGCGATGCGCGGCAATTTCCGGCGAATAATGGCAGAACAACTTGGCCAGCATCTCGCCGACACAGCCGGCGACGTAATAGCAGTAGTCGTCCATGTCTTTCATGGTTTTCAAACCTGCATGTAAATCCAGGGCTTGATAAACCGGCATGCCGTTAGCCATGGTTTCCACGCAACAAGCCAGTGCTTCGATTTGCGGAGCGTCCAGCGAGCGGGTTATCGCGATGACGCGCGGTACCAAGTGAATCAGGCTGTGTTCGGCCGGAATGGTTTGTTCTGACAGTAACGGGGCCAGTTCGGCGCTGAATACGTCTGCGTTATTGCCGGTGTTGACTATGTCTATAAAAGCGCTGCAGAAATATTTTTTTTGTTCGGGGCTAAGGGATATTTCGTCTTCTATGGTGTCAACAATGCGGCATAACAAATACGCATTCGCCACAGCCGGATACAACTCGCCAGGTAGTTGCGGAATAGTTAGCGCAAACGTGCGCGACACGCCTTCAAGCAGGGTAGCTTGCAGTTCGGCGTCGGGTAGTTGTCTGAGCAACTCCGGATTGTTGATTAAGTTTTGAGATCCGTTCATCTGTATCAAGGCTAACTATTAGTAGTCCAAATGATAGACTGTTTGTTGGTGTTTTGCAAAGTGATGTTGCTTTATGGCAAATTTGCCGAAAAACTGCTGCCAAAAGCAATATATAAGCTGTTGCGTATAGTCTTTGTTGTTGTTTTAGAAAAATAATTATGGCTTTTTAGCTGCTGGGCTCTCTTGTGGTTGTTAGGCGGCTTTGTGTAGCTTTCAGGAAATGCGCACATGTTCTTGTTGTTTTTTGCGTATTTTATCTGGAGTATGTTGTTGGAAAGTGGTATTCTGACCACATCTAATTGTGCGCCTTGAGCCTCATTGGCGGTCTAAATAGGCCGCAGCAGGTGTCACTTCTAGGATGGTTATCGGTTTTCGGCTGTTGTTTTTTTGTAACAGTCGTGGTCGCTGGATGTCGTGATAGTTTTTGGAGAATAATGCTGTGAGTGTTCCTTTACGTCAGCAATTGGCTGTAGGTAGTTATCTGATCAAGCAAAAAATCAAAGGTGTAAAAAAGTATCCCTTGGTTTTGATGCTGGAGCCCCTGTTCAGATGCAATTTAGCTTGCGCGGGCTGCGGTAAAATCGATTATCCCGATGATATTCTGGATAAGCGTCTATCGGTTGAGGAATGTTTGGCTGCGGTCGATGAGTGCGGCGCGCCCATGGTTTCCATTCCAGGCGGCGAGCCTTTGATTCATAAGGAAATGCCGCAGATTGTGGCCGGCATCGTGGCCAGAAAGAAATTTGTTTATCTGTGCACCAACGCCTTGCTGTTAAGAAAGCGAATTAACGATTACACGCCATCGCCTTATCTGACGTTTTCCGTGCATCTCGATGGTTTAAAAGATCGACATGATGCTTCAGTTTGCCAGGAAGGCGTTTTCGACATCGCCGTTGAAGCTATCAAATTGGCGTTGGGTAAAGGTTTCAGGGTTACTGTTAACTGCACCTTGTTTCAAGGCGAAACACCGGACGAAGTGGCGGAATTTCTGGATTATGCGATGGAGTTGGGCGTAGAAGGAATCACTATCGCGCCTGGATTTAGCTACGAGCGAGCGCCTAAGCAAGATGTGTTTATTAAAGGTCTTGACGTTAAAAACCTGTTCCGCGGTATTTTCAAAATCGGCAAGACCCGTAAATGGAAATTGAACCATTCTTCGCTGTATTTGGATTATTTGGCCGGCAATCAGAATTACGACTGTACGCCATGGGGTAATCCAACGCGCAACGTGTTTGGCTGGCAAAAACCTTGCTATTTATTGGCAGATGAAGGTAATGCCAATTCTTTTCAAGAGTTGCTGGATGATACGCCTTGGGACAAATACGGCACGGTGAAAAATCCTAAGTGTGCTAATTGCATGGCGCATTGCGGCTATGAGGCAACAGCGGTCGAGGATACCTTGGCGCATCCATTGAAAGCTTTGTGGGCGGCAGTGCGCGGTCCCAAAACCTCCGGTGACATGGTTGCCGAAAAGCAGCCGGAGTTTATTGCTTCTTTCAAGAAATCGGCAATTTCCGAGATTCCGGTAAAAGTAGAGTCTTAAGGCGAACTCAGGAAGTAATCCTCATTAACAGGTTTTTATAACGACTATGTTTAAAAAATTGTATTTCGGTCTCAGTTTGCTAATGCTTGTCTGCCTGTCTCCCTTGGCTAGCGCTGAAGAGATTTCTGCTCGTCAGGTCGTCGATGAGTTTCAAAATCAGCTGTTGAGCGTCATGAAGGCGGGCAAAGAGCTTGGCTTTCAAGGGCGCTACGACAGGCTGGATGTGGCGGTAAAGAAGAGTCACGATCTGCCTAAAATCGCCAGAATCGTGGTCGGCAAACAGTGGGAGGAGCTGACTACCGAGCAGCAGAACAAGCTGGAAAGCGTATTCAGCAAGCTCAGTGTGTCAGCGTATGCTCATAACTTTAAAGACTATTCGGGCGAATCGTTCACCTTTGCCTCCGAAGAGGAAACCGGTAGGGGAGGTGTTGTGATTCACACTAACTTGCATATTCCCGGCGAAAAGGATGTCAAGTTCGATTATATGATGAAGAAAAAAGACGATGGCTGGCAAATTATCAATATAATAGCCGATGGTGTCAGTGATTTGGCATTGAAAAGATCGGATTATACTAGCGTATTAAGCCGTGATGGCTTTGACGCCTTGATTGTTAAAATCACTGAGAAAATTGAAAGTTACGCAAAACAATAAGTTTGTTAGGAATCGTCAGTAATGTATAGCCCCCGTTATCAAGGCAACAGCCAGACATCCCTGTTCTGGGTTATGTTATTTTCCAGCGCATTATCGGTAACCGGGTGTGCTAGCACGGATAAGCATCCGGTTGACGCCAACAGAGCGTCTAAAGCTAAGACAGACGCAGCAGATCCTTACGAAGGTTTCAATCGCTCCATGTACGGGTTTAACATGGGGCTGGATAAGCATTTGCTGAAGCCGATTGCTAACGGTTATAAAACTGTAACTCCCAACTTCATGCAAACTGGCGTTAGCAACTTTTTTACTAATCTTAAAGGTATCAATGTTGTCTTGAACGATGTCCTGCAAGGTAAATTTGAGCAAGGTGCTTCAGATACGGGGCGTTTCTTGACCAATTCCACGGTTGGTTTGCTCGGCTTATTTGACGTAGCCAGCGACCTGGGATTGCAAAGCAATGTCGAGGATTTTGGGCAAACGCTTGCAGTCTGGGGTGTAGATCAAGGCCCGTACTTGGTGTTGCCGGTTTTGGGCCCGACGACTGTCCGTGATGGGGCGGCAATTGTGGTTGATAAAGCCGCCAATCCTGGGACTTACGTACCGGGTACCGGCATTGTTGAAGGGATTAACGATAGGGCGAATGCCGAAGGCGCTTTGAATTTTATCGACGAAGCGGCGTTGGATCCTTACGTTTTTACCCGTGAGTCATTTTTACAATATCGCAAGAATTTGATCAATGACGGCAAGAGTAATTCGACTGACTACGATCTTGACATAGACGCGGACGTCGATGTCGGCGAAATTTCATCGGCACAACCTAAAGAAACTAACGCTACGCAAAAGCCAAAAGCCGATTCCGCGAAAAAACTACCCGGCCATGTACAAAATTCTATTGAGGTAAATCCTGGTAGTGCAAAGCCGAATAGCGCTGCGTTCGATACTATGTCCAAATCGTTCGATAATGCTGCCTTGGAATTTGAAAAGGCCTCGGACAAAATGGACCAGATTAGTAAAAAAAAAAGACAGTATAAACGCCGTTAATTTTGTGTGAAGAGACGCAGGGAGCGTCTCTGTAGTATCTCTTAGTAATGCAGCAAGGAATGCACCTCGTAGTTCCCCAGTCTCTCCCGTCCTTGCAGGAAATCCAGTTCTACCACAAAAGCACAGGCTACGACTGTTGCGCCTAACTTTTCGATCAGCTCGCAACTAGCTTTTGCGGTGCCGCCGGTGGCCAGCAAGTCGTCGATTAACAACACCTTGTCGTTGCTGTCCACTGCGTCTATATGCACTTCCAGTTCCGCCGAACCGTATTCCAGATCGTAAGATACGCTTTGCACATCGTAAGGCAGTTTGCCGGGCTTTCTGAGTGGGATAAATGGAATGCCCAGTTCCCAAGCGACTAACGATCCAAATATAAAGCCGCGCGCCTCCATGCCGGCCACTGCGGTAATGTCGCGGCCTAAAAACGGATGCAGCAATTGATGCACTGTCAGGCGCAATGTCGCCGGGTCTTTGACCAGCGGCGTTATATCTTTGAAGATGATGCCGGGTTTTGGGAAATCCGGAATGTCGCGAATCTTGTTTCTTAATCTATCCATTATCTATTCTCCAGGTTTACGCACAAACCGCCTGAATTTTCGCCAAAATACCCTTGGCATCGAGA
>NZ_JANIBL010000067.1 GCF_024505055.1 Methylomonas rosea
CCGAGAGGTTCATTGATCCGCTAAAGTCGCTTCTGACCCGCCCCGCAGCTTGCGGGCCAGCCGATCCAGGCTTAAGTAGATCACCCGCCCGGTGCGCAGCGTCAGCAATTGACTGAGCAACAGGCCGCCGACCATGCTAATCCCCAAGGGATGGCGCAATTCCGAGCCGACGCCGCTGCCCAGCATCAAGGGCAGGGCGCCCAGCAAGGCCGCCAGCGTGGTCATCAGGATGGGCCGAAAGCGCAGCAGGCAGGCCTGGAAAATCGCCTCGCGCGGCGGCAGGCCTTGTTTGCGTTCGGCTTCCAAGGCAAAGTCTATCATCATGATCGCGTTCTTCTTGACGATGCCGATCAATAGCACGATGCCGATCACTGCGATGATGCCCAAATCGTTGCCGGACACTTGCAGGGCCAGCAGCGCGCCGACCCCGGCCGAAGGCAGTGTGGACAGAATGGTTATGGGATGAATATAACTCTCGTACAGCACCCCAAGCACGATATAAACCGTGACGATGGCGGCCAGGATCAACCATAGCGTGCCGCTCAACGAGGCGTTAAATGCCAAGGCCGCGCCTTGATAATCGCTTTGCACGGCCAGCGGCAAACCGATGTCTTGCTTGGCTTGCTCGATGGCTTTAATCGCATCGCCCAAGGCGGCGCCCGGCGCCAGGTTGAAGGAAATGGTCGCGGCTGGAAACTGATCCAGATGGTTGATCGCCAGTGCGGTTTGCCGTTCGGAAACCGTCGCTAAGGCCGACAGCGGTACCTGGCTGCCGTTGCTGGAGGGGACGCGCAGTTGCTTCAAGCCTTCCGGGCCGCTTTGCACTTTCGGGTCCACTTCCAGTACCACCCGGTATTGGTTGGATTGGGTGAAGATGGTCGAGATCAGGCGTTGGCCGTAGGCGTTATACAAGGCGTTATCGATGTCGGCGGTACTGACGCCCAGCCGGCTGGCGCTGGCACGGTCGATTTCGATATACGCTTGCAGGCCTTGATCCTGCACGTCGCTGGCGGCATCGACGATGACGGGAATCTGGCTGATGCGCTCGACCAGGCGTTGGCTCCAGCGGTTTAGCTCCGCCAGATCGACGGTCTGCAAGGACAATTGAAACTGGGTGCGGCTGACTTTGTTTTCCAAGGTCATGTCTTGCACCGGTTGCAGATAAACCGATATACCTGGCACTTCGGCCAGACGCGGCCGCAAGCGTTCGATCACCGCCGTGGCACTGTCGCGTTGGGCTTGGGGCTTGAGGTTGATCAGGAAACGGCCGCTGTTCAATGTCGAGTTGCTGCCGTCCACGCCAATGAACGACGACAGGCTGGCGACTGCCGGGTCGGCCAATATCTGCTTGGCCATGGCTTGCTGGCGTTCGGCCATCGCCGCGAAGGAAATGCTGGGCGGTGCTTCGGAGATGCCTTGAATCAGGCCGGTGTCTTGGATGGGGAACAAGCCTTTCGGCATGGCGATGTATAGCAACACGGTCAACGCCAGCGTGGCGATGGCGACCAGCAAGGTTAGGCCTTGCCGCTTTAGCACCCATTCCAGGCTGCGGCCATAGCCGCTTATGATTTTACTAAGCAAGTCAGCGCCGCTGTCGTGGTTGTTTGCGTGGGGTCGTAACAGTTTTGCACACATCATCGGCGTCAGCGTCAGCGAGACCACTGCCGAGATGAGAATCGCCACCGCCAAAGTGATCGCAAATTCACGGAACAAGCGGCCGACCACGTCGCCCATGAACAGCAGCGGAATCAGCACCGCCACCAGCGATACAGTCAAGGAGATGATGGTGAAACCGATTTGCTCGGAACCTTTCAAGGCGGCTTGCAAGGCCGATTCGCCGCGTTCCAAATAGCGGGCGATGTTTTCGATGACGACGATAGCATCGTCCACCACGAAACCGCTGGCGATGGTCAGCGCCATCAAGGTTAGGTTGTTGATACTGAATCCGGCCAGATGCATCACCGCAAAGGTGCCGACCAGTGACAAGGGCACGGCGACCGCCGGAATGACGGTAGCCGGCAGGTTGCGCAGAAACAGAAAAATCACCATCACCACCAAGGCCACGGCCAGCAGCAACTCGAACTGCACATCGTGTACCGAGGCGCGGATGGTGATGGTGCGGTCGGTCAAGGGCAGCACTTCGACGGCACTGGGCAATGTCGCGCGCAGCTGTGGCAGCAGTTTATCGATGCGATCCACCACCTCGATGACATTGGCGCCGGGTTGGCGCTGGATATTGACGATGACGGCGGCACTGTCGTTGGCCCAGGCCGCCAGCTTGACATTTTCCGCCGCATCCACCGCGTCGGCCACTTCCGCAAGGCGCACCGGCGCGCCGTTGCGGTAAGCCACCACCAAGTCGCGGTATTCGGCTGCGGAGCGGAGTTGATCGTTGTTGTCGATGATCGCCGAACGCTGCGGGCCGTCGAACATGCCTTTGGGCTGATTGACGTTGGCGGCGGCGATTGCGCTGCGCAGGTCTTCCAGACTCAGACCATAGGCGGCCAGGGCCTGGTGGTTGGCCTGGATCCTGACCGCCGGCCGTTGGCCGCCGCTGATGCTGACCAAACCGACGCCGGGCAACTGGGCAATTTTCTGCGCCAGGCGGGTATCGACCAGATCCTGAACTTTGGGCAAGGGCAGGCTGGACGAGGTGACCGCCAGGGTCAAAATCGGCGCGTCCGCCGGGTTGACCTTGTTGTAGATCGGCGGCAGCGGCAGGTCGTTGGGCAGGAAATTGTTGGCTGCATTGATCGCGGCTTGCACGGTTTGCTCGGCGATATCCAGATCCAGTTCCAGATCGAATTGCAGCGTCACCACCGATGCGCCGCCGGAACTGGTCGAGGACATCTGCCGCAGGCCGGGCATCTGCCCGAACTGGCGTTCCAGCGGAGCCGTGATGGCCGAGGTCATTACTTCGGGGCTGGCGCCGGGGTAGAGCGTGGTGACCTGGATGGTCGGATAGTCGACTTGCGGCAATGCCGAAATCGGCAACAAACGGTAAGTCAAAATCCCGGCCAGCAGCAGCGCCACCATCAGCAAGGAGGTGGCGACCGGGCGTAGGATAAAGTGTCGCGAAGGGTTGAAGCCGGGTAGCGGATTTTGTGCGGCGGCCATGTTCAGTTGGCGGGTTTGCCGGTGGCGGGAGCGGCTGCTTTGGTTTTATCGATTACCTTAACTTGGCTGCCTTCGCGCAGTTTGTCGGCGCCGTCGATCACCAGCTTGTCGTTCGGAGCCAGACCTTCCAGAATCGCGACGGTTTCGCCGTCTGCCGGTCCGGTCTTTACCCGCCGAACCGTGATGCTGTTGTCGTCCTTCACCAAATACACGAACGCGCCGTTGGCACCGTGCTGGATCGCTGCGCTGGGTGCCAAGGTCGCCGCGTGCAAAGTGTCCAGACGCATTTTGATGTTGACGAACTGGTTGGCGAACAGCGTGCGGTCTTCGTTATCGAATTGGGCTTTTAATTTCAGCGTGCCGGTGCTGGCGTCGATTTGGTTGTCTACCGCCAGCAGCTTGCCGCTGGCCAGTTTTTGCTGGCCGGCCCGGTCGTAAGCGTCGATGACTAGCGTGTCGCCGGAGCGCCAGCGCCGCATCACTGCCGGTATTTCATCTTCCGGCAGGGTGAACACCACCGAGATCGGTTGGACTTGAGTAATCACCGCCAAGCCGTTCACGTCGCTGGCGCGGACCATGTTGCCCTGATCGACCAGCCGCAAACCGATGCGGCCGCTGACCGGGGCGGTGATGCGGGCGTAACTGAGTTGCAGTTTGGCATTGTCGAGTTGGGCGCGGTCGATCTCGACGGTGCCGCGATATTGTTTGACTAATGCGGCCTGAGTGGCGGTTTGCTGGGCGGCGATGGAGTCTTGCTCCAGCAAGGTTTGGTAGCGGTCCTGGTCGATTTCGGCGTTTTTCAGCAGCGCTTCGTCGCGCAGCAACTGGCCTTCGGCTTGTTGCACCGCCACTTGAAAAGGGCGGGGGTCGATTTCGGCGAGCAGTTCGCCCTGCCTAACCGCTTGACCTTCGGTAAATGCCACCCGGATCAGTTCGCCATCGACCCGCGAGCGCACCGTGACGGTGTGCAGAGGGGTGACCGTGCCTAGGCCGTTCAGGTAAATCGGCAGATCGCCCTGCCGAGCTAAAGCGACTGCGACACTGACCGGGGCGTTTTCGTATGGGTTGGGGCGGGATTCCGCGTTCTCCTGATGTTGCCGGCCGGCTTGGTAAAAATAATACCCGCCTGCCGCGGCAAGCAACGCAAGTATGGTCGCCCGGCGCCAGCGCGGCCTTCGCTGTAATGCGGAATAATCCTGATCCTTGTTCATAGCCATGCGAATATCGGTAAGTGGGTTTTGGCGTCATGCCGGTCTGCTAAGTTCACCGGCACAACTAAAAAAGGCATCCTGAAGATGCCTTTTTCGGATTGTCGGCCGATGTGGCGACGCTCAATCGTAGTGGTAGTGTTTGCGCAAGGGTTTAACCACTTCCCAATGGCTATCCAGGCCTTCATGAAACATCACCAAGTCGCCCGGTAAAATCCGCACCGGCTCGCCGCCGACAGGGGTGACGATGATTTCGCCTTCCAACACATAAGCGGTTTCGGTTTCGTCGAAATCGATGGTGAACGTGGAAATTTCTTTTTCCCAGATCGGCCAGCTTGATACGCCCAGCTCTTTTAAACGTTCTTCGCTAGGGTTATGTTCAACGGTAATTTGGCTCATGGGTTTCCTGTTTGAATGAAGTTGATCGAGCGGCGAATTTTAGCATTGTTGCCGCGTCGCAGCTATGAATCGGTGGTTTCGTCCGGTAATTGCTTGGGATCGTCAGCGCGGCGCAGCCTGTTTACCCGCTCAAATCCCAGGGGTTCCTTGCTTGCCCCGTTCTCCAGTTTGGACTCGTTCCCTTGGTACAGTTTAAATTCGGTAACGGAATTGATAGTGGTCAGCGTCGGTTCCTTGTTCAGATAATCGTTAAGCCAGACCACGATTAGCGCGATTACCAGGCTGGCGATGCAGGCGATGCTGGCGTCTTGGCCGTAATCGGGTTTCACCGGCTTGTCGGGTAGTGAGGCCCAATCCACCACGTCCAGTTGCGGATTACTTTGGCGTTGTTTGACGTCGATCTCCACCAGCCGTTGTTTGGTTTGTTGTAATAATTCCTCCAATTTAACCAGCTCTTCCTGCATGGCTTTGTGTTTGGCGAATTGATTGGTGTATTCGGCAGCTTTTTGTTTGTGCTCGGCCATTTGTTTTTGAATGGTCAGCACGGTGCGATGCGCGGCGCCGTAAGCGTTTTCGGCTTCTTGCGTCGCATAGGTCGAGCCCGCTTGTTCCTTGCTGGCGATTTTTTCATCCAGCTCGGCCAGTTGGGTTTTTAAGTTGCGCAAGCTGGGGTGAAATTCGATGTATTCGTCGGTGTATTGGCTTCTTTGCGCTTCCAGGCGTTCGCGCAGGCGCTCGGCTTGCTGGGTTAACACCGCCAGACTTTGCGAATCGGCTTCCGGCACCACGGCTTTGCCTTCGGCGATGGCCGCGCGAATCGCGTCCAGTTTGGCCTTGGCTTTGGCTTCTTCTTCCAACGCCGCATTCAAGGAGTTATTTAAACCTTGTAAGCGGGCGTGGGCCTCGTTATCGGTACTTTCCAGTGAGAGGATGTCGTGCTGCAATCTAAACGATTCAATCTCCTGACGTTTGTCGCGCACTTGCTGTTCTATGCGAATCAATTCCGAATTAATCGTGGTACTGGCTTTATCGGTGATGTCGGCGATGTACTCCGCGCGAATTTGCTGGTAGGTTTTGATCCAGGTATTTAAAGCTAATTGCAGAAATTGCGGATGCGTACCTTCAGCAGCCAATTGCACCAGATTGGTTTCCGCCACCGGTTTTACTTGGAATAGAGTTTTCAGTTGGTTGACAGTGGGATGTTCGATGTCTTTCCGCTGCTTTAGCGCGTCGGCGGTTTTTTCCAATACCGGTTGGCCCAGCAAGACCTGCTTCTGAATGTTGACGTGCTCCAGATCCGCTTCTGCATGAGTTTGATCAATGTCGGTTGCCGCAGTGGTCAATACCAAGGCTTGGCTTTCAAAAATGGCCGGCTGTAGAAAGACATAGGTTTCGGTAATCAGCAGCAAAGGCAGAAGTACCAGTAAAAATAAGGTTCTGCGCCTTAAGCGGCGTGGCCAAGGCGTTGGATTGGAACGGTAAAAATCGTCTCCGACGATGTGCAAATCATGGCGATATGGAAACATCACGATTTTCTCCCTGGCGCTGAGTCCGCAGGTTATAGTTTTTGTTGTAGTCCGCTTTGCGGAATTTTAGAAAATTTTTAACCCCGAGACTAAGGCTGTGCCGTTCAGCTCCGGTTACGGGCAATTAAACGAATGTCGGGTTTAGTATTGTCGATACTGACTGCTAACTTCAGTGGGGGTCTTGATTACTCAAGACTTAATTGATAGCCCATTTTTCAGGCCGTAGAGCCCAAGATTCGCGCTGGCTGGTCTGCTCTGGTGCCTAAACAGTAAATATCGGCGAGCTGCCAGTTTAAACCAATCCAAAAATCAAGCAATTCTAAATTTGCCAACGGCTGTAAAGGTTGCTCTCCAGTCTGCCATTACGTCGGATTAATAAGCGAAGGAGCGCTTACCAAAGCCCGTTACCCGAACCGAAAGTGATTCGCAAATCGCTTGTAGGAGTAGCGTTAAAAATCCAAGATATTAACTGATTAGTAAGAATCTTTAGCTAGGCCAAAAGATCGTCATTCCGGCATGGATTGCCGGAATCCTGGCTTCATGGATGATTCGAAGCTTACCATCTAAGGCACTGGATACCCGCTTCCGTGCGGGTATGACGCTCAGCTGAAGATTCTTGCCAATCAGGAGATATTAAGCCACGACAAAATATGCTTCGCCTATACTAAAACTCCGATTGGATTTGTGATCCATCGCCGGTTTGCCGGCTTTTTGTTCGGACAAGACCGAGCGTTCTATGTATCCTTGCAGACTGACGTCCTAGGCGAGTCGGGCGCAATTTCCTCAGATGCCGTTTTGCGGCTATTTTTCAAATTTTTGGATTTCCACAAATCCCTGATTGGATTGGTATGGCAGATAAAGAGGATGGAATACTCAGAATTCATGTGTATGAACTGAGAGTTGGTATGTGCGTAAGCCGTCTGGAAGCGCCGACGGAAGATTCACCTTTTTTATTAGATAGGATCGTTATTGAAAGCCATGCGGATATCCAGGCCATTCAGGCGATTTGCGATTATGTCTATATCGACGTTAAATACCAAAAGTCTTTTTCCGGCGCGATTCCAACTAGAAATACCGAAGCGCGGAAACATTTGAGTTTTGCCAGATCGTTCAATCAAACCGCTAATACTTATCAACGCACCGGTAATTTAATTAAAACGGTGATGGACGATATTCGTTTCGGTAATCAATTTAGTGTCAGTGCAGTTAAACAAGCCGTTTCCGAGTGTGTGGATAAGGTATTGGAAAACCCTGATACGATGCTGCTGCTGACTCAAATTAAAGATCAGGATCAATATACCGCGCAACATAGTATGAATGTTTGCATATTGTCGATTCTGCTGGGCCGTGAGTTAAATTTATCAGTGGAAGAACTGAATAAACTGGGTTTTTGCGGCTTGATGCACGATGTCGGCAAAATGAAAGTGCCGCTGGAAATACTCAATAAGCCCGGCTCTTTAGAAGACTATGAGATGGATATCATGCGTAAGCACACGCTATACGGGCGCAACGTTTTAATGTCCGCTCGTAATGTGTACCCAGGTGCTGTCGATGTTGCCTACGATCATCACGAACATTTGGCCGGTACCGGTTATCCGAGAGGTTTGAACAAAACGACGCTATCGATATTTACCAAGCTGGTAGCGGTTGTCGATACTTACGATGCCATTACCAGCGACCGGGTGTATCAGCGAGGTAAGCCGCATCTTATGGCGTTGGGGATTTTGGTGAAAGGGATGAATCATCAATTTGAAGCTAATTATGTCACTCAATTTATCAACTGCATCGGCTTTTATCCGCAAGGTAATTTAGTCGAATTAAGTAGTGGCGAGATTGGCTTGATAGTCGAGCAAAATAAAGCTGATAGGCTTAAGCCGAAAATCTTGCTAATTCAGGATGGGAATAAAAACCCTATCGAAGAAAAAATACTTGATTTAGCGCTGAATCTTGCCGACACAAGCGGTAAACGTTACGGTGTCAAACAAGTGATAAGGCCGCAGGATTGCGGTGTCGATTTGGCCAAGTATTATCAAGATGGCAAGTTTACTAAAGAATATGCGGTGGTTGGCTAAGGTTTTAGTTCTGTAAATAAAGTTCCCTGGATATTGTTTTTAATAATGGTTAAAAAAATTAATATTAACCAGCTTAGAAAAGGTATGTTTGTTTGCGGCACTGATCGGAAATGGATAGATATACCTTTTTTCCGTACTAAATTTCTGATTACATCGGATAAACAAATTAATACTTTAAAAGAGTATTGCCAAACTGTTTCTATCGATACCGGTAAAGGTATCGACGTGGATAAACCCTCTGAAACCGACATAATCGATTCCGGCGGTTCTGCGGCTACGGAGATGCGCAGCCGTGCCGAGGAAGATGATTCTGTTTACCCTGTTTATAGCATCGTCGAACTAAAGGCTGGGGAACTGGCCGTGGTGGTACGGAAAAACTCACAATTTCCCCAGCGGCCGTTAGTGAAGGTAATTACGAATCCTCACAAGCAATTGCTTTTTCAGGAGCAGACGTTGGATTTGGCCGAAGATGCGCAAAATCAGATCGAGATAATCAGAGTGTTGGCTAGCGATGAACCGATTATCGAACTGCTGAAAATGTTTGTCGACCTGGACAAAACTTAGCCAGCCAATCAATCAGACATGTTGTTGGGTTTTGCCGAATAGCTCGTTACTAAGGGCAATGACTTCACGAGGGTCGATTTCTGCAATGGAGAAATCGTTTTTATCCAGTTTAAACGGATTGACCTGTGAAGGCGACTTCAACGCCTTATTGATGTCGGTTTGATAAATCCGGCTGACCGGCGTTGGTCCAAACAAGGTAATCGACGGCCTATTCAAACCCCACGCCATGTGGGTGGGGCCGGTATCGTTACCGATTACTAAATCGGCCTTGGCAAGCGCCGCTTTCAAATCGTTGAGGCTTAATTGCGGTAATACCCGCGCCAGGCTGCGTTCGGCCAGCCATTGCGCCATCCAGTGTTCTTTCTCGTTGCCCCAGCAGATCAGAAAGTTGGCCTCTAGGCCAAAGATTACCTGTAGAAATTTTTCTAAGGGGTAGTTACGGCTAGGCCAGGTCGAGCCTATCACCAGAATGACGTTGGGTTGACCGGCTGGAAAATACTCATCCAACGGCGTTTGCGGCGGCTGAAAAAACAAAAACGGCTGCTTTGCCTGAATTTGCGTGGGCGTCACATTCAGCCCCAGCGGTTGGGTCAGCACAGCGACATTGCGATCTATGGTGTTGGCGTCGTAAGGGTAGGCCACATGCCGGTTGTAAAATAAGGCTGCCCATTTTTCTCGGATCGAGTCTTTATCGAATCCCACGCAGTTTGCCGATAGCAAACGCGAGACCAGCGCGGATTTAATTAAACCTTGTGCATCCAGAACTAAGTCGTATCCCTGCTCGGCATAACCGCGTATTTTGCTTATCTCGGCAAAGATGCGCCATTTGTCAGTTTTCAGGGCTTTTAAATTCACACCCAATACATTATCGAGGTGCGGATTGTCGGCTAGTACGCCGGCGAAGCGTTCCTCGACGATCCAGTCGATTTGCGCCAGCGGCAATGCGGCTTTGATGAATTGCAAGGCTGCCATCGCATGTACGATGTCGCCTAGCGCGGAGAGCTTGACGATGGCAATTTTCATCGATTAGGCGTCCAGCGCTGCCAGAACCTGCTCCGGCCTGATTTCCGTCAAGCAGCGAGTATGGCCCAACGGACATTCACGCTTAAAGCACGGCGAACAATCCAGGTGTAAATCCAGGATCTCTGCCTTTGGATGCAGCGGCGGGGTAAAACCGGGGTCGGAAGAGCCGTATACCGCAATTAATTTTTTATCCAGTGCGGCAGCGACGTGCATCAGGCCGGAATCGTTGCTGACGACCGCATCGGCCAGGGACAGTAAATCCACCGCATCGGCCAGCGAGGTAATGCCGGCGAAGTTGCGGCAAATACCACCCGATAAATCGTTGATTTGCTCCGCAACGGCTTTGTCCTTATCGGAACCGAATAACCAGACTTGCCAGCCTTGTTCTTCCTGTTGTCGGGCGACCGCAGCGTAATGTTCGCTCGGCCAGCGCTTGGCCGGACCGTATTCCGCGCCCGGACAAAGTGCCAGGATTTTACTGACAATAGGGCGTAGTTCCCCCGTCCCCTCAAGCAGAGCGCTGGGCGGGGGGATTTCGATTAAATCCGCACCGGTAATCTCGAATTTCCGGCAGACGTTTAATTGTTGCTCGGTCGTGATCATCAACTTCGGAACCTCGTAAGTTGGCGGCTGAGGTGCTTCGTCCGGTAAACCCAGGGCCACAAAACGCTGTACGGTCATGGTTAGCACTGTCTTATCGAGCGTGCGCACATCGTTCAACAAACCCCGGCGCAGTTCGCCGAGAAAACCGGTCCGTTTGGGAACGTGCGCAAAAAACGGAATCAACGCCGATTTCCAGGAGTTAGGCAGCACAATCGCCTGATCGTAATGATGACTTTGTAATTGCCGGCCGATACGGATACGCCCGCGCAAATCAAACTGCCCATGTCCCAGCGGCATGGTCAGACCTTTATGAACTTCCGGCATGCGTTCCAGCAGCGGCAAGGACCAAGCCGGCGCCAGCACGTCGATTTGGCAATCGGGGTGTTGTTGCTTGAGAGTGATGAACAGGCTTTGCGCCATCACCATGTCGCCGACCCAGGATGGGCCGACGACCAGGATTTTATAAGGCTGTGCTGACACTTAAGAAACGAGCGTCAACCATTCCTTATGGTCGGCGCGGCGGCCTTGGACGTAGTCGAAATACAGGGCTTGCAGTTTTTCGGTGATGGGACCGCGGCTGCCTGCGCCGATGTCGCGGTTGTCGTATTGACGAATCGGTGTGACTTCGGCGGCGGAACCGGTGAAGAACGCTTCGTCGGCGACATAGACTTCGTCGCGAGTGATTCGCTTCTCGATGACTTCGTAACCTTGTTCGCGGGCAATGGTGATCAAGGTGTCGCGGGTGATGCCTTCCAAAGCCGACGTGGTTTCCGGCGTATAGATTTTGCCGTTACGGATGATGAACAGGTTCTCGCCGCTGCCTTCCGCACAGAAACCTTCGTGGTCTAACAAGAGTGCTTCGTCGTAACCGGTGGACAAGGCTTCCTGTAAGGCCAGGATTGAATTGATGTAATTGCCGTTGGCTTTAGCTTTGCACATCGTGCTGTTGACGTGGTTACGGGTATAAGAGGAGGTACGGATGCGGATGCCTTTTTCCATGTTTTCCGCGCCCAGATACGCGCCCCAGGTCCAGGCCGCGACCATGACGTGTACTTTCAAATTATCGGCGCGCAGGCCCATGCCTTCAGAGCCGAAGAACACCATGCTACGGATGTAGGCGCTGTCCAGATTGTTTTTAGCGACGGCATCACGATGGGCTTGATTGATTTCTTCTTTCGAAAACGGCATTTTCATATTCATGATATGCGCGGAACGAAACAAACGATCTGTGTGCTCGGCCAGTTTGAATATCGCGGTGCCGTTGTCGGTTTTATACGCGCGTAAGCCCTCGAAGACGCCGCAGCCGTAATGCAGGGTGTGAGTCAATACATGGACTTTCGCATCGCGCCAATCAACCCATTTTCCGTCTAGCCATATAAACCCGTCTCTATCATCCATCGTTGTCATCGTCTGAACCTGTATTGTTTAATGATTGGTGCTGCGCCGCGTCGGCTTAAAAGTGACGGAAATTGTACTATAAAGCGGTGGTCGGCAATACCGGCTGCGCAGAAGTCCTCTATTTGGCGTGAGAATGGGTTTGGCTGGCGGTCTGTGAGTGATTTGCTGAAGGAGCTCCAATCATTGCTAGGCCCAAGATGCATGGTGTGCAAGGGTGAATTAATTCACTGATTCCTCGTGGCATAGACCACCGACAGGCTGTACTGATTGCTATAAGCTAAACTCAGCGTCAATTTTTAGCTGTTGCCTAATGTTAGAAAAATCTTACAACTATGATTTTTAAAGGCTTTTGTTAATTGGCGTCACTTATGCTCAAGATTTATTAGTCAAATCGGCATATTCGGGAGAGCGTCATGAAAACAAGCAATGAAGTCAACGAAATCAGTACACTGCGTATCGTGTTTATCGAAACCTTAAGCAGGCAGTTTATAGCCATCACTGGTTGCGGCATTTATGTATACCTCAATCCGGTCACTATTAACGAATTGTTCAACCGTTATCTGAGCAGCAGCGTACCCATCAATGTTTTCGCCCGGCAATGCGTCCGGAATATAGTGGCTTAAAGTGGGTCAGACGTCCCGGACGGCTAGAGCCGTCCAGGACGTCTTTGGCGGCAATGGCTTCAGGCTTTGGCAAAGCGCCGGCGTGAGCCGAATAGTACAGCCAGCAATAGAGACGCCAGCGCCGCTTGGCCGGCAATCAAGCTTTGACAGGCCGCCAAGTCTACCGGATGCGCAAATGCAAAGTGTGGTTGATCGCGACTATATTCATCGCTCCACGCGCTATCGGCCATGATCTTGGGCACGAAATAGTCGCGCCATTGATCTTCAAAGCGATTAACCGCCTCAACATACTCGGCGTAGCGCGGCGCATCGATACCCGCTAATCTATCGGCCATTTGCAGCGCGGCCATAGCCGGCGATAGCCACGACCAGGATTCCAGGAACTCGAATTGTGCCTTACGGGCACTGTCGAAGCGGTACATTAACGGCCGGATCTGTTGGTCCAGAACCAAGCCCGCCGGTAAACCAGTGATTTCGCGGGGTAACTCTTTGCCGGTCTGCGACAGCTTCAGGTCGGGATGGGTGCTGTACCAGTCAGCCAGCAGCGCCTGACGTTGTTGATTGTTTTGCTCCTGAAACTGGCGGATGGCGATGATGCTATCCAGTCTGGACGGCATCGGCGCATGCCGGTCAGCGGCCCACGCCAACAAGGCCGGGCTGGCGAAGGTTACTATCAACCAGACTCCGAGCATGCCGATAGCTGCGGCGCCGGACGAGAAGGGCAGCAACAGGAACAAGCCGGCAATACCGAACCAGACCAGCGCATAAAGTCCGCCGAACCCCAGCCAATACGCCAGAGTATCCAGGCTAGCGCCCGGATCGAGCAATAGCGCCAGCAGCGAACTGCCGAAAATCACCAGCACGACCACGGCATACCTCACGCTTAGTGCAGCGCATACCAAGTGCCAGGGTGCCGACATTTGGGTGCAGACCAGTCGCCAGACCCCGCTTTCCCGGTCCTCCTGCACCAATCCGTAGCTCAAGGCAATCACCATCAGCGGCGTCAGTAAGGCGAACACGGTGGCAAAATCCAGCATGCCTAACTCGTGTAGTATCGGGTTGAACAACTGATCACTGTTGCGACCGTCGGTGTGGCGGCTGCGGGTGGAGATTTTGATGCCGGTGCTTAAAAAGTCCAATTGCCGCACACTCAAGGCCAAGCCGCCCAAGGCCGGCAAGCGCAAGGGTGGCGCGGCGGCACTCGCGGAATAAGCACTGGCTTTGCCGGTATTGCCGGCGGCTTTGGGCGCGTCGTGCATCTCCGCTTGATTGGACGTGGCATTGACCGGGTGTGGCGATGCGTTGCCGTGCAAGCGAAATTCGCGGGCGGCCAAGCCCGACCAGGCGGCGCTAGCCAGCATCACGCCCAGAAACAGCCCGGTCACCCACAGGTTTAAGGTATTGCGTTTAAAACGCAGCCATTCGATAGCAAGTAGTTGCATCATGGCACCAGCCTCCGTGCGGAAATTCGCAACAGGCCGATGGATAAACCCAGCCACAGCAACAACACCAGAAAATCCAGTTTGGCTGTGCGCAGGGCAAAGCCGATGTCCGGTGCTTGATAACTAAAATCGGCCACACTACGCCAATCGGCTTCTGCGCCGGTGGCCTTGCGCTCTGTGCCCCGGCTGCGTTCGCGGTCCCAGTCTTCGGTCAGGTTGATAAAATAGTGCCGATATTCCTCGGCGGCGTCTTCAAAGTGCCGCTGATGAGCCAAATCCATGCCGGCCAAGGTCATGGACAAGGAACGCAAAGCAAGGCTGGGGCCTAGCCAAGAACCGAGGTGGCTAAGGTGTTGTTGCCTGACAAAGTTGTCGCGTAACGCGTCGAAGTGCAGAGCGTGGACCTTAACGGAATAGGCATCGTTGTACTGGCGGTTTAAGGACACAAAGCCGACCGGCAAATCTTCTTTGCGAGACACGCCGTATTGAGCCAACACTTGCGCTTCGAAGGCCTTGGCGCGCTCTTCATGGTCGCCGTCGTGCTCCAGACCATGATCGATATCCTCCTTGATCTCGCGCCAAAACTCACTGGCACTGGGGTTGGGTGCCAGTATTTCCGCACCCACCACACCCAGGCGCGGAGCGATAAATACGCTGGCCAGCCAAAAGCCCAGCAGACAAAACAAAGTCGTGCGGCTGGTGTTGAAAGACGCCGAAGCGGAAATCGCCAGCGCGGCGAAGATGCCGTAGTACAGATTTAACAATACCAGCAAGGCCAATAGGCGCAGGACGTCGTCCAGCGTAAAGGCGAAGTTTCCCAGCAAGATGACGGCGGCCAGCAACAGCGCCGGTGCCAACACCACCGAAAACGCGGTCATCAAGCCCAGTAATTTGCCGAACAACAATTGCCCCGCGTCGACGCCTAAACTATGCAACATGCGCAAGGTGCCGGATTCGCGCTCCTGGCTGATCGAGTTAAAGGTCAAGGCCACAATCAATAGCGGTAACAGTGCGGTCAACACAAAACTGGTGGTGGCTTGGCCGAAGCGGCCAGCCAACACTTGATCCGCCGCCGGGCTGAAACGGGTCAGGTTGCGTTTGTGCGGTTCCAGCCATAACGCTTGGCCGATATACGGACGCAAGCCCGGATCCAGCGCCGCCACCGGCGTGTCCTGTTTAAATACATAGATGCCGTAATGGGCGGCGGCATGAGGATTCTTCACGCTTTGGGTATTCCACTGTTCTTTGGCTGTGGTGCCGACGCTGTGTTTTTCCGCGCGCAATTGCTGCAACTCGTAAGCCGAAGCCAGGAAAAAACCGGCAAATAACACCAGCAGGGCAACGCCCAAAGTCAGCAGGCGGCCGTCGCGGAGTGTGGCGAGAAATTCTTTGCGAATGATGGTCTTAATCATGCCAAGCCCCGGGCGTGAGCCAGATATTTTTGTTCCAGTTCGTCGTGTTGCACGGTGTGGGCGTCGAACTCCTCCAGCAGGCGGCCGTTTTTCATGATGCCGATGCGGTCGGCGACTTGTTTGGCATTGAATAAATCGTGAGTCGCCATTAGCACTGCCATGCCGCGATCGGCGGCGGCGCGGATGCGTTGGGCAAAGTCGTTGGCTGCGCTGGGGTCCAGGCCCGAAGTGGGTTCGTCCAGCAACATCGCTTTAGCCTGTTTGGCGGAGGCGATGGCTAGGCCGACTTTTTGGCGCATGCCTTTGGAATAAGCCGCCACCCGTTTTTGATGGGCATCGGCTTGCAAACCGCTATCCAGCAACAAGTCGTGAGCTTGGTCGCTGCTCAGGCGAATATTGGCCAAGGTGCAAAAATAGGTCAAATTTTCCAGGCCGCTCATCACGTCGTATAGCGCCACGTTTTCCGGCAGATAGGCCAGTTTCGCCCGCACCAGTTCGGCATTGGTGTGCGGCGATTCGCCTTCGATCAGCACCTGCCCGCTACTGGGGCGATTGAAAGTCAAAAAAGTGCTGATGGTCGTAGACTTGCCGGCACCATTGCCGCCGAGCAGTGCATACACGCAGCCTTGGGGGATTTGTAAATTTAAGTTATCGACCGCGCGGTGCTGCCGGTATTCGACAACCAGGTTTTGGGCGGCTAAAACAGGGATGGCGGTGTTCATAGGGATAAGAGTTTGCAAGAGTGATCGACTGACGACGGCTAGTGCAAATGGCGCTCCGTCGCCTCCTGGGTTATCGGTAGTTTAACGCTAGATGGCGCTAATAGCTTGCATTCATAGACGTCCCTGTCCGGATAAGTTGATGCCGAAGCGGTGAATGGTCACCGCTCACCATGGGGCATGGATTTAACCGCCTGCGATCTTGTCGGCAGGCGGCACTTAAAACTCAAGCCCGTGAAGTAAAGTCGCCGGTTTCGGTATTGACCTTGATGATTTCGCCTGATTCGATATATTCCGGGATCTGCACTTCCAGGCCGGTGGTCAATTTCGCGGTTTTGGTGCGTTTGGTGGCGCTTGAACCCTTCATGGACGGCGGTGTTTCGACGATTTGCAGATTGACGGTGGTCGGCAACTGAATGCCCAACGGCGCATCATCCATCAACAGCATGATGATGCCTTCCAGACCGTCGGTCAGATACAGGGTTTGGCCTTCCAGGTCGTCGGCTGCCAGCGCATACTGATCGTAAGTCTCGCTGTTCATGAAGTAGTAGGTGTCGCCGTCCTGGTAGGAAAACTGCACGTTGCAGCGCGAACAGTCGGCAGCTTTCAGCATGTCGTCGCTTTTGAAGGTTTCGTCCAGCTTTTGCTTGGTTTTCATGTGAGTGAAACGGACTTTGTACAGCGTGGTGGCGCCGCGCGAAGTGGGGTTACGCACGTCGATGTGTTTCACCACATACGGTTCGCCGTTGATTTCGATGGCGGTTCCCTGTTTCAGTTCGTTGGCTTTCGGCACGGCTTATTCCTCTGTAAATGTATGATTTGAAATGGCTTGCCACTGGCCGTCCATCAGGCCGGTCAGCGGTTGATAATCTATTTTGTAGCGCATTTTACGACAGTCTTTGATCCAGTAGCCCAGATAAAGATAGGTCAGGCCCATTTGTTTGGCGGTTTCGATTTGCCACAACACCGCGTAAACGCCGGGGCTGTAGCCGGCAAAATCCGGGTCGAAAAAGGTATACACCGCCGATAGTCCGTCGCTTACCACATCGACCACGGCGACCGCCGCCAATTGACCGCCGATCAAAAACTCCACAAACAGCGTGTCGCACCAACTGCTACCGAGGAAGTTGATGTAGTCGTCCGGCGTGGTTTCGGCATTTTCGCCGGGCTTGTCGTGGCGGGCGTTTAGATAACGTTGATAAAGCCGGAAATGGCGCGCATCGAATTCGGCGTTTTTGACGACTACCCGAGTTTGCGCATTGCGCTTGATGCAGCGCTTTTGTTTGCGGTCCGGCTGAAATGCCATCACCGGCAAGCGGGTCGGCACGCAGGCCTGGCAAGTTTCGCAGTAGGGTTTATAAACATGATCGCCGCTGCGCCGAAAGCCCTGGGCTATCAATTGCGAATACAGCGGCGTGTCCATCTCCACCGACGGATGTACGAAGCCGGAACGCGCCAAGCGGTCGTCCAGGTAGCCGCAGGCATGGCCGCTGTCCAGCCAAATCGGGATGGAACTCATGCTTGCCAAGCGTCGGCGCTCGGTGATTGATCGCAGAGTCTGTCCAACAGTTCTACGAAGCGGCTGCGAGGGATTTCCGCCGCGCCAAGGCTGAGCAAGTGTTCGCTGCTGACTTGGCAATCGATGAGTTGATAGCCCCAGGCCGTTAGTTGCCGCACCAGGTGCACAAACACTATTTTGGATGCGTCGGTTTTACGATGGAACATCGATTCGCCGAAAAATACCTGGCCTATCGCAATGCCGTACAAACCACCGACCAGTTGGCCGTCCAGCCAGGCTTCGCAGCTGTGCGCAATACCCAGGTGGTGCAGAGTGATATAGGCTTGGCGGATGTCGTCGGTAATCCAGGTGCCGCCGTCTTCGCTACGCGGGGCCGCGCAAGCGTCGATAACCTGGCGAAATGCATTGTCGTAACGAATCTCGAACGGTTGTTTACGCAGGGTTTTTGCCAGGCTACGGGAAATGTTCAGATGTTCCGGAAACAATACCAAGCGCGGATCGGGCGACCACCATAAAATAGGCTCGCCGGGATTGAACCAGGGAAATACCCCGTGCCGGTAGGCATTGACGATGCGCTGCGGCGATAGACAACCGCCAAAGGCCAGTAAGCCGTTGGGCTGTTTCAGGGCCTTGTGCAGCGGCGGAAAGGCTTGGTGAGGATGATCCGGGTCGAGCAAGGTCAGTTGCATAGGCGGCGCGTGATGTCCGGGTTGGCGCTGGTTTGTTGAGTGACTTAGGCCGGCAAATGTTTGCAGACGATGGCCGGCGTGACTGTTGTTAACGGTGCGGAGGCGCAATATCTCGTATGTCTAACTCAAGACGCATCCATTTTGTAACCAAAGCCGCGCACGGTTTTTAGTAGTTTAAGCTCGTAATCGTCATCAATTTTACGCCGCAGTTGGCGTACATAAACATCCACCACATTGGTCAGCGGATCGGCGCTATAGCCCCAAACTTGTTCCAGAATCCGGGTGCGGCTCAACACTTTACCGGGCATGCGCATAAAGCATTCCAGCAAGGCAAACTCCTTGGGCGTTAGGTCGATGACGGTATCGCCGCGCCGCACTTCATGGGTTTCGCCGTTAAGTACCAGATCTTCGATACGCAATTCCTTGTCGTCCTGTTTCACTTCGCCGCCGCGCCGCCTGAGTAAAACTTCGATACGCGCCAGCAATTCCTCAAACGCGAACGGCTTGGTCATATAGTCGTCGGCACCGGAGCGCAGGCCGGTCACTTTGTCTTGCACGGTATCGCGCGCGGTCAGCATCAAAATCGGGGTTTCGATGCCGTTGCTGCGCAAGCGTTCGCAAATCTGCCTGCCGTTCATGTCCGGCAGGCCGAGATCCAGAATGATGACCTGAAAACTGCCCTCGGTGCCCAAGGCAATGGCCTCTTGCCCGCTGCGGGCGACCTCCACGGCATAGCCTTCGGCTTTTAAGCCGCGTTGTACGAAATCGATGATGCGTTCGTCGTCTTCAACCATCAGCACCCGCATATAGCCTATCCCCGTCAGAGTATTGGTTGTCATGTATTTCTCAATTATATGAAAATCTGTCCTATGCTACCGTAAGCAGGGGTAGTGTAACCGTAAATGTCGATCCGGCGTTCTCGACACTACGCACAGCTATCTGCCCACCATGGGCTTGCAGGATGGATTTGGCCATCGGTAAACCCAGGCCGGAGCCGTCGTCCCGCGAATGTTGGGCGTTGCTGCTGCGGAAGTGGCGTTCGAAAATCCGCTCCAGATCCTCGGTTGGGATGCCTATGCCCTGGTCGGTCAGGCTGAAACAGGCTTGTTTGCCGTCGCGCCATAAAGCCACGGCGATATGACCGAGCGGTTTGGAATAGCGGCAGGCATTTTCGCCCAGAATGAACAGCACTTGCCGTAACCGTTGCTTATCACCGCGCACCAACAGCGGCCCGGACGGCGCCTCCAGACTAACGGAAATTGAATACTCTTGCGCCATCACTTGAAAATCCTCAACGCTGCTGGCGACCAAATCCGCCAAGTCCACTTTATTCCATTCAAATTGCAGATTGGCCGTGTCGGCGCGGGCCAGAAACAGTAAATCGTTGACGTATTTACCCAACTGCATCGATAGTTCGACGATGCGCTGCAATGCGTCTTTATATTCTTCCGCATCGCGGTCCTGACCGCGTAGCGTTACTTCCGCCTCGCCGCGAATGACCGTGATGGGCGTGCGCAGCTCATGACTGATGTCCGCCAAAAACTCGCGGCGGGCATTATCCATGCGCTTTAATTCCTCGTTTAACAGATTAAGTTCAAAGGTCCGCTCGGTCACCCGCTCCTCCAACACGGCGCGGCCTTCGCGCAGCTTATCTTGTTGAACTTCCAGTTCCTTGGCCATTTGATTGAAGTGGCTGGCCAAATACGCAAATTCGTCCCGGCTGTCCAAGGCGATCCGGTAATTCAGGTTGCCGGAGGCGATTTCGTCCGTGCCTTTCATCAGGGCTTCGATGGGCTTTTTAAAGGCGCGGAGCAGCATAACGCCGGCTACCAGACTGAACAGCGCGGCGGTCAGCGAGGCCAGAATCGCGGTCCAGCGCGATTTTTCGACCAAAATTTCCAGTTCCTTTTTGGCTTTCCTGGCTTTTTGCCGCTCGGCGTTAATGGCGGCGTCGATCAAGGGCTGAAATTTACCGTCGATTTCTTCCTCGGTGAACTTGGCTAACGCCTGTACGGCAGTGGTTAGCTTGCCTTGCAAACGCAGCCGTTCCACTTCTTCGAAGCGATATTCGCTGGCTTCCAGGAACGCAGTGAGATGGGCGACTTTCTCTAGTTCGGCCGGCTTATTGATCCAGTCTTCGCTGGCGCTGTCTGTGCCCGGCGTTTTGACGGCGGTATCGCGTAGCGTTTGCATCGCCTCGTAAAGGCGGCGTTTGGAAGATTCCACGCCGGTTTCCGAATTGGGGTTAGCCGTGATCAGCCGGTCCATGCGTTGTTTGAAATGGCGATAGGCTTCTTGCGACAGCTGTTCGTAATCGTCGAAGGTCTCGTAAGCGGTTTGGCTGTGCTGAAAATAGCGAGCCACTTCGTTGGCACCCCAATACAAGGCAATGCCCAAACTCAACACAAAGCAGAAAGAAACAACAATGACTATCGCCAATCGGAACCGAAACATTGGCGTTATTTGCCTTCGCTAGTCTCGTCCAATTGCTTTTCCATCGAGCGGATGGCTTCCAGTTTTTCGCGCAGCAATCTCGATTCTTCTTTCTTGGAACCGGTGGCGTCTTTGGTTTCCAGGACGTTTTGCACGGTTTTTTGTTTGCGTTCCAATGAGCCGAGTCTTTTCGAGGCACTGTTGATGCGCTTTAAGGCTTCGGTATTAATGGCAACCAGGTGGCGCATCCGTTCATCGCTCAAGCTCGAGGGCGGGATGCCGGCAATTTCATCCAGAATTTTCGGAATGTCGCCGCAGGCATCGGATAATAGGCGGCCTACCATCAAATGCAGTAACACCCCAATCTCGGGTTCGTCTTTTTGGCGTTTCACTAAAGACCGGCAAGTCTCGGTGCGACTTGCCGTGGTCATGTTGACCAGGTTGTTGCCGAAATCCAGCAGCTCGTCTATGTCGGAATGCACCACCGGGGCGCTGTAAACGGTTGGAAAATGTTCCCTGACGCTGGAATCCACCTCGGCGCAGCCGCTGATTGCCAACAATGATGCGATCAGTGTCAATACGCGCATGAATAGTGACTGCATGTTGCTTAATTCTCCCCGTTTAACGGAATTTGAACCCGGATACGGGCTCCTTGTTGGTCTTGACGGGCATCGATGACTTCCACTTTGCCTTGATGATTGGCGACGTATTCCTTGACGATGGCCAAGCCCAGGCCGGGGCCATCGCTATCGCCTGTTTCGCCAGCCTTGCCGCGATAAAACGGTTCGAAGATGTGATCGCGTTCGTCGGCGGCGATACCGGGGCCTTCGTCTTCCACTTCCAGTTCCATCAAGGTGCCTGCGTCGCGCAATATGACGCGAATTTCGCCGCCTTCCGGCGAAAATTTCACGGCGTTGGTCAGCAATTGTTCGATGAGCGCACGCAATTGCTCGGGAAAACCGGAAACTTCCACCGGGCGGGCCAGCATGCGGATAGCGATGGCTTTGCTGCTTAAAACCGGTTGGAACTCTTCAATCACGGTTTCCAGCAAGTCTTTGATATTGACACTTTCCTTGCGTTGTAAGTCAGGCAGGGAGTTGATTCGGCTGTAGCGCAGCAGTTCCTCGGATACCGTGTTTAACTTTTCAATATTGGCGCATAAATGCAGCACGGTATTTTCCCGTTTGCTGTTCGGGTCGTAGTCGGTTTCGCCGGCCAGCAGTTCGGCATCCTGGCGCAGGCTTGCCAACGGCAGTTCTATCTCGCGGGCGACGTTTTGCATGAACTGTTGCTTGGACACTTCCAGTTCCAGCAAATGGGAGCGCAGCCACTCCAGACGATTGCCCAGATAACGCAAATCCGACGGGCCGTTCACCAGAATCGGTTCGGCAAGCTCGCCGGCGCCCAAGCGGCGTATCGACACGTCGAGTTGCCGCATCGAACGCGACAGCACGATCAACAGCGTGGCAATCACGCTGAATGAAATTGCCAGCAATACCGCGCCCTTGACCAACAAACCGTGCTCCAGCGCTTCCGACAATTGATGCAGTTCGTTGAATTCGTGATCGACATGGTTTTCAAACTCGCGCGATAGGGTGGCGGCGGATTCGCGCAAGCCCTGGAAGGCCTCGTCTATCGGTAACTCCAGATTATTCTCGTCGTCCGAACCAATAATTTGTTGATAAATCAGGTTTTCTTTTTCGGATAATTCGTTGACCAGCAGTGCGATTTTGTTGTCGACATGCAGTTTCAATAAATCGCTTAACGCCTGTTTAAACGAGGCCCGCACCGTCTCGTAGGATTGCCGCTCGTAGGGTTGGCGCAGCGTCGGGTCGGACAGCAACACAAACAACTTAGCCTTGCGTTCTATATCGGAGGCTTTTTGTAAAACCAGGCGGATGGTTTTGGTTTGTTCGAAGACATGGGTGTTCACCGTGCGGCCTAGTGCGGAGGTTTCGCGCATGCCGAAAGCAGCGTACATCACGGCCAGAAACAGCGGAATCACCGCAATGACAAAGCCCAGGACGATCAGGGACTTTAACGATAAAAAATTTTTAAATTTCATCCGTGTGCGAGAAGCAATAAATCACACCATAGTATAGATGAAACGGCAGTCTAAAAATTGGTCATAAATCAGTCACAAACGGCATCGCCTAGGGGCCTAAAGGCTGACGATTGAAAATCGCGGGGTAAAGACCGAACACCCTGAGTTTAGAAAAAGGTAATTGAACGGCGGCGACAGTGGGGCCAATGCTGGGCGCGAGCACAAAAGTGCAGTGTGTACCCATGTCGCGGTGAGGCAGGGTGGGTAAGCACTAGATGCGTTAGAGCAGGGCGTAGGCTAACCAGCCGGATTCGGCGGTATGTGACGTCGAGCCTCCTCAGTATCGGCTAACGAAACCGATCCGAGAGAAGGCCTGGTAGGAAGAGGAATGCTTAGATTGTATTTAGGCAAAATTGCCGGGCATCCTTATTCAGCCCATTCTTCGTCAGCCATCTCTGCAAAACGGCTATTATCTTTAGCCGTTTTTTGTTTAAAAATGCGTTCCAGCAGCGGCGACATGGCCCCGGTAATGTCTTGTTGTAACTCGGTAATGATGTCTTCAATGTCGGGGCCGCCTTTAACAATGACAGGATGAGCGCCCAATTTGATCAACTCATTGGTCGCCGTGCCGCCGACGGAACCGCAATACACCATATCGCAGCCTGTTAACCAGGCCAGCTTTGGTTTTAATTTCTCTTCATTCCCGTCACGTTGTTCCTTACCAAACGACTTGGCCGCCAGAGGCGTAGCGGTAGTGCCATCGATAGCATAGACATGAAACCCCAAAGATGATCCGAAATGCTGGTTGACCATTTCCCCATCGGAACTGGCAAAAGCCACGATCAGTTTATTTGCATCGACTTCAAGCTCCGCGACACTGTTTACATCGGCAAGTTGATTCATATGACACTCCTCAATGAAAATTTGGGCCAAAGACCGGCTTACAATCAATTATCTTTGACGTTTTTAATCCGCACCTTGCCGAAGCCACTGGGCATGGAGCCGGATCGGAAATTACAAATCGCGCTACTTGCGGTGCTGATATTCCGCAACCAGCACTTTTATCTTTAGTCGCATAATGTCTTTCAGCATTTGTATTTTTCGGTCATGTTCCTGATGCGCAATATCGTAAATTTGTTTCCTGAGGGTTTCGTTACTATCCTCGGGCAGACTCAAGGACCATTCAGAAAAAAAGGCATCGTAGCTGTCTATTGTTTTGATCAACTCAAACCTGAGCTTTTCTCGGTCCTGCCTTGGGATGGCCTTTAGCGCTTCATCAATAACCGCATCAAGATCTGACTTTTGTTGTTTGTTGGGAACGGGAAACGGGATGATTTCAGACATAAGCGCCGTAAAATGATGAGCAACCGGACCTAGCGTTGATTTTTGTATAGCTTGCTTAATTCATATTTTGCACCAACTTTTAAGTGATTGATTAGTTTGCGAAAAAGTTTGAGTTTATATGTCGGGTTTATAACAAATAAGACTCTGGTGGTGGGTCGATGTTTGGTTGACGGCAGTGGCGCTTAACCAACTGCCGCAATCTACTTGGAAAAGTTAACCCCCCGGAAGGTGCAAATTGGCTGAACTTACTCAGTTAGGGTTGATTGGGTAAAGCCGACCCAGGCCGGCCAGACAATCAGATCTAAAGTCTGCAACTGAGCGTCTACAAATCGGGCGTTGGCCTAAATGCGCTGCGGCTCTGAGGTTGTTTTGGCGCAATGATGAAAACTGATAGCATCTTCCGCATCCGATTGACTAATCACCAGAAACCATGAATTTACCTTGTCCTCTAAACGCGCGGTGCAGCTACATATGCTGAAGCGAAACCTTTCAGAGATTCTTAGCGAAACTTTGCACCTGGTTATTGAGTTGGCAAAGGCGGATTTTGGCAATATCCAAATTGTTGATCCGAACGGTCACCTTAGAATATTTGTGCATCAGGGTTTTCCGGATTGGTGGATCGATTATTGGAATACGGTAAGTGCTGGACAGGGCGCTTGCGGCACGTCGATTGCCTTGGGCGAGCGCGTCATCGTCGAAGATGTCGCACAAAGCCCAATTTTTGTCGGAACCCTTGCCTTGGAACTACAGCTCAAAGCCGGTGTGCGCGCCGTGCAGTCAACACCGGTGCTCAACCAGTCGGGGCAAGTCATCGCCATGCTTTCCACACATTACCGTTCGCCGCATCGTCCCGATGCAAAGACCCAGGAAATGCTGGATATGTTTGCCGCAGTTGTATCAGCCCTTATCGAACAGAGTTTCAAGGAGAGGTGCAGCCGGTAGCGGAAAATACCTTCCGCACAGTCGTTGAAGACCAGACCGAGGCCATTAGTCGTTTCTTGCCGGACGGTACTTTCTTGTTCGTCAACGATGTCTATTGTCAATTATTTGGAAAAACGCCCCAACAATTGATTGGACAATGCTGGCATCCGGGCGCTCATCCCGACGACCTGCCCATGATTGAGGCTAGACTGCGCGAGATGACGCCTGACAACCCAGTCGTGATTATTGAGAACCGGGTTTTTGTTGCCAATGGCGAAATCCGTTGGATGCAATTCGTTAATCGAGGTTTTTTCGATGCCGCCGGCGTCCTCAAGCAAACCCAATCGGTCGGTCGCGACATCACCCAACTCAAGCGAGTCGAATTAAGCTTGAAGGAAAGCGATGAAAGGCTGCATCGTGCCCAGGCAGTAGCACGAATTGGCAGTTTTGCGATGAGTTGTGACACTGAAACTTTCAGCATGACTCAAGAAACGGCCCGGTTGTTCGATCTTGACAATACCGGCGTTACCACCTTCGCGGAATGGTTCTCTCGCGTGCATCCCGACGACCAAGACAAAGTTGCAACGGCTTGGCGAGCCGCTTTACAAGGAGCCCCTTATGACTTGACTTACCGGATTGTGGTACAAGGCCAGATTCGCTGGATTCGGGCTCATGCGGAATTGAAATTCGATGGTAGCGGGCAACTTGTCAAAGCGGTTGGAACTGTGCAGGACATCTCCGACATCAAGCAAATCGAGTTAGACCTGCTTGAAAGTGATGAACGTCTGGAACTGGCGCTGGAGGGAGCGGGATTGGTTTTGTGGGACTGGCACATTCCTGAGCGCCAGGTCATAGCAGGCAATCGCTGGTTCGACTTGCTCGGCTACACCAATGAAGAGTTGGGCAACGACGAAAATGATTGGCTGAATTTGATCAATCCCCAAGACCTTGAACGCTTTAGGCAAAAACTTGCAGCGCATTTACAGGGTGAAACGGCCAGCTTCGAAAGTGAACACCGCTTGCGGCATAAGGCTGGCCATTGGGTTTGGGTCGAAGCCCGAGGTAAGGTTATTCGTCGGGAAAAAGACAACAGCCCGCTGCGCATGGTAGGTACACTTTTGGATATTACCCTGCGCAAACGCTTGAATGATGAAGGTTCGGAATTGCTGAAGCGATTTGAATCGCTGATACGCGAAAGTTTGTCACCCTCGCCAGGCAGAACAGAAAAATCCAACCTTGCCGATAGCCTGACCAGGCGGCAACGGCAGATTGTCGGGATGATTGCCGCCGGGATGACCTCGGTGGAAATCGGCAGGCACCTCAATTTATCCAAGGCAACTGTCATCACGCACCGCCGAAATTTAATGGCAACTCTTGATCTGCATAGCGCCGCCGAAGTGACGCGATTTGCCATTGATCACGATCTGCTGATTTGGAAATAGCAGACCCAAGCCTGACGAACTTTACATAAACGCGGTAGAAAACTACCGCATTGTAGGGATTGTGTTATAAGTTCATTACTTTAATACTGACTTACTTTTGTAAGTCAATGATTACTAATGATCAGTAAACCAGTAATCGGCGTGAAGTGCCTGCTTACACGATACTTGAAAGAAGTGTCGATGTATGACAAATCCGACCTTAAAGCGCAGTTGGCAGGCGCTTTACTGTACGGTCTCGATTACCCCCGTTTTACTCCAGAATTACCTGACCTGGCATCCACTGCACTATTACTTGAGTCCATTGCGACAGCAGGGGAGACTGATCTTCTGCCCGAAGCAAGAGCAATATGTGTGAATTGCCCTCGACTGGCGTATTGCAATGTCGGGTCATTGCTTAAAGACAGCCACTCAACCACGAGCCTTGCTGGATTTTCTGTTCCAAATCTAAACCCGACTCAACAAAAGACCAGCCTATTTTCCAGTCTGGGTAATAAATTGTTGCTTACTGCAACGGCGTTGTTAGCCGGATTGGGTTTTTGGCGATTATGGGGACATCTAGCGATCGGTCACCGCTGGACACCAGTAGCGTTTTTCTCAAGAAAGGATGTTGAATGCGCAATTCGCTAAAGACAGAGAATGTATTGCAAGTGCTTGAACTGCATAAACTCGAACTGGAAATGCAGAATCATGAGTTGTGTCGCGCTTATGCGGATTTGGATACTGCTTACCGTAATTACGTACAACTCTATGAATTTGCTCCCGTTGCTTTTCTGACACTCGCTGAAAACGGTCGAATTCTCACTGCCAATCTCAGCTCTAGCGACTTATTGGGTATTGCGCGAGAAACCTTGATTGAGACGCCATTTACCAAGTATTTATGTCCTACAGAGGCTAAGCGCTGGCACCTGTTTTTTGACAACACAAGAAAACAAACTGTCGGGCAACACTGCGAGCTATCTCTACTCCGGAATGATGGGAGTAGTTTAATAGTATCGCTTGATTGCCGGAATGTGTTATCGGTTGATGCTCCAATCATGCTGCTGTGTTTGACTGACATCACCGAACGTATTAACCAGGAAGAAACTCGACGCGTTGCCGCAGCCGCATTTGAAACGGAAGACGGTATGATCGTGACTGATGCAGATAAAACTATCCTGCGTTTGAACAAAGCGTTCAGCCGTATTACGGGCTACAGCGCAAGCGAAACGATTGGCAAAAAGCCTACATTTTTGCATTCAGGCAAACACGATGCGGAGTTTTACCAACGCCTTTGGTCAACCGTGGCAGAGAAGGGTTATTGGCAAGGCGAAATTTGGGACAAACATAAAAACGGCGCGATATTGCCATTATCGCTGACAGTCACGGCGGTAATTGATACAGAAACCCAAACTATCCATTATGTAGGGGCTTTCAGGGATATTTCCTCGGAAAAGCAGATTGAAACCGCCTTGAATGAAACTCGTATCCGCCTGGAAAACCAGGTATCCGATACAAAAATCGCATTGTTGAAAAGTACCAAGGAAATCAACGAGATTAATACGGCGCTGAAAGTTCTGCTGAAACAGCAAAAATCCGATAAAGAGGATGCGCAAACCGCGCTTCTGCATGAAGTCGAGGCCACGGTACTACCTTTCCTGAAAAAATTAAAAGGCGCAAGCACGGGCCGCCGTCAGTCCACCCGCTTGATCGATATTATAGAGAGCAACCTGATGAATCTCGTGGCTTCCTATGGACATGCCGAAACCTTTTCATCTGCGCTCAAACATATGACGCCCACTCAAGTCCAAGTCGCCGCCTTGATCCGGCAAGGGTTGCCTACAAAAATGATTGCATCGACCTTAGACATTGCACCCGGCACCATCAGCGTACATCGAAAACAAATCCGCAAGAAACTGGGTTTGGAGAGTAAATCCGACAACTTGCAGATTTACCTGAAATCATTATCCGACTAACACTTAAAAGCCCTTCTGACAATTGTCTCTGAATGGGTAGTTTTACTACCCATTTCCTACCCGCTAATACCCCATTTTCAGACATCGTTTTTAAGCCGAAATGGGCGTAAAAACTATATTAGTTTCTTCTGAAACAGCTTGCTGAAACGTTTGAAAACCTTATAGATCGGGATTAACAAGAGCGAGTGTTTCAAATGACTGCCGTTTATAGATGGCAATATTGATAAAAGAAGAAACTAGCAGCAGTGGCGAACCCTCAGGTCGCTTCGCAGAAGCTGCCGGGTTGAATAGCATCTTGATATATAAATTCTTAAAGGTAAGAAAAATGAATAATATAAGAAAAAAAATAATTCTAACGGCTTTGACTGTATTACTAGCGTCGGGTACGCAACATGCAGTTGCCGCGTCTTCTGCCCAAGCCACCATCAATTGGAGTAGCTTATCCGTTCAGTACACAGATTTATCGGGTGGCGTCAATGCTCCGCAACTGAACTGGCTATATGGTTTGGGTACAGTAGATACTTCTGCTTACACAGCCAATCCTAACGATTTCCGGCAAGACTCTCAGTTTGCTGAGGACCTGATCACCGCCTTATCCATCAATAGCACAACAACCCAGGCGCAAAGTAGTGCCCTAAGAACTAGTACCACTCTACAAGCCAATGCAGCCACTCAAGCGAGTACTGGCTCGGTAACAGATAGCAACGAAGCCAATGCAAGTGCTTATAACTACGCCGAATTTGAGTTGCTTGGCAATGGCTCTGCACTAATCACCGTGGAATGGACAGCCAGTGCTAGCGGCACTGTCGGTAATTGGGATGACTATGCGTATGCTGCGGCGTTTATCAACGGTAATTTCGACGATGGCAATGGCAATAGTGGCTCATCGGCGTCAAGTAACGCGTATTACTCCAGTGAAGAAGGAGTGTTCAATTTTAATGGCGTCTTCAGCATGAATATATTCAGCGATGGTATTCATACCGTTTCAGGTGCAATAAATGCGGAAGCCTTTACAGCTGCCTATAGCCCGGTTTCTCAAGTGCCTGTGCCCAATGCTGTCTGGCTATTTACCAGTGGCCTGATGGGGGTTTTAGGCGTCTCACGTCGCCGGCAATCCGCTGCTTAACTAATTATTGATTTAACACCAGATGATTTTCTGGGGAAATAACTTAAATATTAATAGTTAATTGTCAAATCATTGTTTGATTTTGCAGAAAAACCTAGCTCCCTGGATAATTAAAAACTATTACATTTAAATTCGATTTATATAAAACATTAAATAAAAAATATTTCGGATTTATACGTATCCCAAGCATGGGAAAAGGATGTGTATCATGAAAACACATAAACAAGTGAAACAAAGTCAATTAGCTGAGGCTATAGTCGTGTGCCTGTGAACTGTAACCGGAGAGTACTTGGCAGCAGGAC
>NZ_JANIBL010000068.1 GCF_024505055.1 Methylomonas rosea
TCCTGCTGAAGATATTTTTGATACCCAAAAGCTCTTAGAGAAAATCAGTGAATTGGAAATTGATTTGCTAAAAGAAGTTTACGAGTTCCTGAAAAAAGAACTTGATAATCAAGCCAGACCAGAACCAGAACAATCGAAACCAATCCAGCGTTTAACCAGATACCTTCAAGATATTGACGGTTGGAGACAAGTCGAAAATGAACAGAGTTCAACTTTTCACTATGAGCAGTTTCCAGAGTTCACGATTTCTGTAAATGATGATTATTATGAAGACTATAAAGAGCCATGGATTTATCTGTTTCCCGATAAAAACAGCTCGGCTCAATTAGAATATTTTATCAAATATCAGGTTGCTACTTTGGACAAGGTTTATCTTGTTCACTGCGATGGCGGCAGGTTTTTAACCGCTCAACCTAAAGAGTGGCTTAGCAACTCTGAGCAGAATTATTTTTACGGATACTATTTTATAAAAGACTCTATCGAATATCTGACGGGGCGAATGATTAGTGAATTGGCTGGCTCTTCAAATTGCAGGAATCCATCAATTTACAACGAATTTTCATTATTTCAATCTGAATTAGAGGCGCGTCAACTAATTGATGCTGATTTTGCTGACGGAATGCGACAATATATTTACTATGGTTTTAACAAAGAAACTCAAAAGTATTCGCGAATCGACCGAGGAATTGTTACTCCAATATGAAATTGATTCGTGTGGATTTTATTATAATCCACGTTCAATCTAAGTTTTAACCGGCCAATTTTAGCTATCCTCCATGTCAGAACCCCAAAAAATCGACCCCGCTAAAATCAAAAGCTTCATCCGCCGCCAAGGCCGCGCTACCGCTGGCCAAAAGCAGGCGCTGGAAAGCCATTGGGATAAGTATTGCCTGTCGCCGCAAGCCAGCTTTGATGCCGAGCAAGCCTTTGGTCGCCAAGCGCCCTTGATCGTCGAAATCGGCTTCGGCAACGGCGACAGTCTGGCGGCGATGGCGGCAGCCAATCCGGATTTGAATTATTTAGGCATAGAAGTGCATCGACCCGGCGTCGGCCATTTGATGATGTTGCTGGAACAGCGCGGCATTACCAATGTACGGATTTACCATCATGATGCGATCGAGATTCTGGAACAAAAAATCGCCGACCACAGCCTGGCCGGTGTGCATCTGTTCTTCCCCGATCCCTGGCAAAAGCGCCGCCATCACAAGCGCCGCATCGTTCGCCCCAGTTTCGTGGAATTGCTGAACAAGAAGTTGATGGCCGGCGGCTATTTTCATGCGGCCACCGATTGGGAGCATTACGCCAAGGATATGCTGGGGATTTTGTCGGCGGGCACCGGTTTGCAAAATAGCAGCCCGACTAACGACTTTTGCGAGCGCCCAGCTTACAGGCCCTTAACCAAGTTCGAAAATCGCGGATTGGGTTTGGGTCATGGGGTTTGGGATTTAATTTTTCGCAAACTCTAACGATTCACCACATCAAATCGTCCGGAATCTGAAACTCGGCATACGGATCGTCGGCGGCCGCCACATCCTGCGTCGCTTCGTTTAACACCACAATACTACCCGCATCCCGCGTCTGTACTTTACGGGCAACCTCCGCCGGTATGATCTCATAGTGCCCATCTATCTTGGCGATGCCGGCCCGGCCGTTGATCAAGGCCTCCCGTACTTTGTCTGCCACGTATAGTGTTTTGACTTTGTTGTCGTCGGTGAAGTTGTAAGCCATACCATTAGGGTTCTGGCCGATACGATTTATTTCGACGATTTGTTTGATTTGCGCACCCAGGGCTTTTTGCTCTTCGGCCAGCTTGCGTTGTCGATTCAATTCGCGGTCGCGCTCTACTTGTTGCTGGCGCAATTGCTCCGCGCTGAGCTTGACCTCATCGACGATCTCGACGCCATTATTGCGTTCCAGCTTGGTTTGTTTGCGCTTCTCGGCTTTGACTTGCTTGAGCTTGGCGTCGTTGCTGAGGCCGGATTTAAGCAGTTGTTCTTGCAGGGAAAGGGTTTGCGGTTTTTTCATGGCTGGACGGCGGTTTAGCAAGGTTAAAATTCCAGGTCAGCATAGCACAAAGTATTACTGGCCCAGCATCTTGCCGGTGGCGTACTGCCACCAGCTCAGCGGCTTAGTCAACGGTACATTGCAACGGTCGTAGCCTTCATATTCTATGCCGCGAAAAATGTCTTCACGCAGCCATTGATAAGCGGCCGGCGCGCTTTGCTGCAAGCGTTCCGGGATCAGGATGTATTGCGCTACCAACTCGGCCAATTTTTCTTGAGTGGTACCGTCGTAACGGCCTTCGTTCACTTCACCCAGATATTCGAAAGCCTCAAACCATTTCGACGGCCACAAAGCCAATTTGGCTTCGGCTATGATTTTCATGATGTCTTCGTCGTTGGATATCTTGTGGTATTTGTAGAAAAAATACAGGTCGTCCTGGCCGTTCCAGAAATGAAAATTATCGATGGTGTGGGCGATCTCGTGGACGACGATAGGCAAGCGAAAATCCACCAGATATTGCACGCCTATGTCGCGATACGTGCCGCCTTCCTTACCTTTGTCAAACGCCTTGACGGTAAACACGATCAGGTTCTGGCCGCTGAACACCTGCGCCACGGTCTGCGAACGAAAGCCTATGCCAGGTATCAATGTCAACGGGTGGGTGTGATCCTGCCAGATGCTGTTTTTGTAGTCTTCCTGAAACGCATCACGGATCAGCTCCTGCATCACCGTGGGTTTATCGGCAATTTCCTGTTCCAGATTATCTACCGGCTTGGCTTTGCTGATACTTTGCCTTAAAAAGGCCGGGATCTTGCGAATGGCTTTTTCAAACAGGCGTAGATGGTCGGCGTTGAAGCGCCGCACTTCGTAGCGATAGTCATCGCTGTGTTTAATCACAGTCTTAGTGTCGTAGAACAACGCGAGCGCCCGCCAGGCCGCTTCGCGGTCGTCCCAGTATTTTTCCAGTACGCAGAGTTCGCCAACGCTATTGTTCGCGCAGTCTTCTCGATAATCCGCCAGATCATCCAGGTGGTCCTGGTTTTTATGATCGGTCAGCACCGCCACTGCATGTTTGCGCAAGTCCGGGTGACCCGCTTCATAAAAACGGATGATGTCGGCTAGTGCGGCGGTGGGGGTAAAGTTTTGTTGGCTGGTGGCGCAAACCAGCTCGGTGTTTTGCGACAGCGGGAAAAAGCGGTTTTGAAACAGCGGCTCCGCTGCGTTGAGGCAGCCAGCGTGTAATAGCAGCCAGCCAAGACCTACCAACCGCAAATCAGTCGAACCTCTCAAGTGTTTATTTATCCAGGCCCATGGCATCCCAGACTTTTTGGATGGCGCCTTCGTCCTTGTAATTGGCTTGCGGTGCGCCGGCCGGGTAATTCAAGGCGTAAATCCGTTCGGCGTCGGCCGCCAATTCATCCATACCCAACTGCCGATAGCCGTCCTGCATGATTTGCAAGGCAAATGGTACCGCCGGGGTGCGTTGGTATTCCTTAATGATGTAATTGGCGCGGTTTACGGCGGCGACATAGGCTTTACGGCGCATGTAAAAGTCGGCGACATGGACTTCGTACATCGCCATATTGTTGCGCAACGCGATCATCCGCTGCTTGGCGTCGGCGACATATTGGCTGTTGGGGTAGCGGCGGATCAATTCCTGGAAATTATCGTAAGAATCCTTGGCCGGACCGGGGTCGCGCTGCGATGAATCGGTGGGCAGGAAGCGGTCGATAAAGCCAATGCCGCGGTTGTAATTTATCAGCCCTTTCAGATAATAGGCGTAATCGACGCTGGGATTACGCGGATGAATCTTGATGAAACGGTCGGCCGCAGCCAGCGCTGCTTCCGGGTCGTCATTTTTGTAATAAGCGAAGGCCACGTTCAATTGGGCTTGAGCAGCGTAATCGCCGAATGGATACCGCGATTCCAGCGCTTCGTAGAGGGTAACGGCTTTTTGGTAGTTTTTATTATCCAGCGCTTCCTTGGCTTTTTCATGGAACATCTTGTCGTCCCAGCCGGCGTATTCTTCCTCTTTGCTGGCGGAAGAGTCCTTGCTCATGAAGGCATCCAGGGTTTCGCAGCCTTGCAGCATCCAAGCCAGACTGGCGATAAAAACGGTTTTTACTAAAACTAATCGCATACGTTTATCAACACGTTGTAATATTGCGGGTTTTTTGCAGCTTATGGCGGCGTTCTGGCCGCGAGTATAACTTAAAAACGACTATGACGATATTGACGGCAAGGGTTCCAGAGGAACTGGCGGGTATGCGACTGGACCAGTGTCTGGCCGAAGTGTTTCCGGATTATTCGCGCAGCAAACTGCAAACCTGGATCAAGGCCGGGCGAGTGTTGGTGGATGGCGAGATCATGAAAGGCCGCGAGAAATTGGATGGCGGCGAGGAAATCGAGCTGGATGCCGAAGCCGAGCGCGTGATCGAATACGCGCCTCAGGAAATCCCGCTAGACATTATTTACGAAGACGATTCTTTACTAATCGTGAATAAGCCGGCCGGTTTGGTTGTGCATCCGGCTGTCGGCAACTGGGACGGCACCTTAGTCAATGCCTTGCTCAATCACGCTCCCAGCTTGGATACCCTGCCGCGTGCCGGCATTGTGCACCGCATCGACAAGGATACCAGCGGCCTGTTGATGATCGCCAAAACCTTACAGGCGCATAACAGTCTGGTCGAGCAGTTGCAGGAACGCAGCATCCATCGCGAATATCTGGCGCTGGTCAAAGGTTGGATGACCGCCGGCGGCACCGTCGACGAACCCATCGGTCGCCATCCAGTGGACCGTAAACGTAATGCGGTCGTGCGTCGTGGCGGTAAAGAAGCAATTACCCATTACCGCCTCGAACAACGCTTTAAGCGCCATACCTTGATTCGCGTGAAGCTGGAAACCGGCCGCACTCATCAGATTAGAGTGCATATGACGCACATCAATTATCCGCTGGTCGGCGATCAAGTGTACGGCGGCCGCTTCCAAATGCCGGCCGATTGCAGCCCGGCGTTGGCCGAAGCCTTGCGCAATTTCAAACGTCAGGCCCTACATGCCGCCAAGCTGGGATTGGAGCATCCGGAAACCGGCGAGTATTGCGAATGGGAGCAAGCTATCCCCGAAGACATGCAAAACCTATTGAAACTACTGGCCGAAAATGAATTGGATCAAGCCTGATTGGCCGCTGCCGGCGCATGTGCACGCCGCCTTCACCCTGCGCACCGGCGGTGTCAGCACCGGTGCTTACTCCAGCTTAAATCCGGCCGGCCACGTCAACGACGACCCGCAGCACGTTAAAACCAACCGCTACATCATCAAAGACATACTGCAACTGCCGTCCGAACCGGTCTGGCTACAGCAAGTACACGGGGTTCGGGTAGTGAATGCCGATGAAACCGACAGTTTGGCAGAAGCCGACGCCAGTTTCGCCGATCAGCCCGGCACAGTGTGCGCGGTACTGACGGCGGATTGTCTACCCGTGCTGTTCTGCGGAGACGACGGTGAAGTGGTCGCCGCCGCCCACGCCGGCTGGCGCGGCTTGCAGGCCGGCATCATCGCCGAAACCCTATACGCGATGAGTTGCCAGGATGTGCATGTTTGGCTGGGGCCGGCGATAGGCCCGGACAATTTCGAAGTCGGCGACGAGGTGCGGGACGCTTTTATTAAAGACAACCCGATTACCGCCGTGGCATTTCGTGCCAGGCAGCCGGGCAAATGGCTGGCCGATATTTACCGCTTGGCGCGCATTAAACTGGCTGAGCTCGGCGTGGAACAAGTCTACGGCGGCGACCTTTGCACCGTCGCCGATCCGCAACGTTTTTACTCGTACCGCCGTGATGGCGCGACCACTGGCCGCATGGCCAGCCTGATTTGGAGGGATTAATTTGACTGTGTTGTTGTCGATTATCTTGTTTACCGCGCTGGGTGGTGTGCTTAGCGTGCTGGCTGCTGCGGTCTTTTTATTGCTGCCGGAAGACAAGCAAAAGCATGTGCTGCCGCACGGCATCAGCTTTGCGATTGGTGCTTTATTGACCGGCGCATTTTGCGGTTTGATCCCGCATGCCTTTGAAGAAGTACCGGCAGGGGATATGTCTAATCTCTCGGCTACGATTCTGGCTGGCATCCTGTTGTTTTTTGTCTTGGAAAAGTTACTGGTCTGGCGGCACTGCCATTCTCACGCTTGCGAAGCCCACGGCGAAGAATCGCACGATGACCATCATCACAATCATGACCATAAGCAGTCAATCCAGCCGGCCGGCCATCGCCCCGCAGGGATGTTTATCATCCTCGGCGACAGCATCCATAATTTTGTCGATGGTGTGCTGATCGGTGCGGCGTTTCTAACCGATGTGCAGTTGGGTATCGTCACCAGTTTGGCGGTGGCCGCGCACGAAATTCCGCAAGAAGTCGGCGACTTCGCAATATTGCTGCACAGCGGCTACAAACGCGGCGAAGCTTTGTTTTACAACGTTCTTGCCAGCTTAAGCACGGTGGTTGGCGGCGTGTTGGCGTATTTCAGTCTGGGCGATCTGCATCACATCTTGCCCTACTTTTTAACTTTGGCGGCCTCTAGTTTTATTTATATTGCGGTTGCCGATTTGATCCCGTCTTTACATCAAAAGACCGACATCAAAACGTCGTTGCAACAGATTGGTTTTATTTTGGCTGGGGTCGTGTTGATTTTGGTGATGCAGAGCATAGCGCATCGGTTTGAAGGGAAAATTGATGGGGAGAGAGTGGAGCAAACTGGTATTGTTTGATTCCAGACTTTTAAGGTCATCGTCCGGGTGTCTCTTCGCCGTGCGGGAGAAACGCAGGCTGCAAGTCCCGTGATTTAGTAATCATAAGAGTCATCTCGTAATCTGCGGCTAATTTGATAGATATTTTCGGTATCGAATACATTAGTGTAAGCGGCTGTTTTGCCTTCATGCTTAATATTGCAGCGGCGCTCGCCTTTGCGCTTTTCAAGTAAGTCCGTCGATACCGGTTTTTGCCCTAAGCGTCTGTCGTTTTTGTGCGAACGAATAAAATATTCTCTGACCTCGACGATTTTATTTTTGAAGCGCTTGCCATGCAGTTTTTTGATAGCAAGCTTCCCGGCTTTTTCATCGTCAATAAAAATACGGCCATGAAACGAAAGCACGTTGGTCTTTATATTTTTAAGACAAAAGATATCGGTTTTTAGAATATTGCCAAGCCTGAAGGGAAGTAACAGACAAAACTTGAGAGCTGGGGCGACAAAGTCTCCCAGCTCGCTTTCTTGAGTAATCGACGGGATATTTTTAATAATCAATATCATAAAGACACTCTGGTAGTACTTAGCAGTATCCCAAGGATATTTGCAGCAGCTTCAATAGTTATCGGATCAGCACTTGCGGCCTTCGATGCGTAATTCATGAAAATCAAGTTGCCGGACTTATGCACTTGTCGGTAAGTTGATTGACTTTGACCACCTTGGTTATCTTGTATAGCGTCAACCAGTCGTTTTACTTTAGGTGTTGGAAACATAGCCCACGTTTCCAAGAAATACAACTAACACGAACTCTCCCCTTCTGCCGGTCACGTACGCCGCATTGCGATGTCTTGCCGGTGCTATCCGAAAAAGCCGACATGACGCTTTGGCTAAAATCTTCGCTTCCCTGGCTGTTGAAGAAGCGATGGTCTTGGTCGCCGCATCGGAAAGCTTGACCAATCGGCCTAGCTTATCCTCGGCCGGAGCCATTCTTTAACTTACCGCTTTAGAGCGAGAACGAAACTAATGGTTCCAAGGCTGCGGTCTACTCCCGGCGGTAGGCTGTTTGGTGTTTTTCCGGTTGCGGTTTGGCAACACACTACAATCCACTCAACTTGTACAGCAAAGCGGCTTTGTGGCGAAAAATAAAATAATTTGTTTGCGGCTTATATTTCCCCGTTAGCAGAAACAGTTTGAATAACTAATTGATTTTCCATGGAACGTATTCTGTTGCTTATCCCACGGCCATACAGGCTGTCCGTTTCAATTTATATACAAATTAGTAGGTATTTAATAAGTCTTGCAAAGCCAGTTTTAATGGGTGTAAGGTTCGATATGACGGCATGAACAAATAAATTTAAGACTACAAATAGCAACGGTTTGTGTAAAAAAGCAGCGCTATTGTAGTTAATTAGCAACGGATATTTGCCGGAGCTAAATATTATCTTTATTTTATGCCGCGTTTAAAAATGACAGCGTAACAACTAGATGCGCGTCTATAAAAATAATGTCCTCACCATGAGATTAGTTATGTCCAAATTTCCAATCGATCTTGGCGCTTATCAGCGCATCAGTTTAGATCCAAAAAACCCAACCTTGACCGATGCACAACGTGCCAGCTTGAAAGCCAATATTCAGCTTTGCCGTGATGCCATCGTATTTTTTACTTCAACCGGCGCGGCGCGCGGCGTGGGCGGTCATACCGGCGGCCCATACGATACCGTGCCGGAAGTCATGATCATGGATGCGTTATTTCGCGGTTCCGATCAATTTGTGCCGATTTTCTTTGACGAAGCCGGTCATCGTGTTGCCACTCAGTATCTGATGTCGACCCTGAACGGTGATCTACCGGCTGAACGGCTGATGGAATATCGCGCCGCGCATTCGCATTTGCCGGGTCACCCTGAATTGGGCTTCACGCCGGGCGTAAAGTTCAGTTCCGGCCGTTTGGGCCACATGTGGCCGTATGTCAACGGCGTGGCTATCGCCAATCCCGATAAAACCTTGTTCTGTTTGGGTTCCGATGGTTCGCAACAGGAAGGTAACGATGCCGAAGCCGCCCGTCTGGCAGTGGCGCAAGGCCTGAACGTCAAACTGATCATCGACGACAACAACGTCACCATCGCCGGCCATCCTTCAGAGTATCTGAAAGGTTGCAGCACAGCCAAAACCCTGGCTGGTCAAGGCGTCACCGTGCTGGAAGGCGACGGCGAAGACCTGGATGATTTGTACAAACGCATCGTTACGGCTATCAACACGCCGGGTCCGGTTGCAGTGATCAATCATCGTCCAATGTGCCCCGGTATTGTCGGTCTGGAAGGCTCTACTCACGGCCACGATGTGGTTTCCGTGAAAGTCGCACTGGAATATCTGGAGTCACGTGGGCAGCAAGCTGCCGCCGACCATCTGAGAACCGTGCAAGCGCCTAAAAACGACGCGGTATTTTTGGGTTCCAGCGACAAATGGGATGCCAACCGCAATGTCTTCGGCGACGCCTGCGTGGAAGTCTTGGGTCGTTTGACTGAAGCAGAACGGATTGCCAAAGTGCGGGTAGTGGACAGCGACTTGGAAGGCTCTTGCGGCTTGTTTAAAATTCATAAAGCCTTCCCGGAAGTGTTTATTTCCTCGGGCATCATGGAGCGCGGCAACTTCTCAGCAGCGGCCGGTTTTGGTATGGAGGCAGGCAAACAAGGTATTTTCGGTACCTTCAGCGCGTTCTTGGAAATGCTGATGTCTGAAATCACTATGGCCCGTTTGAACAACTCCAATGTATTGAGCCATTTCTCGCATTCCGGTATCGATGACATGGCCGACAACACCTGCCATTTCGGTTTGAACAATATGTTCGCCGACAACGGCTTGAGCGATGCGTACGAAACCAAACTGTATTTCCCGGCCGACCCGTTGCAAATGAAAGCTTGCGTGGAAAAAGTGTTCTTCGACCCAGGTTTGCGGTTTATCTTCTCCACCCGTTCCAAAGTACCGACCATTCTTGATGGCAACGGCAATGAGTTTTTCGGCGGCGACTACAAATTCGTGCCCGGCAAAGACGAAGTCATTCGCGAAGGCACTGCGGGCTATATCGTCAGCTTCGGTGAAGCCTTGTATCGCTCGTTGGATGCGGTTGAGCGTTTAAAACAACAAGGTGTGGATGTCGGTTTGATCAACAAACCCACATTGAATGTCATCGACGAAGACATGCTGGCCAAGCTCGGCAAAGCGCCGAAAGTGTTGGTGGTTGAATCGTTCAACCGCAAAACCGGCTTGGGTAGTCGCATGGGTACCTGGTTGCTGGAGCGCGGTTACACACCAAAATACGCGCACATTGCGACGCATAAAGAAGGCTGTGGCGGGTTGTGGGAGCAATTCCCGCATCAAGGTATTGACCCGGCTGGCATCATGGCCAGTTTCTTGAAAGGTTAATCCTCCCTCTCGACTTGGGGCGCAGGGAAGCGCCCATATTTTTCGGCTGCGGTTCGTTGCAAGACGGGGTTCCTAATCAAATCTACGGAACTTGGCGAATTCGCAGTAAAAACACTTTGCTCTTCTAGGACCGAGCCATGCCGAAAATACGTACCTCTTAACAGTCCGATGTCTGGTGTGCAGTTCTTGCGGATCAAATAACGGCCCAATTTCACTCGAGTTAAAAGTTTCAGCAAATCAATTCCGACAAACAAAACCCGATTCAAATTATTTCGACTGATTAATGCAGTTCTACGCCAGGTAAACCATGCAAAAACGAATTATCGGTGACAATCGGCCCGACCCAGTATCTTTAACCGCGCAGCAATTGAATCTGGAGGAACTTGCAGACGTTGAAGTCTCGTCCGAGGGTACCGAGCACCCTATCGAAGCCGCTCTACTGTCCGGCTTCAGCCGGGGGTGGCGGGCGGGAATGCCGGGAAAGCAAGCTATTCGACTACTGTTTAAGCAGGCTCAGCCTGTTAAGTGTATTCAACTGGATTTTTTGGAATCGGCTATCGCCAGAACGCAAGAGTACGTCGTTCGTATTTCTCAGGATAATGGACAATCGTTTAGAGAAATTGTCCGCCAACAATGGAATTTTAATCCGCAAGGTTGTACAGCAGCATCGGAACAACACGCCGTCGATTTACCTGCGGTAAGTATTATCGAATTACATATTACTCCGGATATTAGCGATTCAAGCGCATTTGCCTCGCTTGAAAAAATGCGTGTATTTTAGTTTTTGCCGGTAATTTTTAGGTTTGAAAAAACCTTGGGAAAACTTGATACACCCTATAAAACATATTCGGCCAGCAGTTTATTTTTCTGAAGATTTCACCATGTCAGCGCCCACACACAATATCCATCAATTAACCAAAAATACCATTGCTCTAATTCTTGCCGGCGGACGCGGTTCGCGGTTAATGAATATGACGGATTGGCGGGCAAAACCCGCCGTACCTTTTGGAGGCAAATTTCGTATTATCGATTTTCCGTTATCCAATTGCGTGAATTCGGGTATCCGTAAAATCGGCGTAATGACGCAATACAAAGCTGATTCATTGATCCGGCATATCCAGAAAGGCTGGGGATTCATGCGCGGCGAATTCGGCGAATATGTCGACATAATGCCGGCGCAACAACGCATAGACGAAAACTCTTGGTACAAAGGTACAGCCGACGCCGTATTGCAGAATATCGATATTCTTAGGGCTCGCCAACCGGATCATATTTTAATTCTGGCCGGCGATCATATTTATAAAATGGATTATGCGGCCATGCTAATCGACCACGTCGAAAAAAATGCCGACTTAACCATAGGTTGTCTGGAAGTATCGTTAAAAGACGCGTCTGCTTTTGGGGTAATGGATGTGGACGCAAATCGCCGGGTCCGAGCATTTGTCGAAAAGCCGGCCAATCCGCCTGTGATGCCCGGTAGAACCGATACCGCATTGGCCTCAATGGGTATTTATATCTTTAATGCCGATTTTTTATGGCAGCAATTAATTAAAGACTCCCAGACTGAAAATTCCACCAACGATTTTGGTAAAGATATTATTCCCGCCGTGATTGACGATCATATTGTTAATGCCTATCCCTTTTTGGATTTACAAAGCGGTCAACAAAGTTATTGGCGCGATGTCGGGACAATAGATGCCTATTGGGCATCTAATCTGGAATTAATCGGTGTCGAACCGGATTTGAATTTATACGACACGTCCTGGCCGATATGGACCTATCAGGAACAAACGCCGCCGGCCAAATTTGTATTCGATGATAACGGTCGACGCGGTTTGGCCGTGGATTCGATGATTGCCGGCGGTTCCATTATTTCCGGCGCAACCATCAAGCATTCCATGGTGTTTTCCAATGTCACGGTGAACGAATCAGCACTTATCAAAGACAGCATCCTGTTACCGCAAGTATGCATAGGCCAACATTGCCGAATTACCAAAGCCATCGTCGAGAAAGGTTGTGAGGTGCCGGCAGGCACGGTGATTGGCGAGAACCTTGAGGACGATAAAAACAGGTTTTATGTCAGCGAAGGCGGGGTCGTGCTGGTAACTGCGGAAATGTTGGGGCAAAAACTACATTACGTCAGGTAATACGGTATCCGAAGCGCCCATTTATCGGATTGAGGGATAACGGGCGCCTAAGGCCTTAGCCGCCAAATAACTGATGATCGATCAAATCGCATAGGCAATGCGAGATCAACAAATGCACTTCCTGAATGCGGGCGGTGGAATAGGACGGTACGCGGATTTCGATGTCGGCTTCGTTCAAAGCGCCAGCCAGCACACCGCCGTCCTTGCCGCTAAGCGCAATCACCGTCATGTCGCGGTCATGAGCCACTTTCACGGCTTTAATAATATTGCCGGAGTTACCGCTGCTGGTGTAAACCAACAAGATGTCGCCAGCCTGCCCTAGCGCTCGCAACTGCTTAGCGAAGATTTCGTCGTAATGGTAGTCGTTGGCGATAGAGGTAATAGTCGAGGTATCGGTACTCAACGCAATGGCCGGCAGAGCTGGACGCTCCCGCTCGAAACGGTTCAACATTTCCGAAGAAAAATGCTGCGCATCGCCCGCTGAGCCGCCATTACCGCAGGTCAGCACTTTTTTGTCGTTTACCAATGCTTCGACGATTTTTTGCGAGGCGAATTCTATCAGCTCGCACAGGCTGGCCATCGCATCCTGCTTGGTTTGAATGCTGTCGGAAAAGTGGGCGATGATGCGATCTTGTAAACTCATAGTGCTCAGGTTTGAAAAGCGTTTTTAATCCAGTCCAGCCGGTTATTGCCGGCTACAGCAACTACGTCGAAGCGAATCGAGACGTTGCTCAGATTGTTGATTATGACATAGTGTTGGGTGGCGGCGATGATGCGTGCCTGTTTTTGCCGGGTGATACTGGCTAGCGCGCCGCCGAATTGCTCGGATTTACGAAAGCGCACTTCCACGATCACCAGCGCCGCGCCGTCTTTCATCACCAGATCCAACTCGCCCATTTTACAGCGGAAGTTACTACACACCCATTGCAAGCCGTGCTTTTGTAAATAGGCCAAGGCTTGTTGTTCGGCGCTATCGCCTTTCTGCAGATGAACCGGCTTGGTTTTGCCGAATAACATGCTATTCGATAAAGCCCGAGGCGACAGGCACACCGCCTTTAAATTGGGCGCAGACCAATTTACGGGTAATACGATTTTCGTTGTTTAAGGACAAGCGACCGGTCGCGCCGGCGTAAGGTCCGCCGGCCAACTGCGGTAGTTGGCCGATGACGTTATAGGCATCTATGCCCAAAGCAACTAGTTTGACTTGGCTATCGCTCAGGCCTTGCCAGGTATTTTGCACGGCTTGTTGGCTCAAAGGGCCGCTGTAGGCGTCGGCAAACACCCAAGGTAGATCGCAGAAATTAATGTTGCCTAACTCGCTATCGCGCACCGGGTTTTGCCGGCCGCTATAGATATTGGGCATCGCATAAACCGACAACTCGCTGCTTTGCGAGTACTTTAATTGTGGCGCCAGCTCTCTAGCCAATTCCGGGCTGGCGCTCACGAACAAGGCCAATGATTGTTTCTGACCATTCACGCTGACGCTGGGGCTGAGTAAGGTTTTTACGATGGCCGCAAAATCGTGCTGTTTCGGATCGTAGCTTTCCACGCGAACCACCGCGCCGCCGGCTGCTTGCCAGGCCGACATCAGATAATGGCGCACTCGTTGGCCTTGATTGGTATCGGGTGTCAGCAACACGGCGTTCTGTTGGCCGTCGCGCTTGGCTTTTTGCACCAATTGTTCCGCGTCGTCTATCGGGCTGAGGCCGAATTGATACAGATTGGTTTTGCTCAGATTTTCCACATGATTCAGCGCCAGCACCGGTATGGTTAATTCGGTGGATTGCGCCAGGCTTTGGATTTGTTCCTTCACCAACGGCCCTATTACCTGTTTGGCACCGTCGCTGACGGCTTGCCGATATACGTTGGCGATATCGTCTTTTTCGCTGTCGTAATACTTTAACGGCATTTGCGGCGCGGCGCTGGCGGCCAGGCGATGGGCGACCGTTAAGCCTTCCTTGATCGCTTTAGCCGCGCTGGCATAAGAGCCCGAGCCGGGCAGCAGTACGGCAATGGTTGCTCCCGGCGTTGGCGGTTGCGCGGGCTGTTCCGATTCTTGAGTTGCTTGTTGAACGGCTGGCGGCGGGTTCAGATAGGCTTGCAGGAAATCAGCGTTGGCAGGATGACCGGGAAACATTTGCCGCCATTGCTGAATTTGTGCGGCCGTATCGAATCCGGCCACGTTGCGTTGCTTAAGAATTTTAGCCAACGCCATCCAGCCGCTCAATTCGTCGACGATGGGTGACGGGCCGCTGAGGGTTTCCAGCGGCAACACGCTGAGCGCATCCAGGATGGCGACAATGTTTTGTTTTTGCTGCTCGGGTTTTTGCAGCAGTCGGCCCAGTTTAAGACGAGCTCTGACGCTGGGCAATACATCACCCAGCAAAGCATGGACGAAGGCCATGGATTGGTAATAAGCAATTTGATCGGCGTCGGTCAGTACGGCAGGCCGCATGCCCTCGAGCTTTTTCAGGGCTTGTTCCGCATCGCCCATACTCAAGGCCACTTGGGCTTGGAGCAATTTGTATTTGCTGAATAGCTCCGGTGATAACTGTTCGGCGTTGATCTTATCCAGGGCTTTTTGCGCGGCCTGGCTGTCGCCGGCTTGCAAGCGGGTGTCGGCATCCAGCAGATGCAGGCTGTTTTGATTGTCGGCCATCCGGTAACTACGCGGAGGTTCGGTCGGTTTGGCTTTTCGGGAACTGGACTGCGGGCGCACCTCCAATTGAGTCTTGTTTTTGACCGGTTGTTCGCTGCAAGCAGCCAGCAACAACAGGCCGAAAAACCAGCAGCTTAAAACACGACGCGGCATAATGACTGCAAATTTGCGATCAGACATAGCATAGGGCCTGAAGAATAAATGTACGGAAAATTATACGTGGTTGCCACGCCAATAGGTAATCTGGCCGATTTCAGCTTTCGGGCGGTGGACGTCTTAAAACAGGTGGATTTGATTGCCGCCGAGGATACCCGCCACGTTAAGATGTTGTTGCAACATTACGGTATCAATAAGCCGCTGCAATCGCTGCATCAACATAATGAAGACTATGCTTCGCAAGGCCTGGTAGATAAAATTCGCGATGGTCAGTCTGTGGCCTTGGTGTCCGATGCCGGTACGCCAATGATAAGTGACCCCGGTTTCCCTTTGGTCAAGTTGGCCAGGCAACAAGGCGTGGAAGTGTGTCCCATTCCCGGTGCCTGTGCGCTGATCGCAGCCTTGTCGGTGGCCGGTTTACCGACCAGTCGCTTTAGTTTCGAAGGTTTTCTGCCGCGCACGGGCTCGGCGCGACGCAGCTTTTTTGAAAGTAAGCTGGCGGATGTTTCCACCTGGGCCTTTTACGAATCTAGTCATCGCATCCAGGCGGCGCTGGAAGACATGCTCACGGTATTTCCGGCCGACCATCAAATCGTCGTGGCCCGTGAAATCACTAAACTGCATGAAACCATCGTCGGCGACGAATTAGCTAACGTATTGGCGAAAGTGCAGACCGACGAAAACATGCGCAAGGGTGAGTTCGTGGTGTTGGTGGCCGGTCGCGAGCACGTTGATCAGGATGATGAATTAAACGACGAGCAGCGGCGGATTTTGGGCATACTGCTAACAGAATGCTCCACCAAAACCGCCGCCGCGCTGGCGGCAGAGATTACCGGGCAGCGGAAAAAAACACTGTATCAGGCGGCATTGGCGATGCAGGACAAGCAAGGCGGCTAAATGCCGACAATCTTATGTCGCTTAAACCCGGACATCGATCCCATTATTGGGGACACTGGCCGACTCCAATAACTTCAAGGCGTTCTGCCCTTGTTGCTCCTGCATTTCCTTGGCTTTAACCAGCATGGCCACTTCGACTTGCTGAGCGGTTTTTTGGGTGGACATTTGCGTCGCTAGTGCGGCTATGGAAGAGACGGAATCGAGCATGACGTGGCCTCGTCGGGTTGGTTCAGGAAAGCGGTCGCCGTAAGGCAACGCGTGGGTATGCTAGGTTATCGAACAGCAAGCCGATAACTTTAGAGTAGTTACAAAAATAGCCGCATACCGGCACTTTCAATAAACTTACCCGCGTCCTGCCGGGGCGTGGGGCGTAAACTATAATGTCCTACGGAGTCGGCTAGACCGGCGCCATTCAGAAGCGGGCGGCGTCCAAAACGGTTCCAAACGAATTCGCCTTCCGGCGCGGCGCACGAGATTGAGTCAGCCCCGGAAAACATTGGTATATTTTGCTGAAAACTGCGTTTGGCAGGGTATCCTGAAAGCGTTACGGCAACCGATTAAAGAGTTTTATGACACATAAAGGCAATATTCTCGCCGTTGACGACACCCCGGCGTCCTTAAAATTATTAACGGATATTCTGAAAGACGAAGGCTACGAGGTTCGTTCCGCTATTAGCGGCGAATTGGCCCTGAATTCCGCGCTGAAAAATCCGCCGGAACTGGTGCTGCTGGATATCCGCATGCCGGAGATGGATGGCTTCGAAGTCTGCCGGCAACTGAAGGCTAACCCGAATACTTGCGATGTGCCGGTCATCTTCGTTAGCGCGATAATGGATACCGACGAAAAAGTGCGCGGCTTTGACTTGGGCGGAGTGGATTTCGTCACCAAGCCTTATCAGCGCGACGAATTGTTGGTTAGGGTGCGTACTCATTTGGAGTTTGATCGCCTGCGCAACCATCTGGAAGAACAGGTGGAAGAGCGAACCAGTAAACTCATGGAAAGTGAGAGAAAGTTGCGCGCCGGCATGCTGGATTTCGTCACGGCGATTGCGGCTACTATTGAAGCGCGCGATCCTTACACCGCCGGGCATCAGCGCCGCGTGGCTCACCTCGCCACGGCTATCGCCCGCGGTTTGCAATTGCCGGAAGAGCGGATAGAGGGGCTTACGCTGGCGAGCGTGGTACACGATATCGGCAAAATTCGGATCCCCGCCGAAATACTTTGCAAGCCCGGACGGCTGGACGATTTGGAATTCAGCCTGATCAAGCGGCACGCCGAAACTGGCTACGATATCCTCAAATCCATCAATTTCCCCTGGCCTATCGCGCAAATCGTCTTGCAGCACCACGAACGTCCCAACGGCAGTGGTTACCCGCGCGGCCTGAAAAAGGGTGAAATCCTGCTCGAAGCTGAGATTCTGGCGGTTGCCGATGTAGTGGAAGCGATGACGTCTCATCGCCCCTACCGCGCCGGTTTGGGCCTGGATGCCGCACTACAGGAAATTTCCGATAATCGCGGTGTGCTGTATAACTCGGATATAGTCGAGATTTGTTTGAAGCTTTTTCGGGAACGGGATTACAGCCTGCCTGCTTGATCGGTTCCTTACGCGTTTAGCCGCGCGCTTTGGCGAATGTAAGGAATACGATGAGAGCGTTTGCCCGAAACTACCTGAGGGCAGCCCGTAAACCACAACAGTCTTGTGAGTTCAGCTATGCCAGGTCAGCTTGATTTTCCAAACAATGTCTCCAGGCGGCTGATTGCCGGGGCGGTACTGCTTAATTTGTTGGTTATCGTCACCGTGGGATTTGCGCTGTATCGCAGCTTCGACAAATATCAACAGCGCGCCGAAATTACGACGCAGAACCTGACCAAGGTTATCTCGCAAAACTTAGATAGCGTTATCGAAAAGGTCGACTTAGGCGTGTTGGTGGCAGTGGAGGAAATCCAGCGGCAACAAGCTTTGGGGAGCGTTGATGCCGAGGCTCTGTCTGTTTTTATGCAGCGCTTACAGTCGCGTTTGCCGTGGGTTATCGGGCTTAGGGCTACCGACGAACAGGGTTGGGTAGTCTATGGCGTGGATGTACCTAAAGATAAGCGGCTCAGCATGGCTGATCGACTCTATTTTTCTAGTTTGCGCGATAATCCGGCGCTTGGGCTATTTATCAACAAACCGGTGATGTCTTATATCAATAAGGTTTGGGTGGTTAATTTTGCGCGCCGTCTTAACCGTGCCGACGGCAGTTTTGCCGGCGTGGTTTTTGCCAATGTTTCATTGGATAACCTGGGTAAAGCGATTTCCAACGTTGATATTGGCAGTCGCGGGGCGATTAACCTGAGAGATGCGGACATGGGCTTGATTGTTCGTTATCCCGTCCATGCAGAGCCCGGCAGTGTCATTGGTGATAAAACCATTTCACCGGAATTTCGCCGGATGCTCGCATCCGGACACACCTCCGGTGTTTTCCACACGCCCTTCAGCTTCGACAATACCGCCAGGGTGGTATCTTTTCGCAAACTGGACGCCTACCCACTATGGGTGAGCGTCGGTCTGGCTAGGGACGATTTTCTGGCTGAGTGGTGGAATGAAGTCCTGGAAATGGCCGGGCTGGTCACCCTGTTTACCTTGATTTCGGTTAGCAGCGCCCGGTTCATCGTCGGCGCGTGGCTAAAGCAATTGCAGGTTGGCGCCAAGTTGGCGGCCGAGGAGGAAAAGTTTCATACCGTCGCTGACTACACCTTCGACTGGGAATATTGGGAAGGCAACGATCAGCAGATTTTGTATATGACGCCTTCCAGCTTGCGGGTCACCGGTTATGCGGCCGAGGAGTTCATCGCCGATGTCGGGTTATTGCCACGTATCATACATGCCGACGACCGGCACTTGCTGGCCGATCATCGCCACGATGTCGAGCATTTGCGCTTGGCTGAAGTAGATTTTCGCATTGTTCGCCGCGACGGCGAAATTCGCTGGATATCGCATTGTTGCCAGGCCGTGTTTGGGGCGGACAATAGCTACCGGGGCAGGCGTATCACTAATCGCGACATTACCGAAAGACACCTATTCGCCACTGAAATCAATAGGCTGGCGCAAGCGGTGGATCAAAATCCGACCGGCATCCAGATTACCGACCTTCAGGGCATATTGACCTACACCAACCACGCCTATACGCGGATCACCGGCTATACGTTCGGCGAGGCTTATAAAATGATGCCTCGCGCACTAGTGTCCAGTGAAATAACTGCCGACGAATACCAAGCCTGTCAGGCAAAATTGGCAGCAGGCAAGCTGTGGAAATCCTCGCTGACAAATCGCCACAAAAACGGCGAATTGCGCTGGGAGCAGATCACTGCGTCGCCGATTTACGACGAAGCCTATCAGGTTTGCAATTATCTTTATTTGCGCACGGACATCACCGAAGCCAAGCGAACGGAAGCGGCCTTATACAAGCTCAATCGCGAGTTGCGCGCGATCAGTAATTGTAATCAGGCCTTGTTGCGTAACGACGACGAACAAAGCCTGCTCAAAGAAATCTGCCGTATCGTCTGCGACGAGGCCGAATATCGCATGGCGTGGGTAGGCTACTTGGAGCACGGCCCTCCCAAAACGATACGCCCGGTAGCCTGGGCTGGTGCTGAAGACGGCTACCTGGCGGCTACCGATCACAGTTGTGGGGATGCTGCGGGCGAACACAGTCCCGCCGCGGCCGCCATTTACAGCGGCGAAAAAGTGTATGTTCAGGATGTCTGCACCGATGCGCTGATGGCTTTGGCACGAGACGCTGCGTTGCAACGCGGCTATCGTTCGGTTATAGCCTTGCCTTTGGCGGATCAAAACGCGGATATTTTTGGCGCGCTAACGATTTATTCGGCAGAGCCTAACGCGATCACTGCAGCGGAGATCCGGTTGCTAGAGGAACTGGCCGGCGATCTGGCCTTCGGCATTTCTGTGCTGCGCGATAAGGCTGAGCGCTTGCAAATGGAAGAGTATTTACGCGATTCCGAGGAGCGGTTGCGTTTGACATTGGAAGCTACCAAAGTTGGCGTTTGGGACTGGGATGCAAGAAACGACCAATGGTATGCCTCGCCGACCTATTACACGATGCTCGGCTATCCTGCCCGCGACGGCATGGTTGATCGGTGCGAATGGTTCGAGAGCGTCCATCCGGAGGATCAGGCGGAGGTCAGCGCCAAAATGAGCGGCGTGTTGTCCCGGGATTTCACAGAATATCAATACCAAGCGCGGATGCGCCATGCAGACGGCAGTTATCGTTGGCAGTATGTGCGCGGTTTTGGTATTCGGCGCGATGCGGACGGTAAGGTCATTCGGATATTGGGTATTCGCATGGATATCCACGATAGCAAGCAAAACGAGGAAGAATTGCGGCGTTATAAAGAACACCTCGAAGACGAAATCCAGCAGCGTACTTCCGACCTGATAGTGGCGCGCGATGCGGCGGAAGCGGCAAATAGGGCCAAGAGCGTATTCCTGGCCAATATGAGCCATGAATTGCGTACCCCGCTCAACGCAATTCTCGGATTCTCGAAATTGATGCGGAAAAATCCGCAGCTGTCGGACGAGCAAAGGCAAAACCTGGATATTATCAATCGTAGTGGCGAGCACTTGTTAGCGTTGATTAACGATGTATTGGAAATGGCTAAAATCGAAGTAGGCCGTCTGCATCTGGAAAACGCGCCTTTCGATTTGGGCAATATGGTGCGCGATATTACCGATATGATGAGTGTCCGCGCCACCGAAAAAGGCCTGAGGCTATTGATAGACCAGGCATCGCAGTTTCCGCGTTTCATTGTCGGTGACGAAGCCCGCTTGCGGCAAGTGCTGATTAATCTGGTGGGCAATGCCATTAAATTTACGCTGCAAGGCGGTGTTACCTTGCGCCTAGGCACCCGTAAAAATCGCATTTCGCATCTACAGATCGAGGTCGAAGATTCCGGTGTGGGGATCCCGGCGGCTGATCAGCAACGTATTTTCGAACCGTTCGTACAGCTAGGCGAGCAAAGGGATAGCCAAGGCACCGGGTTGGGATTGACCATTACCCGCCAGTTTGTGGAACTGATGGGTGGTACGCTTACGTTGGAAAGCCACCCCGATCAAGGCGCTTTATTTAGAATAGATTTGCCGCTCGCTGAGGTGAATCAGGCGGATATTGCTGACCGCAGCTTCGATAAAGCAGAAGCCGGTGCCGTCATCGGCTTAGTTGAGGGGCAAAAAGATTACCGCATATTAGTCGTTGAAGATCAGCCTGAAAATCAGTTATTGCTAGCCAAGTTGATGGAAGCGGTCGGGTTTTCCTGCAAGGTAGCCGGCAACGGTTCGGAAGGCATAGAGTTATTTCAAACCTGGCAACCGCACTTTATCTGGATGGATAGGCAAATGCCGGTAATGGACGGCTTTGAGGCTACGAAAAGAATCCGTGAATTGCCGGGCGGGCGGGAGGTCGTCATTGTTGCCGTCACAGCCTCGGCATTCCTGGAGCAGCGTAGCGAACTACTGGAAGCCGGTATGAACGACTTTGTGCGCAAGCCTTATCGCTTCAACGAAATCTATGACTGTCTGGCTAAGCACTTGGGCGTGCGTTATGTCTACGAGGGCATTCCAGAACAAAACCGGCCAATCGCGCTATTAACGCCGGATATGTTAACCGGCTTGCCGGCATCGGCACGCGAGGAATTGAAAAATGCACTGGAGAGTCTGGAGCCGGAACGTATAGCAAATGCGATAGCTCTGGCAACGCCGCAGGATCCTGAATTGCGCAAAACCCTGGCCTATTTGGCTGATAACTTTGACTATCCGGCCATTCTGAAGGCTTTGGCCAGCTGATTTTTTTGCTCGCTGTTTTGTGCTGCGGAGTGTTTCCCGCCATTCGCGATTTGACTGGCGCTAAACGGGTGTTAGGTTCGGTGTGCTGGCGGCAAGCAGTCGTTTGTACCGATGGCTATGCTAAACGCATTGAGCTGTAGGCTATCGAATGGCCAATTTAGTTGGCTTTGGCTTTGGGCGTGCCACAGCACCGGAATCAATACGCCGTAGTCCGCCTGCCATTGTTCACTGACCATAATGTCCCGGCCCGTGAAATCCAGCCCGGCGGCTATTAATAGCGCCTCCGCCTCTTCGCACAAATGGCAGCCTTCGGTGCCAAACAGGATAAACTCCGTCATTACTTTAACGGTTAATGGTTTAAATGCGCCGCCAACCAACGTTCTGCCACTTCGATCTTCAGGCCTTTGCGCCGCGCGTAGTCCTCCAACTGATCCTGATCGATCTTACCGACGTTGAAATACTGCGAGTCCGGATGCGAGAAATACCAGCCGCTAACCGCTGCGGTCGGATACATCGCAAAGTTTTCGGTTAGTTCGATAGTGGTGTTTTCGGTGACGTTCAGCAATTCGAACAACTTGGCTTTTTCAGTGTGGTCCGGGCAGGCCGGATAGCCTGGCGCTGGACGGATACCTTGATACGCTTCCTCGATTAGGGCATGGTTGTCGTGTTGTTCATCTTCGGCATAGCCCCAGTAATCGCGGCGTACAGCTTGGTGCATGTATTCCGCAAAGGCTTCGGCCAAACGATCCGCCAGAGCTTTCAGCATGATGGAGCTGTAGTCGTCGTGATCTTTTTCGAATTCGGCTAACTTGGTTTCTATGCCGATGCCGGACGTTACCGCGAAACCTCCCAGATAGTCGGCAATGCCACTACCGACTGGCGCGACGAAATCGGAAAGACAGTAGTTGGGACGACCTGGCGCCTTGACGTTCTGCTGGCGCAAATGATGCAGTGTTTCGCGCTGTTGCTTACGGCTGTCATCGGTATACAGCACGATATCGTCGCCGTCGCTATTGGCCGGGAAGAAGCCTATGACGGCCTTGGCTGTCAACCATTGCTCGCGGATCAGGTGTTTCAGCATCTCCTGAGCGTCTTCGAATAGCTTGGTGGCTTCGACGCCAACCACGTGATCGCTAAGAATGGCCGGATAGCTGCCGGACAATTCCCAGGTCTGGAAGAACGGCGTCCAGTCGATGTACCAAACCAGCGTATCCAGCGGGAAATTATCGACTACTTTGGTGCCGAGGAACTTAGGTTTAACCGGCTGATGGCTGGCGTAATCGAATTTATTGAGCCGGGCTTTTTCCAAATTATGCTGCGGATTTTTAGCGTGCCGGCCTTTGTGGCGTTCACGCACCACTTCGTATTCGGCCTTGGTTTTTTCCACGAAATCGGCTTTTAAATCGTCGCTGAGCAGGGAACTGACCACGCCAACGCTCCGCGACGCATCCGTGACATAGACGGTCGGCGACTGATAATGCGGTTCGATTTTTACGGCGGTGTGCGCGCGCGAGGTAGTTGCGCCACCTATCATCAACGGTATCGTAAACCCTTGGCGTTGCATTTCCTTGGCGACATGTACCATTTCATCCAGCGACGGCGTGATCAAGCCGCTGAGTCCGATTACGTCAACATTTTGCTCACGGGCGGTTTTCAAAATAGTTTCGGCCGGCACCATCACGCCCAAGTCGATGACTTCATAGTTGTTGCACTGCAAGACCACGCCGACGATGTTTTTGCCGATGTCGTGCACGTCACCTTTCACGGTGGCCATCAGCACCTTGCCGTTGGTTTGGCGCTCGCTGCCGTCTATTTCGGCATCCATAAATGGCATTAAATACGCCACGGCTTTTTTCATTACCCGCGCCGATTTGACCACTTGTGGCAGGAACATTTTGCCTTCGCCGAACAAATCGCCGACCACGTTCATGCCGTCCATCAACGGCCCTTCGATGACGTGCAGCGGCTTTTCGGCTTCCAGCCTTGCCGCTTCGGTATCTTCTTCGATGTAATCCGCAATGCCTTTAACCAGTGCATGTTCCAAGCGCTTGCTGACCGGCCAGTCGCGCCACTCCAGGGTTTCCTGTTTCGCAGCCTGGCCGCTGCCGCGATATTTTTCGGCGATTGCCAGCAGATTTTCAGTACCTTCCGGCGTGCGGTTCAGGATCACGTCTTCGACGGCGTTGCGCAGTTCTTCAGGAATATCGGCATAAATCGCCAACTGGCCGGCGTTGACGATCCCCATATCCATACCAGCATGCACCGCATGATAGAGGAACACCGCATGGATCGCTTCGCGCACCGGGTTGTTGCCGCGGAACGAGAACGACACGTTCGATACCCCACCGGAGATTAATGCGTGCGGGAGTGTTTGCTTGATGATGCGGGTGGCTTCGATGAAATCGACGCCATAATTATTGTGTTCTTCAATGCCGGTGGCGACCGCGAAGATATTCGGGTCGAAGATGATGTCTTCCGGCGGGAAGCCGATTTGCTCGGTCAGAATTTTATAGGCGCGGGTGCAGATTTCCACCTTGCGCGCCATCGTGTCGGCCTGGCCTTGCTCATCAAACGCCATCACGATGACGGCGGCGCCGTAGCGGCGTACCAGCTTCGCATGCTTAATAAATGCTTCCTCGCCTTCCTTGATGGAAATCGAATTGACGACGCCCTTGCCCTGGATGCATTTCAGGCCGGCTTCAAGGATTTCCCACTTTGAGGAATCCAGCATGATCGGCACTTTGGCGATATCCGGTTCGGCGGCCAGCAAATTCAAAAAGCGCACCATCGCGGCTTTCGAATCCAGCATGCCTTCGTCCATGTTGATGTCGATAATCTGCGCGCCGTTTTCGACCTGCTGCTTGGCAACCTCCAAGGCTTCTTCGTAACGCTCTTCAATGATCATTTTTTTGAACACTGCGGAGCCGGTGACATTAGTGCGCTCGCCGACGTTAACGAATAAGGTTTCCGGACCGATGCTCATGGCTTCCAGGCCGGCCAGGTGGCAGCGTTTTTCAAGCTCCGGAATCTGGCGCGGCGGGTATTTTTCCAGCGCAGCGACGATGGCGCGGATGGTGTCCGGCGAGGTGCCACAACAGCCGCCGATGATATTTAAGTAGCCGCTTGCGGCCCAGTCGGCCAATTCGGCGGCCATTTGCTCCGGCGTTTCGTCGTATTCGCCGAATTCGTTGGGCAAACCGGCGTTAGGATGCGCGGAAACGTAGGTGTCGGCAATGTTGGACAGTTCTTCGATGTACTGGCGCAATTCTTGAGCGCCCAGCGCGCAGTTGAAGCCGATCGAGATCGGCTGCACGTGTTTCAAGGAATACCAGAATGCCGCTGCGGTTTGTCCGGATAGCGTGCGACCGGAAGCGTCGGTGATGGTGCCGGAGATCATCACCGGCAGTTTGTAACCGAGTTTGTCGAAGGTTTGTTCGACCGCGAATATCGCGGCTTTGGCATTCAGCGTATCGAATACGGTTTCGATCAGGATGATGTCGGCGCCGCCGTCGATCAAGCCTTGGGTGGCTTCGCTGTATGCTGCAACCAAATCGTCGAAGGTAATGTTGCGGAAGCCCGGATCATTCACATCCGGGGACATGGATGAGGTGCGATTGGTGGGCCCCAATACACCGGCGACGAAGCGCGGTTTGTCCGGCGTTAGCGCACTGACTTCCTCGGCAGCCTGTTTGGCAACTCTTGCCGAAGCGACATTGATTTCGTAAGCCAGGTCTTCCATCCGATAATCGGCCATCGCGATACGGGTGGAGTTGAACGTATTGGTTTCCAGAATATCCGAACCGGCATCAAGATAGGCGCGGTGAATAGCCTTGATTATAGCCGGCTGGGTAATCGATAATAAATCGTTGTTGCCCTTAAGATCGACAGGCCAGTCGGCAAAGCGTGCGCCGCGATAATCCTTCTCCTCCAAATTGTAGCTCTGTATCATGGTGCCCATCGCACCGTCCAGAAACAAAATCCGTTGAGATAATAACTGGTGTAATCTTTGTGTGCTGTTCATACTGCCTGATGGTCGCAAGGGTGAATGTACGGTGGGCTAGTCCGTATAATTATCAAACCAAATTTTGAGGGAAATCATGTCTAAACCCAGTCTATTGCATGTCATAAAAAGCGTGATCGCCGCCGTGATCGGCGTGCAAAGCAATAAGAATAGAGAGGTTGATTTTCAGCACGGCTCTTTGCCTGCCTATATTGTCGTCGGGCTGATCGTGACCGTGTTATTTATTTTAACGATAGTCAGTATCGTATCCGCAGTTACCGGCGGCTGAGGAATTTCTGTCGGTAACGAAGCCCAAGCTGCCTTGGGCTTCGGGATCAGCCAGTGTTAATTGCTGGAAGTTTTGAAGCTGTTTTTTATGCTGACAAACAACTCTTTGATGCCGCTGAACAGGTTAGCAGGTGTCAGGGATTGTTTCAGAATAAACTGTGTGCGAATTAGCGCCACAGCCATTACGCCGGCAAACGGCGGCAGTAATTCGAAGAAAACCGGCATGAACCAGCCGCCAGCGCCTTCCTGGGTTTTTCTATCGCCAACGCTGGTCAGATCGCGATCATATTCGCCGCCGACATCTTTACCGTCCAAGCCGTCGATGATCATGATGTTGATGTTGTAGAACATCACTTGAATGACCAAGAACACTATGGCACAGCCGGCAACCCACAACAGCACATTACCAGTTTTGGCTTTTATCAGGGTTTGATAAACCCAGATTGCCGTCAAAATCATTATTACGCCACCAATCATCTCTATTCCCCTTGTAACTGTTAACTATTTTTATAATTCTCAAAAATCTGGTTGAGAGGGCATACTACCATAATCCGCCTGGATGGCAATTACGGTCGGATGTTTCCGCGATAGCCATGAATCGCTTGACTTTGAAGGTGGCTAAAGTAACATATGAAGCTCGACCGCCAAAGACATGGCACATTTTATAACAACTAACTAAAGGTAGGAGGCACCCATGGGAGCGATCTTAGATTTAACAGAAATGCTGAAAGAACCGTCGGGCATGATTGGAGCGCTGGTTATCATCGCTGCAGGATACTTCTTTGTAAAATGGGTTTTTGCTGAGCCTAAAGACGAAGAGTAAGCTATACCCCTCGCTTACAAAGCTTTTCTGGAAAAAGCGGCTACGGATAGATCCCGTAGCCGCTTTTTTTTTGCCTGAAGCATGCCTAGTTTAAATACCTTATAATCCGTGGCCTTTTGGCCTGCCGATCCGCTATGTACAAACTGTTAGTTCAGAAAATAAACGCGCTTTATTCCAAAAAAGTACCCGCTACCGGCATAGGTCTTTTCAGACTATTGTTCGGGCTGGTGACCTTGCAGGAAGTTTTCTTTCTGCTGTATTTCAACCACTTGATATTCGATCCTATCCCGTTCATGGATGTCGAATTTCCGATGATTCCGTTCTTCCTGTGGCTGTGGGCCGTGGTGGCGTTTTGCTTGGTCATCGGCTATCGCTGTCAGGCTGTCAGTATTGCTAATTACATTTTTTGGCTGGTATTCGTCAATTTCACGCCTATGCAACGCGATTTCGACGGCGGCTTCGATTTGTTCATGATCGGCGCTAATTTTTTTCTTATCTTCATGCCGATAGACCAGGCCTTCTCTGTTGATAACCTGAGAAAAAAACTCCAGCGTCCCTTCGTGCATTATTCTCAGTACCAGACCCCGGCAGTGTCGGCATTGACCTACTATCTGCCGGTCGCGATTTGTCTGGGATTTTTGTACTTCGATTCGGCGATACACAAGATGTTTGCCGAGCATTGGCGCAATGGCTTGGGTGCCTGGCTGCCGTCTTCAATTCCGTATTACATGTCCGCGCTGGATTTATCGTGGCTGCTGAATATCGAGATTTTGCAGAAAATCATCGGTTACACCATCATTGTCTTCCAGTTCACCTTCCTACTTTTCTTCCATCGTCGACAGTTCAGGTGGCTGTATTTTCTGATCGGAATTTCCTTACATTTAGGGATCACCCTCTCCTTCAATATTTACCCCTTTGGGATGGGAATGCTAATTTTCTATGCGCTGGTGATGCCGTTTGCATGGTATAGAAAAATCGGTGCCTTTCTGCGGGTCAAACAGCCGCTATTGACGGTGTTTTACGACCAGCAATGCCCATTGTGCAATCGCACGGTTTTAACGCTCAATCACTTCGACGTTTTGCACGCTGTTGATTTCAAGCCTGCACAAGTGTTTGCAATAGACTATCCAGCCCTAGCAGAGTTGGGCGAAAAGCAACTGCTGACGGATTTGTATGCGGTGGATGGCAACGGGCGGGTTTATGCCGGCGTTGATACCTATGCGCAGATTTTAATCTCGATGCGTTATACCGCGATGATAGGCTGGGCCATGAAACTGCCGCTACTGTATCAGTGGATATGCGGGCGTTATCGGGCGATTGCCGATTCGCGCGCGCGCTTGGTGTGCGATGTGAGCTGTATGCCGGCATCAGCCGAAAGCCTGCCGCCGAGCTTGTACGAGCGAATTTTCGAAGCGGAGCATGCGCTACCCGCCAGAAGTCGCGTACACAAAATCAGCAAAGTGTTGCTGGTGCTGATCTTGTTTCAGTTCAACAGCAGCTTTCACTATGGCTTGTTGTACCGCTTGCATGTCGATACCCGCCAGTCGCCGATAACCAGCATGTTGGCGGATATGAGCAACGCGGTCTTGATGATGTCTCACACGTTTTTAGGCATCACCCCGCACGCTTTGTATCTGCACGACCATTTCGAAGGCTACGACCGTTTGCTGGCTATTACGTATTTGGATGCCAACGGCGAAGAGCAATGGTTGCCGTTTGTGGATCGGCAGGGTCGCTTGTTGGCGCCGAATTGGGGGCGGGTACATTCGATGTGGGCCAACATTGCGGTAACGCCGAATATCGATGAGTTCCGCTTGAAAAAATTCATCATGAAAGTCACCGCTTTCTGGGGGAAAAAGATCGACTTAGAGCTGGATAATACACAATTTATCGTCAAAATGAAGAGAATTCGAGCGCCGTTTGTGTGGGAAAAAGACCTCAGGAACAGTAACTTGGCCGGCGAATGGCAAGCAATAGGCTCTGCGCGATGGGTTGGAAAGGACATAAAGATCAACCTGCCGAAGGACATCGATATTTTGTAAACATCTAGGGTATTGCATACTCGGTTTTGTCATGCTATAAATTTTGCGTGCTTGAATTTGAGTACACACAAAAATAAAAACCTTTAAATCGGAGGATGTTATGAAAAAAGTATTTTCTGTCTTGGCTATGGTGATGATGATTGTAAGCTTGAGCGGTTGCATGGACGACCCAGACCAAGGCAATCCAAAACCAAAAGGCTATGGTTCACCTAGCCAACAAGGTTCAGGGGTTAAATAATCCTAGCCCTGGCAGGATATTCCTACCTGAGTAAGGCCCACGCAAGTGGGCCTTATATTCCAGATTCTTTTCCTCCAAACAGATTTAGTTTGCGCTAAACTGCTTCGGCATGTTTAAATCTCGCCGTGCTTAATTTTCTGTTTAGATTCAGTACACGAAAAAATATAAAAAACTTTTATTTGGAGGATGTTATGAAAAAAGTATTATCTCTTTTAGCTATGACCCTGATGATTGTTGGCCTGAGCGGTTGCATAGACGATCCAGA
>NZ_JANIBL010000069.1 GCF_024505055.1 Methylomonas rosea
ATTCAGCGTAAGTTAAAAAATAAAGCTTGACAGGTTTTTTCACCAAAAAGCTATTTCAAAACGGCCTTGCCTGAAACGCATTAAATCCCCTACTTAACCGTGCATGCAGTGCTCGCATAGCCCGGCAATTCTTAAGCAACAGATCGCCCCCAGCCATCTGGCACGGCAAACCGCATGAAAGGACTCCTCGAAGGCGAAATTCGGCTTTTCAAACAGGCCTTATAATAAACATCAATTCAACGCCTTACGGGGGTTAAAACTTGACGGTCGACAACATTGACGTGGATGCCACGGTCAAAAACGTACAGCAATTACTGGCTGAAGAAGCTAATCTGTCGCCCGCCTTGCGGTCGACATTGGATATTTTGCTGTTGGTCGTGCAATTGCTGGTTAATCGGTTAATCGGTTGAGTCTGACGAGTCGCAACAGTAGTCAGCCACCCTCAAAAGATCGTTTTCCGGTGCGCGAGAAAACACCGAACGCCACGACTAAAAAACCAGGCGGCCAACCAGGGCGTATCGGCACCACGCTGAAGAAAGACCGACGATCCCGATGAAATCGTTTCTGACGAATCCCGACGTACCGTTCACCAATAATCAGGGGGAGGACGACATTCGCATGACCAAGCTTCACCAGAAAATCTCCGGCTGCTTTCGCTCACCGGAAGGCACCTACATTTTTTGCCGGATTCGCAGTTATCTATCAACCTGCCGTAAAATGGGGGCAACTGCCGGAACAATTCGACCAAATAGGTGTAGGGTTCGATGCGGTTGGCTTTGCAGGTTTCGATGAACGAGTAGAGATTGGCGCTGGCCTAGGCACCGGCTACCGTGTCGCAGAACACCCAGTTGCGCCGACCGACCACAAGCGGGCGTATGGCGTTTTCACAGAGGTTGTTATCGATGGGCCAAGTACCGTTTTCAACAAAGCGGATCAGCTTCGGCCATTGCGATGATAGATAGTGCAAGGCTTTGCCCAGCAAACTGCCTGGAGTGACCGCATGCAAATGCTCTACAAGCAGACCTTCGATCTTGGCCAACACCGGTTTGCTAAACTGTTCTCGCTGTTGCCCACGCTGTTCGGCGCTCAGGTCTTTGGCCTTGGCCTCAATGGCATACAGTTCGCCGACCGCCGCAATAAACTGCGTCGCCAGTGATTCCGAGCCACGCGCGGCTTTGGGGATGGCGGCTTCTGCTTCGACAAAATAGCGGCGCGCACTTGTGCCCCAGAGGGTATGCGCCCAGCAGCCAAGGTGGATCGCACCACGCACCGCCACAATGGCGTTATACACTTCATAGCCGTCACTCATCAGTACTGCGCGGCCTTGATGCCTTCATACAGCGGCTGCGCATGTGTGCCTCCACGACCCGGCGTGTAGCTGAACAGTCGGATCGGCGGGCCGGAGCCGGTCATCTGTGCCCACAAATAACTTTTGCTTTGCGCGACTCGCCCGGATTCCTTGAGTACCTGGATAACTGTTTCGTCGCCAAGAATCAAGTCAGCATCCAGCAGATGATCGCGCAGTAAATTGATAATGGGCTGCACCGCCTGCCCGACCCGCACCATGCTAGCCGCCAGCATGGTGCGCGAAAAATCGCCGCCGAATCGGCCTAGCAACGTGGCTTGCCGATACAGCGGCAGGCCATGGGACGACCCAGGCCGAGGCGGCTTCGGTCAGCAAGCCTTTAGGGATAATACGCACCGGCGCTGGGGTTGCCCGAAGGCTTTCATCGCAGCACGGGCAGGTATATTTGATACGGTGATGCTGAATCACCCGGACCTGTTGCGGCACGATGTCGAGCTGCTCGCTGATTTCGGCGCCGATTTCCACCAGACGGGCACCGTCATGAGCGCACACCCGCTCGGCTTCCGGTAATTCATACCCTCAAGGGCACAAGTGGCGGACGATTTCGCGCGGCAGATGGGGATCGAGCGGTTTACGGCCGCGCTTCTTGCGGTTGTGAGCGGCGACTTCGACCCCTTCAGGCGTGGTTTCCTCGGCGATTGGCGCGCCGTTCGGCGCCAACGCTTCGGCTTCGTTCAGAAACAGATCGCGCTGAGCGGGATTGGCCCTGGCTTCGGACTTGGCGGCATACAGACGATGCAGAAAAGCATCCAGGGGTTCTTTCAAGAGATCGCGCTCAACCGTCACCAACCGCAATTGATTGGCCAGCCGCTGCTGTTCGGACAGCAGGGCCTGGTGGTCAGACAGTAACGCCTGATAATCGTCGGATGACAGCGTGATCGTGGTCGTCATGCCGCTATTTTACTCGATTTAAGTCATTGTTTCAGCTGGTTTTTGTATGCATTCGTACCGGATGCGGCCGCAGCGCCGCCAAGTCAATGCCGGCTAACAGCCAGTGGAGTTGCTCCACCGTCAAGGTCACCACAGCCGCGTCTTTCGGCCAGCAAAATCGATCGGCTTCCAGCCGCTTGATCATCAGTCAGAAACCGGTACGATCCCACAACAGCAATTTGATTCGATCCCGGCGGCGATTGCTGAACACGTAGATAGCGGACTCAAACGGATTCAAGCCTAACCCTTGCTCAACCAGCAAGGCCAAAACATTGATGGCCTTACGCCAATCGACCGGCTCGCGGTGCAGGTAGACTTTTAATCCCGGCTCGAAGCGGAATATGGCAGCTCAGCCAACGCATTCAAAAGCAACGGTAGATCGCTTAATGCGACGGACGGCAGCTCAAGACTGATGCCATTTGGTAAAGTGACTTTGAGAGCTGGCTTAGCCGACTGCTCCGCGCCCAGTGACAACACGGACGTAAAAGCTGGCAACGCTAATGATCTGTTCGGGTCAGAATGGCCTACTTCATGATAAAGGCCTATCCATTTACGCAGCAGATTGGCATTGATGCCGTGTTCCAGCGCGACCTTCGTAACCGATAATCCCGGTTGCAAACAAATTTTGACTAACTCCCGTTTAGCTTCCGGATCATAAAGACATCGGTCATCTCGCCCGTGTCCTACGATTAATGAGCGCGATAATCGAACGGTGTGCTCCTTCATAAATGTCCGCCTGATTATAAGTGGACACTATCTTCGCTCCTTTCGAGCAATTCATATAGACGTTGTCTTTAGATCGCTTACTGTTTTGCAAGCCTGCTGAACCTCACCGCCGGTTGATCTGCAAGCCCTGCATACCAAAATCTGCTAGTTGACGCTGGAGAATGATTTTTTAGAGGGCGCGCTCATCAAGGCGGGATTGCTGATACCCACAGGGGCACAAAGCACAAAGCGATGATAGACCGTGAATCCAAACTGTCGATTGGCCAGCAAGCAAAGCTTTTGCGCATCAGTCGAGGCAGCGTCTACTGCCTAGCCCAGCGCGACTAAACTCAGGCCAAAACATCCTAAGCCGCATCGAAAACATGCTTATAAATCAACTTGTTGAGGCTTAAGTTGAGAGGATTAGATCTAGTCGCCCCTGAAATCCACTATAGTTTGATCAATTGGACTTATTTTCTTTTCGTATATAACCGATCATATAAGTTATCCCTACAGGCAATATACCAATACGTTGAAGGCCAATATCCCATTCGTAATAGGGGGCGGAGATTGAATCAATCATAGTTTTTAATTCTGCAGGCGTGTAAGTCCGTAAGCATGAAACTATGCCATCGAACATTACTATGAAAGGAATCAAAGGAATAACATAAGTACAAAATATTCGACTCCAACGCCATGGACGAATAAATGGGGTGTTTAGCCAAACCAAAAAAGGCGTGAATAACATATAAACTAACAACAAAGGATGTCGTTGTGTGCTTTCAAAAATCGCAATACCTGTTTTCGCATCGACAGCGTCTTGCAAAACAGTTTTGGCTTGCTCTGGTTTTAAATGGTGAAACGATGAAAAAAAGGTGCGAAAACCTTTTATTTCTCTGGGTACTTGCGTCGCGTCGACAGGTTCGGCGCAGAACTCGATACGAATATTTTTTGAATGCGCTGCTCTGAAGGCGCTTAGGTTTGGGTATAAATCGGTCAGCGTAACGGACAAGATTCGGTTATCAGATTGTTGAAGCACATCATTCCAGAGTGACAACCAAGGTCCAGCGCCGCCGGAACATAGATCAACAACCCTATCGTGTCCACTTTGATTCAAGGCATTGACCAGACGCTCAGTGATGGGTTGATATAAATGGTAAGCTTGAACGATATACTGTAAAAAATCAGTAACACCATCTCGCAATACTTTTGGGCACCAGTCTTGATCTTCGATTTCAAAAAAATGGATCCGGTTCATTGCGGTTTTTCTCTCAAATAAAAATGCCCTCCGAGGAGGGCATATTACACTTGAATACATCCAGTTTATACATAAAGAGCTTGTGCAGCTATACGTCTATATAAAAACTACTCTTGCTTTTACATCGCGTGTACTATTTTCCTCAATGCTCACAAAAACACTGCCGACTTTCATTTTTTTCATAAAAATCGGCATTTATTAGCGTATTTTTAGACTGAGCGTTTTTTTCTAGCGGAAAACGCCAACATGCCCAAACCTAACAGTGACAAAGAACCTGGCTCAGGAATTGTTGCGCTGGCACCGAGGTCTCCGGAGCCGGTCGAGTAATAAGTAGTAACGCCTCCAGATGTTGTGGTAGTGGTGTTTCCGGCAAGTATGCTAGAGCCCCATGAGAAATCTGCAAATTCGCCAGTAGTTGGTATAAGTTTGGTATTTGTATCGAAAACGTCAGTTCCCAAACCAGCTAGCAACAAGTCAAAAAATGCAGTACCGCCGCCGCCGCCCAAAACATTTATGGTTCCGAGGAAAGTATCCCCAACAGCATTCAGGTCGCGTCCCAGAATAGTCATCCACACAGTACCGTCTTCCGCTGTAGCTTGATTGGTAGGATCGTAAGCAGTTAGGTTGTCAAGGTAAAATGTGATGACGCCACCGGTAAATAAGGTATCTCCTGGGATGTTTATTTGGTTTGTCGTGTAGTCACTGGTAACGGAGTATGTCAATTGACCGCCAGGAAAAACATCGTAAGAAATGTTGTTGAATCCCGTTACCTCGCCCCAGGCAGTAAAAGAGCCTGAGCCATCAGCATTTTTTGTTACTATTTGCGCGAAACTACCACTGTCAAATTCAGTAATGGTTTCGGGTGTTATTACACCGTCAATGCTTGCGGCGTTAGCTGCAAAACCTGCGCCCACTAGACCCAGAGCAGCGATGCTCCGTACAATATTAAATTTTTTCATGACTATTCCTTAAAGGGTTGTAAAAAGTTAGCGATCAATATCGCAGATGTAATTTTTCGCAAACCAAAATGATTTGCAACACTTCAGTATGCACATCAATGCAATGTCTCATAATTTTATGAAGGCGAACTTCACTTTCAGAACTGATCATGAAGACAAACTTCGTTAGGATTCTAGCAGGAGTTGTGCCAAAATATTAACCTATTGTTTTTTATGTAGTTTTCTGTGTTTCTATTGTTGTTATTTTGGATGGATGTAAAATTAGCTGACAGTTTTTGCGGGCTTGATTCTACACTTTTTTACTTGAATTTGGTCTTGTGCTTATCTTGACGTGAAAGAGAATGGTCGCTTAAAAGATCGGCAACGGGGGCAAAGTCGTAAGATTATTTTGATTCTGTTAACTGCAAGCGATTGTTTATGTTAAACAAAATTGCATGTAACTAGAATATTTTCGCGTCTTAACAATAACAACATAGCAAATTCACGCGTATCTTCAGGCTTTGTTCAGGTATTCGTTTGGTAGTCTTCTTGTAGCGGCAACGGCCTAATTATCGTCTATCCTTCTAATCGAAAACTAACAGGAGATTTCCATGGACAACCTGAATCTTGATCAAGCAATTTCGGAATGGCGTGATCTTTTAGGCGGTGATTGCGTTGTTACTTGCGACGATTTTTTGCGGGGCGCGAGAGCCAATTGCACGGTGCTAACGAACCAGTCGCCTGCTTTGCTTCGGCCTGATTGCGCCTCTGCGGTTCAGAAAATTACTCAGATTGCCGAGAGATATCAAATAGCTCTCTACCCTTTCAGCATCGGTAATAACTGGGGCTACGGCTCAAAAAACCCTGCTCGGAACCACTGCGTATTGATGGATTTATCCAGGATGAACGAAATTCTGGATTTTGATGAGGAAACGGGGTTGCTAACTATCGAGCCCGGGGTTACTCAGCGGCAGCTTGATGAATACCTCAAACAGCATAACTATCCTTATCTGATTCCAGTTACCGGCGCTGGACCGGATTGCAGTCTGGTTGGAAATGCCTTGGAGCGAGGCTATGGCATCACGCCTTATGCCGATCACTTTGGTGCGGTAATGGGACTTGAAGCAGTGTTACCCAACGGGGAGATTTATCGTTCCATGCTCTCTGGGTTGGGAGGCGAAGAGGTTGATAAGGCTTTTAAATGGGGTATGGGGCCTTACATGGACGGTTTGTTTTCGCAAAGTAATTTTGGGATTGTCACCAAAATGACTATCGCTCTGGCACCAAAGCCTGAGCGAGTTGAGGCGTTTTTTTTTAGTGTAAAAAAAGCTGACGACTTAGAGTTGGCGGTTGAAAAGGTTCGGCAAGTATTGCGTGAGGTGGGAACGGTAACCGGCTCGATCAATCTGATGAATAAGCATCGGGTATTGTCCATGTCCGAACCTTATCCAAAGGATAGGCTGGGTTCGGATGGATTGATTCCGGATGATGTGCTGCAACAGTTGATGAAGCGAAATCAGGTGATGGAGTGGACTGGCGTCGGTGCGATTTACGGCAATAAGAAAGTTGTCGCTGCGGCGCGTAGAGAGATTCGAAGAATATTAAAACCGGTCGCCAAACGGTTGATGTTTTTTACTCCGGGATTGGTTAAATTCATGCATGGTGCCGCTCGGGCTTTGCCTGTCATCCGCGATTTGCATTTGGTTAATGTGTTGGGGACGCTGAACAAAACGATGCAATTGTTTGCCGGAGAGCCAAGCGAGATTGCTCTGCCTCTTGCTTACTGGCGGTCGGGCATCATGCCGACTGACGGCACTCCGATGAATCCTGATAAAGACGGTTGCGGACTCATTTGGTATTCCCCGCTGCTGCCGATGAAGCCGGAGTTAACTCGTCAATATGTCGAGATGGTAAAAACCATCTGTATCAAACATCAAATAGAACCCCTTATTACGCTGACAAGTATTTCGGATCGCTGCTGGGACAGTACAATTCCAATTTTATTTGACAGGCAAAACGCCGAAGAGGTTGCCAGGGCACACGCTTGTTATCATGAATTGTTGGATACGGGGAGGAAATACGGCTTTGTGCCTTATCGTCTCGGCATTCAGTCTATGGATTTGCCGGCTAAGGAGAATGCGGTTCCCGAGGTTTTGCGCTGTCTAAAGCAGGCAATCGATCCAAACAATATTATTGCCCCGGGTCGTTATGGCTTATAAGTAAAATTCAGGGCAGTTGGGTTGGCTAGCACAGCCAACCCTGCAAAAATGCCTATTTCCGAATCGAATTTAACATGGCTTCTGCGAAAACTTTGTGAACCTCTGTCGTCGGATGAATTTCATCCCAAAATATCAAACCATTTCCTGCATCGAAAGAAACCGTAGGGCAATTATCTGGGCTCAGCACAGGGTTATATAAGCATCCGGCCGCGGGACCCGCTGTAATCTGCTCGTTACGGATGATCAAAGACTTGGTTATAGAATAGACGTCGACTCTAGAGATTTTGATTTTAGGTAACCTTGCAAGTTCTTTCAGTTCTGACGCAAGCTTATTGTTGTGATCAATCGTTTGGAAGGAAAGAAGATCAAGAATTTCCGGATGAGGATTAGCCGGGTCTTGGTAGGCAATGAGCCTAGCAATTGGGACTTCACTGAGGTCGGGTAGATTAGGTACTAAAAAACGGCGAATCCCGGAAGCATACAAGCTGCGAATCGATTTACTGATATTGTCCACCACTTGGTCCGTGGGGATTACGATTCCCTTGCCAAATTGATTGAGATAATCGTTAGCGCCACTCCAGACTAAGACCAGAGAGTTTTCCGCAAAGCTGCTATTTTTTATGACTCTGAACATTCCGACTTGCCCCAGTAACCCGGTGACATTGAATTGTCCTAACACTGAATTGCCAAAGCCACTTTCAGAACCGCCAAAAGCAAAGCTAATGGCTCTGTTTTTGTCGGGTTTTAACATTAGTCTCTCTGGAGACAAGGCCAATATTGGCTTTACTTCCGATGAGTTGCCGAGCGATTTCCACAATTGATCAGCGGCATTGGGGCCATTCGAAAATCTACCTTTGTAATAACGTGCTTGAGGTGGAATGGGCATGGGGAATCCGGAGGCAGCTGTCTGAGCGTAAACATTGCCCGTGTCCGATAAGCTATCGCCGAAAATATAAAGATTTGGATCGTTCTTCGCCAAGGCCGGGTTGCAGATGATGAACGCTGTTAGAGCGATTAAAATATGTCTCAGTATTGAAGGTCTCATTACTCTTCTCTCTGTTAATTGGGTGCTGGGAATGACTGTTAAGTATTTATCGCTATAAGTTTAGAAGCATTCTTCTATCTCGCTCCTTTCCCCCACAAAATAACTTCCACTGTGCTCATCATGATTGTTAAATCCAGAAACAGGCTGTAGTTTTTGACGTAATACAAATCAAATTGCAGTTTTTGCCGGGTATCGTATTCGCTGGCGCCATAGGGGTAACACAGTTGTGCCCAGCCGGTGATGCCGGGTTTCACCCTATGTCTTTCTTTATAATAAGGAATATTCTCTTCGAAACCTTTCACAAATTCAGGTCTCTCCGGGCGCGGACCGACAAAACTCATATCGCCTTTTAATACGTTTAGCAGTTGCGGCAGCTCGTCTATCCGATATTTACGAATCACTTTACCGACGCGGGTGACGCGATCATCGGTTTGGCTGGCCCATTGCGCGCCATTTTTTTCAGCATCGATACGCATGCTGCGAAACTTGATGACATCGAAGGGTATGTCTCGGTAGCCGACACGCTTTTGCCGATAGAAAACCGGTGCACCAAAGCCGCTTTCGATATAGATTGCCAACATGGTGAGGATCATCAGCCACCAGCTTACGGAAAGCAGCATCAGGCTGGCTAAAATATCGAAGCTGCGCTTTACCATGGAGCGTAGGCCGCCACTCACAAAACCATCCGAAAACATCAACCAGCTCGGGCTCAGTGCCTCGAGAAAAACCAATCGTTGCTCTCGCTCGTAGAAGGTTTGTAGGTCCATGATCTGCACGCCGGACATTTTGATATCCAGCAGTTCTTCTACGGGCAATTTTTTTCTCCGATCATCGACGGCGATGACAATTTCATCGACGTTAGCGGCTTCTACAATATCGGTTAGCCGAATTTTTTCGTTGAGAGCTATCGCATGGGGCACACTTATCGGTTCGTCTTCCAGTGTGATGTATCCGACTATTTCAAAGCCTCTGTATATGTAGCTGGAGTTAACGACGCTGAGCTCGCCTGCCCGTTGACCGCAACCCACCACCAATACCCTGCGTTTTAAATTGTCCAGATTGACGAAGCGATAAAACAAATAGCGCGTTAACAACAAGCCTACAAAAGAAAAAATAATTGCGGAAATCAATACGCTACGTGCCAGCATCAATTCCGGAATGATGTAATAGATGAAAGCCAGTATAAAAACCGCAACGGCAAAGCTGAAACTGATACGCTGAAGAATATTGTATTCTTCTTTATCCAGGGTTTTTCGGTACAAGCCCAAGCCGGAGCAACTGGCTATGAATACGATGGAGTAAACCGCAGCGGAGGCCGCAAGCTCGGATTGGGAATACCAGGACGCAGTGTATAAAAATCTTAGGCCCGCGCCGCAATACATGGCTAGGTAAAACACCAGCGATTCCGCCATAAGCAACCACAGGTAGGCGGTAGAAATGTAATGTCGAAAAATTCTTATCATATAAGGCTACCGCTTAACTCCTGGATAATAACTATTTGACGATAGTCTGGTTTAAAAGCGTCTTGATATGTTCAGCGGGTATTGCATAGGTAATCCCGCTGGGATTGGATATTGCATTTTCTTTACTGCCCTGTACAAACACCTTGTTAATGATACCAATAACTTTTCCGGAATTGGTGTCGTACAAAGGGCTGCCGCTGTTGCCGGGATAAGCCGTAGCGTCTAATTGAAACACATCGAAAGGGGTCTGTAGCCGCTTCAGCATGTTGACATTTAGCTGCCGAGTCGCGATTGCCGGTATGGCATTGGGCGAAATAGCCGCAATAATGCTGCGGTGGGTGACTGGATACAAGCCAAGTACCATGCCTATCGGATAACCGGTAAATGCATACTGCTCGCCCTCCCTCACTCTCAGGGAATCACCAATTTCCAGTGCCGGTAAGGCGCCGCCGTCTACCGTTAACAACGCCAGATCGTGATCTTCGTCAGTGGCGGCCAGATCGGCAATTTGCATCTGTTCTTTTTGCTGATGCCGATAAAACACCGCGTAACGCTCTAGGTGTTCAAGGTCCAGTTTTTTTGCCGTAACGTGAGCGTTGGTGACTACCTTTCTGCCATCGGCAACGGCGAATCCGGTACCTAGGAAAACCGCGCGCGGATTCCGGGTCGGCATGTAGGTGCCAATAGCTACTATCCCGGGTTTGATACGGGCAAGAATGTCGGGTAGGTTAACTTCGTCGGCATGGCTGGTGGCGACGGTGGATAGTCCGATAGATAGCGCCAAGAGATAAAGTGTCTGTTTTTTCATGGCTGGAGGATTTATGGGTCCTTAATTGGCATAGCTTGCAAAGTTTAGTCTAACTTAGCATGAATGCGGTCGGCGTCGTGAATTACCAGTTGTTGACACATGGTTAACAGACAGGCATTGGCTTAAATGGCGCGAAATCTTGGCCTGGAATATTTACCGAGTAAAATTATATACCGAGTGAACTAGTTGGTTTCTTATGTGTCTTTGCTAGCGGAGATAGTGACCCAATGTCCGGTAGTGTCTGATTCCATGTATCAGGCGGTTTGAGATTCAAAAATACAGATCGCTGGATTCGGTTAAAACGCTACCGGTTTTTTTTGTGGTTGGATTAGACCTTTTCTCTTTCAAAATCGTTGTTCCTCCAACATAAAATCTCCGCTCCATCCGGTTTCCAATCCGCCAATACGTAACGTTTTGCAGGCGCACCATCCAATATAAATTCGTGTAATTTGGGACGGTGTGTGTGCCCATGAATCAATGTGCGGCAGGTATACTTACGCAGCGATTCGAGTACTGTATCCTGGTTGACATCCATAATATCCAGAGCTTTGCCGCGTTTATGGTAATAACTGCGGAAACGGTACCAACGTGCTGCTATCAGCCGCAGCCACAAGGGTTTGGACAGCACATTCCGTTGCCATTCCGGGCTGTGCGATTTAATGCGAAAGGCCTGGTAGGCCAAGTCGTCGCTACAGAGTAAATCGCCGTGGGTCAGTAAAATCCGCTGACCATTCAATTCTATAGTCGCATATTCGTCCAATAAACGGATGCCGGTTTCCTGGCAGAAATTTTGGCCCAGCAAAAAGTCGCGGTTGCCCTGTAGCAGAAAAATCTCGGTGCCGGAGTCGGCAAGTTGTTTGAGGGCTTTTTTGATGGCCGGGATAGGCCGGGTATTGTCGTCGTCGCCGATCCAGGCATCAAACAGATCGCCAAGGATATACAGCGATTTTGCTTTGATGGCGCGGTGCTGCAAAAAGCTTAAGAAACGCCGGGTGATCTCCGGTTTTTCCAAAGCCAGATGCAGGTCGGATATAAATAGTACGTCTTGTTTCACGTCTTGAAACAGCGGCTTCCGCCTTCAGCCTGGTGGAAGCCGCCAACTGTCATTCGATAACTTCGGCTTTATCGATAACTATGTCGGTTTTTGGTACGTCCTGATGCGGGCCGCGATTGCCGGTGGCTTGTTTGGCCATCGCATCGACTACATCCATACCTTCGATAACTTCACCGAATACCGCATAACCCCACCCGCTGGGGCTTGGGCTGGTGTGGTCCAGGAACGAGTTATCTTTGTAATTGATAAAAAATTGCGCGGTGGCCGAATGTGGATCGTTGGTGCGAGCCATCGCCAAAGTACCGCGTTTGTTTTTCAGGCCATTATCCGCTTCGTTCTTGATGGCGGCATTGGTTTCTTTTTGCTTAAAAGAGCTGTCGAAACCGCCGCCTTGTGCCATAAATCCTGGGATTACCCGATGGAAAATCGTACCGGAATAAAACCCTTGTTTTACATACGCCAGAAAGTTGGCGGCGGAAACCGGCGCTTTTTCGTCTTCCAATTGAATGACGACGTCACCCAGTGAAGTAGTTAATTTGACTTTGCTATGTGTGTTGGACATTTTATTTTCTGTTGCAAATGAAAGGGTTGAGAATAAAAACAGCATCAGGTAAACCAGGGTGGTGCGCATTAAAAGTTCCTTAATCTCGCTGCAAGCCGCGAATTCTATGTGTTTTTATCTTGAAAGAGAAGCCGAAATCTTGATAGATTGCCAGATGTTTCGCTGCATTCATCTATCATCGTCATGCTGAAAATCTACAACACGCTAACTCGAAGTAAGCAAGAGTTCATTCCCAAACAGCCCGGTAAAGTCGGCATGTATGTCTGCGGCATGACGGTTTACGACTATTGCCATATCGGCCATGCCCGGGTCATGGTGGTGTTCGATACCGTCGCCCGGTATTTGCGGCATGCCGGTTATCAGCTTACCTACGTCAGAAATATCACCGACATCGACGACAAAATCATTCAGCGCGCCAACGAGAATGGTGAGGCGTTTACCGCTCTGACCGAACGTTTTATCCAGGCAATGCACGAAGACGAGCGGGCCTTGTCGGTGTTACCGCCGGATATTGAGCCCAAAGCCACGCAATCCATCGCCGACATCGTTAAAATGATTTCGACGCTAATCGAGCGCGAGTTTGCTTATGTCGGTAGTAATGGCGACGTGTTTTATGCGGTAAACCGGTTTGACGGCTACGGCAAATTGTCCGGTAAAAATATCGAAGATCTGCAAGCCGGTGAGCGGGTCAACGTCGATACCGCCAAACGCGATCCGCTGGATTTTGTACTATGGAAAATGGCCAAGCCCGGCGAGCCTTATTGGGATTCGCCTTGGGGGCAGGGTAGGCCGGGCTGGCATATCGAATGTTCGGCGATGTCCACTTGCTGCCTGGGCAATCATTTCGATATTCACGGCGGCGGCATGGACTTGCAATTCCCGCATCACGAAAACGAGATTGCCCAGTCGGAAGGTGCCACCGGCGAGCCCTTCGTTAATTACTGGATGCATAACGGTTTCGTGCGGGTCAATGAAGAAAAAATGTCCAAATCCCTCGGTAATTTTTTTACCGTGCGTGAGGTGTTAAAACAATATCGGCCGGAAGTCATTCGTTTCTTCATCCTCTCCAGTCATTATCGCAGCCCGTTGAATTATTCCGACGAACAACTCGACGAAGCCGGTGCAGCGTTGACACGGCTTTACACGGCCTTGCGAGGTGTCGAGATCGTCGATGCCGCCATCTCTGCCGACTACCGGTCGCGGTTCGAGCAGGCGATGGATGACGACTTCAACACGCCGGTGGCCCTCTCGGTGTTGTTCGATTTGGCGCGGGAATTGAACAAAGCCGAAGATAAAACTGTGCTGGCGGCGACTTTGAAGCAGTTAGCTGCCATTTTGGGCTTGTTGCAAGAAAGCCCCGACAGTTTTCTGCAAGGCGGCGCAGCGGCCGATGGCCTGAGCGAAACCGAAATTGAACAGCTAATCGGTGCCAGAAAAGCGGCCAAAGCCAGCAAAGACTGGGCGCAAGCCGACCAAATTCGCGATCAATTGAAGGCGCAGGGCATTGTTTTGGAGGATGTCGTAGGCGGTAATACCATTTGGCGCCGAGAGAATTAAGGGGCTGGCGATGAGCGAAATCAAAGATAGATCAGTAGAAACATTTCTGGACGAATTGGCCAGCAAGCAAGCCACTCCCGGCGGCGGCAGTGCGGCAGCGGTGATGGGCGCGCAAGCGGCGGCCTTGACCAGTATGGTCTGTAATCTGACCATCGGCAAACCCAAATACGCCGCAGTAGAAGCGCAGATGCAGGCCTTGCTTTCAGAATCCGAAGCCTTGCGGCAAACCTTGATCGGCATGATCAAGGCGGATGTCGATGTGTTCGACAAATTGATGGCTTGCTACGGCTTACCTAAAAGCACTGACGAAGAGAAAATCCTGCGCACAGCACAAATCCAGGTGGTTTTGAAAGAGGCCACTTTGGTGCCGCTGGAATGCGCTAAAGCCTGCGCAAAAGCTATCGAGTTGAGTCGAGTGGCTGCCGAGCACGGCAATCTGGGCGTGATCAGCGATGCAGGCGTCGCGGTGATGGCGGGTTATGCCGGATTAAAAAGCGCCGCGCTAAATGTGCAAATCAATGCCGCAAGTTTGAAGGACAGGGAGTTTGCCGAAGCCCAGCTCGCCGAGCTGGATACCTTGTTACAAGCGGGCGAAAAGGCCGGCGAGCAGATTTACCGGATAGTCTACGAAAAGCTTTAAGAAAACCTCTAAAATCCCTTATGCCTCCGTGAGAGGAATTGAGTGAGGGATGTAAATAATTTATTTATTTTAATTCCCTCATCCCAACCTTATCCCAGAGGGAGAAGGAGGTTTTTAAGTTTTATGCGGCCTCCTTTTTTGCGTAAGGGGCAATTTCAATTGCCTGCACGGCCTGGCTAAATCTGCTTAACGTTGATATTCAAAGTCTGAATTCGATAAGCAATCTGCCTGGGCGTCATATCCAGCAGTCTGGCAGCCTTGGCTTGCACCCAGCCGCTTTGCTCCAGCGCGGCGATCACGCGTTCCCGCTCATCCATGTTCTCGTCGTGTAAATCGATATGTTTGATCGATTGCGGGGTGCGGCTGATACCGATCTCGTTTTCCAGGCCGGTGCTGGCGATCACGTCGCGGTCGATAATGCCTTCTTGGCTCATGATCGCCGCGCGCTCCAGGCGGTTTTCCAGTTCGCGGACATTACCGGGCCAATCGTGTTTCATCAAAATCCGGATTGCGCTTTCCTTGATTTCCAAAGGCCGGCCGCCTTGTTGACGGGAAATCCGGTTCAACAGAAAGCTAGCCAGTTCGGGGATGTCCTCGATACGCTCACGAAGCGGCGGCATGTTAATGGGCATCACATTCAAGCGGTAATACAAATCTTCGCGGAAATTGCCTTCGGCGACTTCCTGCTCCAGATTACGGTTGGTGGCGGCAATAATGCGGACGTTCACTTTCAGGGTGCGGACGCCGCCGACCCGCTCGAATTCGCCTTCTTGCAGCACACGCAATAGCTTGGCTTGAAAAGACGCGGAAATCTCGCCGATTTCGTCGAGAAACAGGGTGCCGTTGTCCGCCAATTCGAAACGGCCCTTACGTTGGCCGATTGCGCCGCTGAAAGCGCCTTTCTCGTGGCCGAATAATTCGGATTCCAACAATGTGTCGGGCAAGGCCGCACAGTTCAATTTAAGAAACGGGCCGTTGGCACAGGCCGAATTAAAGTGTATCGAGCTGGCGACTACTTCCTTACCGGTGCCGGATTCGCCGCGAATCAACACCGTGGTATGCCATTTGGCCACCTGGCGGATGATGTCGAATACTTTCAGCATCGGCTCGGAATGACCGATGATGTTCTCGAAACGGTAGTTTTTAACCAGCGTTTGTTTTAAATAGTCGCGTTCGCTGGCCAGTTCGTTTTGCTTGCGCTCCATCACCCGCAGCATGTTCACGCTTTGGGCGATGAGATTGGCGACCATTTCCATGAAGCGGGCGCGTTCGCCCAAAAACGTCGAGGTACAAGGCTGCGCGGCCAAAATGCCGACCACCTCGCCTTGCTCAATGGCTAGCGGGGAGCCGATAAACGGCAAATCCGGGTTGTAGACGCCTAAACGGCTGAGGAAGCGCGGTTCATCGGCGATGCGCTCCACGACGATAGTACTGCCTTCGTCGAGGATCGCGCCGACCAGACCCTCGCCCGGCTGGTAGCGCACCGAACGGTCAATGCCGTCGCCATAAATTTCGCAAATGCTCATGCTGTCGTCATCGACGTCGCGTAGCGTAATCATGCCAAAATGCAAGCCGTTACGCTTGTGCAAAATCTCCAGAATACCCTTTAGTTTGGTACGTAAATCATGCGTGCTATTCAGCAATTGACTGACGAGAAACAGGGTATCCAGCTCGGATTCAACCAGTAATAAACGATCACTCATGGATGTTCACCATGGCTAGGTTTTTTTGACAGGGAAAGCGGACTTTAAAGCTGCAACCGTTTTTATACTGCGGGTCGATTTCTATCATGCCGTTATGCTGGTTAACTATTTCCTTACTCATGACCAGTCCCATGCCGGCCTGGACGCCGGCGGTGCTTTGATTTGTCGTAAAAAACGGTTCGAACACCTTACTCCGTTGATTGGCGGGTATGCCGGGGCCGGAATCGGCTACCGACACGCACACCCAGTCATGCTCGATGGTCGTGCTGATTTTGATGATGCGTTCCTGGCTGCTGGCTCGGTTCATCGCATTGACCGCGTTGTCGATCAATTGCTTGAATAACATGCGTAATTTATTCTCGGCGCCGAGAATATTCGGCAGTACCGGGTTCGGCAGCCAATCCACCACGATGCCGTTCGCTAAAAACTTGGTGCTATACAGCAGCATAACTTCGTGCAACAGCTGATTCAAATTCACTGGTACCACCGCGGACTCCGGAATTTCCGGTACACAGCGTTGCAAGGTGGCGAGCGTTTCTTCTCCCATTTTTTGCACTTGGCCCAACAGGTCGCGGATCGGACTGTTGTTGGCATCGTTGCGTTGCGTCATGATTTGAATCGCCGCGTGGATTTGGTTCAAGGGTTGGCGAATCTGATGCATTGCCCCTAACAATGTTTCGCGGATGCTGCGGATATGCTCCTCTTCGGCCAGCATGGTGCGAAGCGTCTGGATCTGCAGCTTTTCCTGCTGGCGGCGCAAGGGACTGATGTCGTTAATGGTCAACAATAAATAGTCCTTGGATTGCCTGGCGAAAAAGGTGTCGGCGCAGACGTCGTTCTCGATAAACCAGTTGCCGGAACAGGAAAACCAGCGGGTACCCTTGAGCCCTGAACTTTCAATCCGTACTTCGCGATTGGCAAAACCTTGTTGCCTGTCGATGTTTTCGCCCCACAAATCGCCCATGTCCTGTTCCAGAGCCTCCAGAAAAAATAAAGCGGGTTCCTTCTTGTCCAGTTCGCTGATCAGCATTTTGTACATCTGATTGTCGAGGACGACGCGTTTGTCGCTATCCAGAACCACCATTGCTACCGGCGAGGCGTTCAACACCGATTCGATCAACTGTTTTTGGTTGCTGACCTGCTGTTCCGCGTAATGCGCCTGGGTGACGTCGCGGTGCATACCTATGTAGTGGCTGATGGCACCACGGTCGTCGAACATCGGCGCGATGATCAGATCAGCTAAATAGCGTTGGCCCATTTTTTGCCGATTGACCAGTTGACCGTGCCAAACCTGTTTACGGGAAATGGTGTGCCACAAATCGTAATAGATTTGTCTGGGTGTGGACTTGTCGGACAGCTCGGATTCGTTCTTACCAAGAATTTCGGCGGCGTTGTAGCCGGTTACATCGGTGAAGGCTTGGTTGATATAGAGAATGTTGGCTTTTTTATCGGTAATCGAAATGGCGACCGGCGCCTGCTCCACAGCCTTAACGAATAAGGAAAACGGCAGGGTTTTAGAGGCTTTCCCGCCTTTGAGCGTTTGCCCGAGAGCATTTAGGGCTGGCGATAGCATATCGGCCGTTTCAATCTCAATCTGGCCTTGCAGGTAGTCAGGGGTGGATTTGGTCATGGCAAATGGTTCTCGCGTGTTTTTCTAGGCTTAAGTTGGAAAACTACATGCAATTTGAGAGCCAAATGCGTTTCGGCTTAGCTGCTGTTGGAAAATCCCGGCTATTTGTATGGTTTACGACAAATTTTAGCGGACTTGTTTCAGCTCTGTGTTTTTTAGGACAGAGATGTTGGCGCTAAATCTCCCGGCTTTGCACTAAATCGGGGAGTTGTGGGGTTTTCACAGCATTGGCATAAATGATGCTGTCTTGTTACAAAACACCGGGTCTAAAACGATGAGCGAATACTTACTACTGATATTGGGTACGGCCTTGGTCAACAATGTCGTGTTGGTCAAGTTCTTGGGATTATGTCCGTTCATGGGAGTTTCCAACAAGCTGGATACTGCATTGGGCATGGGTTTGGCAACCACATTTGTACTGACCCTGGCTTCCGCGGCCAGCTGGGTGCTGGAGCATCGCTTGTTGATACCGTTCGATATCGGATTTTTGCGAGTGCTGGGTTTTATTCTGGTGATAGCCGCAGTGGTGCAGTTTACCGAGATGGTGATACACAAAACCAGTCCGGTCATGTACCAGGTTTTAGGGATTTTTTTACCGCTGATTACCACTAATTGCGCGGTTTTGGGTGTGGCGCTGCTTAACATCCAAGAGAAATACAATTTCGTGCAAAGCCTGCTGTTCGGCTTTGGTTCGGCAATGGGTTTTACCCTGGTGATGGTGCTCTTCGCCGGTCTACGTGAACGCCTAGCGCTCATGGCAGTACCGGCGCTTTTTTCCGGCACCCCCATCGCATTTATCACCGCCGGCATACTGTCGCTGGCGTTTATGGGATTCGCGGGGCTTTACAGCAAATAAGAGGCACATCATGTACGTTTTATCTGCCATTGTTATTTTGACATCGCTAGGATTGTTGCTGGGCGTGGCTTTGGGGATTGCCGCTAAGTATCTGAAGGTGGAATCGGACCCGTTGATAGAAACGATCGAGGCCTTAATGCCCGGTTCGCAATGCGGGCAGTGCGGCTTTCCCGGCTGTCGGCCAGCCGCCGAAGCGCTGGTGTCGGGTGCTGCACCTGTAACATTATGTCCGCCAGGTGGTACGTCTCTGGTCGAACAACTCGCCAAATTACTGGGCGTTGATGTCGATTTAAGCCAAACGCAAGATCAAGAAGCAATGGTGGCTAGGGTTAGCGAAGAAACCTGCACCGGCTGTACCCGTTGCTTCAAGGTTTGTCCGACCGACGCCATCGTCGGTGCACCAAAACAGATCCACGCGGTGGTGGCGGATGCCTGCATCGGATGTAAAAAATGCGTGGAAGTATGTCCTACCGAATGTCTGCAAATGCACCCTGTTGAAGTGACCTTGCGCAACTGGCGCTGGCCCAAACCGCTGGCCGCTTGAGACGGAGACACCTATGTTCGCCTTGTTCGAGAATCCCCGTTTGCGCGGCGGCATCCATGCCGAAGAGCACAAATCCGAAACGTCTCCGCTCAGCATCGCCACCGATTTTCCATTACCCAAGAAACTGTATATTCCGGTGCAGCAGCATGTCGGCAAGCCTGCCGAGCCGGTGGTAAAGGTCGGCGAGAAAGTGCTTAAGGGGCAATTGCTGGCCTATAGCCAAGGCACCATTTCGGCGCCTGTACATGCACCAACATCGGGCGTTATTGCCGATGTGAAGGATTTTCCGGCCCCGCATCCGTCCGCTTTGCCGATTCGTACCGTGGTGATTGAAAGCGACGGTAAAGAACAATGGGCCGAACTGATTGTTCCGGAAGACCCGTTTCAACTCGAACCGGAAGAGATCTGCCAGCGCGTGGGAGCGGCCGGTGTGGTAGGTTTGGGTGGGGCGGTATTCCCGTCGGCGGTCAAGCTTAGCCTGGGTCGTAAAAACAAGATTCATACCCTGTTGATCAACGCCGGCGAATGCGAGCCTTATCTGACTTGCGATGATCGATTGATGCAGGAGCGTGCCGAACAAATCGTTGCCGGTATTCGGCTGATGTTGCGTGGTATGGATGCGCCCAAAGCCTTGGTGGGTATCGAGGATAATAAGCCCGAAGCTTTCGCCGCCATGCAGGCGGCCAGCCAGAGTTTTGCCAATATCGTCGTGGCGCAAGTGCCGACACGCTATCCAATGGGCTGGGACCGGCAAATGTTGCGCTATCTGACCGGCCAGGAAATTCCCGCCGACGGCCGGGCTACCGACATTGGCGTGGTGGTGCATAACGTCGCCACCGCCTTTGCCGTCTATCAAGCGATATGCCTGGGCCAGCCCTTGATCAGCCGGGTGGTCACGGTATCCGGCGCAGCCGTCGCCAAGCCGAGAAATGTGGAAGTGCCCATCGGCACTTTGATGTCGGAAGTGTTGGCATTTTGCGGTTTGGAGAAATCGAAAATGGCCCGCTTGGTGATGGGTGGGCCGATGATGGGCGACGCTCTGCCTATCGCCGAAGTGCCGGTCGTCAAAGCCTGCAATGGCATTTTAGCGTTATCCGCTGCCGATATTGATGAACCGGCGGTACAGCCCTGTATTCGTTGTTCCAGTTGCGTGACCGCTTGTCCGGTGGGTTTGTTGCCCTTGGAAATGGCCAGCCGCATCAAAGCTAACCAACTGGATTCCGCAGTCGATTTGGGACTAAAAGACTGCATCAGTTGCGGTAGTTGTTCTTATGTCTGTCCCTCGAATATTCCCCTGGTGCATTATTTTAAATTTGCCTCCGGCGAGTTAGTGAAGCGGCAACAGGCCGAACACAAGTCCGAACAAACCAAGCGCTTGATCGAAGATCGCAATGAACGTATGGAGCGTGCCAGACTGGAAGCCGAAGCCGAAGCTTTGCGCGCCCAGGAGGCCCGGGCCGCTCGACTGGCTGCCGCACAACAGGCGCAACAAGCGCCAGCAGAGGAAACCGTATGAGTAACAAACCGATTAGCGGACCTCACGTCGCGGCTACCCGCCGCGTCGATCAAATCATGCGCTTGGTCATTATCGCGCTGGCGCCGGCCACGGCCTGCGGTGTGTTGTTGTTCGGCTGGCCGGCTTTGTACTTATTGGCGGTGACTGTGCTGTCCGCGATGGCTTTCGAAGGCTTGTGCTTAAAAATGAAAGGCGTGGCGGCGATGCCCTATCTGCGCGACGGTTCGGCGATAGTCACCGGCTTATTAGTGGCGATGACCTTACCGCCTTGGGCACCCTGGTGGATAGGCGTAGTCGGCTCGGCACTGGCGATTGTCCTGGGCAAGCACGTCTACGGCGGCTTGGGGCAAAACCTCTTCAATCCGGCCATGCTGGCCAGAGTGGCTTTGCTGATTTCCTTTCCTATCGAGATGACCACTTGGGCCAACGTATCGCCGCTGCTGACTGGGCCCGGCGTGATCGATAGCTTGGCGATAACCTTTGGCGGCCTGGAAAATCCCGATGCGGTGACCGGGGCCACCACGCTGGGTTGGGTCAAGACCGAGTTTTCGCAAAATCGGTTGCTGCCCGGCAGTTTGATCGAGTATTCCGGTCTTTTGGCTTTTCTTGGCTGGGAGCGCGGCAGTTTGGGGGAAACCTCTTCGGTATTGTTGTTGGCCGGCGGTATCTGGTTGATGCGGCAGGGTGTCATCAAATGGCATATTCCGGTCTCGTTGCTGCTGAGTATATTTGTCATGTCGGCGGTTTTTCACACTTGGGATAGTCAGCACTATATGGGACCTTGGGTGCATTTGAATTCCGGTGCGGTGATGCTGGTGGCATTTTTTATTGCTACAGACTACGTGACGTCGCCGAACACGCCTCTAGGCCAGGTAATTTTCGGCGCCGGTTGCGGTTTGCTGATTTTCGTGATCCGCTCTTGGGGCGGTTATCCGGAAGGCACCGGTTTTGCGATTTTATTGATGAACGCGGTCACGCCGTTGATCGATCATTACATTCGTCCGAGAATTTATGGCCGCTACCGTAACGGCAAGCCGCTCGATATTTCCAATACCTGAGACCGGCTATGAATTCCGAACCCGTTAAATCAACGCCTAAAGTGAATCAATATGTAGAGTACGTCTTGCGTACCGTCAGCGATTTAAGGCAAAAACTGGCCGTGTGGCTGGAACCAGGAAATTTGGAGCAACTCCGGCCGCTATTACAGTATCAGGCCGGCGTGTTGGGTGGATTCGCACTGTTGGCGGCAATTTTATTAGGTGTGGCCGATCTGGCGACGCGTGGCGTGATAGAGCTGCGCTTGCAGGAAGATCTACAGGCTAATCTGGAGCAAGTGGTTCCAGCAGAACTTTACGATAACAATTTGCTGAAAGACAGCGTGCTGCTGCCTTCTGCCGATGCCAATCTGGGCGCTGAGCAAACTGAGGTCTATCTGGCTAAAAAGGCGGGTTTGGTTAATGCCGTATGTTTTAAATTCGTCGCGCCTGACGGTTACGCTGGGCCTATTAGCTTGGTGATGGGTATCGATAGCAAGGGCGAAATCCTCGGGGTACGGGTTATTGCGCATGTTGAGACGCCGGGTTTGGGTGACAAGATTGAAGTGACAAAATCCAAATGGGTTCTGTCCTTTAATGGCAAATCCTTGAATAACCTGACCGTTGAGCAATGGGCGGTAAAGAAAGACGGTGGGGTGTTCGATCAGTTTAGCGGGGCGACGATTACGCCGCGCAAAGTCGTGCAGGCAATCAAGCGGGGATTGGAGTTTTATAAGGTGCATCAGGCGGAGTTGTTGGGGCCTAGCCAATAATGTTTAGGTGTCGCTGACGCGACGCTGTTTTGAAGTCGGTTCTCGGACCGACGGCCGAGTTACTTTTCTTTGCTTGGCCAAAGAAAAGTAACCAAAAGAAAGGCCACCCGGATGCCGCTTTGATCCTGCGCTCCACAGTTTTTGAACGGGGTTGCCGAAAGGGGCTTCCTGCCCCTTCGGCAACGCGATGCATCCCTGCATCGCCCCTCCGGGCTATTCCGTTCAAAAACTGCGGTGCTCGGCGCGGCATACGGGAAGAAAACCGTCGCGATCTTCTCGGGTATTAACACCTAATCACGATTTTTGGAGAAACCATCATGAATCTTTCGATTCTGTTTTCAGAACAATATAGAAAAATCGCCCGCGACGGCCTTTGGGACAATAACGTGGTGCTGACACAGAATCTGGCCTTATGCCCGTTGCTGGCGGTGACCGGGACGGCAACCAACGGTTTGGGGATGGGCTTGGCGACCATGGTCGTGATGGTGGCATCCAATGCCGCCGTATCGGTGAGTCGGCATCTGATTCCCTCGGAAATCCGTATCCCGATTTTCGTGTTGCTGATTGCCGCATTGGTAACCTTGGTGGATATTTTTCTGAATGCCTGGATGCACGAATTGCATAAGGTGCTGGGCTTGTTTATCCCGTTGATTGTTACCAACTGCGTCATTCTCGGCCGGGCCGAAGCCTTTGCCTCCAAACAACCGGTGATGCCGTCGATGTGGGATGGCTTGATGATGGGCGTGGGCTTTACCGCAGCCATGGTGGTGTTGGGCGCGATGCGGGAAATTAGCTCGGCCGGCACGTTGTTCGCCAACGCGTCGGTGCTGTTGGGCGAAAGTTTCCGGTTTCTGGAAACGACCTTGATTCCGGAATACAAAGGCTTTTTGTTGATGGCCTTGCCGCCGGGCGGTTTCATCATGCTGGGTTTCATGGTGGCGCTGAAACGGTTGTTGGACCGGAAAGCGGCGGCTAAAATTACCGAACCTACCATTATTGATACGATTGTCTTGGAAGAAGGGGCGTAAACTATGAATGTGGGTGTATGTTATGCGCAGGCGGACAGGCAAATCTGGTTGCGGCTGGAGGTGCCGGAAGGCAGTACCATTGCCGAAGCTATCGAATTGTCCGGCGTGTTGACGCAGTATCCGGAGATCGATCTGGAGAGCCAAAAGGTCGGGATTTTCGGTAAACTGGCAAAATTGGATGCGCCGGTCAAGGAAGGTGATCGCGTGGAGATTTATCGTAAAATTACCGCCGATCCCGCGCAAGTCCAGCGGAGGCGGGTGGCTTAGCCTATGTACGTTTGTGTCTGCAAAGCCGTAACCGATAGCCAACTTGATGCCGCCATAGACAGCGGTTTATGCTCGCGGAAACAGCTGGTTAAGTGTTTCGGCGTCGGTGGCGATTGCGGTAAATGCAACAAGGACATCGCGCAAATTTTGGATCGAAAAAATGCATGTCGGCTAATGCAGGCTGCCAATGATGCACAACTAATCACTAAAACCCGGGAGATTTGACATGCAAGGCGATAAAAAGGTTATCGAATTTTTAAATAAAGCACTAGAAAACGAATTAACGGCCATCAATCAATATTTTTTGCACGCCCGGATGTTCAAAAATTGGGGCTTTCAAAAGCTGAATGAAAAGGAATATCACGAATCGATTGACGAGATGAAACACGCCGATCAATTGATCGAGAGGATCTTGTTTCTGGAAGGCTTGCCTAACCTACAGAGTCTGGGCCGATTGATGATAGGCGAAAACCCCAAGGAAATGCTGGAATGCGACCTTAAATTGGAGCATCTGGCCTTGCCATTATTAAGAGATGCGATTGCTTATTGCGAAAGCATCAACGACTACGTCTCCAGAGAGTTGTTCGAGCATATTCTGGAAAACGAAGAAGAGCACGTCGATTGGTTGGAAACCCAGATGGACCTGATCGAAAAAGTCGGCATTCAAAACTATCTGCAATCGCAGATGTAAATATACGCAAGTTAAAAACTGTACGGGGCCGATTGCCAGCCCCGTGCGGATAGTAAGCCCCGGCAAGTCTGTAGTTATTCCCACGGCTATAAAGCCAGCCTCGCTAGTCAGTTGTCACTAATGGGATAGATTTGGGTTCCGGTACCGTGCTCAATATTGGGTCAATGGGTATAGTATCGTTGGTGCCTTCATGTCCTTTGTGCTTTCCTGATACTCCGTTAAATGCAATCAATGGTCCAAGATCGCCGAGACGGCTGTGGGGCTTGGACGATTGGGACGTCAATCCTCGCCCTGAGGTTAAAACATAGGGGCGGCGGGTGTCCAACTTTCATAGATGTTCCCTGATGATGAATGAGCTATCCTTAGCGGTACTACAATATCGATGCCAAGGGCTGTAGGCCTTGGTTTGGGTCGTTTTTGGTAAAATGGCCCTTAATACGCTGACAACACCGAAAACATTGATAGGAATTTATGCCGCAAAGTGCTTTTACGCTGGAATCGTTGCTGGAAACTCATGATTTGCCGCTGATCATAATCGGCGCCGACTTACGTATCGTGGCAGTGAATCGCGCTTGGGAACATAGTTTTGGCGTCATGCGCCAGAATCTGGTCGGTCAACCGTGCTGCGTCGAAAACCGCAATTGCCGCCACCAGCGCTTGTTTCAGACTCTGGAAGCCTACGCCGGTATCTTTGCCGACAGCAGCGATGCCAGTTCCCTGCGCTCATTCAGTGCGCGCGGTTTTCCGTTGTTGGACGCCGATGCCACCCTGTATTTGGGCGAAACGCTGACCGTATTAAAAAAGTCCGCGGCTAAAGGCCACGAGGCTCCGGCCATGATCGGTAAGTCTGCGGTGTTTGCGCAATATAAAACCCGGCTGCAACAGGCGGCCGATACGCAAGCACCGGTATTATTGCTTGGCGAAACCGGCACCGGTAAGGAATTGGCCGCCGAATTTGTGCATAGTCATTCCAGGCAGGCGGATGGCGATTTTGTGATTGTCGATTGTACGATTCTTGGCGAAGAGTTATTTGAAAGCGAATTGTTCGGGCATGAAAAGGGCGCTTTTACCGGTGCGACATCCGCGAAAAAAGGCTTGTTCGAATTAGCCAATAATGGCACCTTGTTCTTCGATGAAATTGGCGACCTACCGCTATCGCAACAGCCCAAATTATTGCGAGCCCTGGAAAGCGGCCAATTTCGGCGGGTGGGCGGCACGGCGATGCAAAAAGCCAATGTCAGAGTGGTGTGTGCTACACATAGAAATTTAGCGGACATGGTCAAAGTCGGTCGGTTTCGCGAAGATTTGTTCTACCGGTTGTCGGTGTTTCCGGTCGAAGTGCCGCCACTGCGGCAGCGTAGACAGGATTTGCCCTTATTGATCGATCATTTTTTAGCACAGTTGAACACGGACGCCGATAGCGGCTATGCGATTACGCAATCGGCCTTAATCAAGCTTATCCAATATGCCTGGCCCGGCAATATCCGTGAACTGAGAAACTGTCTGCAACTGGCGGCCGGCTTGTGTAAGGATAAGAGCATTCAAGAAGCCGACATTCATTTCATGCAGCGCCAAGCGGGTGTTGAGCCGGCCGCTGCCCGTGAGGCAAGTGGCGATGCGCATCCCTTACCGATTAACAGTATGGCGCAGTTCGAGGCGGAGTTTATCAATAGTTTGATCAGCAAGTATCAGGGGAATCGCAAATTGATAGCGGCGGAAATGAATATCAGCGAACGAACGCTGTACCGTAAGCTTAACCGACTCAATCTGAATTAAGTGGCGGAGCAATGATGGAATCCAACCTGATAAACTGGACGCTCGACAATATTGGCAGCCGGCAACGCAACGGTTTAACCCCGCCGCGCGACATGCGCGAGACTATCGCCCAGATTAAAGCCTTGCCGCCCTTGCCCGGCAGCGCGCTGCGCATATTGAATCTGATCGCCGATCCTGGTGCGGATGCTCGTAAATTAGCCGACATCATCGAACTTGATCCCTTGCTGACCGCGCAAATTACTCGCTGGGCCAGTTCAGCTCTATACGGTTATCGCGGCCAGATCACGACCGTACATGATGCGATTACCCGCGTATTGGGGTTTGATTTTGTATTGGATTTGGCTTTGGGTTTGGCGGTGCTGGCACCGTTGAAGTCACCCAAGGAAGGGCAGATAGGTACGCGGATGTTTTGGACCCATGCCTTGGCCAGCACCCGCTTGATGGCGCAGTTGGCGGCCGTTATGCCCGCCGCCGCGCGGCCGGAACCGCAAGCCTTGTTTTTATCCGGGTTAATGCACAATATCGGTTTCCCGTTATTGGGCCATCGTTTTCCTGACGAATTTAGCTATTTGAGCGGCTTGATCAACGCCAATCCCAGTTTGGCGATTTTCAATCTGGAAACCTTTGCCTTCGGCCTCAATCATGCCGAAATCGGCGCCTGGCTAATGAATGTGTGGTCCATGCCGCGCATGATCACCGATATTGTCTACCACCATCACAACCCATGTTATCGCGGTGAAAACCATCAACTGAATCTGTTGACGTTTTATAGCGATTGTCTGTTGGGACGCTTAGGAATAGGTGATGCGGTGAATCAGATTTGTCCGGAAGACGTGCCGGAATTACTGGGTTTGGATGAGGCTGTTTGTCTGGAAATACTCGACAGCCAGAATGACGATTTAGTGAAAATTCTGGCGACTGCGGAACAACTTACCGATTAAGTTACTGCTAACAGTACCGATCCAATCTAAATTCGGCCTTTGGTATCAATAGCGGCAAAAGGGCGAATCAATTCGCCCTTACACGCGAGCCGTCTGCTGGAGCAGGTGAAAACTTTTAGGCGCTGTTTAATTACAAATTATCCGGCGCCTATCGTTTGAGCTAGCCGCATACCGCAATGGGTCTGGTTGAGCGAATGGTTAGGCCGCACTCAAGATCACGCGCAATCAACCGTTGATTCATAGCATAGCTATTCTTAGCGGCTGAGATATGTTTGTAACTCCGCCAAACCAGTGGTCGCCTTGATTTCCGGCAGCGAAGTCAGTGTCAAATGTGAATTTTCCATTCGAGACCACGACTTCGGCTGAGGGAATGGCTGTTCTTTCTATATACCCTGGGGAATTTAGTGATAGTGTTAGCTCGAAACGAACTCTCCCTTTAATATGGAGAACGTTATCCCGTTCCTCAAGCACTTCGACATTGGTTCCCCTTGGTCCGGCCTTCAATAAGGTAATTGAATCTATACTTAGGTTTCGTAGCCATCCCAAAGTATCACGATTGTCCCGCGTGAAAGAAAAGCAAGGCGGTGGAAATTGCGCTTGAATTTGTGCCAAACTCTCATGAAGTCGCGAAAACATCGGATGCTGGGCGTCCTCAAGTTGGATACTAATTTCCCGACTTCTTTCTGCCAGTCTCAGAATTTCGTTTCGCTGGCTTAAGAACTCAATGGCGGAGTTAATATTCGAGCATGGGATCAGAGAGGCTGTCTGTGCGCAAAACTCTCTGCATCCTTGGTCGGCTGTAATCACTAAAATTGAAGCTTCTATGTTTTCGGGTTTTGAACGTAAGCTGTCTGCATGTGCAAGCAGGCTTGTTAGGGCAAAAGCGTCCTGAAATTCATCTCTCTTCTCTTTCCTCTTTTCGAACGGCCATGAACTAGAGGACCACATATGAAATATGTCATTAGCGAGTGTAGGTGCGTGTGGGATTGCGATGAGTTCAGTGTTGAAACTGGTCTTTACAGAATCCCACTCCTTCTCGACGAGTCTTTGTGCATCAAGGCTTAGCGCAGCAGCGCGAGTATTTAGCTCCTTAACGGCTTCCTTATTTGATCCAATTTTCGCGAAGTTTGGCAGTTTGACTTGAACTTGGCTGTCAATTGAAGTACTAAAGTGCCGCCGAATCTCGACGTCCCACACCACGGATAGTAAGAGCTTCTCCCCTTGTGCTGCCAACCGACGAAAGTCGCCCATCCAAGCTCGATTGAAGCTGACCCTTCGCTGATCGCCCGCACCTTCAAAAAAGGCGTTGGAGTCAACTGCAACTAGT
>NZ_JANIBL010000070.1 GCF_024505055.1 Methylomonas rosea
CGCCGTTGCGTGGGCCGCGTCTACGGCTGCGGCTGCGACGGCTGCGTTCTTGACCGCCGTTCTCTTTCTTGGCGCTTGCAGCGGCGTCGCCGGCATTTTCCTGGTCAATCACCACGGCTTGCTTCGGCTCGGCTGGTGCGTTGCCCGTCGCTTCGGTGTTTGCCGGGCTGTTGGGCGGACGACGATTGTTGTTACGGCGGTTGTTGTTACGGCCTGAAGCTGACCGTTCGCCTCTCTCCCCTCTATCGCCGCGATCACCACGGTCTCGGCGATTGTTTCTGGGGGACCTGGGTTTGTCTTCGCCGCTTTTTTCAGCGGCTTCGCCGTTTTCGGCGGCTTTGCTATTGCCGATCAGACGCTGCCAGAAACGTTGAATCAAACCGGCAGAGGTTTTTTTGCTTTGTACCGGAGCTGGGGAGTCCGGTAAAAATTCTTTGATCGCGGCTTTTTCAGCTTTCGGGCCGGCCTGCTTTGCAAATTCCGGAACCGAGATGTCTTCTTCCTTGATATGCAAATGGCTGGCTTTTTCTTCGCTGCCTTCACCTGCGGATTTGATGCGCTCGATGTCGTAGGCCGGGGTTTCCAGATGCTTGCTGGGCAGCACGATAATGCCGACTTGCAGTCTGGTTTCGATTTCTTGAATCGCCGCGCGCTTTTCGTTTAACAAGAACGTCGCGCAATCGATAGGCAGATGGGCGATGACGCGCTCGGTGCCCTTTTTCATCGCTTCTTCTTCGATCAACCGCAATACAGCCAGCGTGACGGATTCGACGTTGCGGATGGTGCCTTGGCCTTTGCAGCGTGGGCAGGTCAGTTGCGTGGAATCGCCTAGCGAGGGACGCAGGCGCTGTCTGGACATTTCCATCAAGCCAAAACGCGAGATGCGGCCGGTCTGGATCCTGGCGCGGTCGATTTTCAACGCATCGCGCAAACGGTTTTCCACTTCGCGTTGGTTTTTGTTGGACATCATGTCGATGAAATCGATCACGAACAAGCCACCCAAATCGCGCAAGCGCAATTGGCGGGCTATTTCGTCGGCGGCTTCCAGATTGGTGTTCAACGCGGTTTCTTCAATGTCGCTGCCTTTGGTGGCGCGCGCCGAGTTGATGTCGACCGAGGTCAAGGCTTCCGTGTGATCGATGACGATGGAACCACCTGAGGGTAGTGACACCTCGCGGCGATAGGCCATTTCGATTTGGGTTTCGATCTGGTAGCGGCTGAACAGCGGCACGCTGTCTTGATACAGCTTGGCTTTGTGCAGATTGTGCGGCATCACCTGCTTCAAGAAGTTATGCACCAATTTAAAGGCGCCTTCCTGGTCGATCAGGATTTCGTCGATGTCGCCGCGCAAGTGATCGCGCAGGGCGCGGATGATCACGTTGCTTTCCTGGAAAATCAGGAAGGGCGCGACTTGTTCGCTACTGGAGCGGTCGATGGCTTCCCACAGTTGCAGCAGGTAGTTCAAATCCCATTGCAGTTCTTCGACATTTTTGTCTGAGCCGGCTGTGCGGATGATCAAACCCATGCTGTCCGGGATTTCCAGCGCAGCCATGGTTTCGCGCAGTTCGCTGCGGTTATCGCCTTCGATACGGCGGGAAATACCGCCGGCTTTGGGGTTGTTCGGCATCAACACCAGATAGGTGCCGGCCAGACTGATGTAAGTCGTTAGCGCCGCGCCTTTGTTGCCGCGCTCTTCTTTTTCAATCTGAACAACGATTTCCTGACCTTCGCGAATATTGGATTTGGAGGATTTACCTTCTTCGTTATCGCCGGTTCTGTATTCGGGGGCGATTTCCTTAAATGGCAGGAAACCGTGTTTTTCGGCGCCATAATTAACGAAGGCGGCTTCGAGGCTGGGTTCTACCCGAGTGATGATACCTTTATAAATATTGGATTTTTTTTGTTCTTTTGACGGAACTTCGATGTCGAAATCATAGAGTTTCTGACCATCTACCAATGCCACCCGCAGCTCTTCGGCCTGCGTGGCGTTGATAAGCATTCTTTTCATTAAATTATCCTTATTGTGTTATGTATCCTACCTAGAGCTTAAACAGGTTTGGTTGTCGCGGATAAAGGCGGCGTGTTTCCCAATATGAACTTAAGTGAGCGGCCAGACTGACTGAAAACTGCAAGTGATTGTAGTTATTGTCGCAGTGAATTATCGGCAATTGCCGAGGGTGGCGCTTGAAAAATGGGATATCTGTTATACCGAACTCTATACTAAGGATGCAGCACGCTCATCATGGGTTGAGCGATAAAACCCGAAAAAATTCTTTAAGCTTAACGCGAAGCTACAGCGCTAAAACCCGGTCTTTAAATTTTTATAGTTAAAGTCTATCCAAAGATAAACTAGCCTAATATAGCAATGTTTATACACAGCAGCAATTTTAAACATGGCTGGCGGATATGTTGTTATTATTTGCCGCATGAATACCGCAGAAAATCAGACCAATCCGCAAGTACAATGGTTGGAAATTACCGAGGCAAACAGCGAACAAAGGCTCGATAATTTTCTGATCACTTATCTCAAAGGCGTGCCTAAAACCCGCATCTACCGCATGGTCAGAAAGGGCGAAGTACGGGTGAATAAAGGTCGTATCGACGTTAGTTACAAGTTGCAGTTAGGCGACATCGTAAGGATTCCCCCGGTCAGAGTCGCGGAAAAAAAAGACGAAATCATCGTCCAGCCCACCTTGAAGTTCAGTCTGGAAAACCACATTCTCTACGAAGACGACGGCTTTATCGTGTTGAACAAGCCGGCCGGCTTTGCCGTCCATGGCGGCAGCGGTGTAACGTCCGGGGTCATCGAGGGGCTAAGACAGATTCGGCCGCAGCAGAAATTTCTGGAACTGGTGCATCGGCTGGACAAGGAAACCTCCGGTTGCCTGTTGATAGCCAAGAAGCGCTCGGTATTAAAGGTATTGCATGAACTTTTTCGCGGCGATGGCATTCAGAAGACCTATTTGGCTTTGTTGGTGGGGCAGTTTCAGCGTAAGAAGCAGTTGGTCGAGGTGCCTTTGTTGAAGAATGTCGCCCAGGGCGGCGAGCGGATGGTGGTGGTTAGCCAGGCCGGTAAATCCGCGGAAACCCTGTTCACCCGCTTGAAACAGTTCCAGGATGTGACCTTGGTGCATGCCGCGCCCAAGACTGGTAGAACGCACCAGATTCGTGTGCATGCCGCCTGGCTGGGACATCCGATTGTGGCCGATGATCGTTACGGCGATGACGGCACGAATAAGGCCTTTAAAAAGCGCGGTTACAAGCGTTTGTTTTTGCACGCTGAGCAATTGCAGTTTGCTCATCCCGTCAGCGGGGCCTTGCTGCACTTCACAGCGCCTTTACCCGAGGATTTACAAGAATTACTGAATCATGAAAAACCGCTTTGATTTGATCATTTTCGATTGGGACGGAACCCTGATGGATTCGGTGGACTGGATCGTGCATTGCATCCAGCAGGCCGCGATGCGTTGCGAGTGCGCAGTGCCGACCGCACAGGCAGTCAGGGATATCGTCGGCTTGAGTATCGAAAATGCGATGAAGCAGCTGTTTCCGGATGAAGATAGCGAAAGCCGGCAAAAGATAGCCGCCGATTACGCGAAAACCTTTTTTACCAAGCAGATCGGTCCTGACGACTTGTTTCCCGGTGTGCACGATATGCTTATGCAGTTTCGCAGCCAAGGTTATCGTCTGGCTGTGGCTACCGGCAAGAAAAGCAAGGGTTTGCAGGCAGCGATCAATGCTACCGGTGTGGAGGATTTATTTTGTACCACGCGCTGCGCGGACCAAACCGCTTCCAAGCCCAATCCGCTGATGCTGGATGAAATTGTTATGGAACTGGGCGTGGATAAGCAGCGTACCTTGATGGTCGGTGATTCGGTGCATGATTTGCAAATGGCCCTAAATGCACAAGTCGCGTCAGTCGGCGTTACTTGCGGCGCGCATCCCGCTACAACCTTGCAAAAGTACAATCCCTTGCTGTGTTTGAACTACCCCACCGACTTGATCGGAATCATATAGGAGACAAATGGTGGAGAATAAACAAGATCTTCCCGAAGATATTGCTGAAAATAGTCCCGGTTGGGAAAAGTCGGTGCTGGAGAAATTAGCGTTTGCCGCCATCGACGAACAGAAAGCCGCGCGGCGCTGGGGGATATTTTTTAAGCTGCTGACGTTTGCTTATCTAACCGTCGCGCTGGGCATAGCGGTATATCCGAAATTTAAGGAGGGCATCGATTCGGGTACGGGCGAGCATGTGGCTATCGTCGATGTATTGGGGCAGATTGTCCAAGGCGAGGCCGCCAGTGCCGACACGGTGATCGAGGGTTTACGCGACGCGGCCAAGGATAAAAATACCAAGGGTATTATCCTAAATATCAATTCACCCGGCGGTAGTCCAGTGCAGTCGGCGTACATTTACGACGAGATCAGGCGCTTGAAAGCCGAGCATCCGCAGTTGCCGATTTATGCAGTGGTTGGCGATATGTGTGCATCCGGCGGTTATTATGTTGCGTCGGCCACCGACAAGATATTCGTGAATCAGGCCAGTATTATCGGCTCTATCGGCGTAATCATGAACGGTTTTGGCTTTACCAATGTGTTGGACAAGCTGGGCGTGGAGCGGCGATTGTTGACCGCCGGCGCGCACAAAGCCATGCTCGATCCGTTCTCGCCGGTCAATCAGCAAGAAAGCAAGCATATGCAGTCTTTACTGGATCAAGTGCACCAGCAGTTCATCGGCGCGGTTCGGGAAGGGCGCGGCAAGCGTTTGAAGGAAACCGATGCGCCGGATATGTTCTCCGGGTTGATTTGGACCGGTACGGAAGGTGTCAGACTGGGCTTGGCGGATGATTTCGGCAGCGTCGATAGCGTGGCGCGCGATCAGTTCGGCACCGAAGAGAAAATAAACTTTACCCCGCAGGAGCGTTTGATCGACCGCTTGGCCGGCAAGTTCGGCGCTTCGTTTGGTCATGCTATCGCCAGCAGTTTGCCTATTCCGGCGATACAGTAGTCGGGCGGCGCATTATCGAAGTTATTTACTTATTTTTGGCAAGACAGTTGCTTATCGATCGGCTTTTAAGGATAATGCGCCTCTCTTCAGCGTCTTGCTGATGTTTTATGGTTACTGTGTCGGTCCTCTCGCAACGATACGCTGTAAACCCCGCCAGGTCCGGAAGGAAGCAACGGTAGCAGCGGACTCGTGTGCCGGGATGTGGCTGGCGCAGTAGCCGCCCAAATCTTGCCTTTCCGCGTTGCTAATGGCTTATCAGGTTCTTGCCAGAAAATGGCGTCCCAGCAACTTCACCCAGCTTGTCGGTCAGGAGCATGTCAGCCAATCGCTAATGCACGCCTTGCAACATGATCGATTGCATCATGCCTATCTGTTCACCGGCACGCGCGGCGTTGGCAAAACCACGGTGGCGCGGATACTTGCCAAAGCCATCAACTGCGAAAATCTGAAAGATTTCAATCCCTGCGGCGAATGCCAGGTGTGTCGGGATTTCGAACAAGGCCGGTTTATGGACTTGATCGAAGTCGATGCAGCTTCCCGCACCAAAGTCGAAGATACCCGCGATCTGCTCGACAATGCCCAATACGCACCCAATCAAGGCCGCTACAAAGTCTATTTAATCGACGAAGTGCACATGCTGTCCGGGCATAGCTTTAACGCCTTGTTAAAGACCCTGGAAGAGCCGCCGCCACACGTCAAATTTCTGCTGGCTACCACCGATCCCCATAAAATCCCTGTCACGGTGCTATCGCGTTGTTTGCAATTCAATTTGAAACGGTTGTTGCCGGAACAAATCGACACGCAAATGCAGTTTATCCTGGGCCAGGAGCAAATCGCTTTCGAACCGGCCGCGCTAAAAATGCTTGGCCGAGCCGCCGACGGCAGTCTGCGCGACGGCTTGAGCCTGCTGGATCAGGCCATCGTTTACGGTAGCGGCAGCGTTACCACCGAAGCGGTAATAGGCATGCTCGGCACCGTTGCCCAGCAGCCTATCGACGACATATTGCAGGCCTTGGCGACTGGCGATGCGCAGGCCTTGCTGGCAAAAATTGCCGATGTAGCGGAACTGACGCCGGATTTTGCCGATATTCTGCAACAGATACTCAGAGTGTTGCATCGGGTTGCGTTGTTGCAGCAAATGCCGGATTTCGTCGATCACGAATTCGATAAGCAACTGCTGGATAGCTTGGCCAAGGCCTTGTTGCCGGAAGACGTGCAACTGTATTATCAGATCGGCTTGATCGGCCAACGCGACCTGCCGTTGGCGCCCGATCCACGTAGCGGGTTTGAAATGGTGATGCTGCGGATGTTGACTTTTCGGCCGCAAGCTGCGGAAGTGCAAACGCTTGAACCGGTCAAACCACCTGTCGTTAAGCCGACTGCCAGTGTATCGGCGCCCGTGACCGAGGCCAGGCATATTGAAGAGCCGCGTCCCATCTCGGTTTCACAAACCACTAAACCCGGCAATTGGACTGAGATTATCGCCGCCTTGAATATCAGCGGCCGTACCCGTGAGCTGGCAAATAACTGCGTATTGGATGGTATCGACGATAGCAGCTGTCGATTGCTGCTTGATCCTGGCTTTCAGCAAGTCGGCACCAAGGCTGAGGACAATCTTAGGGCAGCGCTGCAAAATTATTACGGTAAACCCTTAAAACTGGTCATAGGTAAGCAAGCAGAGCAGCAAATGACGCCGGCGTTGGAAATTCAAAAAGCTCGCGAAGATCGTCAGCAAGCGGCGGTCGATAGCATTAACACCGACGAAAATGTACAGGCTTTGAAAGATACCTTTGGCGCCAGAATCATGCCTGGTAGTATCGAACCGCTGAATTAAATATTGGAGAGACGATGATGAAAAATGCACTAGCGGGCATCATGCAACAAGCCCAAAAAATGCAGGACAACTTAAAAAAGGCCCAGGAAGAATTGGGGGCGATGGAAGTTCAGGGCGAATCCGGCGGCGGTCTGGTGACGATAGTGATGACCGGCAAGCGCGAAGTGCGTAAGGTCAGCATCGATCCCTCCCTGGTCGGCGACGACAAGGATATGCTGGAAGACTTGGTGGCTGCGGCAATCAACGACGCAGTGCATAAAGTCGGCAAGATGAAAAAAGAAAAAATGGCCGACGTCACCGCCGGCATCCCGATCCCGCCCGGTTTCCAAATGCCGTTCTAAACATGCAAAACCAAGGTTTGCTGAAAGAGTTGATTCAAAGCCTGTGCTGTCTGCCCGGCGTCGGGCCGAAGTCGGCGCAGCGCATGGCCTTTCATCTTCTGCAGCGCAATCGCGACGGCGGTATGCAGTTAAGCAAAATGCTTGCGAAGGCCGTCAACGAAATCGGCCATTGCCGCGAATGCCGGACCTTGACCGAAACTGAATTGTGCGAAGTCTGCGCGAATCCGTTGCGTGACTCGGAAACCTTGTGTGTCGTCGAAAGTCCGGCCGATGTTTGGGTGATTGATCAAGCGACTACCTTCAAAGGTAAATATTTTGTGCTGCACGGTCGCTTGTCGCCATTGGACGGTATCGGTCCCGATCAGCTGGGTTTTGAGTTACTCGAGCAGCGCATGGCAGCCGGGCAAATCAAGGAAATCATTCTGGCGACCAATTCCACCGTGGAAGGTCAGGCCACCGCACATTTCATCGGTGAAGTCGCCGGCAAATTCAATATCCGCGCCACCCGCATCGCCCACGGCGTACCGATGGGCGGCGAGCTGGAATTTATCGACAGCGGCACCTTGGCGCATGCGTTTAACGGCCGCCGGGAATTTTAGGAGGAAACATGAGTGACTGTTTGTTTTGCAAGATGGCCGGCGGCGAAATCAAGCCGGATGTGGTTTACGAAGACGAGCAACTACTGGCGTTCAGGGATATACATCCGCAAGCGCCCTTGCATGTGCTGGTCATTCCGAAGCGGCATGTCGCCAATTTAAACGAGCTGGATGATGCCTTGCTGGGTGGATCAATGCTGCAAACCGCAGCTAAAGTCGCCGCTCAGTTTGGTTATGCGGATAGCGGCTATCGAACGGTGTTCAACTGCAACGGCGATGGCGGACAGACGGTGCATCACTTACATCTGCACCTTCTGGCGGGCAGGCAGATGCATTGGCCGCCGGGTTAAATCAAATGTAAAAAAGCCGCGAAATTCGCGGCTTTTTTATGCGTTTTGGCAACCGCCGGGCAGATCATTGCTGTTCCAGCCAGTCCTTAATCTCTAGCGGTGTCATCGTCGTTCCACCCAGCTCCCGCATAAAAAAATCGAAGTAGCGACGGCATTTTTCCAGAAACCGTTCAAGGTCCGCATCGCTGTTCACGTAAGGTGTGCCTCCTGGCATCACCGACGGCGAGTGAAAGCTGAACACGAATATCCTCACGCCGTCGGCCAGCAAGGATTTGGTTAAGCGGCGCATTTCCGGTTCGCTGTAATCTTCGGGCGAGAGCCTAATCCGTTCCAGCAGTCGCAGCCTGGCGACGGCTCCCGATATTTTGGCCTTGCGCAGCCAGGGGTGCATCAGTCGCCGGTAAAGTGGCGTGCCACCCGCTCGTAACCTTCCTACATAACCGCCGGAACCGGGCAAGCCGAGCAGGCGGCGCTGGCTGCCAAACCAAAACGGGTCGCTGGTATAGCTAGAGTAGTCCGGACCGCCATCGGCACTGTAATCGATAGATGCGGCAACGCTGATGTCTACCTCGTAGCCTAGCTCCTCGAGAATCTCACCGGTATTGGGACCGAAGCCGTAACGGCCCGCAAGATAAGTTAACGGCGAGGTGCCGAATGAGGTCTTGATTTGCTCAGTGAGTAGCCGGAGTTTTTCATGCTCCAACGCGCGCGGCAGGTTGCCGGGATAGGAATTGCGCGCATTGAGCTCTTCATCGTACGGTGGCGACACCCAGGGATGCAAATGTGCACCGATCAGTGCTCGACCGGAATCTGCGTAGGCCTTGAGCGGGCCGAATGCTTCTTCTTGCGAGGCAATCGGATAGTCGACGACGTAGTTCGGAACGATACCAAAACTATCGAAAACAGCCTGCGCCCGGTCGATGTGGCGCATGTGCTTGACGCCCGTGGCGTGTCTATCATGCGGCTTGTTCCAGTTGAATTCTTCTTCGGTATGGATGACTACCGAGAGGATGGGGCGGGTTTCGCTGTCCAAGCGAATCAGTTTTCGTTCGCTCACTGGCTTAGCCCTACGATCTCGGAATAAAAATTGCTGATGTCGGATTCGGCCAGGGTTTCGCTGCGAAATACTTTGTTGCGATAACCGGCTAATTCGTGTGAAAGCTTTGGTAACCTGGGCAGCAGGCGCGACTCGACCCGCGTATAAAAGCAGCCGTGTTGCAGGAAGTAGGAACCAATGGTTGGGCGGTAACTCAGAAACAGTTCGGCATCACTGAATCCCAGCACTAGCGCGCCGGGTACGCCTTTCAATTGGTTTGGTTTCCAGGTCACGAGACAATACGCGCCGGGTTTTCCCACGGCCAGATGCCTTAGCCAGGGTAGATGGCGGTGATCACGAAATACCTTCGCATCCGCCGGTGCCAGCGCTTGTTCGATTGCATCGTAATCGGTAAGCACGTGAACGCCGCCGAGTCGGGCAAATGGCGAAGGAAGATTGGGCCAGAGTGCGTGGCGTTCGTTCATCGGCTTGAACTTCAGAAACTGTAGCGTCTTCGATACCACTTCCGTCGGCGTCAAGTCGGTGAAATGGAAGCCGGGCTGCGACACGACAGCCATCGCCAGCCGCATACTTTGGGAACGGAAGGCCTCCAGTACGCACCAACTGGTGATATTACAGAACTGTTCCGCCTGGCCGCGGATGATACGCTCGGCGTAGATGGCGCCGATACCGCCGACAATTTTGCCCTCGTCGCGAATCAGAAAACCGTTGTTGGGTTTGGCGACTCCCCAGTTCTGCTGAAAAGCTTGCGCCCATTGTTCGGCACTGCGCTCGGAGCTGAGGTGTTCTGTAAGAAATTGGCAGAAAGCGAGCAGGTCGCCGTCTTGAATCGGTTCCAGCGTCGGCATGGCCATGATGATTCCTTCAGCGCAATGGCGTGCAAATAGGCGTACGGGATGATTATTCTGCTTACGCTGGTTTGCTGGAAAGCAGAAAGTTGGTCATTGCGTTAATCGAGCCGAGATTGTCGATATTCATGTCTTCCTGTTTAATCCGGAAGTCGTAGCTCGCTTCGAACCAGACCACCAATTCCAAAATGGCGCCGGAGTCGAGCAGGCCTGTAGCGGGCAGGATGTCGTCGTCAGTGACGCCGGACGCGTCCATATCCAACGCTTTGGCAAGCTCAATTACCTTGGCGCGAATCGCGGCTTTGATCTGGTCGGGATTTAGATTCATCTATCGGTAGCCTCTGGTTTATGTGTGTTGGTTATGCCGGACGGGACAGCGCCAGCAACACCTGTGCGACGTCAAAACCCGTGAGAACGCGATGGTCGTAAGTGGCGCCCAACACGGCCTTGTCCGAGTTTTTCGGTGCGGCGTGAGCGATAATCAGCGATGTTTGCGGTGGCAGAATAGGGGTGTGGCGGCTGACATTCCAGCGGGCCATGCTCGAAAACGATAAGGTGGCGCCGGTGGCTTCTTGCGGCGGCAGTTTGTGAGCCATCGCGTGGCGCTGCACCTCGCCGAGTGCGCTAATGAATTGCGCGGCATCCATATCTTGAGTGTCGCGCACCACAGTCAAATAAAGCATCGCGCCGGCCTGCACGGTAAAGCCGATATTCACCGGCGTATATTGGAAACGCTGGCCGTTGACTATTGTGGAATTGATCAGCGGACGTTCGCGGCCCAGTTCGGCCAGACGGAAGGCTATGAGCGGCAGCAAGGGCGAAAGCATCAGCTTATGTTCCGCCGCATAAGCGGCGGCCCGCTCTTCCCAGGGTTTGGGGTCGTATTCGACCTCCAGATAGGCCGAGGCTGCAAAATCCCGATGCCAGGCGACAGTGTGCAGCATGCCCGCCGCTTCTGGTGACAGTTCCTGCAAGTCTCCGGCAACCGAGGGTGTGTCTTCCCTGCGGATTGCAGTTTGCGTCGATACGGCGGCTTTGCCTGGCTTACCGCCCTTGCTCAACCAGGTTTCGATGTCGGCCACCGACAGGCGCTCGCCGCTGGCGGGGACGCGGGCCGGGTCGATGTCCAGTTCCTTGAGCATGGCTCTGGCTTTTGCGGTGGGTTGGCGGACAGCGTTTACTGGTGATGAAGTATTTTTGGTTTCTTCAGGGATCGCTTCGTCGGACGTGGCGCCCAGCCAGAACATCACCGCGCCCACGCGGATTTTTTGTCCCGGTTCGCAGTCGACCCTCAGCACGTAGCCGTCCTGTTCCGCTGCCACGTCTATCATGGATTTGTCGGTTTCGACGGTGGCTACTACGTCACCGCTATTGACGAACTCGCCTTGCTTGACGTCGATGCTGACGACGTCCACGAACTCGTCGTTGATATTCACGCAGGGGACGGTTTGGAAAGTGGGCATGGCGGTCCTTTAAAAAAGGTCGAGAATTTGCTCGATTATCGATTGTTCGTCGGGAATAATGCTGCGCTCCAGACTGCGAGCGGAGGCGATGGGTACGGGCGGCGTGCCGATACGCAGAAACTGGCCCTTGAATCCGGATTCGAGCAAAGCGGCGGCTATTTCGGCGCTGACGCCGAAGTCGTGGTGAGATTCCTCGATTACGACTACGCACTCCCGCGTTGCCAGATGCTTGATCAACGATTCGCGCGGCAGAGGCGACAGCAGGGACGGCGAGACAATTTCAACTTCCAGCTCTTCTTCGCTTTCCAGTCTGTTAGCCACGGCTTCCGTCATCGTTAGCATGCCGCCGTAGCTTACCAATGTAACGTCAGGTTCGTTCGCGCCCCGCCGCAGCGTAGGAAACAGGTGGGTAGCGACATCATCCGTTGCCGGCAGCGCGACATAATCCGCCGGATCCATTTTTTCGCCGTAAAGCAGTTTGTGTTCAAGAAACAGCACCGGGTAATGCCAGCGCAATACGGCGTCGATAAGGAGTTCGGCAACATTGTGTCTGTGGCTGCCGTAAACCACCGTCAAGCCCGGTACCGAGGTAAACAGGTGTTCCGGGCTTTGGCTGTGCGTGGGCCCATAGCCGCGCCGGCCGCCGCACGGTGTGCGGATGACGATAGGCACCGAGGTGTCGGCAAACATTCCGGGGAACTTCACGGCATGGTTGAGCAGTTGATCCAGGCATAGCGACAGGAAATCCGCGAACATGATTTCCACGATGGGCAAGTAGCCGTCAAGCGACAAGCCTATAGCCGAGCCGGTGATGCCGGCCTCGCTGATCGGCGTGGAAATGACACGGCCGGGAAATTCGCTGGACAAACCTTGCGTTACTTTGAAGGCGCCGCCGTAGGGATCGTGCAGGTCTTCACCGATTAATAGCGTGCGCTGATCGGATTTGAGCAGGAATTGCAAGGCGGTGTTGAGCGCTTGGCGCACATTACTGCCGGCCGCGACAGGCGGATAATCCGGCAAAGGGTGTTCAAGTTGAGCGGTGAAGATGTGCGTTGGGGGTTCGGCGAGTGTGGCTTCCGGCGAGGCGTTGGCGGCCTGGCGAACCGTTTCCACAAACTCGCGATTACGGGCCTCGATGGTTGTCAGCGTATCGGCGGGCAACTGTCTGGCCAATGCGGCCAGAGGATCGCGGGCGCGAATTTCGTCAAGTTCGTTTGGATCGCGCAGATCGTCGCCCTTGCTGTGCGGGCCCATCCGCCGTGTGTCAATCACCAGAAAACCGGGGCCGCGACTCGCGCGCATTGCGCCGACTACTTCCGCTGCTTTACGGCAAAATTCCGGATCGTTGTCGGCAAGGCGCCAGGTGGGTAGTCCGAATGCCGCGCCGCGGGCTTCGATGTCGCCGCCCAGGTTGTCACGACTGACTGTAGTCTGAGAGATGCCGTTGTTTTCGACCACGACCAAAAGTGGGGCTTTCCAGACGGACGCCAAATTCATCGCTTCGTATACCAAACCCTGACCGAGCGTGCCGTCGCCGATGATGGCAGCCACGATTCCTGCGCTGCGGTTAAGTTTGCGCGCCAAGGCCAAGCCGGCACCGATGCCCAACATGCCGCCCTGTACGCCGTTGCTGTGAAAGTTACGGTGTACCAAATGTTGGCTACCGCCCCAGCCGCCGCAAGCACCAGCCTCGCGACCCATAATTTCGCCAACCAGCCCGACAAAGTCCCCGGAATACGACAGAAAATGACCGTGATTGCGATGATTGGAGAGAACAGCGTCGTCAGGATGATCCAATGCGCGCACTACGGATAATGCGGTGAGCTCTTGACCAATACAGGTGTGGGTGGTGCCTGACACCAAACCGCGGGAGAATTGATCAAGCACCAACTCTTCGGTTAGGCGAATCAGGTGGCCGTATGCATAAAGACTTTCCGGGTCAAGCCCGATTTGCGGCTTACCGTGCTCGTCTCGCGTGATGCCCGGTACTTCCCAAGTTTTATCCTCCGGAAAGCGCGCTACTTTGTGTGTGTCCATGTGCTGGTTCCGGCGGTCTTGGCTAGTGCTTTAGTCATAGGAATATAATTTACGCGAACCGACAGTGCCGTGCAAGAAGCGATTGAGCTGAACTCGGGGCGCGAAATCATCTGCTGGGAGTCTGTCGGACAAGTGTGTAATGTCATGAGTATTTGCTTAAGGCTCATGCCGTAGCTTGTTGCAGGAGCACGTTGTAACAATAGTTGCTTTAAGAGCAGCAAAGGCCGTTTAAGGATAGGTTAGGTTGCAATTTATTGCGCGGCATGAAGGAAAGCCTATGAGCCGATTTATACCCCTCGCCAATCAAAATTAGGTTAAGGAGTGGTCGATAACTGACTGATTTGTTTATAATCAGGCTATGACAAATCGTTACCATCATGCTGTTTTAATGAAGGACTATCTGGCGGATTCAAAAGTCGAATTGATTTTTCTGCCGCCTTACGCTCCGAATCTCAACTTGATCGAGCGATTCTGGACATTTTTCAAGAAAACCGTGCTGTTGCTGTAGGGGCGCTAATACGAGACCTTGTCTCGATTCAAAACCGCTTGCGACCATTCCCTTTGCCCACTCGCATCAGAATCAAATCTCGTTATGCTCGCTATTGACCGGCAGCTTTCCAATCATCGGTCACGGTTGAGTGCCGATATTTGATGTGCGGTGGGTATAGATTAATCTCCTAACTTAACAAAATAATGAAAAAATTATTAAACCAAAGCTTTTTAACCAACTTTATCTCCCTGCTGATCATCGCTGCCGGCTATGTCAGCCCGTTTTATCCGGAAACCTTAAAAGCGATCGGTTTTTTTGCGTTTTCCGGGGCAATTACCAACTGGCTGGCCATCCATATGCTGTTCGAAAAAGTGCCGTTCTTATATGGTTCGGGGATTATCCCGGCGCGTTTCGAAGAATTTAAAGCGTCGATCAAGGCTTTGATGATGCAGCAGTTTTTCACCGTGGAAAACATCGAACAGTTTATCGAAAGAGAGGAGCAGCAGGGCGGAAAGGTCTTGAATTTGCAACCTTTGTTAAACGCGGTCGATTACGACAAGGTCTACGAAGGCTTGGTATCTTCAATCATGGCTTCATCGTTTGGTGGCATGTTGTTGATGATGGGCGGCGAAGAAGCCTTATTGCCGTTAAAGCAACCCTTTACCGAAAAAATGCAGCACACCCTATCGGAAATGGTGGAGTCCGAACGGTTTAAACACGCTTTGCAGCAAGGATTGAATGCGCACAAGATCGGCGAGGATTTAACCGGCAAAATCGAAATGGTGATCGATAGGCGGTTGAGCGAGTTAACGCCGCAATTGGTCAAGGAAATGGTGCAATCCATCATCAAGCAGCATTTGGGGTGGCTGGTGGTGTGGGGCGGGGTATTCGGCGGAGTGTTGGGCGCAATCTTCGGCTTTGCTTGAGTGGAGTGACGATGACGACCATCGAGCTGGCTTACGATAGTTTCGGTGAACCCGGCGACACGCCGTTACTGATTGTGCATGGTTTTTTGGCTGCCTCGCGCAACTGGCGTTCGGTGGCTAAACGCTTGGCCGAGCGGCAGCATGTTTATGTCTTGGATATGCGCAATCACGGCAGTTCGCCGCATGCCGAGGTGCTGGATTACCCCAGCATGGCCGCCGATCTGTTGGCTTTTATGGATAGTCACGGTATTGTCAGCGCGCAGCTGCTGGGGCATAGCATGGGCGGTAAGGCGGTGATGTGGTTTGCCTTGCATTATCCGGAGCGGGTTGCTGGTTTGATCGTTGCCGACATTGCGCCGGTCAGTTATCAACATAGCTTCGACGATCTGGTAGACGCTCTTAGCCGTTTGCCGGTGGATAGCATTGGCAACCGTAAGCAAGCGGAAGAGGCGCTAGCCGAAGCGGTTCCGGATTTGGCTTACCGGCAGTTTTTATTGCAAAACCTGTTGCTGAAAGACGGTAACTATTACTGGCGGATCAATCTGGATATTATTCAAAAAAATGCCCATCACATCGTCGGTTTTCCGGATGTCGGCGGCACTCAGTTTGTCCGGCCGGTTTTATTCATCGGCGGTGGAAATTCAAAATACCTGGATGAAGAAGCGATTTACGCGGTGTTTCCGCAAGCACAAATCGCTAAAATTCCAGACACCGGTCACTGGTTATATGTCGAAGAGCCTGACGAGTTTTGTCGCTTGGTGGAGGATTGGATACTAGGTGCGTAGCGCTTAAGTACTTGATCTAGGGTGGTTTAGAACCTTGGTACACTGGTCAGAAATCGGAATGGCGATAAGCTTACCACCGCAATTTAGCTAGTTCAGTGCGGAGCAGTAACACATGATAGACAACTCATCTCAACACACTCAGGGTATCAGACGAGGCAAACTTGCGGTGCCGCTCCAGGATTTGTTGCTCACTCAGTCCGACCACGGGCTCAGCGATTATTTGTCACTATCCCTCAGCGAGTGCGGCGAACACACCAAAGTTAGCATTACTACGACCGATGTCGAGCCGTTAACCTATTCGGCGTTTATTCATGTTTCCGCGCCGCTGGACTTCGCTTCGGTGGTGTTTGTGGCGCAGCCGGTTAAGCTGGGTGAGTTGAGCGATCATCGAACATTGCCTGATAAAAGAAAAGCCTGTGTTAGAATCGCGCGGCTTGCACCGTTTTGGCGAGTGTTGCGGCAGAAGGGATCGCAACGCCGGCGCTAGACGCTGCGATAGCTGATGGTTGGCACGCCGAGCCATCACTTTTTTCTTAACTTTTTATTCGAAACGCTCATGAACAAACCCAAAAAAGTTGCAATCCTCACGGCCGGCGGTTTGGCGCCTTGCCTGAACTCCGCTATTGGCAGCCTGATTGAACGCTACACAGAAATTGATCCCAGCATCGAAATTATTTGCTATCGCGGCGGCTACAAAGGCCTGCTGCTTGGTGACTCTTACCCAGTGACAGCCGAAGTGCGCGCCAAAGCCGGCTTGCTGCAACGTTTCGGCGGTTCAGTCATCGGCAACAGCCGGGTCAAACTGACCAACATCAAAGACTGTGTGAAACGCGGTTTGGTTAAAGAAGGCGAAGACCCACAAAAAGTGGCTGCCGACCAATTGATCAAAGACGGTGTAGATATTCTGCACACTATCGGCGGCGATGACACGAATACTGCCGCAGCCGATTTGGCGGCGTTCCTGGCCAAAAACAACTACGGTTTGACCGTTATCGGTTTGCCGAAAACCGTCGATAACGATGTGTTCCCGATCAAACAATCCCTGGGTGCCTGGACCGCCGCCGAGCAAGGCGCGCGTTATTTCATGAACGTGGTGGCCGAGAACAATTCCAACCCACGCATGCTGATCGTCCACGAAGTGATGGGCCGCAACTGCGGCTGGCTGACCGCCGCTACCGCGCAGGAATACCGCAAATTGCTGGATCGCGCCGAGTGGTTGCCTGAGTTGGGCTTGAGCCGCGAGTCGTACGAAGTGCATGCGGTTTTCGTTCCGGAAATGGCTATCGATTTGGAAGCCGAAGCGGCCCGTTTGCGCGCGGTGATGGATAAAGTCGATTGCGTGAATATCTTCGTGTCCGAAGGTGCCGGCGTTGAGGCCATCGTGGCCGAATTGCAAGCCAAAGGCCAGGAAGTTCCACGCGACGCGTTCGGCCACATCAAGCTGGATGCGGTTAATCCGGGCAAATGGTTTGGCGAGCAATTTGCGCAAATGATCGGTGCGGAAAAAACCCTGGTGCAAAAATCAGGTTACTTCGCTCGTGCAGCAGCGGCGAACGTCGACGACATGCGTTTGATCAAATCTTGTGCTGACCTGGCTGTGGAATGTGCATTCCGCCGCGAATCCGGCGTCATGGGCCACGACGAAGATAACGGCAACGTATTGCGCGCTATTGAGTTCCCTCGCATCAAAGGTGGCAAACCGTTCAATATCGATACCGACTGGTTCACCCAGACGCTGGCTGAAATTGGCCAGAAAAAGGGCGGCAAAGTAGAGGTTAGCCACTAAGGGCTAGTTGGCTAAGGCTAAAGATACAGGGGCGGATTTATTCGCCCCTTTTGCTTTTGGGCATGTGGATTTTCTGACTTTACAGTCCCAACTCACTCAATCCCGGGTGCTCGTCAGGCCGGCGGCCCAGCGGCCAATGAAATAGGCGTTCGTCGGCCTTAATCGGCAAATCGTTGATGCTGGCAAAACGGCGCTGCATAAATCCATACTCGTTGAACTCCCAATTTTCGTTGCCGTAACTGCGAAACCAGTTACCGGCATCGTCATGCCACTCGTAAGCAAAACGCACCGCGATGCGGTTGTCGGTATAAGCCCACAATTCCTTGATCAATCGATAATCCAATTCTTTGGCCCACTTGCGCTGCAAAAACTCTCGGATTTGTGCGCGGCCGACCGGAAACTCAGCGCGGTTACGCCAGCGGCTATCTTCGGTATACACCTGAACCACACGATCCGGATCGCGGCTATTCCAAGCATCTTCGGCCATGCGGACTTTTTGCGCGGCGGTGTCGGCGGTAAACGGCGGTAAAGGCGGTTTGCTGTCCATTTTTTGCTCCTGGGCGGGTTGATAAAAGATGTAGACAGATTTGTCTACATTTGGCGATGGTAGCAATTGTAGACAGATTTGTCTACAATCGAAAAATGATTACCGATTCTTCTAAGACAATTTTAGATCGACCACCTCGGGAAAGGATTTTGCTGACAGCGCATGATCTATTTTATCGAGACGGTATTCGCGCCACCGGCATCGACAAAGTGATTGCCGAGTCCGGCGTGACCAAGGTGACGTTCTACCGCTATTTCCCCAGCAAGAATGACTTGATTCGGGCATTTTTGAATTATCGGCACGAACTCTGGATGGCCTGGTTTAACGACGCTTTACAGCGGCACGGCGGCTTAGCCGGTGTGGGATTGATGCCGTTGGTGGAGACAATGGCAGAATGGTTTCGCAAACCGATTTATCGCGGCTGCGCGTTTATCAATACTGTCGCGGAATTGGGTGGCGTGTTACCGGATGTGCTGGAAATATGCCACCAGCATAAACAGGATATGGTGCGGGTGATTGCTGAATTGTTGCCGGATGCCCCAAACCGCCTGCAGTTGGCGAATGCCGCCGCAGTAGCGATCGACGGCGCCATTGTCAAGGCGCAGCTCGAATCTCAAGGCGCCGAGGAGAAGCAATCCTTACAGAGCTTGGAGACGCTATTAATTGCGCTGGATGCCTTCGCCAAATTAACGCCGGCGGCCAAAGCGCCGAACGATTAGTTTTTCCAGGCCTATTGCTACATAAATCACTGAGCTAACGCCTAAAATCAATAACCACTCTTCTTGGCCAATTGCCTCGCTGCCGAATAATGCCTGCATCGTTGACCAATAGGTAAACAGCAGTTGCAGCAAAATCATGCTGATGACGCCAAAAATGAGCCATAAATTGGAAAATACGCCGACCCGGAACATCGAGTAATTTAACGAGCGGCAGTTGAATAGGTAAAACAATTCGCCAAACACAAACACGTTGACGGCTACTGTGCGCGCCTTGGCCAGGCTTGCGTTTTGCGATAGTTCCCATTCAAACAGGCCGAACGCGCCAGCCAGCAACAACAGGCCGACCAGGCAGATACGAAACATCAGGCGTTTGGTCAGGATCGCTTGCTTGGGATTGCGTGGTTTGTGGAGCATCAGACCCGGTTCTTTGGGTTCGAAAGCCAGCATCAAGCCCAGCAACACTGCGGTAGTCATGTTGATCCAGAGGATTTGCAAGGGCGTGATAGGTAGGGCGACATTGGCGAACACCGCAGCGGTAATCACAAGGCCCTCGCCGAGATTGGTCGGTAAGGTCCAGGCAATGAATTTCACCAGATTGTCGAACACGCCGCGGCCTTCCTCGACGGCGGCTTCAATCGTAGCGAAATGATCGTCGGTCAGCACCATGGCCGCCGCTTCTTTGGCGACTTCGGTGCCGCCCATGCCCATCGCCACGCCGATGTTGGCTTGTCTTAACGCCGGGGCATCGTTGACGCCGTCACCGGTCATGGCTACCACTTGACCGTTAGCCTGCAAGGCTTGCACCAGTTGCAACTTTTGTTCCGGGGCGATGCGCGCAAATACGTCGCAATCCTTGACGTGTTTTCGATAATCGGCCTCACTGTAGTTCTGCAATTCAGCGCCGCTGATCACGCGTTCGGTGTGGCGCATATTGAGCTGTTTGGCGATGGCCAGCGCAGTGACAGGATGGTCGCCGGTGATCATCTTCACCGAGATGCCGGCCTTGTAACAGGCGGCAATGGCTCTGGCAGCCTCGGGGCGCGGCGGGTCGATCATGGCTTGCAAGCCTAGAAATGTCAGACCGCCGCCTACTTCATGGTGTTCAACGGCATCGTCACCATGCTCTGCGCGTGCAAAGGCCAGGACTCTCAAGCCTTGCGCGGCAAATGCTTCGGCTTGTTGGTTCAGACGGTTTTTATCCAGCGGCACCAATTGCATGTCTGCGGAAAAGGCGTTATCGCAGCGCTGTAACAGGCTTTCCAGGGAGCCTTTCAAATAAATATGCCGGGCGTCCTCGGCTAGGTCGTGGTGCAAGGTTGCCATGAATTGGTATGCCGATTCGAAAGGAATGGCATCCAGACGCGGATGGTTGCCGCTGACGCTGGCTTGATGCAGGCCGGCTTTGTGGGCGGCTACCAACAAGGCGGCTTCGGTAGGATCGCCTTCGATACGCCAGCTGTCGGCGTCGGCGATTAATCTGGCGTCGTTGCACAGCAGTCCGGCTTTTAGACATTCCAGTAATGTCGGTTTTTGGGCTGGGTCGACCGCTTGTTTATGGCTCGTAAACTCACCGTCCGGTGTGTAGCCGCTGCCGCTAACCTCGAATACTTCACCGCCTGCCTGTATGAATTGCACGGTCATTTGGTTTTGCGTCAAGGTGCCGGTCTTGTCGGAACAGATCACGGTGGTGCTACCCAGGGTTTCCACTGCCGGAAGTTTGCGGATGATGGCGTTACGTTTGGCCATTCGCGAGACGCCGATGGCCAGCGTAATCGTCAGCGCAGCCGGCAGGCCTTCCGGGATGGCGCCGACTGCCAGGGCGACCGAAGCCATGAACATATTCAACATGGTTTCACCGCGCCACACGCCGACCGCAAAGGTAACAGCGGCACAGCCGACGATAACCCAGAGCAACAATTGGCTGAACTGGCTCATTTTTAGGGTTAGCGGCGTCTCCAGCGGCTCGGCGCTGCCGATCAGCTTGTTGATGCGGCCGATTTCGGTATTGTCACCGGTGCTGACCACTACGGCCAGCGCGCTGCCGTAACTGACCAGCGTCGAGGAATAGGCCATATTGGCGCGATCAGCCAGTAAGGTAGCCGAGGGCAGGGTTTGTGCCTGTTTTTCCACCGGTACCGATTCACCGGTTAGTGCGGACTCATCAATTTTCAGTTCGCGGCTTTGCAGCAGGCGCAAATCGGCCGGCACCTTGTCGCCGGATTGCAGGAATACCAAGTCGCCGGGCACCAATTCCGCCGCGGCTATGCTCCGGCGTTGGCCGTCGCGCAGGACATTGCTGCTGATGTTCAAAGTCTGAGCCAGTGCGTTAATGGCTTTCAGGGCGTTGGCTTCCTGGATGAAGCCGATCACGGCATTGATGATGACGACACCGAAGATGACGCTACTGTCGGTCCATTCCTCCAGGAACGCGGTGGTGGCAGCCGAAAACAGCAGGATGTAGATCAAGGGCTGATGAAATTGCGCCAGCAGCAAAAGCAACGGGCCTTTGCCACGGCGAGCGGTTAGGCGGTTCGGGCCGTTTGCCGCTAGGCGTTTTTGTGCATCTTCATCACTCAGGCCTTGACCCAGTTCTACGGCAAAATGCGTTAATACGGTTTCCGGCGTTTGGCTGTGCCAGTCGGCTTTAGAGTAATTGTCCATATGCTTAGATTGATGGTTGAAAACGGCGGCGTGGCCCTCGGTTTAGGGCCAAATAAGCCGCTGGCTAAAGCCATGGGTTGACAAAGAATACTTTGTACTTGTTCCCTAAAAGGTATGGGGTTATAGTCCATTCCCGAGGTCTATGACCTCATTCTAAATTAAAATAAAAACAAATAGTTGGAGGTATTTATGGGCGGAGTTATCGAATTAGTGGTGTTGATGTTGATTATTGCCATCTTCGCTTTCGCACCGTTAGGGTATTTCATTTACATGTACACCATGAAGAATGGCGAACCGTTCGGCGACACCGAGCCGCACGGCGATAGCGATTCGGCGCTGTTGAGAACTGTCAGTAAAGCTATCTTGATGGTTAGAGGCAAGCTGGGTAAGAGTTAAATTAGCTTTATTTACCAGCAATGGAAAGCCGGGTTTAGCCCGGCTTTTTTATGCGGATTAGCTTATTTCGCGCCGCAGCTTGGGCAATTTGGATTTCTCTTCAAGCGCATGCTGTGCCATTCCATGCTCAGTCCGTCCAGTAACAACAAGCGACCAGTCAATGTGGCGCCGCTGCCGACTATCAACTTTATCGTTTCCAAGGCCTGAATGCTGCCGACGATGCCGGTGATCGGTGCAATCACGCCGTTGCGTGCGCAATTTTGCAATTCCTCGCCGTCGCTTTGATAGAGACAGTTATAGCACGGGCTATCGTGCAATCCTGGCGTAAACACGCTGACTTGACCCTCGAAACGGATCGCCGCGCCGGATACCAGCGGGGTTTGCCTGCCCACGCACGCCTTATTGATCGCAAACCGGGTGGTGAAATTGTCGCTACAGTCCAATACCACATCGGCATCCGCTACTTCTGCAAGTAATTGTTCGCCGGCCAAACGTTGTTTATGCGCAAATACCTTTACGCCCGGATTAATTTTTTCCAGCGTCTGTTGGGTTGAAATAACTTTATCCAACCCTATATCGGCTGTGTTGTGAGCAATCTGGCGTTGTAAATTGGTCAAATCGACCTGATCGTCGTCGTAGACGGTGATCTGGCCGACGCCGGCCGCAGCCAAATACATAGAGGCAGGCGAGCCCAAGCCGCCGGCGCCGACGATTAAAACTTTGGCATCGAGCAATTTTTGCTGACCGGCAATATCGATTTGCGGCAGCATGATTTGCCGGCTGTAACGGAGTAATTGTTCGTCGTTCATAGTTTGTATGGCTTGAGTGAGGCGCAGATGATGCCAAAGAGCTTGACAGAGTGCAAAAGCCGGATATTATTAGCACTCGTTGCTAGAGAGTGCTAATAAACTTGAGGCCGCTTAAAAGCTCGCTTCTTCCGCAAGGGGTAGCTGTTTTTTAAATAGCTTTATTCAGTTTTTAACCTTTAACTTTATCTACATTAAGGAGACATTGATGAAAATTCGTCCGTTACATGACCGTATCGTCGTAAAACGCGTTGAAGAAGAAACCAAAACCGCAGGTGGCATCGTGCTGCCGGGTTCTGCCGCAGAAAAACCTAGCGAAGGCGAAGTTTTGGCAGTGGGTTCAGGTAAACCGTTAGATAACGGCCAAGTACGTGCCCTGGAAGTTAAAGTTGGCGACAGAGTGTTGTTCGGCAAATATTCCGGCACCGAAGTTAAAGTCGATGGCGAGCAATATATCGTCATGCGCGAAGAAGACATCATGGGTGTTTTGGGTTAAGCCCAATTCGTTCGACACACTCTTTTTCAATTTAACCAATATCTCAGGAATAAGAAATGGCAGCAAAAGACGTAAAATTTGGTGGCGACGCACGTGCACTGATGGTGCAAGGCGTTAACGTTTTGGCTAACGCAGTAAAAGTTACTTTGGGTCCTAAAGGCCGTAACGCTGTGTTGGATAAAAGCTTTGGCGCGCCAACCATCACCAAAGACGGTGTATCGGTTGCGAAAGAAATCGAATTGAAAGACAAATTCGAAAACATGGGCGCGCAAATGGTGAAGGAAGTTGCGTCTAAAACTTCCGATGTAGCCGGAGACGGTACTACAACTGCGACCGTTCTGGCGCAAGCCATCGTTAACGAAGGCTTGAAATCAGTTGCGGCGGGCATGAACCCAATGGACTTGAAACGCGGCATCGATTTGGCGGTTACCGCAGCGGTGGCAGCGATTCAAAACGCATCAACACCTTGCACAGACAACAAAGCTATTGCCCAAGTAGGTACCATCTCTGCAAACTCTGACGAGTCTGTGGGCAGAATCATTGCCGAAGCGATGGAAAAAGTCGGTAAAGAAGGTGTTATCACCGTTGAAGAAGGCACCGGTCTGGAAAACGACCTGGATGTGGTTGAAGGTATGCAGTTCGACCGCGGTTACCTGTCTCCATACTTCATCAACAAACAAGAAAACATGAGCGTGGAACTGGACGATCCTTTCGTTCTGCTTTACGACAAAAAAATCTCCAACATCCGCGAATTGTTACCCATTCTGGAAGGCGTAGCTAAATCCGGCCGTTCTTTGCTGATCATTTCCGAAGATGTTGAAGGCGAAGCCTTGGCAACTCTGGTTGTGAACAATATGCGCGGTATCGTTAAAGTCGCGGCTGTTAAAGCCCCTGGCTTTGGTGATCGTCGTAAAGCCATGCTGGAAGACATCGCGGTTCTGACCGGCGGCGTGGTGATCTCTGAAGAAGTGGGTCTGTCTTTGGAAAAAGCCGACATCAGTCAATTGGGTACTGCAAAACGCGTTCAAATCAACAAAGAAAACACTACCATCATTGATGGCGCTGGTAACGAAGATCAAATCAAAGGCCGTGTTGCGCAAATCCGCGCCCAAGCCGACGAAGCGACTTCCGACTACGACCGCGAAAAACTGCAAGAACGTCTGGCTAAATTAGCTGGCGGCGTAGCGGTTATCAAAGTCGGCGCTGCGACCGAAGTGGAAATGAAAGAGAAGAAAGCTCGCGTTGAAGACGCGCTGCATTCAACTCGCGCTGCGGTTGAAGAAGGCGTAGTTGCCGGTGGCGGTACTGCCTTGATCCGTGCGTTGTCTGCGCTGGAAGGCCTGAAAGGGATCAACCACGACCAAGACGTGGGTGTCAGCATCCTGCGCCGTGCTATGGAAGAGCCTTTGCGTCAAATCGTCAGCAACGCCGGCGACGAAGCGTCCGTGGTTCTGAACGAAGTCAAAAAAGGCACCGGTAACTTCGGTTACAACGCCGCAACCGGCGAATACGGCGACATGATCGCAATGGGTATTTTGGATCCTGCGAAAGTAACCCGTTCCGCGCTGCAAAATGCAGCATCGGTGGCTGGTTTGATGATCACTACCGAAGTAATGATCGCCGATTCTCCGGCTGATAATAAAGCCCCTGCAATGCCTGATATGGGCGGCATGGGTGGCATGGGCGGCATGATGTAATCGCCGTTCGGCCTTGGCCTGAAAACCCCGGTTGCCGCAAGGTGCCGGGGTTTTTTATTGCCTGATGCTTTTGGTATGGAACAATTTATCGACGCGCGATAGATTGATTTTTGCGGCAAAACATTCGATAACGGCATCAGCAAATTATTCACAGTTAGAACCTATTAACCATGACAAACGATTTTTCGATTCTGATCGCCGACGACAATGAAATCAATCTATGGCTGTTGCGCGAGCAGTTGGAACACTGGACGACGAATATCACGTCGGCAAAAGACGGCCGGGAGGCCTGGCAATTATTGCAACAGCGTCCTTACGACTTCATCTTCCTGGATGTGAACATGCCGTTTTTAAGTGGTTTCGATGTGGCCGAAAACTTGCGCGGCACCGAAAACTACAATCGGCAAACCCCGGCGGTCGCCGTTACTGCTCACGCGCAAAATCAGCAGCAGGAACGCGCAATCGCTGCCGGGTTTAACGAATGTCTGGTCAAACCCATTCGCCTCTACCAGTTGGAACAATTGCTGGCGCGTTGGCGGCAACTTGAGACTGTAAATGCCGAGTATTATGCTGCGCAAATTCTGCGTAAAACCCAGGATAACAGGCAGTTAAGCCAGACACTGATGGGCAAATTATTTGCCCAGTTACCGAGTTTAATATTCGACATCGAGCAAGCCTTAGGCAATGGACAGCTGCAACAAGCCTGGGAAGCTAATCACAAATTGCATGGTACCTTTTGTTTTTACGATTTTGCCGATTGCCTGGCGGTGGTCGAGAGCTTGCAAAAGGTATTGGATCAAGCAGACGCCGAGTTGGCGCAACGGCACTTTAGTCATTTGAAAATCAAGCTGAATTGGCTGCTGGATAACCAGGATCAGGTGCTGCGGTGTCTGGCTGAGGATGACCTTATGCTGTGAATAGGGCATTCTATTAACCCGGCCCTTAAGTTCCCCGTATTCGTCATTCCCGCGAAGGCGGGAATCCATTATAGCCGTTGGGCTCCCGCCTTCGCGGGAGCGACAATATTTAAGGGCCGGGTTAATAACTAGGCCACTTTAATCACCTACAGTGCTTTCGAGTTCGACTCGCCCGCGCAAATGATGCAAACTGCACCCAATATTGCAAAGTAAAGACAAGGTAGCTTTTATGAATACAGACCCCTGCACTTACGTCATTTTCGGTGCTACCGGCAATTTGGCGCGGCTGAAGCTAATGCCCGGCTTCTATCATCTGGAGCTGGAAAAAAAACTGCCGGAAGGCACGCGTATCCTGGCGGTGGGCCGCCGTCCCTGGGATAGGGCAACCTGGCTGGCGGAAGTTAAGACCTTATTGCTGGAACAGGCAAATACGCCTTTGGACGAGGCCGTATTCAGTCGCTTTGCCGAACGGCTGGATTATCATCGCGGCGATCTCGACCAGCCGGAATGCTATAAAACCCTGGCGGAAACCCTAAACGCTCAGCCGCGATTTTCCCGCAATATGGCCTTTTATCTGGCAATAGGTCCCAGCGATTTCGGCAACGTCATCGAGTCCTTAAGCCAGGTAGAACTGCTGAACGAAGAATATGGCTGGCGGCGGGTAGTGATCGAAAAACCGTTCGGTTACGATCTGGAAAGCGCGCAGGCCTTGCAAAAACGTCTTAGCCGGTATTTGAGTGAAGATCAGATTTACCGCATCGACCATTATCTGGGCAAGGGCATGGTGCAGAACGTATTGGTGTTTCGCTTCGCCAACGTGATGCTGGAACCCTTGTGGAATCGTAATTACATCGACCATGTGCAGATCACTCACTCCGAAGAACTGGGCATAGGTAACCGTGGCGAGTATTACGACAGCGCCGGAGCGATGCGCGACATGCTGCAAAGCCATCTTTTGCAATTGTTGACCTTGGTGGCGATGGAGCCGCCGGTATCGATGGATGCGGAGTCCCTGCGCGACGAAAAAGTCAAAGTGCTGAAGTCCATTCGGCCTATCCCCAAATCGGCCGTGCATGCGCATGCCTTTCGCGGCCAATATGCCCGAGGCAATATCGAAGGCCATAAAGTGGTCGGCTACCTGGAAGAAGCCAATATCCCCGCTGACAGCAGTACCGAAACCTATGCGGCGATGAAATTGTTGATCGACAACTGGCGCTGGCGCGGCGTGCCGTTTTATCTGCGCACCGGCAAGCGGATGGCCAAGGGCCAATCCTCGATTTCAATCTGTTTTCGGCATCCGCCGTTTCAGTTTTTCCGCGACACCCATGTACAGTGCATGACACCGAACTGGATATTGCTGGGTATTCAGCCCGAAGAATGCATCCGCATCGAAATGACCGTCAAGGAGCCGGGCCTGGAGATGCGTACCCGCACTACCAGCTTGGACGCCAGTTTCCGTAATCCCGACGAGCGCCGAGTCGATGCTTACGAAGACTTGTTGTTGGATGTCATGAAGGGCGACCGCTCGCTATTCCTGCGTTTCGACGAAGTGGAATATGCCTGGCGCATCGTCGACCCCATTTTGCAAAATTGGGTGACCGAGCGGGATTATATCGCCACCTATCCGGCCGGCTCCTGGGGGCCGGAGGAAAGCCGGCGCTTGTTCGAAAAGGAAGACCAGTACTGGCGCAGTTCGTTGATGCCGGAGTGTCAGCCATAACGACTCCCTCGGTTTCTGTTAACAATATGCCATGATGCAGTAGCGCCAAGTTTATTCTGTTTTTCGGATTAAGCGTTTCGAGCCAACGGAAAACAAAACTGTGTGAAATGCCGAGGTTGTTATGGCATTTCACACGGTTTTGCGGACGCGGCCAAGGCTCTAATTTTTTTCGAACCAACGCAAATTCCTTGTTTTCAGACTGTTAAGTCTGTGATTCCAGTCATGGCGTGAACCTTGCTGCGCCAAATGCCACGATTAACTCCAGCATGGCCTGGCTCCGCGAATGGCATATTCAGACCACGATATTTACCGCATTTTTTTAAATGCCCGGCCGCAAATCCAGCGTTTTTTGCAACAGCGCATCCGTTGCGAGGATACTGCTGCCGATCTGATTCAAGATATTTTCCTGAGATTGACGCTACTCAAGCCGCCAATGGCTAGTGAGATAGAAGTGCGGGCTTGGCTGTTTAAAGTGGCATCCAATTTATCGCTCGATCATCTACGCACCCAAAAACGGCGTGGTGAGTTGCTAAATCAATATCTGGGCGACGAAACCGAAATCGACGCTGCGGCAGCGCCTGAACGGACGGCGGAAGCGCAAGCTCAATTGCAGCAAATTCAGATAGCTCTGGCCGACCTGCCTGATCAATGCGCCGAAATTTTGTATTTGAGCCGCATTGAGTGCCTAAGCCATGCCGAAATTGCCAAGCAGTTGAAAATCTCCAACAGTTGGGTAGAAAAACAATTGGCCAAAGCCTTGCAGCACTGCCGGCAGGCAGTTGATAGTCAATGAGCTTGGTGTGGCTTTAAGCGCCGTGGATCGTTATAGTAAATATCCCGCTCCAGACGATGCCTTAATGAACGAAACCTCTTCAACCCGCCGAGAAGCCTTGCAGCAACAAGCCGTTGCCTGGCAGGTGCGCCTGACGTCAGGCGCTGCCGATGAGACGGTATTGGCTGAGTTCGAACGCTGGCGGTCGCAAAGCCCCGAACACGAGCAAGCCTATCGTGACGCAGAGACGCTTTGGCAACGCCTGCCGCTGCCGCTGCTCGCTGATCGGCAACGCCGCCGCGCGCTGGCGGCAA
>NZ_JANIBL010000071.1 GCF_024505055.1 Methylomonas rosea
CTGTGCTTTAATAGGCGCTAAGTAAAAGGCTTGCTGGCGCCAATGGTGCCGGCAGGCCCGTCTTTAATCAATAGAGTAAGGTGGAATCATGATAAACACGCAATTGATTAAGAAGTTTTTAACAGGGTTACTGTTAGCGGTGTCGGCTGCTGCGAGTGCCCAAGACTATCCCGCGGCGGACTTTCAACCGAAGGTTCTCTACAGGGATCCGGCCATTGCAGAAATATCGCAAGCCAGCTCGCCCACCGCAGCTTCGAGTAATTCCAGCGCGCCTTGCGTGCAAAAGCAAGAGGCTCCCGAGGTTGATGCAAAGTATCCTGCGGCCAATTTTCAGCCTAAGGTATTATTCAGCGCAGCGGGTTCCTAACATTTTTTAGGCATCACCGTGAATTTGATGAACTCGTCGTTTAGACACATAACAATTATTACATTCAGGAGTATTCTCAAATGGCAAACAACAGTTTGATGAATAGCTTATTCGGCTTTTTATTCGACAAACCAGCGGAAGGCTCTAGTCGGTCGGAAGTTTATTCACGTGTCGACAACGAAGACGGTCAATTGACCGGTGTTGCCCGTTATCTGCAAAAACTTGAGCCGCCTAAGCCGGAGCTGGACGAATACGGCCAGCCTTTGACCGGGGTGGCGAAATATCTGGCCTTACAAGCGCAATTGGAAAAAGCCCGGCAAGTCGTCGAAGAGGTGGCTGTCGTGGAGCCGGCTATCGAGGAAGAAGTAGAAGAAGAAGTTGTAGAAGACGTTATCGAAGAATTGGCCGAGAGCGAACCGGTTGCGACAGGCGTCGATAAATATTTGACTCAACAAGAGGCAAATCCGGTTACTCGGGTAGCGAAATACCTGATCAAGCAGTCGATTTTGTCTAAAGAGGCGCCGGTAACTGGCGTTTCCAAATACATCACTAAAAATGATCGCGAAGATCATGTGGTGACCAATGTCGCTAAATATGTCATTCGGCAAAACATGCAGACTGGCTCGACGCCCTTGGTTACTGGTGTTGCCAAGTATGTGCTGAAGCAAGATGTGTTGGCAAAAGAAGCGCCAATCGCAACTGGTGTGAGCAAATACGTGACCAAGCAAGCCCTGTTGGCTAAAGATGCCCCATTGATAACGGGTGTTGCTAAATATGTCGCTCAACAAGAGCGTCTATTGAAAGAGCAGGCGCCTTTGACCGGCGTTGCTAAATTTTTGGCGGAGCAGGCGGCGGCGGATAGAAAAGCGGCCGCGGTGGCTTTGATTGCACGATATGTTGCAGCGGAAGCGCTAGCCCAACAAGAAAAAGCGGAGGCCCAGTTGAATCAAGAACAAAATGCTCAGCAAGAATTGGCCGAGGAATTGGCATTTGAGGGTTCCGCCGTGGAGCGTTACCTTGCCAGGCAGGCTGCGTCTGCCCAACAAGCACCAAAGCCAACCGGTGTTGCCAAATATCTGGCGAAACAGTTGCAATTGCAAAGTCAGGTGGAGCCTTTAACCGGTGTCGCCCGTTATCTTGCCAAGCAAGCAATATTGACCAGGCAGTTGCCGCCGCCTACCGGTGTCAGCAAGTATTTAGCCAAGCAAATATTGTCGCAAAAACCGGTTGCCGAATTGAGCTCGGTTAGCCGATATGTCACTAAGCATGAGTTGCTGGATAAGGATGCGAAAGAACTTACTGGTGTCGCCAAATATATGTCCAGACAGGACGTATTGGCAAAGGATGCGCCTGGCGTATCCGGCGTGGCGCGGTATATGGCAAAGCAAGCCTTGCAATCCAAGGATGAGGTTGTGGCTAGAACGACGGGTGTAGAGAAATACTTACGTAAACAAGCCTAAGGCCTAGTTGATTAAGCCGGCATCTCCGTTGGGAGGTGTCGGCTTTTTTATGTCTGCTAGTTTCAGAGCATTGATGGCTATCTGCAAGCTAGGGATTTATGCGGCTTTGCCGAATCTGTATTATCATGACTTACCACATTCAAATTATTGCAGGGATCTTGATGTCTCGATTATTGGGTTTTAGCTGGATACTGTTTTTGCCTGCTTTTGCTTTTGCGGCGGACCCGGATTCCAATGAATTGGCGCCCGTTCCGGAACCGCCTGATTTGCCCGCCCCAGTGCAGTCCGGAGAAGAGATGGAGCCCGACATTACCATTATTCGAAAAGGCAAAGACACTATTCAAGAGTTTCGTCGCAACGGCAAGCTATACATGGTGAAAATCCAGCCGCAGGTAGGACCAGCCTACTATATGCTGGATACTAACGGCGATGAGCAGATGGATGTGAAGAAAAATGATTTGGACGAAAACACCAATATCAACAAGTGGACTCTGTTCGAATGGGATTTCAACTGATCTTTTGAGCGAAAACAATCGATCTAATTGAGTTTATGCTGCTGATATGGCCTTTTTTTGGATTACTCGGACACTTTTAGCAGCCAGCCACCGTCCGCATCGCATTTGCTGACTTTTGCCTTAGCTTTTACAGAGATTCTAACGACGGTGTTTTTCAGGTCGTCAGGCAGTTTACCTTTTACCAAATAGAACGTGTCCTTGTCTTCAATTTGAACCGCGACAGGTTGCTGTTTAATGCTGACGTGAATGTGGCCGGGGCCATTGCTGCCGGAAACCGCGAACGAAAACTCCGAGCCCGGCTTGACTATGGCTAAATGTTCAGGCATGAAACGGCTGATTTTGGCATTGAGGCATCCGCTGCCATCTCCGCCGCCCGCTCCGCCGTGACCACCATGGCTCGGCGTGGATTGCGACCAAGCAGGATTGCCAAAACTGATAGTCAGCAATGCTGCGGCAAAAAGACGTGCGTGCATGGGTGTGCCTCATGTTCTTGTTTTAGGATGGCGGCGATTATATGTCCTAAGTCCGCAAGTTTGAAGCACAAGCGATAAACGGTCTGACGGTATTGATTTGATGTTTTTGCCGGGATTGGTTTACATTGAGCTACGGTCTGGTTTGCGTATTAACAACAATAAAAAGGGGGAGAGGATGTTATTTCTGGCTAAATTATGCGGTATTTTGACCTTGGTTTGGTTTTATTTGACGGCAAAAAATCACGGCGGTCCGTTAATTAATTGGTCTGTGATTGGGCTGATAGGTTATTGGCTGACTTGGTGGTTATCCAAGATGCTGATCGTGGTGCCTTTGGCCGGTATGGTGACCAAGCATTCCGTGACTGAGTTTTTGCTTACCCAATTGCCGGTGTTCGTCGCGCTGGCTGCTTGTTATCTGATCAGAAAAAAATTGATCGCCAGTTTGCCGGCCGCGGGTCAATAAATGCCTAAGAACGTGCTGATTACCGGTGCGGCAAGACGCATCGGTGCGGCTTGTGCTCGGTTATTGCACGGTGAGGGTTGTAATGTGGTTTTGCATTACAACAGTTCCGATGTGGACGCTGTGCGTTTGGCTGCCGAGTTGAATGCCTTGCGAGGCGATTCGGCAAGGTTATTAAGCGCGGATTTATCGGTATTCAGCAGCGTCCAGAAGTTGGCCGCAGAAGCGCTTATGCAATGGGATGGTATTGATGTGTTGGTGAACAACGCATCCTTGTTTCAATCCGTGCCCATCGGACAAGTTACGGAACAGGATTGGGATTTGACAACGGCCAGCAATCTGAAAGCGCCGTTCTTTTTGTCGCAAGCGTTGTGGTCGTCATTGAAAATTAAACGGGGCTGTATAGTCAATATCGCTGATATTCACGCGGAAACCGGTTTGCCCGGCTATCCGGTATACAGTATGTCTAAAGCGGGCTTGGTGGCGATGACGAAGATATTGGCCAGGGAAATGGCGCCGGAGGTTCGCGTCAATGCGGTGGCGCCGGGCGCAATTTTATGGCCGGAGCAAGAGGTGGCCGAAACGGAGCAGTTGCAAATCTTAAAAAAAGTAGCCTTGCAGCGTTGCGGAGAAGCCGACGATATTGCTAAAGCGGTAAGATTTTTGGTTGGAAATGCAGATTACATTACCGGCCAAGTGTTGACTGTGGACGGTGGGCGGACTCTGTTTCGGTAAAGGTCTCAGAGCGTTTATTTCTCGAGTTTCGTTTGGCGCAAATCGCGTTTGTCGAAGTCGTGCCATAGATCTTTGTAACAGCGTCTGCTTATCGGGTGTGTTGCGTTTGGCGCAATCTCCGCTAAGGGTTCCAATACGAAGGCGTAGCGTTCTATTTCATCGCGTGGAATTTGTAGTCTGCCGTCGCTGATAATTTGGTCGCCGTATAAAATCAAGTCCAAGTCTAGCGTTCTGGCTGAGAATTTTTGACTTTCCCTGCTGCGGCCGTGGTCCAGTTCGATTTGTTTTAGCAATTTGGCGACTTCTTTCGCGGATAATTCCGATTCGAACTGCACGACTAGGTTATGAAAGCTATCGCCGACAAAGCCTACCGGCTCGCTTTCGAAGACACTGGAAACTGTCAGTTCTCCGAACAGTTCGCTTAATGCTTGCAGGCTGGAAGGGATATGGATCTCCTTGTCTATATTGCTGCCGATGCTGATAAATCCGGTAGGCATGACTTATCTTTCGCCGCGTTCGATGATGATGCCGACGTCACGAGCGCGACTGATGGCGCCTTTTTTGTTGAGGGTGATCTTTACCCAGGGAATGGCAAATTCGCTACGTAAAATTCCGGCAATTTCTTCAATCAACTTTTCCACCAAATAAAATTCGCTGTGCTCGACAAAGTCGACAACACGGTCCGAAACCGCTTTGTAGTCCAGTGTGTGGGCAATATCGTCGCTGGCGGCAGCTTTTTGGATATCAAAGCCCATTTCGATGTCCAGGATGATTTTTTGTTTGATCTTCCTTTCCCAGTCGTAAATACCTATCACGGTATCGATTTCAAGTCCGCCTAAAAAGATGATGTCCATCGTTGCTTTCCGGTTATTATATTTCTGAGAAGCGGCAGTATCGAGTAAATGGCGCTGCTGTACAAGTATTGACGAGAGGTTGATTAAATGATGGATTGGTTGTTGGTGCCCTTTGCCTATTTAACCGGATCGGTGTCGAGCGCAATTATCGTATGTAAGATGATGGGCTTGGCAGATCCTCGGGAAAACGGTTCCGGTAATCCGGGGGCAACCAATGTTATGCGCATAGGCGGTAAAAAGGCTGCGGCGATTACCTTGGTGGGTGATGCTTTAAAAGGGCTGTTGCCGGTGTTATTGGCGAAGGCGTTGGGTGTCGACAGTGTGGTGCTGTCCTTGGTAGTGTTTGCTGCATTTGTCGGACACCTTTATCCGATTTTTTTTGAGTTTAAGGGTGGTAAAGGGGTTGCAACATCCCTGGGTGTGACGCTTGGTGTGGCTTGGTTGTTGGGTTTTGTGGTTGCCGCTACCTGGTTTGTCGCTTACAAAATAGGCAAAATTTCGTCGTTGGCCGCTTTGGTAGCGGCAACGTTAACGCCGCTATATGTTTGGCTGATTGTTGGCGATGTCAATTTGACCGCTATCTTTACCGTTATTTCTTTGATTTTGCTGTGGCGGCATAAAAGCAATATTCAGAGGCTGTTGGCTGGGCAAGAATCTTGATCAAAGGCTGATTAGCTGCTCCATCGGCCAGCGCGGACGGGCAAAAATCTCCAGATTTTGGGTTTGCCCTGCCATCAAGCGCTGGCAGCCGGCGTAGGCAATCATGGCGCCGTTATCTGTGCAAAACTCAGGGCGGGGGAAGCGTATGTCGGCGCCTTCTTTCGTCGCCATCTGTTGCAATTGTTGACGAATCTCCTGGTTGGCGCTAACGCCGCCAGCTACTACCAGCGTTTTCAACTGCGTCTGCTGTAAAGCCCGTTTGCATTTGATGCTTAGCGTTTCCGCGATGGCTTGTTGAAATGCGAAAGCGATATCCGCTTTGTCCTGCTCAGTTTGCTGGGTGGCATGCAGGGCGTTCATTGTGAAGGTTTTCAGGCCGCTAAAACTAAACTCCAGTCCTGGTCTGTCAGTCATTGGTCGCGGGAATTTAAAGCGATTTTGACCGCTGCGCGCTAACTCAGCCAATTTGGGGCCGCCGGGATACTCCAGGCCTAACATCTTTGCCGTTTTGTCGAAGGCTTCGCCCGCGGCATCGTCCAGCGATTCTCCGAGCAAGCGGTATTTGCCAATCGCGCGGACTTCGATAAGCATGGTATGGCCGCCTGAAATGAGTAATGCGACGAACGGGTAGGTGGGCGGATTATCTTCCAGCATCGGCGCCAATAAATGGCCTTCCATATGGTGCACGGCGATAGCAGGTATTTGCCAGGTCCAGGCCAGGCTTTGGGCGGTGGCGGCGCCGACTAGTAGCGAACCCATCAAGCCCGGGCCGGCGGTATAAGCAATGCCTTCGATGTCTTTGGCTGTTAATTCGGCTTCTTTTAATACCGTTTTGATTAGCGGAACCAGTTTACGGATATGGTCTCTCGAGGCTAGTTCAGGAACGACGCCGCCATACTCGGCATGCGTGGCAATTTGGCTGTATAAGGTGTGCGCAATTAAGCCCTTGCTGGCGTGGTATAAGGCGACAGCCGTTTCGTCGCAAGAGCTTTCAATGCCTAAAACATACATTAGTTTTTGAATAAAAGAATTTTATGAGTATAATCGGCCGTTTTCGGCGGGCTTGCTATCGCCGATAGCGTCAAAAGATACTAACATAAATCGGATTATTGATAATGCCATCAGTTAAAGTTAAAGAGAACGAACATTTTGACATCGCGATTCGTCGCTTTAAACGTGCGTGCGAAAAGGCCGGTGTATTGGCTGAAGTACGTCGCCGCGAGTTTTATGAAAAGCCAACCACCGAGCGTAAACGCAAAGGTGCTGCGGCAGTTAAACGTCATTTGAAAAAGTTGGCACGCGAGCGATATGCGTTGAAAAACTTACGTCGCGGTCGTCCGCAAATTTAAGGCAGACAATGGATGCGTTAAAAAAGCGTATCACGGACGATATGAAAGCCGCGATGAAAGGCGGCGAAAAAGCTAGGTTGGGCGTGATCCGCATGATTTTGGCTGCAATCAAGCAAGTTGAAGTCGACGAACGTATCGAACTGAGCGATGAGCGAATTATCCTTGTGCTCGATAAAATGCTGAAGCAGCGGCGCGAGTCCATCAGGCAATTCCGCGATGCCAATCGCAACGATCTGGCGGAAATCGAGGAGGCTGAGGTGTTGGTTATTCAGGATTTTCTCCCGCAACCGCTTAGCGATGCTGAAATCGATGGCATGGTCGCCGATGCTATAGCTGAAGTGGGTGCTACATCGGTAAAAGACATGGGTGGCGTGATGGCTTTGCTCAAGCCGCAAATGCAAGGTAGAGCTGACATGGCGAATGTCAGTGCGAGAATCAAGGCCTGTTTTATCGCTTAATATCTTGTCGGTAACATGTCCGGCAGGATACCTCGTCAGTTTATAGATGATCTTTTGGTGCGGGTCGATATTGTCGATCTAATCGATTCGCGCGTCCCCCTTAAAAAATCCGGCAGCAATTTCACGGCGCGCTGCCCATTTCATACCGAAAAAACTCCCAGCTTTTCAGTCAATCGCGGTCGGCAGATTTATCATTGCTTCGGGTGCGGAGCCAGTGGTAACGCAATCGGCTTTTTGATGGAATTTAATCATCTGGGCTTTGTCGAGGCGGTTGAGGATTTGGCGGCCTTTGCCGGAGTGGATGTGCCTAGGGAGTTGATTGACGGCGAGCCTGGGCTGCCGGATAAAAAGACTGTGTCGCATATTTACGAGGTGTTGGCGGGTGTTGCCGGGTTTTATGCCGAGCAATTGCGCGGAAATCCGGAAGGTCGGCAAGCTTTAGAGTATATGAAAGCCAGAGGCGTTAGCGGTGAGGTGGCGCGAGATTTTTCTTTGGGTTATGCGCCGAATAAGTGGGATGCCTTGGTGGCGCGTTTCGATCAAGCGGATTTGATCGAGGCTGGTATGCTGGTGGTCAGGGATGATGGCAAGGTTTACGACCGCTTTCGTGGGAGATTGATGTTCCCAATTCGGGATAAGCGGAAGCGGGTGGTGGGGTTTGGGGGGCGAGTGCTGGATGACTCTTTGCCCAAATACCTTAATTCGCCAGAGACTGCGGTTTTTTCTAAAAGCAAAGAGCTTTATGGGCTTTGCGAGCTTTTGGAAAAAAATAGTAAGCCCGACCGGATATTGGTTGTGGAGGGCTATATGGATGTGATTGCCTTGGCCCAGTTTGGTATTTCCAATGCGGTGGCTGCACTGGGTACTGCGACTTCGAAAGCGCAAATCGATTTATTGTTCCGATTTACTTCCGAATTGGTGTTTTGTTTCGATGGCGATAATGCCGGCAGGCAGGCGGCCTGGAAGGCTACGGATGCCGCTTTGCCTTGTTTGCGCGATGGCAGGCAAATCAAAATAATGCTGTTGCCGCAGGGGCAGGATCCTGATTCTCTGTTGCGCGCGGAAAATTCATCGGCTTTTATGGAACGAATTCGTAATGCGCAGGTCTTGTCGGATTACTTTTTCGAGAATATTGTCGGTCAATTGGAATTGACAACCGTTGAGGGGCGGTCGCAGTTGCTGGCGGCAGCGACACCTTCGCTAGAAAAGGTTCCTGCCGGGTTTTTTCGGGAAATGATGTTTGCCCGTTTGCAAGAGTTGTCGGGTTCCAGAATTGCCGTGGATGTTGTCGAAAATCAGGCTAGACTTAAGTCTAAGTTTAATGCAGGCAAAAAAGGCATCCCATCGCCAAGAATCAGTTTGGCGCGCAAGGTCTTAGGGTTGTTGCTCCAACACCCGCATTTTGCGAGTTTGGTTGAGCGTGACGGGGTCATGCTTGATGATCTGAGTTTTGCCGGGGTTGAGTTGTTAAGAGAGGTTTTGCAACGGATCGCCCTTGAAAAGCCGGAAAATAGCGCCATCTTGTTGGAGTCTTTCCGGGGAACATCCCAGGAAAAAGCCGTAAAGGCTTTAGCTAGTTTAGATCTCAATGTGCCGGCGGGTGGGGAAGAGCCTGAGTTTTGCGGGGCTTTGCAGCAACTTTGTAAACAGGCCAAGGAAGCTATGCTGACCCGATTGATCGAGAAGGAGAGTCGAGAAGGCTTAATGATTGAAGAAAAAGAGGTACTGCGGAAGCTTTTAAGGGATAAGGCTTAGGTGACCGCATTAATTTTTGCCGTTATAATTTCCTGTTCTGCGGCGCTTGGTGCTGAAAACGTATTGTGAGTAAAGAATGAATCAAGAACAACAGCAATCCCAACTGAAACAACTGATAGCAAAAGGTAAGGCACAGGGTTATTTAACTTATGCCGAAGTCAACGACCATTTGCCGAGCGACATCATTGATCCCGAACAAATCGACGATATCATCGGCATGATCAATGATATGGGGATTCAGGTTTATGAGGTGGCGCCGGACGACGATGACTCGCTGATCACCTCCGATGCAGTAGTGACCGCGGATGATGATGAAGAAGTGGCTGAAGTCGCGGCTTTGGCGTCTGTCGATAGTGAGTTTGGCCGTACTACCGATCCAGTCCGCTTGTACATGCGGGAAATGGGTTCTGTGGAGCTATTGACGCGCGAGGAAGAATTAAAAATTGCGAAACGGATTGAAGAGGGCCAGCGCCAAGTCGTGGGTGCCATCGCTCGGTCCGGTTTCATTGTTGAGACTTTTATCGACGCCTTTGATTCCGTTCAGGTTGAAGACTCCGGCGTGCGTCTCAATGATTTGGTGTTGGGTTTTGTCGATCTCACCGAAGTTGAGGACATAGACGTCAGCGGTATCGAGATTGAAGAGCCCGCTGAGGATGCTGAAGAAGAGAGCAAAACAGTCGATTACGAAGAGGTCAAACAAAAGGTCGATTTACTCAGAAAAGCCTTAAAAGCTGCGACAACCTCAGTTAAAAAGCATGGTTACGGCCATGATAAAACCGAAAAGTTATTCGATGCGATAGACGAAATATTTTGCGAGTTTAAATGGACGCCGCAGTATTTGAAAAAAATGGTATCCATTTCTGAAGAGTTGATTTCAGCTATTCGCGAAGAAGAGCGTTTCATATTGGATGTTTGCGTCAAGAAAGCAAAAATGCCGCGTAAGGACTTTATTAATGCGTTTGCGGAGAATGAGTCTAATCTTGAGTGGTTGGATCAGTTCATCGCTGCGAGGCCTAATTTTGCGGAGGTTTTCAGTAGTCACCGCGAAAATATTAGGGCTGCTCAGCAGCGATTGGCGGATATTGAGTCTCGCTTCGGCCTGAGCATTGCTGTCCTGAAAGGTATTTGCCGTAGTATTTCCCTAGGGGAAGCTAAGGCGAGACGCGCTAAAAAGGAAATGATCGAAGCCAATTTGCGCTTGGTTATTTCTATCGCCAAAAAATACACCAACCGCGGCTTACAGTTTCTGGATTTGATTCAGGAGGGCAATATCGGTCTGATGAAGGCTGTCGATAAATTTGAATATCGACGCGGCTACAAATTTTCTACCTACGCAACTTGGTGGATCCGTCAGGCTATTACCCGTTCCATCGCTGATCAGGCCAGAACTATTCGTATTCCGGTGCACATGATCGAGACCATTAACAAGCTGAATCGCGTCTCCAGACAGATTTTGCAAGAATTGGGGCGGGAAGCTACACCTGAAGAATTGGCCGAGCGTATGGAAATGCCCGAGGACAAAATTCGCAAAGTGCTGAAGATAGCCAAAGAGCCGATTTCAATGGAAACACCGATTGGTGACGACGAAGATTCGCACTTAGGGGATTTTATCGAAGATTCCAAGATGCTATCGCCCGTCGAATCTGCTACAATCGCCGGCCTTCGCGAGTCTACTCAGAATGTATTGGCGGGCTTGACAGCTAGAGAGGCCAAGGTGCTCCGGATGCGTTTCGGTATCAATATGAATACCGACCATACGCTGGAAGAAGTTGGTAAGCAGTTTGATGTGACCCGTGAGCGAATTCGTCAGATCGAAGCGAAAGCGCTGCGGAAATTAAGACATCCGTCCAGATCAGAGCAGTTGAGATGTTTTCTTGACGGCGAGTAAGGCGTCTGCATTGTTCGTAGGCTAGATAATTAAGGGCCCTTAGCTCAGTTGGTTAGAGCTTCCGACTCATAATCGGCAGGTCGTAGGTTCAAGTCCTACAGGGCCCACCACAGATAACAGGCCGTTTGCGCGGCCTTTTTTTATATGCGCAAGTTTTAATTTTGGCGAGGGTGTAACCGTGAATAAAAACTACCTTTTTACCTCAGAGTCTGTTTCGGAAGGTCATCCGGACAAAGTCGCTGACCAAATTTCCGATGCTGTTGTTGATGCCTTATTGGCTCAAGACCCGCGTTCCAGGGTAGCCTGCGAGACCTTGGTCAAGACCGGAATGGTGGTTTTGGCTGGCGAAATTACCACTAATGCTTGGGTGGATACCGAAGAATTGGTAAGAAAAGTAGTTTGCGAAATCGGTTACGACAACGGCGAGATCGGCTTTGACGGTAATAGTTGTGCGGTATTGAACGCCATCGGTAAACAATCGGCGGATATCGCGATGGGCGTCGATGAATCCGAAGACCACGAACAAGGCGCCGGCGACCAAGGTTTAATGTTTGGTTATGCCAGCAACGAAACCGATGTGTTAATGCCTGCCCCCATCACCTACGCGCATCGCTTGGTTGAGAGACAAGCGCAGGTGCGTAAAAATAAAACTTTGACCTGGTTGCGTCCCGATGCAAAAAGTCAGGTGACTTTCCGTTACGAAAACAACAAACCGGTTGCCATTGATGCGGTAGTTCTGTCTACCCAGCATTCGCCGGAAATTGGCGGCAAACAGCTTGAAGAGGCGGTAATGGATGAAATCATCCTGCCGACTTTGCCGAAAGAGTGGCTGCACAAAGACACTAAATATTTCATCAATCCTACCGGCCAGTTCATCATCGGCGGGCCTGTAGGCGACTGCGGTTTGACCGGGCGTAAAATTATTGTCGATACTTACGGCGGTATGGCCCGCCATGGTGGTGGCGCGTTTTCCGGTAAAGATCCGTCAAAAGTGGATAGATCCGCTGCCTATATGGGGCGTTATGTCGCAAAAAATATCGTTGCAGCCGGTCTGGCAGAGCGTTGCGAGATCCAGGTGTCTTACGCCATTGGCGTTGCGGAACCGACTTCCATCAGCATTGAAACCTTCGGTACCGGTAAAATCGAGGAAGAACGTTTGGTGCAAATCGTGCGGGAGCACTTCGATTTGCGGCCGAAAGGCTTGATTGCGCAATTGGATTTGTTAAAACCCATTTACCGTCCAACCGCCTCTTACGGCCATTTCGGTCGCAACGAAGCCAGCTTCAGCTGGGAAAAAACCGACAAAGCAGAGGCTCTGAAAGATGCGGCCGGAATTTAACTCTAACCAGGATAGCGCCATGACTCAAGTTGATTATAAAGTTGCCGATTTAGCCCTGGCTGAATGGGGTCGTAAAGAAATTAATATCGCCGAAACCGAAATGCCCGGTTTGATGGCCTTGCGTGCCGAATTCGGCGCTCAGCAGCCATTGAAAGGCGCGCGTATCGCCGGTTGTCTGCATATGACTATTCAAACCGCGGTATTGATCGAGACGCTGACAGCATTGGGTGCGGAAGTCCGTTGGTCGTCTTGCAACATTTTCTCTACGCAGGATCATGCCGCCGCCGCGATAGCTGCTGCCGGCATTCCTGTTTTTGCCTGGAAAGGCGAAACCGAGGCGGAAGCGGAATGGTGCATCGAACAAACCATTCTCGGCCCTGACGGCTGGCGTCCCAATATGATCCTGGACGATGGCGGCGACCTGACGACTATGATGCACAATAACTTCCCCGAATTGATGGCGGACGTTAAAGGCTTGTCGGAAGAAACCACCACGGGTGTATTGCGTCTGACTGAAATGGTGGCGAAGGGCACATTGAAAGTGCCGGCGTTTAACGTCAACGATTCGGTCACCAAATCCAAATTCGACAACCTATACGGTTGCCGCGAGTCTTTAGTCGACGGCATCAAACGGGCTACCGACGTGATGGTAGCCGGTAAAATTGCCGTGGTCTGCGGCTATGGCGACGTCGGTAAAGGTTGCGCGCAATCACTACGCGGTTTGGGCGCTACTGTTCTGATCACCGAGATTGATCCAATCTGCGCCTTGCAGGCGGCAATGGAAGGTTATCGCGTGGTGACAATGGACGAAGCGGCAGCTATTGCCAACATCTTCGTGACGGCTACCGGCAACGTCGGTGTCATTACTCACGATCACATGAAAGCGATGCGCGACCAGGCTATCATCTGCAATATCGGTCATTTCGATTCGGAAATAGACATTGCGTCCTTGCGTCATTACACCTGGGAAAACATCAAGCCGCAGGTTGATCATGTGATCTTCCCTGACGGCAAGCGCATTATCGTGTTGGCCGAAGGTCGTTTGGTTAATTTGGGTTGCGCTACCGGCCATCCGAGCTTCGTGATGTCCAACTCGTTTTGCAATCAAGTATTGGCGCAGATCGAGCTTTGGACTAATGCGTCCAGCTATGAGAATAAAGTCTATGTACTGCCGAAAAAACTCGACGAAAAAGTTGCGCGTTCGCACTTGGCGCAAATCGGCGTAAAACTGACCGAATTGACCAAAGAACAGGCTGCTTATATTAATGTGCCGGTCGAAGGTCCGTACAAACCGGATCATTATCGTTACTAAGGATTATGTCAATCCGACAAAAAAGGGGCGCAAGCCCCTTTTTTATGCAAGCTATGAATAATCAAACTATCGTTCAGCGCGACCTCGCCGTGCTCTGGCATCCCTGTAGTCAGATGAAAGACCATGATCCGCGCGCCTCTGCGCCGGATGCGCTGCCGTTGATTCCGATCAAATCGGGCAAAGGCGTCTGGTTGGAAGATTTTGACGGTAACCGCTATCTGGATGCGATCAGTTCCTGGTGGGTAAATCTGTTCGGTCACGCCAATCCCATTATCAATCAGGCGCTTCGAGAGCAGCTTGAAACGCTTGAACATGTAATCCTCGGCGGATTTACCCATGAAACTGCGCTGATGCTGGCGGAAAAGCTGGTGGAAATCACCCCGCCTGGATTGGATAAATGTTTTTATGCCGATAATGGTTCGTCTGCGGTCGAAATCGCGCTAAAGATGAGTTTTCATTATTGGCGAAATCTCGGACGAACTCAAAAAACTAAATTCATCACGCTGGAAAACAGCTATCACGGCGAAACCCTGGGGGCTTTGGCAGTGGGTAACGTGGCTTTATACAAGGACACCTACGCGCCGTTGTTGATGGATGTGATCACGGTAGCCGGGCCGGATTGTTACCATCGTGAAGACGGCGAAAGTTGGGAGGCCTATTCCATCCGCCGTTTTGCTGTCATGGAGCAAGCTTTGGCGCAACATGCTGACGAGGTTTGCGCGGTAATCGTTGAACCGCTGGTGCAATGTGCCGGCAGCATGCGCATGTACCATCCGGTGTATTTAAAATTACTGCGCGAAGCGTGCGATAAATACCAGGTACATTTAATCGCCGACGAGATTGCCGTAGGCTTTGGTCGTACCGGCACCTTGTTTGCTTGCGAGCAAGCCGCCATCAGCCCGGATTTTATCTGCCTATCCAAAGGGCTGACCGGCGGCTATTTACCCTTGTCTGCGGTTTTGACTAGCAATCAGGTCTATCAAGCCTTTTACGACGACTATCAGAATCTAACCGCGTTTTTACACTCGCATAGCTACACCGGTAATGCATTGGGATGTCGAGCGGCGCTGGCGACGCTGGGGATATTTGAGCAGCAAAATGTGATTATGAACAATCGGCATTTGGCGGGGCTTATGACCAAAGCGGTAGAGCGGTTTAAAGAGCATCCCAATGTCGCGGAAGTGCGGCAAACCGGCATGATCGTCGCGATAGAACTGGTCAAAAATAAGCAAACCCGCGAGGCTTATCCTTGGCAGCAGCGGCGCGGTTTAATAGTTTATCGCTATGCTTTGAGTCGTGGCGTGCTATTGCGGCCATTGGGAAATGTGATTTATTTCATGCCGCCTTATATTATCAATGAGCAGGAGATACAACGGATGGCAGATGTCGCCTGGCAGGGCATTCAACTGGCGGTGCAGGGCTGATGCGGGTTTCTCGTTTATATGTCGCCGCGCCGCTAAATGTTGGCGGTCGCATTGAATTAGATGACGACGCGGCCCATTACGTGCGCAGTGTGCTGCGCCTAAAACAGGATCAGAGCATCGTGCTGTTTAACGGCCAAGGCGGAGAGTATCTGGGCCGTTTCAGCGAAGTCAGCCGCAAGAGCGTTCGCGTCGAAATCGAACAGTTTGTTGAGCGTAATGTCGAATCCCCGCTGGCAATTAATCTGGGTTTAGGCATTTCTCGCGGCGACCGGATGGACTGGGCGGTACAAAAAGCCGTTGAATTAGGTGTGACGCAGTTAACGCCTTTGGTAACCGAGCGTTGTGTGATCAAATTCAACGACGATAAAAAACAGCAACGCTTACAGCATTGGCAGCATATTGCCCAGCACGCCGCCGAACAATCCGGAAGAACTTGTTGCCCCTCAATCGGTGAGATTGCGAATCTAACCGATTGGGTGAGCGGACAGGAAGGATTAAGCGTGTTTCTCGATCCATATGCCGAGCAATCTCTAGCGGACCTAAAGCCGGACAGTGCCCGTGTTACCTTGCTCTCCGGGCCGGAAGGCGGCTTTAGCGAGCAAGAACGACAAGTTGCCAAGGCAGCGGGATTTGTCCCGGTGCGCATGGGCGTACGGATCTTGCGCACCGAGACCGCAGTATTATCGGCATTGACCGCCGTGCAAACCTTGTGGGGGGATTTTCGGTGATCCGCTGGTTGGGCTATGCCTTGGTGCCGTTGGTCATATTGGTCATTGCGGCCACTATTGCCAGCATGCTGGGGTACGGGTTGTTGTGGATTGCCGGCGATATTTTGCCGTTGGCAAAAGTCATCAGCAAAATTACCCTGGTGCTGTTGCTGCTGAGTATTTTTCCGTTGAAGAACTATCTGCAATTCAGTTGGGCGGAATTGGGCTTCGCGCCTAAAGCAATGTTTTTCAAACAATTGGGTCAAGGTTTGGCATTGGGTTTGTTAACTTTGTTGCCGGTATTATTGACGCTGTATTGGCTGGATGTGCATGTCTGGGACGATACCCGGCATTGGACGGCGGGCAAAATCGCGGAAAAAATCGGCTTGGGTTTGTTTTTTGCGATGCTGATTGCCGTCGGCGAGGAAATACTATTTCGCGGCCTGCTACTGGGTGGTTTGCGCCGGAAAACATCGATTATAGCTGCGGTGACAATCAGCTCTATCTATTATGCGGCCTTACATTTTCTAAAAAGTAAGTCGCAACTGGTTTACGCCGATTTAACGCCGAGCAGTGGTTTAAAACTAATGGCCGAAGCGTTTGCCAATTGGTTGAACCCAGCGATACTCAGTGCCTTGCTGGCTTTATTCGTGGTAGGGGTGTTTTTAGCCATCCTCAGAAGTCGAGTGCCGCAAAGTCTGGGTTTATGTATCGGTTGTCATGCTGCTTGGGTGTGGCAAATCAAGGTGAGTAGAGATTTGTTCAATGTCAATTTGCAAGCCGATTCGCTGTTCCTGGTCAACACCTACTATGACGGTGTAGTGGGCCCTCTGGTAAGTAGCTGGTTGGTATCGGCGTTAATTGTTTATGGGTTGTGGTCCCAGCGGCAAGCTAAAGTTGGACTCGGCGATTAGACCAAAAAGGGATACCAACTTGAAAAAATGATTGCCAGATACCATGGTGTTTTGCAATATTTCTCCCCATCATTTCCAGTGCATCATAAGAGGACATATTTATGCGCAGAGTCAGACCGAATACTTCCGTTCTTCTCTTAACTTTAATGGTCGCCGGTTGTGCTAGTGAGCCAGCCGCCCCGACAAAGCAGGCGGACAAAATTCTGTCCGGTGAGCAAATGTTGCGGGATAGTCAGGGCATTGCGCAGTTGGGCAGCCGTTGGCAGGAAGGTAAGCAAATGGTCGAACGCGGACAAGTGATGCAACGTGAAGGTCAGATAAAGATCGACGAAGGGCGCAATCTGGTCGAGGAAGGCCAAAAAATCATGCGTGAGAGTGAAGAAGGTTATAAAAACATAAAACAGTAAGACAATCCGCATGCAGTTGCCGGATCGTTTGTAAGGTATATGCAGATGATAGTGTTTTTCAGTCCGGTGGCTGTGGGCGTTAAAAAAGCTTTCGCTACCGGCCTGATGGGATTACGCTGCGTTACTGTCGTGGACTTTTGGGTTTTGCGGAACCAAGGTCAAGACGGGTTTAGATATTTTAATGCTGGAGTTGTGGATAGCCCTGCATTCCTGCTGCGTGTTGTAGCAAAAAGCGCATAGCGACGTATTTGGCAAAAACTGCAACTCGTCCGGAGGAATTTCATCCCCGCACCTTGAGCAAAAGCTTAACTGCGTTGCCTTTGGTTTCATGTTTCCCCCTCTTTCTCGTAAAAATCGTTGCTGAGGATAAACGGAATATTTGTTGCCTTCTGTTGGAACGCCGGCATTTTTCAACACTCCGCTGTTAGGGCAATGTGATAAAGTCCAAAGTTCCCGGACTAACACCGGGAGACCGGCGCTAATCGGTGAGTACGACATAGTGCAAATATGCTAAATAACTAATGCGATTATCCAAGTAGTGACGATTCCGTAGCAAGCTTTTTTCGTTGGCGGGCGCAAGAATCTAAAAAATATGTCCACCCAGGTGCTGTAGGGGGATTATGCGTCGGAGTAAGCTGCTATGACAGGTGAGATGAATCAGGTGGGTAGCATCGAGGCCGCGCAGGGGCCGGTGGTCGATGTGCGTTGCGATTACCTGCCGCCGATAGGTCAGGCACTTGATGTGGTAAACGGCGCAGGCCGCTACGTGCTGGTCGTGTTTCAGCATCTGGAGCCGACGCTGATTCGGGCAATTGCCTTGCATTCAGTCTCGGGGCTATTTCGTGGCATGCCGGTGTTTGACCGTGGCGACGCTCTGAATGTGCCGGTCGATCCCAGTTGTTTGGGGCGGATGCTGAATGTGTTCGGCGATCCGCTCGATGGTGGCCAGCCATTACCTAGTGGCGTTTTCCGCAATATTCTCTCTGCGCCCCCCCTGCTGTCCGATACGCTGCCGGCCTCGCAAATCTTGGAAACCGGCATCAAGGTCATCGACCTGCTTTGTCCGTTCGTGCGTGGTGGGAAAACTGGCTTGTTCGGCGGAGCCGGTGTCGGCAAGACCGTGCTGATGATGGAGTTCATGCATGCGGTCAGCGTGACGATGCAAGGCGTATCGGTTTATGCCGGCGTCGGCGAACGCATGCGCGAAGGCCACGAACTCTGGCATGAAATGGCTGATGCCGGCGTATTACCCAAAGCACTGCTGGTCTATGGACAAATGGACGAGTCGCCCGGCGTGCGCTTTCATGTCGGTTACACCGCCTTGGCGTATGCCGAATATTTGCGCGATACGCTGGATACCGAAGTGCTGTTCCTGATGGATAACATATTCCGTTTCGTACAGGCGGGCAGCGAAATTTCCGGACTGCTCGGCCGCATGCCGGCTACGGTCGGTTATCAGCCGACTTTATTGACCGAAGTCGCGTCGCTGGAAGAACGCATCGTCTCTACCAAATCCGGCTCCATCACTTCGGTGCAGGCTGTCTATGTACCTGCCGACGACATGTCCGACCCAGCGGTGGCCACCATCCTGGGGCATCTGGATAGCGTGGTGATTCTGTCCCGGCAACAGGCCGCCAAAGGGATTTATCCGGCCATAGACCCCTTGCGATCCAGCAGCCGAATCATGGATCACCATATCCTTGGCGACCGGCACTATCAGGTGGCCCGTGCCGTCCGTGAGCATTTGTCGCGCTATCGGGAGTTGGAAGATATTATCGCCATGCTCGGTATCGAAGAGCTCTCGCAGGAAGACCGGCGTATCGTCGAACGGGCGCGCCGCTTGCAACGCTATCTGACTCAACCGTTTACCACCGTAGCCGATCATACCGGCATGCCCGGCGTAAGGGTGCCGCTGGCGCAAACCATCGCCGACTGCGAAGCGTTCATGGATGGCAAATACGACCAGCTCAGCGAAGCCGATTGCTATATGAAAGGGGCAATGCCGGCATGAACAGTTTCGGGTTAACTTTGCTGGATAGCCGTGGCGCTGAGCATTTCGATATCGTCACCCAGTTTATCGGCGCCGATGCCGACGGTAGTTTCGGGATTTTGGCCGGGCATATTCACTGCGTGGCCTTGCTTAGATACGGGTTGGCCCGTTTCACCGATCAATCCGGCGTCTGGCATTATTTGGCCTTGCCCAGCGGTGTGCTGCGCTTTGCCGACAATCAACTTACCGTTACGACAGTGCGCTATTTTCTCGGTGCAGACCGGGATGCCATCTGCGAACGGCTCGGGGCGGAAATGGCCCAGGCCGATTCAGAGGTACACACCGCGCGGGCGACGCTGTCGGAAATCGAACGTGCTTTGGTGCGGCGCTTAGCCGAACTCAGTAGTCGCGGATCAGCGGAGATATAGCCATGGGTTTTAGGGACAAATTAATCGAACACACCCGCCGCGATCTGCGGCGCCTTGAAGATAAAACCCGCCGCCCGGCGACTTGGGTCGGTATGTTGTTTTATGGCGGCACGCTGGGTTTACTGTTTGTAGTACCTATCGTCGCCGGTGCGTATTTGGGGCGGTGGTTAGATACGTTGGCCGCCGGTTATTCGGTGCGCTGGACAGTCAGTTTGATCGTGTTGGGTATTGTGGTTGGTGCTTATAACGTTTTTCGATTTTTGCAGGAAAAAAGCTGATTTTTTTCGGATTTATTCTTCACGAAAATTCGAAATGAGCGCTATTATTTATTGAAAATACACGAGGAATATTTTATCTCTCCTCGGCTAGGCAAACTTTACCTCGATCAACGTTGCACCCAATAACCAGACCAAAATGAAACCACCCTTGCTGCGTTTAACTCTTCCCTTATTAATCTTGGTGTTATTGAATGCTTGCACCAGCAGTTCGCCGGTAAAGCGAGAGAAAATTGCGTCGGTTAGGCCGAATATCGTCCAACAACGACCGTCTTATCAACCGCAACCGGCCCCTTATAAGCCAGCGTTTTATACGGGGACTTTCCCAAAACCGGCGGCATTGGAGCCGGCCGTGGATTTTTGGCGAAAAACCTATGCGGTCTGGCAACGTTCCGAAGTGGCTTTTCACGATGATCGTTATCTGGATGTCGTCTACGAAGTCATGACCTTGCCGGGCTATGTCGGGGAAGGCCTGACAACTGAGCAAAAAGACATGATTAGCCAGCGGCGAGAATACTGGAAGGCCCAGTTGGCCGAATTGGAAAGTAAAGTGCGTTACGGTGCGGCGTTGAACGCCAACGACAGACAGTTGATAGCCAAACTGGAAAGCAATGGCAGATCATTAAATAGCGTATTGCCTGGTCTTAGCGACAGGCTGCGTTCGCAACGCGGCACGCGTGAGCGCTTTAAGCGCGGATTGGAGATTAGCGGCCGCTATGATTTGCAGTTTCGAAAAACCTTCCGCGATGCCGGTTTGCCGGAAGACTTGGCTTATCTGCCGCACGTAGAGTCCTCGTTTCAACCGTCCGCCAAATCCTCTGCCGGCGCAGTCGGCATGTGGCAATTTACCAAAGCCGCTGCCAAAACCTTCATGCCCGGCGGTGATCGCGTCGATCAACGTTACGATCCTTTCGTCTCCGCCAACGGCGCGGCCCGTTACCTGAGTTACGCTTACGGCAAGCTTGGCGACTGGCCAGCGGCTGTGACTTCTTACAATCACGGTATCGGCGGAATGAAGCGTGCACAAAACCAAGTCGGCAGCGACTTCGTGCGCATCGTAGACACCTATGACGGTCCGGCCTTCGGTTTTGCCTCCCGCAACTACTATGCGCAATTCCTGGCCGCCCGCGAAATTGCTTCCAACCCCGAACAGTTTTTCCGGGAAGGTGTCCGTTACGAAAGTCCGTTGGCTCCCGGCCAATACCTGGCTGTCGAATAAGTTAACCTTACCGTTCCGGCCGCTTTCCGGACGGAGCGCAAACGCTCTCCCCACAAGGGCTATCGTAAGAGTCAAATGTAGCTTGGGCGGAGCGGAGCGAAACCCAACTAAATCAAAATGTTGGGTATCTAGGCTGGCTTTCGGCTATGCCCTTACGTTTATCGAGGTGCGGACATGAACAACTCAGAATCTGTTGCTACCACGGTTTTTCAACTCGGCCCACTGGCGATCAGTAACACGGTTGTGACTACTTGGGGCGTGATGCTTGGCTTTGTACTGTTAACCCTGTTGCTGCGCTTCAGTCCTCAGCCATCCTCATTGCGAAATTTGCTCGAAGCGCTGGTAGTGGCGATAGAAAGCGCGATTGCCGAAGTCTTACCGGCGGCGTCGGTGCGGCGGGTGCTGCCGTTTGTGGCAAGTTTGTGGTTATTTGTACTGGTCGCCAATCTGGTGGGTTTAATTCCGGAACTACATGCGCCCACCCGCGACTTGTCCGCCACCGCCGCATTGGCGGTGCTGGTGTTCGGTTCCACTCACTGGTTCGGGATTCGTGATCGCGGCTGGCGCCAGCATTTTCGCGATTATGTTGAGCCCAGTATCATCCTGTTACCGTTTCATATCATCAGCGAATTTACCCGCACCCTGGCTTTGGCCATCCGCTTATTCGGCAACATCATGAGTCTGGAAATGGCGGCCTTGCTGGTATTGTTGATTGCCGGCTTCCTGGTGCCGGTGCCGTTATTAATGCTGCATGTGATCGAAGCCGTGGTGCAGGCCTATATCTTTGGTATGCTGGCGCTAATCTACATCGCCGGTGCGTTGGAACCTAGCGAATCCGATACATCCGCAATTCCCGAGGAATAGCCATGAACGACATTCATTTATTCAGCATGATTTCCACCGGCGTGGCCGGTCTGGTGATCGCCCTTGGGACGATGTTGCCGGCTCTGGCAATGGGTAAGGCCATCGCCGCTGCTTTGGAAGCCCTGGCTCGTCAGCCGGAAGCCGAAAAAACCATCACCCGTACCTTGTTTATCGGCTTGGCGATGATAGAGTCTTTGGCGATTTATTGTTTGGTGGTGGCCCTGATTGTGTTGTTTAGAAATCCGTTGCTTGAATATTTTTTAAAATAACTCGCCTCGGATTGCCATAGAGTCGCCCATTCGTTTATTTGGACTCTTTGCCCAGCCATTCGGCGAATTTATCGAAAATAAACTTACTGCCGCGCATGGAAAGATGATCGTCGTCGTAAAAATAAGACATGTCATCGTGCATGCCGCCGCAAGTCGATTCGTCGCATAAATATTCGTATGCGGGGAAAATCTTAATCCGCTTGTGCGTGGCAGTGTTGATAGAGTCGACCGCTCTTCTGTAGTTGATATTCCGCTCTTCAAAAGACTTTCTGGAGACGTCGCACTCGGGTAGCGGTCTTTCAGTAATTCGCACCGGCCGCTCGTCCACACAGTTTTTGGCGCTTACGCCAATTTCCGGTACGTCTTCAATAAAAACCACCGATTTGCCCAGCTTTAAAATCTCATTGATAGTGGCGACATAGCCGGACACAAATTGATTGTAATTTTCCGCCAATACATCATCCGGGCTTTTAATAATCCGATAGACGTTTTTCGTTTCCGTATTGCCGAACCCGGAACCTTCTATGTACATCGCGCCTCTGGTTGCAAATGCCACGCGCTGAATTGACGGGAATTCCTTCAGCAGCTTCAGCACGATAGGAATGACTACCCGGCATCTGGTCGATTTCTCTGCAAATTCTTCCGTGGGATTTATGCTCACCAAATCGATAAACGGCAGGCAGCCATTGACAGCCACCAACGCCAGATCATTCGAGCCTTTGGAAATCGAGTCGTAGACAAATTGCGCGGCGTGACTATCGCCGACCACCAGTGTTTTTGGCGTGGCGGTGGTAAAGCGGCACATCAAATAATTGTAACTGGCGCCCCCCAATACCGCCTTACAGCGCTCATCGACCCAGTCCTCCGGCGTGTTGTAGAGCACTGTGCCGTTCACGTCGGCATACATCTTGGTTTTGGTCTGTGCATCGGCTTTACGAAACTCCAGGCCATCCCGGGAATATGAAGCGTAACCTATATAGCCGATACCCAGCATCAACAGCATCAGTACCGCCGTCTTGGCTCGGCTGTGACTGCCTAAGCGTATCGGTTTTTCCACCAGTTTGTAGGTAAGCCAAGCCAATGCCACTGCCAGTAAAACCGCAATTGCGCGAATATTCATACTGGGCACTTCGGTCTCGATTATTTGCGCAAAAGACAGGAGGGGCCAGTGCCATAAATACAATGGAAAACTGATCAAGCCGAACCATACCGCTAGCGGGTGGGACAAGACGATACGATTAACCCAGGCATTCGGCCCTGCCGATATGATCATTACCGCAGCCAACATCGGTATGACCGCCCAACGGCCAGGGAAATTGAAATCCTTATTAATGATGAAAAAACCGAAGGCCAACAGGAGTATGCCCAGAAAAGAAAGTGCGTTGGCAAGCGTCTTGCCGTCAGCGGCGTGAGAATTTCGATAAACCGCGCAAGCCAGCCAGCCGTCAAGTTTTAGCTTGAGCGAGGAAAATGAATCCTTCTTGTAGAGCGTCATCCAGGCCAGCAAACTACCGCATAACAGCTCCCAAAACCGGGTTTGCGGCGAGTAAAACGTCGCAACGGGATGAGCAATGATGCCTGTGATATTCAAACAAAAAGAGACGATGGCGACCAGAATCGTGATGGTCAACAGATTGAAATTCCGCTCCCAGGCAAACCAAAGCAACAAGGGCCAGACAATGTAAAACTGTTCCTCAATGCCCAAACTCCACAAATGCAGCAGCGGTTTCGTCTCGCCGGAATTGTCGAAATAGCCGGCCTCGCTCCACAGCACAATGTTGGAAACGAATCCGGCGCCGGCGGCAATATGTTTGCCCAGTTGTTTGTACTCATCGGCAAACAGCGCGAACCAACCGAAGGCGTAACAGGCAACTAATACCAGAATCAGTGCCGGGAAGATGCGTTTAACCCGGCGGGCGTAGAATTCGACGAAGCTGAAGGTGCCCTTTTCCAGGTTCTGAAAAATGATGGTCGATATCAGATAACCTGAAATCACAAAGAAGATGTCTACACCTATAAATCCGCCTTGCAAGCTCTTGGGAAAGGCGTGAAAGGCGATAACCGAGAGAACGGCAATGGCTCTCAAGCCGTCAATATCCGGACGATACTTGGGGTGTGACAGGTGTGCTTGCAAAGAGGTCATAGGGTAACGAAATGCTAAGTTGGTTCGGGCTTCCCGTCTTATCTGCCATGGCTCAGGTGGTCGGGCAGGCTCTAATCCGGAAAGTCGGGCCGTATTCTAAGCCGTAAGTATTCCAGCCTCAAGACGTGCCTAAACGGCAAACTACGTGGGGTAAATTTTCAGACATCAAAACCATTGCGGGGTTTAAGATAGCGGAGAAACTAATCGGCGGTATTTTCGTAACAACGCCGCAAAATCATATCCAACAAAACAGGTTACCCATCCATGATGCAATTCGACTGGACAACCTTTATCCTGGAAATCCTCAACTTCCTGGTCCTGGTATGGATACTGCAACGTTTCCTGTATCGCCCGGTGCTGGCAATGCTCGATGCCCGGCAGCAGCGCATCAAAGATGAAACCGAGCAGGCCGCGCAGTTGCGCAACGAAGCGGAAGCCCTGCGCCAACAATACGAGCAACGATTAACCGATTGGAATCAACAACAAGAAACCAGTCGCCGCCAACTAGACGAAGAGTTGGCCCAGTTGCGCAATACCGCAACGGAGACTCTGAAACAAACCCTGGCGGACGAAGAAGCCAAATTGCGGGTTCGCAACCAGACGCTGATTGCGGCACGGGAAGCGGCTTTGATAAGGGAAGCGGCGGGCGCGGCGTATGGGCAGGCCGCGGCCATGTTGCAACGGCTGGCATCGCCGCAATTGACGCAGCGTGTTGTCGAGGTGTTTCTACAGGATCTGTTGAATATGCCGGATAGCGAACAAGCCGCGCTGCGTAAAGCAGCGGCGATGTTGATTGCCGCTTCTGCGGTCGAGGTGCTTAGCGCGCATCCTTTGAGCGAAGCCGATCAAGCGCGAGTGTCGGCAGCCTTATCGGGCGCTGCCGGACAAACCTTACAACTCAGGTTCAAGGAAGACCCGGCCTTGATTGCCGGTCTGCGTGCCATAGTCGGCGAATGCCAATTGCACGCCAATCTGGCTGATGAGCTGGCGTTTTTCCGGCGCCAAGCCAATCATGGTTGAGCCGGTTAAACCCTATCAATTTGGCCTGCGTTTATCCGAGCGCGGCTGCGTGGCCGGTATCGGCGACGGCATCGCTTGGATACGCGGCTTGCCGACCGCGCGGCTGGATGAGTTGATCGGTTTCGACGACGGCAGCACCGGTCTGGTGTTTCAGTTGGGCAAGGAGGTGCTGGGGGCGATTCTGTTGTCGCAAAACCGTGGCGTTACTGCCGGTATGGCGGTGCAACATATCGGTCGCAAGCTGGAAGTGGGCGTTGGCGATACTTTATTGGGACGGGTGGTCGATCCGCTCGGTAGTCCGCTGGACGGATTGCCGCCGCCGGAATTACGCCAGTTTCGCTCATTGGAAGCCGCCGCGCCGCCCATAATCGAGCGCGATTTCGTGTCCGAACCTTTATATACCGGTTGCAAGATCGTCGACACGCTGATCCCGATCGGCAAGGGCCAGCGCCAATTGATCATCGGCGACGACGGCATAGGCAAAAGTGCGCTGGCCTTGGATGCCGTAATCAACCAACGCGGTCGCAATGTCTTGTGCGTGATGGTGTTGATCGGCCAGCCACGTTCTTCCGTCGCCGGTACGATAGAAGCACTGCGCCAGGCCGACGCGTTGGCCTATACCGTGGTGGTGGTTGCCGAAGCCAACGCCTTGCCGGGTTTTCGTTACCTGGCGCCGTTTGCCGGTTGCGCGATTGCCGAACACTGGATGCGCATGGGCCGCGATACGCTGGTGGTCTACGACGATTTGACCCGCCACGCCCAGTCCTATCGCGAGCTATCGCTGTTACTGCAACGGCCGCCGGGCCGCGAAGCGTATCCTGGCGATATTTTTTATCTGCATTCCCGGCTGTTGGAGCGCTCCACCGTGTTGTCCTCGGCATATGGCGGCGGCAGTATGACCGCCTTGCCCATCATCGAAACCCGTCAGGGCGAGTTGTCGGCGTACATTCCCACCAATCTGATTTCGATCACCGACGGCCAGATTTATCTGGAAAGCAAGCTATTCGCGGCGGGTATGCTGCCGGCCATCGATATCGGCCGGTCGGTGTCGCGCATCGGCGGCAAGGCCCAGCATCCGGCCATCAAAACCGCTTCCGCGCATATTCGCTTGGACTATTTGCAATTTCTGGAATTGGAGCTTTTCGCCCGTTTCGGGACGCGTTTAGAAGCCGGGGTTGAGGAAAAACTGCAACGCGGCCGCTTGCTGCGGGAAATATTGAAACAGGACCGCTTGCAACCTTTGTCCGAACGAGCACATCTGGCATGGTTGCTGGCCTATGGCGAGGGTTTACTGGAAAGTCTCAAACCGGAACAGGCGGCCGGCGTCTTGGCAGAGCTAATGGCAAAATTGCCGGATACTTTGATGTTGGATTCGCCTAAAAAGCAATGGCTTACGGTGTTGCGGCAATTATTGGCGGATAAAATATGAGTCAGCGCCGGGAAGTCGAAGCGCGATTAGCCTTGTTCGACGATTTGTCCGGCATTCTCGGCGCGATGCGCAGTTTTGCCTTGGCCGAACTGCGGAAAGTGGGTACGCGCGAAGCCGCGCAACAACGGGTAGTGCAATCCTTGCAGACAGCCTTGGTCGATTTGGCCGATAGCTTGCCGGAGCCGGTTTTAAGCTCGCCCGCCAACGACATCTGGCTGTTGTTTGGTTCCGTGCGCGGCTTTTGCGGCAGCTTTAACGAAGACGTGATCCGCTACTGGCGCAAAGAGTCCACTCAGCAAGGCCCGCTGATTCTGGTTGGCGAACGCCTGCACCAAATGGTTGACGAGCGCGCCGCGCTGCAACGGCTGCGCGGCGCCGACGGCGGTTTGG
>NZ_JANIBL010000072.1 GCF_024505055.1 Methylomonas rosea
ATTCCAAACTTTAGTCGAAAAGAAAATATCAGATCGGCGGTAGCGGCTCTATTCGACTGAGTATTGCAATGGAATCCTCTGCGGATTCTTACAACTATGAGTTGATGCTTACTGGGGTCTACAGATATGACTTACCGTGAAAGATACTCAGCGGGAGGCACACAGCTTCCCCTAACCCCGAAGGGCCTAAAAATAACGCCCCTCAAGCAAATTATGCCGTTATGTAACCATACTGTTTAAGCTTCTTGATCCAACGCGGGGCATTTCGTTGGACGGTAAGTGCTTCGTAATCGGTGTCAGCATCCCGGTAATAATCGCTGCGTTCGATTAACAAAAACACGATTTTCAAGAGTTTGTGCGCAATCGCAAATATCGCTCGTTTACGCCCACGGCGTATGACGAGCGCCTTAAACTTGTCCTGTAATCGACAGCGTGTCTTACTGGCCGCATTGGCCGCTTCACATAAAATTCGCCGTACATAAGGATTCCCTTTCCGGGTTTTGCCTGACTTCTTTTTGCCGGCAGACTCGTTGTTACCGGGACAGACGCCTGCCCAGGAAGCCAGTTTGGCCGGTGTCCCAAACACCTGCATGTCATCGCCGATTTCAACCAATAACATGGCGGCTCCCGCTTGATCGATGCCCGGGATGGTTTGCAAGCTTTGCAGAATGGGGGCATACGCACTCAACCCCTGAAGCAGATACTGTAGGCAGTTTTCAATCGCCTGTTCCAACGCCTCAATATGCGTCATCACCTGCGTCAGGATAAAACGATGGCTGGCGGTCAAATCACCGGCTAAGGCATCCAACAACTCGTCTTCCGACGCTTTGAGCCGTTTGGTCGCATACGTGAGCACTTGTTCTGGCGTTTCTCCCTGTAATAAGCCCTTGATCATGGCGCGTGCCGCTTTGCCTTGCAGATCGCTGACGACCACCGAGAGTCGGATACCACTATCGGTCAACAGTTTGTGCATCCGGTTTTTTTCGGCCGATAACATGCCCGTCAATTTTTGCATTTGCCGTGAAACCAAGCGTAACTCACGGAATTGACACGGCGGCACAAACCCGCCGCGTAACAAACCATTTCGAGCCAATATCGCTAACCATTGTGCATCCGCAATATCGGTTTTTCGCCCAGGCACTTGTTTGACATGCCGGGCGTTGACGACGGCGATTTTCAAACCTTTTTTTTCGAGCGCCGCATACGGGCTTTTCCAATAAATTCCCGTACTCTCCACTTGTGCCCTTTGGGTATCACCACCCAGTCCGGTTGGAATGAGGCCACCCAATCGGCCATTTCGAGCTGATCTTTTTTAAAGCCACCGAATTCTTTGAGCTCACTGACCACTTCGCCGCATTCGTTTTCAACCATGATGCAAACCATCAGCTTGGCTTGATGAACGTCCAATGCAGCAACGCACCGATATAACACCGAAAGTTCCATAAAAACCTCCAAACTTGTAGACTTAAGCGTAGGGAGGCGGCAACTGTAAAACGGAAAACACCTAAAAGCCGCGTGGGCTTCGGGTCTTATTACCGTGCGATCTTGTTTGATTCAGTCCGGGGTACGAGTCTGTTTTACGGGTCATGTTAAGTTTCAGGATCATTTCTCTAATGGCTTTCCGACCTCGCCTTGCCGCCTCCCGCTCAGTATCTTTCATTCTACGGGGTGACGAAAGCTTCCTCATGATTGTTAAGTTAAGCAATCCAGGTTTAGTTAGTAACTCTAGATTGCTAACCAAATGAGGCTCTTGCAAAACCGAGAGCCTAAGTGGAATTAACCGCCGAGAGGGGTAAAGAAAGGTGGAAGTGGGCGGCCATTGCTGGCAAGATCAAGGTTCTGAAGACTTCATCAACGCCCGCCATGAATACTACGCAACGAACCGAAATAATGCAACGCTGGCGTATCGTTCAGGAAGAACTACTACCGGAATTGCGGAGCGAGGTAGGCGCACTGACGCCGAAGTTGACCAAGCTGGTGCATACCCTGGAATGGGTGCGTATCGAAGAATTTGTCAGCTCAACCGGTGGCGGATGCGGGCGACCAGAACATGACCGTGGAATGCTGGCGAATGCTTTCGTGGCCAAAGCGGTATTGGGTATCGCGACGACGACCGGTTTGATTGAGCGCATAGCCATGGATCGCGCCTTGAAGCGCATCTGCGGATTCTCGATGTGGCGGAAATTGCCGAGCGAAGCGACCTTCTCGCGCGCACTTGTGCCCTGTGGGTATTTGCCGAGTTTGCGGAAGCCGGATTGACAGAGCGCACGCATGCGGCACTGGTAAAGGAAACGCTGGGCGAGTAACTGATCGGCCATATCAGCCGCGATGGCACGGCGATTGAAGCGCGCGAGAAGCCGGCCAAAAAGGAAAAGGCCACGGAACCCCTGCCGAGGCCAAGAAACGCGGGCGGCCCTGCAAAGATGAAGTCCGTGAAGCCAAGCCGGGCAAGCAGGAGCAGCAACGAGGTAAAGCGCTGGCTGAATTATTGAAGGAACTGCCCCGCGACTGCGACCGGGGCAGCCAATGCAACGCCCAGGGTTACAAAAACAGCTGGAACGGCTATAAACTGCATATTGATACGGCGGATTGCGGCGTTCCGGTTAGCGCGCTGTTGTCGAGTGCCTCAATGCACGACAGCCTGGCGGCGATACCGCTGGCGTTGATGACGGCAGAACGCGTGACGAATTGTTACGACCTGATGGATGCGGCTTATTGCAGCAGCGTATTACGGGAACACAGCCGCAGCCTGGGGCATGTGCCGCTGATTGATCACAATCCACGCCGTGATGAAAAACGTGAATTTGCGGCTAGCGAGGCACACCGCTACCAGGAGCGTAGTCAGGCGGAACGGACCAATGCCCGCTTGAAGGATGATTTCGGTGGCCGGTTTGTTCGGGTCAGAGGCCATGGCAAAGTGATGTCGCACCTGATGTTCGGCATTCTGGCGCTGACCGCAGAGCAGTTGATGCGACTACTCACGTAACCGCATCAAATAGGTCGGTAAAAGCTGTAAAAGGGGCGTTGACGAACGTTGGCGCGGTGGCATATGGGCACAACGGAGCAGAATCGATGATTTCAGACGGGTAAAGCATCTAAACGTTGCTCAAGTCGTGAAAAATTTCGTCTTCGGATGAGACGAGCCCCTCGGAGCCTATTGCGTTCAGCTATTTTGCAAGAAGCTCAAATATTTTAATTTTAGAGGCCTTTGATACATTGATATCGTCATCGCTAAACTCTGTTGGAGCGTAATGTGTTCTACGTCGCTAATTGAGTAGATTTATGTCACTTCGTACTCGCTTAATTTTTTCCACCGGTTGATAATCAGGCAAAACAACTCAGCAGTTTGTTCGGCATCATAAAGCGCTGAATGTGCTTTTTCGTTATCCCAGATAATTCCGGCGGCTTGAGCAATTTTTGCTAAGACTGTTTGGCCGTACATTAGTCCACCTAGTGTGGCAGTGTCGAAGCTACTGAATGGATGAAACGGGCTGCGTTTATAGTTGGTGCGCTCAATAGCGGCGTTCAAAAAATTTATATCAAAAGCAGGATTATGGCCAACTAAAATCGCCCGCTTGCATTCGTTACGTTTTACAGCGGCTTTGATAGGGGTAAACAGCTTGGTAAGTGCATCCTTCTCTTCTATAGCCATGCGGAAAGGATGGTATGGATCAATACCTGTAAATTTGAGCGCTGCATCATCCAGCTCGGAGTTTTTGAACGGAATAATATTGCAGTGATGTTTTTCGGTGACATGTAACCAACCGTCTGTGTCTGGTTCGACTATTACGGCGGCGATTTCCAATAGTGGGTTTTTTTTCGAATTAAAGCCAGCAGTCTCTATGTCGACAATAACAGGAAGGTAACCTCTGAAACGGTTGCCTAACGGGTTTAGGTTTATTTCCATTGAGTTGTGGTTGGCTAAAAAAATTGGTTGTACGGTATGTTACGTGAGTTTTGGATAGGTATAAACAATATTCAATTGGTGAGGTGAAGTTATGCAAGACGGGAAAAAAGCTTGGGTGATCTTAGGGTTACTGACTTTATTAAGCGGTTGTGCCACAACCCACGGTATCGATCCTAAAGATCCTTGGGAGGGCTGGAACAGAGGTGTTCAATCGTTTAATGACGGTGTAGACGATTATGTCATGAAACCGGTTGCCAAAGGCTACGATTGGGTTATGCCGGATTTTGCGGACCAAGCCGTTACTAATTTCTTCAGCAATGTCGATGACATAGGTGTTTGTACCAACGATGTTTTACAAGGGAAATTCCTGCAATCCGGTCAGGACGGCGCGCGTTTCTTGGTGAACACCACAATTGGTGTTGCAGGTCTGATCGACGTGGGCACGATGATCGATTTGCCCAAACATAATGAAGACTTCGATCAAACCTTGGGCTATTGGGGAATACCTACCGGTCCTTACTTGGTGCTACCGTTTTTCGGACCTAGTTCGCCGCGTGGTGTGTTCGGATTGGTTGGCGATGCCGCGATGAATCCGTTTACTTATGCCGGTATCTATATAAATCCAAATTGGATTGGCGCGGCTGTTTCAATTGGACCTGGCGCATTGAAAGTCATCGATGCACGTTCAGATTTATTGGGCATGGAAAAAGTCGCCACCGAAGCAGCACTGGATCGTTACGAGTTTTTCAAAAACGCCTATCTTTCCAGACGTAATTATCTAATTCATGATGGTAAGGTTCCGGACGAAGATGTCTTGAAATTCGATGAAATGCAGGGCGGCGGGCGAGGGCCGCTTGATCCGAATCCGTATTGATTTAAACTGTCCGCTCTTATGGGAAAAAGCCGCCAAGCAAACAGCTTTGCGGCTTTTTTATGGCGTCAAGTCAAACGTACCAGCACGAAATCCTGTTTAGCTTCTATTAATTCTCCCGCCACCATCCTATTTTCCAGAATGAGGTCAGGCGCCACGTCGCAAGCTACCCTTAGATAATTCGGCGTGTAACCGAAATGGCGGATAGTGCCATTGCTCTGCGCCTCTTTTTGCCCTTCCCATAAAATGTTGGCCTGCTCGCCGAGGTTTTCGGCAATGAACCTGCGCTTCATTGTGTCGGCTAATTCATGCAATTGTTTGCTGCGCTGTTTCTTTGTGTTCTGATCGATTTGATCCGGCAAGCCCGCGGCTTTTGTGCCTTCGCGCGGCGAATAGCTAAAAATGTGAATATGACCAAAACCCAGGTTTTTGATGTACTCAAAACTTTCCTGCCATTCCACTTCTGTTTCACCCGGAAAGCCGACGATGATGTCAGTGGTGATATTGAAATGCGGAATTGCCGCTCTGGCTAATTTGACGATCTGGCCGAATTCTTCGGTTTTACAGCGTCTGGCCATACGGCGTAACACGCTGTCGCTACCGCTCTGCAAGGGTAGATGGAGATGCGGCATCAGTCGTGGATTCTTGAACAGTTCGAAGAAGCCGTCGGGTAACTCCCAAGGCTCCAGCGAGCCGAGACGCAAGCGCGGAATGGCGGTTTTATCGAGTATTTCTGTAATTAACTCGACTAGATTGCTGGAAATATCGCTGCCGTAACCACCCAGATGCACGCCGGTGATGATGGCTTCGTTGATGCCTTGGCTATGCAAGGTATTGATCTCTTGAATCACATCTTGAACAGGGCGACTACTTTCCTCGCCACGAGCCACGGTAACGATGCAGAAGGTGCAACGGTAGCGGCAACCGTCCTGCACTTTGACGAAGGCCCGTTGCCGGCCGCGGCTGAATAGCGAGACTTCGCCGGGTTCGGTCGACATGGCCGGCATACTGTCCAGATTCAGCTCGGCCAGGGTTTTTTCCACCAGTTGGCTTTTATCCTGGTTACCGACGATCAAGTCCACGCCCATCAACTGCGCGGCTTCTGTTTCATTCAGGGTCGCGTAACAGCCGCTGACCACCAGTTTGGCTTGCGGATTGTCGCGGTGGATGCGGCGTATCATTTGCTTGGATTTTTTTACGGCGTCCTGAGTGACCGCGCAGGAATTGATCACCACCAGTTGCGCATCGCTCAGATTGCGGGTGACGGCGTGGCCTTTGGCTTGAAAGGCTTGCGCCCAGGTTTCCAGTTCCGCTTCGTTGAGACGGCACCCAAGTGTTTTCAAATGTATCTGCATGTAATATCAAAAAATGTAGGTTGGGGTTTACCCTAAAGGGCATAAAAGCGTAGCGTAACCCAACGAATTCAAACAATTGGCCTCGATAATCGAATTAACCAAAAAACCAATAAGTCACCAAAATAGCGGAAATAATGCCGCCCAGATCGGCAATGATGCCGCACGCTGCGGCGTGGCGTATCTGTTTGATATTAACCGCGCCGAAATATACCGCCAGCACATAAAACGTGGTCTCGGTGCTGCCTTGCACCACCGACGCCAGTCTACCGGCAAAAGAGTCGGCCCCGTGGGTTTGCATGGTGTCTATCATCATCGCCCGCGCACCACTGCCGCTGAATGGCTTCATCAGTGCGGTCGGCAGGCCGTCAATGAAACGGTTATCGATGCCGGCAAGATTGACCAACAGCCGAATGCCGTCGGTGATTAATTCCAATGCACCACTGGCCCGGAAAACCCCAAAAGCCACCAGCATCGCCACCAGATAAGGAATGATGGTAATCGCGGTTTGAAAACCGTGCTTGGCGCCTTCGACGAACAACTCGTAAGCATTCAATCCTTTGAAAGCGGCTGCGGCGATGAAGGAAACAATCAGGCTGAACAAAATTACGTGGCTGACCAAGGCCGATTGTTGCAGCATTTCCGCTTGATCCAAGCCGGCGAAATAAGCGAGTATGCCGCCGACCAAGGCGGTAATGCCGCCCAGATAAGCCAATACCACTTTGTCCAGCAGATTAAGCTTATGCACGGCCGCGACGGCCAGTAAGCCGGTCAGCGTCGACATATAGGTAGCGATCAAGATTGGGATAAACACATCGGTAGGATTGGCCGCGCCGAGCTGTTTCCGGTAAGCGAAGATCGTTACCGGAAACAGCGTTACCGACGAGGTGTTGAGCACCAGAAACAAAATCTGTGCGTCGCTGGCCCGTTCGGGATGCGGATTCAATGTTTGCATTTCCTGCATCGCCTTGATGCCCATTGGCGTCGCCGCGTTGTCCAAACCCAGCATATTGGCGGCGATGTTCATCACCATCGCGCCGAGCGCCGGATGATTCTTCGGGATCTCCGGCATCAGGCGGTTAAACAGCGGATTCAGCGCCTTGGTCAACAAATCGATGAAGCCGCTATGCTCGCCGATTTTCATGATGCCCAGCCACAAGGCCAGCACGCCGCTCAATCCCAGCGAAATCTCGAACGCGGTCTTGGACAGACTGAACATCGCATTCATCAACTCGGAAAACACCTTCGTGTCGCCCAGTACCAGCAGCTTGAAGGCGGCGGTGGCGAAGGCGGTCAGGAAGAAGAATATCCAGATGAAGTTCAGCAACAACCTGTCCTGGTGTTTAGCCGATTTTCTTGGCCAAAGCCGCCGCGTAGCCGGTATAGCTACGCGGTGTCAGCGCTAGCAGTTCGGCCTTGGCGGAATCTGGGATTTCCAGCTTATCGACGAAGGCGCGCATGCCGTCGCCGGTGACGCGCTGGCCTCGGGTTAGTTCTTTGAGCTTTTCGTAAGGCTTTTCGATGCCGTAACGACGCATCACGGTTTGAATCGGCTCGGCCAGCACTTCCCAGTTTTGGTCCAGATCCTGATCGATCAACGCCGGATTAATTTCCAGTTTGGAAATGCCTTTCAACGTGGATTGAATGGCGATGCTGGTGTGGGCGACGCCGACGCCGATATTCCGCAACACCGTGGAATCGGTCAGGTCGCGCTGCCATCGCGATACCGGCAGTTTGTCGGCCAAAAAGCCGAAGATGGCATTGGCCAACCCCAGATTGCCTTCCGAGTTTTCGAAATCGATCGGGTTGACCTTGTGCGGCATGGTCGAGGAGCCGACTTCGCCGGCAACGGTTTTTTGCTTGAAATAACCCAGCGAAATATAGCCCCAGACGTCGCGGTCGAAGTCCAGCAAGATGGTGTTGAAGCGCGACAGAGCGTGAAAAAATTCTGCCAGATAATCGTGCGGTTCGATCTGGATCGTATAAGGGTTAAATGTCAGATCCAGAGACTGGACGAAGTTTTGCGCGAATTGCGGCCAGTCCACGTCGGGATAGGCCACGCTATGCGCGTTGTAATTGCCGACCGCGCCATTGATCTTACCCAGCAATTCGACCTTGGTCAGTTGCTCACGTTGGCGTTGCATACGGGCGACGACGTTGGCAAATTCCTTGCCGACCGTGGTTGGCGTCGCCGACTGCCCATGGGTGCGCGACAGCATCGGCTGTTCGGCGCTATTCAATGCCAGTTGTTTGATCGCTGCGATGGTGGCGTCGATTTCGCTTAGGATCAGGCCGCGGCCTTCTTTTAGCATCAATGCGTAGGACAAATTATTGATGTCTTCCGAGGTGCATGCAAAGTGTATGAACTCGTTGACGGCATGCAGTTCGGCGTTGCCTTTAATCTTTTCTTTCAGGAAATATTCGACCGCCTTGACGTCGTGGTTGGTGGTTTTCTCGATGTCTTTGACGGCTTGGGCGTCGGCTTCGGAGAAATTCGCGACTATGCCATTCAATACGGCAATCGCATCTGCCGATAAGGCAGGTACTTCAACGATTTTGGCTTCGGCGGCCAAGGCTTGCAGCCAGCGCACTTCCACTTCGACCCTGTAACGGATCAAGCCGTATTCGCTGAAAATGGGGCGCAAGGCGTCGACTTTGCTGGCATAGCGGCCGTCGATGGGGGAGATGGCGGTGAGGGTCATAGAGCTATTTCCTTAGAAAATATTTTGGTAATTACTTAAAAACCGAGACTAACCAATTGCTGAAATTAGCTGCGGCTTCGATACTTAATAGGTTTTCGGACAACGCATCCGGCAATCTTATACCGGGTTCTTTTTGCCAAGCTCGCCATGTGTAGATTCTGGCTTTCGACAAATGAATGTCTTTAAATAGCTTGGTGGGTAAATTATTTATTGAGAGGTCTGTGTGAGCTAATAGGGCTTGTTGTTCTGTGTCTGTTGAAATCATTTGCTCGACAAGATTTTCAATCATTCCTTCATTTTGGTGATCGGGCATGATCCATAAGCCAATATCGGGTAAGCCGTTTGCATGCTTGAAAATATCGCCTTTTTGGTAATTAGGCTGGTCCGATATTTCGTAGAGGCCGTAATTTTGTTCTTGTAAAAAGCCGTTTATTTTCTTGGCGACCAAACTTCGCCTTGAAGTGACTCCACCATTGTTGTTTGGCGCAAAATCAGCATCGATTACAATGGCTAATTTATCAATATCACCACTGCGAAGTCGTTTAATTTCTGTTGGTAAATGGTCAACTAGGTTCGTCCAGCCGTTTCTTTGTGAACCTCTGTCCTTCGGAGTGACGATGGTTATTTCTGGCACATCGACATCGGTGAGTCCAAGCTTTTTACAGAATGCTTTGAAAAAGGTCCGATCATCATTACCTTCAACCAATAATATCTTTTTAGACATTATCTAATCTCAAGTTCTGATGCGGTTATGTTTTGTAACTCGGCCTCATCGTAAACGGTAGCGATGATTTTTCCATTGTCGCTGGTAAGTTTACTTCTGGATACTTTTAGCAAAATGCCTTCTTCCGGGCTTTCAACTGCGGCTTTAGTAAAGCTCTCGATACAATCCCAACTATGCGTCGTAGCAAAGACTTGAATGTTTAGCTCTTTAGCTAATTGAAAAATGATACGCCAGACTTCTTCTTGAACACTGTAATGCAAGCCGTTTTCAAATTCGTCAATCAGTAAAATTCCATCCCTTGCTGGGAATGTAGAAAGTATCAGTTGTAATAATCTGGATATGCCGTCACCCATGCTGTTTAGAGGGATGCGCGTATCAGAGCCTTGTTGTGTTACTACGGGTATTCGATCATTTTTTTGTCGTGAATCTCTTTCAATGTTTTTAATAAAAACTAATCTTTCAATAGATGGATCAATAACTTTTAATGTCTTTAAAAGTACTTGTTCTTCTGATTTAGCTGCAATTTTATCCCATAATTCGGCAAGTTTCTCCGAGGATAAAAGTCTGGTGGGAACAAAGCTTGAATTTGGTGTGTCGGGAGGAAATAATCCCCATGCCGGTGGAGAAAATCCAATTCTTTGGCTATTGGCTGTTAAATTAAATAACGTGTTACGAGCTTCACCGATAGTTATACTGAGCGCAGGGATAAGTTCAGTATCTGATTGTTCTAGGAAGCTAGGTAGCTCTGATTGATGTATAGGGATTCTCTTTCTGGACTTGCTTATCTCGTTGCCGTCTTTGTCAAATTTTATTTCTTCTTGCTGATAATAAAAAACATACTCAAGCTGAATTAAATTTTTTTCATCTGAAGAAATAGATATAAAAGCATTTTCTTTCGCCGAAAACTCTCGCTTATAAAATAGATTTTTCAAGCCGTACCAATAGCTTGGGTTCTGATTGTCAGGTTCATGATCAAAGGTAACTGATTCATCATGGTTTATTAAAATTTCACGCAGAAAGTCTCTGTCAGCTTTTTCTGTGTAAATTCTAATGGCCTCTAAAATTGAGCTTTTACCGCTATTATTTTTTCCGACAATCAAGTTTACTCGGCCAAGCCTTGGAATTTTCAAGTCCTCTAACATGCGGAAATTTTTAATGCGTAAATTGGTTAGCATTGTTCACCCTTATGTATAATTGCTCTTAGGCTATGCGTTGAAATGGCGAGAAAAAATGTTTTCATCAGACATTTAATTGATCAAGCTTAATGCTTAGAACAGACGCTATTTTCTCTAGCATGGTTTTATTGGGTTTTTCTTGATTTTCAAGCTCGGTATATTCCGTTTCTGAAACGCCTAAAAGTGTAGCTAATTTGGTTGTCGATATATGTAAATATTCCCGCCAGGCTTTAATGGGGGTGATGTCTTGTTTAATGACGGCACCAACCACTTCATTAGGAATAGTGGTATTATCAAGGGTATTTTCTTTCAAATAATCGGTATACGGAATCAACATAAAAGCCGGGCCGCCGTCGATGTCGTTAAATTCAAATAATACCCGATAGCCATCTATTCATTTCGTTTCATTGAACTTAGCCTCAATAATTCCACCACCCAAACAAACCTCGCCCAGATAAAACACCACAGACTGCCCCGGCGTAATCGCCCGCTGGTGTACGTCAAAGCGGACTTTGACGCGCGTGCCGCCGTTCAACGGTTCAACGACACAATCCTGGTCCGGTTGGCGGTAGCGAGTCTTGGCGGCGCAGCGGATGGTTTCGGTCAAAGGCTGGCTGCCGCACCAGTCCAATTGTCCGGCTTCCAGCGTATTGTGCAGCATCAGCGGGTGGTTATGGCCTTGTCCGACGATCAGCACGTTGTTGTCCAAGTCTTTTTCCAGCACGAACCAGGGTTCGTCCGGCGCGTCCTTGACGCCGCCGATGCCCAAGCCCTGGCGCTGGCCCAGCGTGTAGTACATTAGGCCGTGGTGTTTGCCAATGCATTTGCCATCGGGGGTACGCATTTCGCCGGGTTGGTGGGGCAGGTAGCGTTGCAGGAACTCCTTGAACTTGCGTTCGCCTATGAAGCAGATGCCGGTACTGTCTTTTTTGCGGCTGTTGGCAAACCCGGCTTTATCGGCCAGCGCGCGGATTTCCGGTTTATGCAGGTGACCGATCGGGAACAGGGTCCGCGACAAGGCTTTCTGACCCATCGCGTATAAAAAGTAGCTTTGTTCCTTGTTGGGATCCAAACCTTTTAATAATTGAAATTCGCCGTCTTGTTCCCTGACGCGGGCATAATGGCCGGTGGCGATGTATTCGGCGCCCAGATCTTCGATGGCATAGTCCAAAAACGCCTTAAATTTGACGTGTTTGTTACAAAGTATGTCGGGATTGGGGGTCCGGCCGGCTTTAAACTCCGACAAAAACACTGCAAATACGTCGTCCCAGTATTCGGCGGCGAAGTTGACCGTCTTAAGCTCTATGCCCAGTTTGTCGCAAACCTGCTGTGCGTCGGCCAAGTCTTCCATCGCTGTGCAATATTCGGTGCCGTCGTCTTCTTCCCAGTTTTTCATGAACAAACCGGTGACCTTGTGGCCTTGTTCTTGCAAGATTAATGCGGTGACGGAAGAGTCGACGCCGCCGGACATGCCGACGATGATATGTTTACTCATTCTAAATCGAGAAAAGACTGTAAGATGGTAAGCGGATAACGGTGACCTTTCAGGTATTCGTCCACGGTGGTTAATACCAAAGGGCTGCGTAATTGTTGGCGTTTTGCGTAAATGTCATTGCGGCTTAACCAGTGAGTGTCGATAATGCCGTCATCGAGAGGTTGTTCTGGATTGTGGTTGTTGACCGTGCCGGAAAAACAGAAGCGAACAAAACTGGGCATATGTGGATTTCTACGCCATAGTTGTGTGGCAATCAGCGCCTCCGGTTCAAATTGCCAAGCTGTTTCCTCCCACACTTCGCGTTTGACGGCGCTGATTAAATCTTCACCTTCTTCCAAATGACCTGCCGGCTGATTGAACGCAAGGCCTCGAGCCGTTGTCTCTTCAACCAGCAGAAAGCGGCCATCTTTTTCGATCACGGCGGCTACTGTGACGTGAGGTTTCCAAACCATGATGTTGATAGAAAACGGTAAAAGGCGCGCATTTTACTAGAAATGTTTTTTATATGCGCAAAGATTGAAATTTAATGTTTAAGACGCTATTTTTAAGACCACAATGATTCACAGCACCAAAGCTTATGTCAGATTTTGAACCCTTGAAAGATGGCGACGGTAACACCGCGCTGCAAGAAGCCAAACCGCAGCTGAAAAGACCGCCACTCTATAAGGTGATGTTGCTTAACGACGACTTTACGCCTATGGATTTTGTCGTCGAAATATTGACTGATTTTTTTAACATGAGCGAAGAGAAAGCGACGCAGGTAATGTTGCAAGTGCATACGCAGGGTGTCGGCGTTTGCGGTACCTATACCAAAGACGTTGCTGAAACCAAAGTACATATTGTTAATGAATATTCCCGCGAGCATCATCACCCGCTGATGTGCACGATGGAAGAGGCGTGAGGGGTAACCATGCTAAGTAAAGAACTTGAAGTGACATTGAATGCTGCTTTTACCGGAGCTCATGCCAAAAGACACGAATTCATCACGGTCGAGCATTTGTTGCTGGCCTTGTTGGATAACGTCACGACGATACCGATTTTGATCGCTTGCGGCTGCAATGTTAATGCGTTGCGGGCCGAGTTAACGCGCTTTATAGACGAAACCATTTCCCTGATTCCGGAAGGGATACAGCGAGAAACTCAACCCACTTTGGGGTTTCAGCGCGTTTTACAGCGCGCGGTTTTTCATGTGCAGGCTTCCGATAAAAAAGAAGTGACCGGAGCTAATCTATTCGTAGCCTTATTTAGCGAGCAGGATTCGCATGCGGTTTATCTGCTGAACAAACAAGACATCACCCGTCTGGACGTGGTGAATTACTTGGCGCATGGGGTTTCCAAAATCGAGCAGTTCAGAAAAGAGAGTAGCGAGGAACCGGAAGCCGACCGCAGCAGCAACGAAGCCTTGTCTAGCCCGTTGGAAAAATACGCAACCAATTTGAACGACGAAGCCTTGAAAGGCAACATCGATCCTTTGATTGGTCGCGAATTGGAAGTGGAAAGAACCATTCAAGTGCTTTGTCGTCGTCGTAAGAACAATCCTTTGTTAGTTGGCGAAGCCGGAGTCGGTAAAACCGCTATCGCCGAAGGTTTGGCGAAAAGAATTGTCGAAGAACAAGTGCCGGATATTTTGTTGAATAGCGTCATATATTCCCTGGACATGGGGGCGCTGGTTGCCGGTACCAAATATCGCGGCGACTTTGAAAAACGACTGAAGGCCTTAATTAATCAGCTGAAAAAAGAACCTGACTCGATTTTATTTATCGACGAAATTCACACAATTATCGGCGCGGGTTCTGCGTCCGGCGGTGTGATGGATGCGTCCAATCTGATCAAGCCGGTGTTGGCATCCGGACAGCTGCGTTGCATAGGTTCCACTACCTATCAGGAATATCGGGGCATTTTCGAAAAAGACCATGCCTTGGCGCGGCGCTTCCAGAAAATCGATGTGATAGAGCCTTCAATCGAAGATACCGTATTAATCTTGAAAGGCCTGAAGTCGCGCTTTGAAGAGCATCATGGTCTGAAATATACCCAAGAAGCGTTACGGCTGGCGGTGGAATTATCGGCACGCTATATCACCGATAGACATTTGCCCGACAAAGCCATCGACGTGATTGACGAGGCAGGTGCCAGGCAGCGTTTATTTGCCGGTATTGACCGCAAAGACCTGATTGATACCGCCGAGATAGAAGAGATCGTCGCTAAAATTGCCAGGGTGCCGGCGCAATCGGTGTCGTCCAACGATATTGATAAACTGTCCAACCTGGAAAAGAACCTGAAAATGCTGGTGTTCGGTCAAGACGAGGCTATTTCAGAGTTGGCGTCGGCGATCAAATTGTCGCGAGCCGGTTTGCGCGATACCACTAAAACCATCGGTTCGTTCCTGTTTGCCGGCCCTACCGGTGTCGGTAAAACCGAAGTGACGCGCCAGCTGGCTAAAGTATTGGGCATAGAATTGATTCGTTTCGATATGTCCGAATACATGGAGCGGCATACCGTATCTCGATTAATCGGTGCGCCTCCCGGTTACGTTGGGTTCGATCAGGGCGGATTACTGACCGAGGCGGTGACCAAGCATCCCCATGCAGTATTGTTGTTGGACGAATTGGAAAAAGCTCACCCGGATGTGTTCAATCTGTTGTTGCAGGTTATGGATCACGGCACCTTGACGGATAATAACGGTCGTAAAGCCGATTTCAGAAATATCATTCTAATCATGACCACCAATGCCGGTGCGGAGGAAAGCAGCCGGGCATCTATTGGTTTTACCCAGCAAAATCATGCATCCGATAGTATGAAAGTGATCGAGCGTGGTTTTTCGCCGGAATTTAGAAACCGTCTGGACGCCATCGTGCAATTCAAACCGTTGGATATGGCGGTAGTTGGTAGCGTGGTCGATAAGTTTATTTTCGAGCTGGAAGCCATATTGGCCGATAAGAACGTTACGTTGACATTGGAGCCTGCCGCGCGGTCTTGGTTGGCCGAACACGGTTGCGATCCGAAAATGGGTGCAAGGCCAATGGCGCGCTTGATTCAGGAAAAGATCAAAAAACCGTTGGCGGAAGATTTGTTGTTCGGTCGATTAGCGAATGGCGGTCATGTGCGAGTACATGTCGAGAACGATGCGCTGGCTTTTGCCATCGAGAGCAAACAACTAATCGTTTCGGAATTGAATCAAGTCGTGTAACGCGAGGGAAGCAATCGCTTTCCCGAAAGACGGGTTAGCGATTGCGGAAGGTAATGCGGCCTTTGGTCAAGTCGTAAGGTGTCATTTCTACGCGGACTTTATCGCCAGTCAGGATGCGGATATAGTGCTTACGCATTTTGCCCGAGATATGGGCGGTGACAATGTGACCGTTTTCCAGCTCGACGCGAAACATAGTATTGGGCAGGGTGTCGATGACCTTGCCATCCATTTCAATCTGATCTTCTTTTGCCATAGTTAAAGCTCTAAATTTAAAACGGCTATGTTAGCATGAATCCTCTGCCGAGCCGCTAAAAAAGTCTTGCCAATAGTTGAATTAACGCTGATTAAGAGCTGATTCAGACTTTCCTCCTCACTTCAATAATATTCGGCAAATGACTGATACGTGTCAGCACCAAACTGAGCTGCTCGGTATTTTCAATTTGAATAGTCATAGTCAGAATCGCGGACAAATCGTCGTGAGTCTTCAACGAGGCATTGCTGATATGTACTTTCCCGGCCGCTAGTACCTGAGAAACGTCGTTCAGCAAGTTTTGCGCGTTAAAGGCATGAATCAAAATCGGCACGCTGTGATGTACCGTCTGTTGGCCGCTCCAATCCGCTTTCAATAATTGCAGTTGTTGCTCGGGCGATAAATGCCGGATATTCTCGCAATCGCGGCGATGAATCGTGATGCCGCGCTTATGCGAGATGAAGCCGATAATCTCGTCACCTTTTACAGGCGAGCAGCAATGCGCCAGCGTGGTGACCACATTATCGATATCGTCGATAGTGATTGCCGATTGCGTCGAGGATTTGCTTGGCACCAACTTAATCGGCGTAGGTTCCAATTCCGGAATTTTCAGCGCGCCGGCCAATTGCCGGTTGTTGATGTCGCCGTGACCTAGCGCTTCGTAAAAGTGTTCTATGTCCGAGAATTTAAAATGTCTCAAAAGCTCGTTGATGTCGACGGTTTTTAAGCCCAGCCGCTTACTTTCCTTATCCAGCAGCAATTTGCCGGCGGCGATATTTTCGGCCTGCTGTTGTTGTTTGAACCAGCTTTTTACCTTGCTGATAGCGCGCGGGGTCTTTAAATAACCGAGGTTGGGATTAAGCCAGTTGTGATTGGGCTGACCGTTTTTGACGGTGATAATTTCTACCTGCTCCCCGGAACACAACTTGTAAGTCAGCGGTTTGATCTGGCCGTTAACTTTGGCGCCGCGGCAGCTATGACCTACTTCGGTATGGATGGCATAAGCAAAATCCAGTGGCGTAGCGCCCTTGACCAAGTCAACCAATTTGCCGGCGGGTGTCAGCACGAAGACCCGGTCGGAAAACAGCTCGGTATGAAAGTTTTCCAGCAAACTGTCGGGGCTGTCTTTGTCTTCCAGCAGTTGCCGGAGTGAGGCGATATTCTTTTCGGTCGCGGCGTTGAACTTGCTGCCTTCCTTATAACGCCAGTGCGCTGCTACCCCAAGTTCGGCGAAGTCGTGCATGGCTTTGGTACGGATTTGAATTTCGATACGGTTGCCGTCTTCATCCAAAACCACGGTATGCAGCGATTGATAGCCGTTTTCCTTGGGGTTGGCGATGTAATCGTCGAATTCGCGCGGAATATGCTGCCAGTGACTATGCGCCAAGCCCAGCACCATGTAACACGCTGACAAGCTTTCGACCACCACCCTTACCGCCAGCAAATCGTATAGTTCGTTTATCGCCAGCTGCTTGCGGTGCATCTTGTTCCAGATGCTATAGATGTGCTTCGGTCTGCCGTAGACCTTGGCCTGAATGCCTTCCTGCTTTAAACGGTCTTTAAGTGCCGCTAAAAACCGTTCGATAAAGGCTTGGCGTTGTTCGCGATTAACCGCTAATGATTCGGTCACAAAGCGATAATGCTCCGGATCGACATAGCGAAACGCCAGGTCTTCCAATTCCCATTTAAATTGATTAATGCCCAGGCGATTGGCAAGCGGGGCATAAATGTCCAGGGTTTCCCTGGCAATGAAGCGGCGGATATTTTCCTGTTCTTGTTCTAGTCCACGCAGCCGCTGGATGCGAAAAGCCAGTTTGATCAGCACCGCGCGCACATCATGGGTCATCGCCAGCAGCATGCGCCGCAAGATCTCGGCTTGGTTGGGTTGGTTTGCCATTTCGGTGCTGTAAATACTGACTTTGTTCAGCCAGCTCACGTCCTTAACCAAGTCGGCGACCACCGGACCGAATTGCTCTCGTATTGCCGAGTCGCTGAGTTTGCCGGCAACGCGTGAATCGCTGAGCAGCGCCGCCAGAATGGTCTCCAGATCGATATGCACACTCATTAAAATCACCGCGACATCGACGCCTTTGGGGCGGACGGTGTCGTTGCAATCCACCGAAAGCTGCTCGATTAGCGTCAGCGCCTGGTTTATCTGTAAGCTATCTGCCTCTGAGAAGCCGGGAAACAGTTCGGCGATGGGATAATTATTTTGAGTCATACCGATATTGTAAGACCTGCAAGGTGGGGCGGAAAATAGCGGATTTGCCGTAAGCTGGGTTTTGAATCCAGGTGTCAGAGTAAACGGCTAGCGATGCGCTTTACCCCGTCCGCGTCCCCCCGGTGTCGATAGCGCTATCGCTATGGGTACCGGGCGTCAGCAAAGGCAGTCAGCTTAGAGATGAGAAAAACACCGATTTAGAATGGCCCGAGCTTAGGCCGAGAAGTTCTCGGATTCCCGAATAATATGCGAGTCTTTAATAAGCATCTTTATCCGTGATTTGACCTTTGTCGTTGACTGCAACTTTCCATTTGCTGCCGCCCACTTCGATAAATAATTCGTATTCTTCACCCACGCCGTTCGGATTAATCACCAATTCCGCCTTGTGTAGTTTATAGCCGGGGAAGTTATCGGCCAGCACTTTGGTCACATCAGGCGATATTTCCAGACCGTTTGCCAACAAGATTTCATTGGCAAACAACGCGCCGTCGGTTCTGAATAGCTCGTGTTTAGTCTCGTCTTCCACATCCTTAAAGCTCACTTCCAGAACTTGCTGACCAAAGTGGGTTTCATGAGTCGCTTTAAGGTCCTGTGCTTGCGGGTGGCGTTTTAAAATATTGGCCCGGACTTTGTCGGGAACCGCAACGTTGCCGGTTTCTTGGGCTTGCGCGGTCGATAAGCTACCGTAAAAGGCAGTGGTGGCGAGTAAGGAAAGTAATAAAGTACGCATGAGTTCTCCTGCTGTGGTGGGTTTCCCAATGACTTAAATCGCTGGGGATAGTTTCATGGTTGTTTTTGCCGGTGATAGCAAAAGCCGAGCGTTGGACGATTCGTTCAAAACCAGCACTCGCTCTCGTAATGGAATGAAGCATTTTTATCGCATAACCGTGGTCGATTATGCGATAAAAATAAAAGTCGCCGGTATGATTTTTCCGCGAACTTCGCATAGATCAATATTTTCATATCGATTATTCTAAAAGCCGTTTAATGCCATTGGGTAGCTGGGGAGCCGATTTGACTCGTCAGAAAATTCCGCCGCGCCTGTCTGGCGCCATGGATTAAGCCTACTTTTCTTTTTGCGTATTTGCCTATGCCGAAACAATATCGCCGTTTTCGAGACATTTCCACCAGCGAGAAAATATTAAATACCGTATTCCTGTTGACCATCGGCCTGGGCTATCTGATGGCCTTGGTGAACTTGTACTACACCCATCAAGGCCGCGACGGCAAGCGTGGCTTGTCGATAGACGACATCGTCATTATGTACCACGGCTCGACCACCCAGTCCCGGCTGGGTGCGGCGATCAACGGTATCATGGAGCCCAATCTGCAATACAAAAGCGATAAGGAGGTTATCTTGAAATGGATCCAGGATGGCGCTGAACGACCGGCTTACGAGCAGCGGATTGCGCCGATTTTGAACCGCGATTGCATCCACTGTCACAATCCTGCCGCCAACCCCAGTCTGCCTAATCTGACCCATTACGAAGGTGTTGCAGAAGTCGCGCATAAGGGCGGGGCGTCTACGCCGGCATTGGTGCGGGTATCACACATTCATCTATTCGGTATCGCCTTCATCCTGTTTTTTATCGGCAAAATATTTTTGCTTTGCGATATGAATATCTATGTAAAAAGAGTCGCGCTGGTGATTCCGTTCTTCGCGATGCTATTGGACGTGGTGTCCTGGTTTGTGACCAAGCATATTTCCGAATTTGCCTATGTGGTGGTGCTCAGCGGTGCGTTGATGGGCTTGTCGATGGGGGTGCAGATTTTAATGAGTGTTTACCAAATGTGGTTTTACCAAAAGGACTGATATTTTGACTGTTTCTCCTGCTTCATCTTTGACTACCGAACCGCGTAGCTGCCCGGTGATGCTGATCAGCGCCCCGGCTTCCGGGCAAGGCAAGACCACCGTCACCGCCGCGCTGGCTTATTATCATCGCCAACAAGGCCTTCGGGTACGGGTATTCAAGACCGGCCCGGACTTCATCGATCCGCAGATTTTGGCTTATGCCTGCGGGCAGCCGGTCTATCAATTGGATTTGTGGATGATGGGTGAGGCGCATTGCCGGGAGCTGTTGTTTCTCGCAGCCGGTGAAGCCGATCTGATCTTGATCGAAGGTGTGATGGGCTTGTTCGATGGCGACAGCAGTAGCGCCGATCTGGCCCAGGCCTTGGCGGTGCCGGTGGCGGCAGTGATCGATGCGCAAGGCATGGCGCAAACCTTTGCCGCAGTTGCATTCGGCTTGGCCCATTATCGGCCGCAGCTAGCGTTTGTCGGTGTTATTGCTAATAAAGTCGGTAGCGCCGGTCATGCGAGATTGTTGCAGGAGGCTTTGCCGGCGGACATGCCGTTATTGGCGGCAATGAGCCGTGACGAAGCAGTCGGCTTGCCTTCCAGGCATTTGGGTTTGTGGCAGGCCGAGGAAATCGGTGATCTGGACGCCCGGCTGGCGCGGGCCGCAGAATTATTAAATAGTTTTACGCCCTGTCTTTTGCCCGAGCCGGTTGCCTTTGCGAACGTTTCTACTAATCCGCCACCACGATTGTTACAGGGTAAACGCATAGCAGTGGCGCGCGATGCGGCATTTTCGTTTCTCTATCAAGCCAATCTGGATTGTCTGCAGGCGATGGGGGCGGAACTGGTGTTTTTCTCGCCCTTAGTCGACGGTAAATTGCCGGAGGCCGACAGCGTCTATCTGCCGGGCGGCTACCCGGAATTGCATTTACAAACTTTGGCTGACAATGTGCCAATGAAGCAAGCGTTAATAGACCATCATCTAGCCGGAAAAGCCATCTATGCGGAATGCGGTGGCTTTTTATACTTGCTGGAGAGTTTGACGGACAAAGACGGCCATCAAGCGGCGATGGTAGGGTTGTTAGCTGGCAAAGCGGTTATGCAAACTAAGTTAGCTAACCTTGGTATGCATAGTCTGCAATTGGAGCTGGGTGAGATTCGCGGCCACAGCTTTCATTTTTCCAAGCTCGATACCGCGCTGAAACCGATTGCCGTCTCCACCGCGCAACGCAGTTTCGGCCACGGCGAAGGTTTTTTCCGCAGCGGCTCCTTACAAGCCTCCTATCTGCACTTGTATTTCTCCTATAACCCGCAGCTTGCCGCCGGCTTTTTCTCAGGTTTGCAGAGCGATTAAAACTGTTTCGCAGCCAGGGTCTATGGGATAATGCGCGGCTTTCACCGGCCAGACAACAGCAGGTACTAAAATGGACGAAAACAAGAAAAAGGCGCTGGGCGCCGCCTTGATGCAGATCGAAAAACAATTCGGTAAGGGCTCCGTCATGCGGATGGGCGACGTTGCGGCTAGTCGCGATATCGAAGTAGTCTCGACCGGCTCATTGTCCCTGGATATTGCTCTGGGCGTCGGCGGTTTGCCGCGTGGCCGGATTATCGAAATCTACGGACCGGAATCGTCCGGTAAAACCACTTTAACCCTGCAAACTATTGCTCAAATGCAAAAACTGGGCGGCACCGCAGCATTTGTCGATGCCGAGCATGCACTGGACCCAGTTTATGCGCAAAAGATCGGTGTGAATATCGACGACTTATTAGTGTCGCAGCCGGATACCGGCGAGCAGGCCTTGGAAATCACCGACATGCTGGTGCGTTCCGGCGCGGTCGACATCGTGGTCATCGATTCGGTCGCCGCCCTGACTCCCAAAGCGGAAATCGAAGGCGACATGGGCGACTCGCACATGGGCTTGCAGGCCCGCTTGATGTCGCAGGCCCTGCGTAAACTCACCGCCAATATCAAACGCTCCAACACCCTGGTGATTTTCATCAACCAGTTGCGGATGAAAATTGGGGTGATGTTCGGCAACCCGGAAACCACCACCGGCGGTAATGCGCTGAAGTTTTATGCCTCGGTGCGTCTGGATATACGCCGTATCGGCGCGATCAAGAAGGGTGACGAGGTGATCGGCAACGAGACCCGCGTCAAAGTCGTCAAAAACAAAGTCGCCCCGCCGTTCAAACAAGCCGATTTCGAAATTCTGTACGGCGAAGGCGTGTCCTTCTTTGGCGAATTGGTGGATTTGGGTGTGGAATTTGGTTTCGTCCAGAAGTCCGGTTCCTGGTATGCCTATAACAACGAAAAGATCGGTCAGGGCAAGGACAATGCCAAGCAGTTCTTGCGTGATAATCCGGATAAAGCCGCCGAACTTGAAAAAGCCATCCGCGAAAAAGCCTTTGCCAAGTTAGCGAGCGCACCGGCAGCTGCCAGTGAAGACGACGACGCCGAGTTTGTCGACGGCGATTGAGCGTCGGCAACAAATCGAGGCTGTCTGCCTGAGATTGCTGGCCCGGCGCGAACATAGCCGCCGGGAACTGCAGGATAAATTGGCTTTGCGCGGTTTCAACCGCGATGAAGTTGAGCCGGTCATTGATGGAATGGCCGAGCAGAATTGGCAGAACGACCAACGCTATACGGAATGTTACGTTCGTCAGCGTATCCGTAGCGGCTATGGGCCAGTTCGAATTCGTTATGAGCTACAACAGCGCGGTATCAACGATGCCGATTTGGATATCCAAGCCGATGAACAGGGCGGTTGGCAGAATTTGTTGCTTGAGGTGTATTCGGGTAAATACGGCGACGAAAAATCGCTGACTCAAAACGAATGGCTGAAACGCAGTCGCTTCTTGCAGCAACGCGGATTTAGTGGCGAGATGATTAAACGCTTATATGCGGAATTGAAGATTAAATTGGTTAGAGCTGATGCCGATAGGCGATCCGCAAAATGATGCAAAGTAATTTAAGTTGCCATTCGGCGGATCCATTCGTGTGTTTCGCTGTACGCATTAGCTTCGTGCAAAGTCGTTCTGGGAGAAAGTTATGAACGTTACTCTACCGCTAAAAGAAATGTCGCTTGCCGAGAAAATCGGCATGATGGAAGAGTTATGGAAGGATTTATCCAGTCAGGCGGCTGGCTATTCAACACCAGATTGGCATGGTCACTTGTTGGCGGAAAGAAAGCGCCTGGCGGAATCGGGTGAGATTGGTTTTACTGATTGGGAAACAGCAAAGCGGGAAATTCAAGATAGGATTCGATGAAAATTCGAATTTTTGACAGCGCAAAATTTGATTTGCTGGATGCTTTTGAGTTTTACGAACGGCAGCAGGAGGGAGTCGGCCGTTATTTTTTGGATTCTCTATATGCAGGCATTCACCCCCAAAAGTTCGCTGAATTTCATTGGTTGGTCGCAAAGCGCTTTCCGTTGCGATTTATTACACTGTCGATGATGAATTAGTTTCTGTTTATGCTGTGATGGACTGTCGGCAAGATCCTGTAAGTATTAAAGCTCGTTTGGAAAATGAGCCAATTAGACGATGGAATGACTGATTCTAAGAACTTCGGGGTTCGCGAAGTGATATTAAGCTCAGCAATTTCGACCGATGCGCCTCATCGCGATGGTGCGCCACAAATATTTGTTAACACAAAACATTGAAGTAACCACAATGAAAAAAATGACCAGCGCCGAATTGCGGGCCGCCTTTTTGGAATTCTTTCGTCAACACGGCCACTCTGTGCAGCCGTCCAGTTCTCTGGTGCCGGGCAACGACCCCACGCTGTTGTTTACCAACGCCGGGATGGTGCAGTTTAAAGACGTGTTCTTAGGCCGCGAGAAGTTGGATTTCACCCGCGCCGCTACCAGTCAGCGCTGTGTGCGGGCCGGCGGCAAGCACAACGACTTGGAAAACGTCGGTTACACCGCGCGTCATCACACCTTCTTCGAAATGCTGGGCAACTTCAGCTTTGGCGATTATTTCAAGCGCGATGCGATTCATTTTGCCTGGGATTTCCTGACCAAAGAACTGGGCATTCCCCAGGAAAAGTTGTGGGTCACGGTATTTGACGAAGATTCCGAAGCCGAAGCGATCTGGCTGGAAGATGTCAAACACGACCCTAAACGCTTCTCGCGGATCGGCGCTAAGGATAATTTCTGGTCTATGGGCGATGTTGGTCCCTGCGGACCCTGCACCGAGATTTTCTACGATCACGGCGAGCATGTGGCCGGCGGCCCTCCCGGCAGCCCGGACGAAGACGGGGATCGCTACATCGAAATCTGGAACCTAGTGTTCATGCAATACGACCGCGACAAGGACGGCAACCTGACGCCGTTGCCGGCACCGTCGGTGGATACCGGCATGGGGCTGGAACGGATTTCGGCGGTGATGCAAGGCGTGCACAGCAACTACGAAATCGATCTGTTCCAAAACTTGTTAAAAGTCGCCGCGCAATTGGCCGGCACTAGCGACTTGGCAAATAGTTCGCTGCGCGTTATCGCCGATCATATACGTTCTTGCGCGTTCCTGGTGGCTGATGGCGTATTGCCGTCCAACGAAGGTCGCGGCTATGTATTGCGCCGCATCGTGCGTCGGGCGATTCGCCACGGTTATCGCTTAGGCATTCAAGATACGTTTTTCTACAAGCTGGTCGCGCCCTTGGTCGCCGAGATGGGTGCAGCATATCCCGAGTTGGCGAAGGCTCAGGAGCAAGTCGAACGGGTGCTAAAAAAAGAAGAAGAGCGCTTCGCGGAAACCCTGGAGCAAGGCATGAAAATCCTGGAAGCCTGTGTTGCCAAGCTGGACGGCCATGTGATCCCCGGCGACGTGGTGTTCTTGTTGTACGACACCTACGGCTTCCCGGTGGATTTGACCGCCGACTTTGCTCGCGAACACCAACTCAGCGTCGATCACGCTGGTTTTGAAGTAGAAATGGCGGCACAACGCGACCGCGCTCGTGCCGGTGGTAGTTTCGCAGCCGATTACGACCAGGATATCAAACACGACAGCAGCACCGAATTTACCGGCTATTTCCATCTTGACGGTTCCGTGCAAATTCTGGGTTTGTTCAAGCAAGGCCAGCCGGTCGATGCTTTGGAGGCCGGCGACGAAGGCGTGGTGATTCTAGATCAAACGCCATTCTATGCCGAGTCCGGCGGTCAAGTCGGCGACACCGGCCGCATCGATTGCGGCGACGCGGTTTTCGAAGTGCACGATACCCAGAAGCAGGGCGGTAAGCTGTTTCTGCACAAAGGCAAGGTGTTGCGCGGCACGCTCAGCGAAGGCCAGGCTTGTGAAGTTAGCGTCGATGCCGAGGTTCGCAAAGCCACCGAGCGCAATCACTCTGCGACGCACTTGCTGCATGCCGCGCTGCGGGCGACATTGGGCGAACATGTCGCGCAAAAAGGCTCGCAAGTAAATTCAGAACGTTTGCGTTTCGACTTCTCGCATTTCGAACCGATGACAGCTGTGGAAATCGCTACCGTCGAACGCTTGGTCAACGAACAGATTCGTTTGAACAACCCGGTAGCCGCCGAAATCATGGCTAAAGACGATGCCGTGAAAGCCGGGGCGATGGCCTTGTTCGGCGAGAAATACGGCGACGAAGTAAGGGTGCTTAAAATCGGCGAGTTTTCCACCGAGCTATGCGGCGGTACTCACGTCGATAGAGCCGGCGACATCGGTTTGTTCAAGATCGTCGGCGAAACCGGCGTCGCGGCCGGCGTCCGCCGCCTGGAAGCCGTCACCGGCCAAGGCGCATTGGATTGGATCGATCAGCGCGAGAAAGCCCTGCTCAGCGTCGCCGGCTTGCTGAAAGCCGCACCGGATAAAGCCGCGGATAAAGTCCACCAATTGCTGGAAAAAACCCGAGGCCTGGAAAAAGAACTGGAAAAACTCAAAGCCAAACTGGCTAGCTCGGCCGGCGACGAGATGACCAACCAAGCCGTTGACGTTAATGGTGTGAAAGTACTGGCCGTGAAACTCGACGACGTCGATCCGAAAGCCTTGCGCGACCTGGCCGATCAGTTGAAAAACAAACTGGGTAGTGCAGCATTGGTATTGGCGGCGGTCAGCGGCGACAAAGTCAGTCTGATTGCCAGCGTGTCCAAAGATGCGATGGACAAAGTCAAAGCCGGTGAGTTGGTGAATTTCGTCGCCACCCAAGTCGGCGGCAAAGGCGGCGGTCGGCCGGATATGGCTCAGGCCGGGGGTAACGATCCTGCCGGATTGCCGGCGGCGTTGGCGGCGGTGCCGGAGTGGGTGAGGGAGAGGCTGGGTTAGGGTTAATTGTTACGACGAGCGGTTTAAGCCTATTGTTGGGAGATGATGATGAAAACGATTGAATATACTTGCTGGAAAGACGGCGATTTTTATTTGGGTTTTCTGAATGAATATCCTGATTATTTAACGCAAGGCGAAACCAAGCAGGAATTGCAGGAAAACTTGTTGGATTTGTTTAAGGATTTTGAAACGCAGGAAATTCCTTTTATTCGTAAAGTGGAGACTTTGCAGGTCGCCTGATGAAAAGAAGGGATTTGCTAAAAATTCTTGAAGAAATGGGTTGTCGTTTATCCAGGCATGGTGGCAATCACGATTGGTATACCAACGAAGAAACACGGCAATCTCAGGCTGTGCCAAGGCATAACGAGATTAACGATTATCTGGCGAAAACTATTATCAGGAAATTGAGTGGTAAATAGTCATGTAATACATGCCCGTTGTCATTGATGCCGAATATCTGAGCGATTATAAAATCAAGCTAACTTTTGATAACGGTGAAAAAAGAATCGCCGATTGTTGGAAGTGACTGAATGGTGAAGTTTTTGAGCCTTTGAAAGACAAACAGTATTTTCAGAAATTTTTTGTCGATGGCTGGAGTATATCTTGGCCGAATGGGGCTGATATTGCGCCGGAGACTTTGTATGAAGAGGGTGAGGTCATTTAGTTTTAGTTGCAAAAGCTATTTGGCTTTAAATGTGTCGCTACCGCGACGGTTAATTTGATGTCGGTTCTCGGACCGACAACCGAGATACTTTTCTTTGCTTGTCCAAAGAAAAGTATCCAAAAGAAAAGACACCCGGACGCCGCTTATTCCCTGCGCTCCTCGCTTTCGGCGGGGGTTGACGAAAGGGGCTTCCTGCCCCTTCGTCAACGCGATGCATCCCTGCATCGCCCCT
>NZ_JANIBL010000073.1 GCF_024505055.1 Methylomonas rosea
ACTAGCTTGGTACGCACTATGTGCGGCAATACAATGTGTGGATGATGAAATTCGAATGGAACCCGGCAAAAAAGCCTTTATAAACCATTTATCGTTCCCACGCTGCGCGTGGTAATGCAGCCTTGGATGCTGGAGCGTCCTGCTGAATCAAGGCAAACAGGAGTAGAAGCCGCTACGTCATCATCGAAGCCGACAAACTGCATTTCATGACCAGCACGGTAGTTGAATAGGCTGGCCGTTTTCACGCGCCCGGAAACCGTGCAAATCGTCCTCGACAGCTGGCAATACCAACATCAAAGGGTCGTTTGAAACTTTACGACTATGTGATCCTGGAAAATCATCTGCACCTCAATGCGCAGGCCCCGGAATTGAACAAATGCGTCGCCAGCTTCAAAGCCTATACCTATCGATCATTTGCGGCAGCAAAAAGCCGAGCGCCTGCTCCAACGGCTGCACTCTGCCAAACCGGCGCGCAAACAGGATCGCGAATATCAGTACTGGCAAGAAGGCGTGCAAGCCAAATTGATCTTGAACGAAGCGATGATGCGGGAAAAACTGGACTACATTCACGCCAACCCGGTTAAACGCGGTTACGTGAAGTTGCCGCGGCATTGGAGCTACTCTAGCGCCGCGAACTAAGATGGCTTGGTAGGGTTGATGGAGATTGACGTTTGGTGATAGACGCTGGAGCGTCCGGGGTTGAGTTCCCACGCGGAGCGTGGGAGCGATGAAAAATTAGACATGCAGTGAATATCTGACTTAAATGGTTAGCGTGCGGCCCCTTACTTCACCGCACGTTGCGAGCAAATTCCATTATAGACACTGAATGTATTTTTCTTGATATTTATGATTATTGCACCATTTATCCATGTTTACTATATATGAGTCATTTCTCTGCTTTTTCAAAATTGACAAAAAATATTCCGCTTGCTGTCGATCTACCGAAGGAATCACACTCCTGTATGAGCCCTGCCTTAAATAAATTTTTCCAATATCTAGCCCAAGATTATTCTTTGCTTTCTTGATCTCATCAAGAGCGTATTCAAGTGAATTATCACCTCCAAAGACAACACCCCATTTAACATCTGATTTATTTGCCATAGACTTGTCAATTAGCTCACTATTTTCGGAAGTTATTTTCTTTAGATTGGATTGAATAGTATTTGCCTCATTCAATATTGATCTATTGCTCTCTTGAAGGCTATTTAGTGCACTAATAACCGATTCGTCTTTAATTAAAGGCCTTATGTCTGATACCACATTCAATAATCTAAGGTTTGCATCCTTTAAATCATCAATTAACGACTGCGCATTTATTATTTCTTTGTCCTGCTCCGATACTTTAGCCTTCCATTTCATACCAACTATACTACCTTCCTCAAAACCAGCTTCTACTAATAATTGGTTTAGTTCTCTGGGAAAAAGAACAAGTAAAATAATCAAAAATAATAGACTAAAATCTCTAAAGACTGAGACAGCATCCTTAGCAACGGAAACAACCTTACTCACATTATCTATTGAAAGCATCTATCCTCTCTTATCTGTTACAGTTGCTATTTACAATAGCTATCACATCTTTAACGGTCTTTATTTTTTCAGAATCTTCATCTTTAACTCTAATATGAAAATCTTCTTCTATTGCCATTACCAATTCGATTTGATCATATTCATCAGCCCCAAGATCCTCAACTATTTTTGATTCAGAGTAAATGCGTTCCTTAACCCCTAGCTGTTCTGCAGTGATGTTTTTTACTCTTGATTCAATATTTTTACAATCATCATTCTTGATTTCTTTTTTCTGAATTATATCCTGAATTTTTAAATCACTTTTTTTTGTTTCATTTTTATAACTAGCAGTCAGATCCTTGCATTGATTTGAATCATATCTTCCTAGTTCTTTAACTGCTGAAATTACAGGAAATTTTTCAGCTTGAGCCTTATTGATCCTCGCCCATTTAGTGGCATAATCGAGTCCTTTTGCATTTATCAAGTATTCGCCATTGTAAATTGCCCCAACTGGGCATTCATAAATACACAGAGTGCAATCTATGCATTCAGTTGGGTTTATATAGAGCATAGTCTCTCCTTGATGAAATGCATCCGTGGGGCAAACGTCTACACAATCTGTGTATATACAACTTTGACAGAGCTCAGTGACTATAGTTGTATCAGTTTCCTTCAAACTGGCATGAGCTACCTTAGCGAAAATTCCCGATATATTGGTCGGGATAAATAGGCTTAACAAGAGTTTAATAAAAAGTCTTTTATCCATATTTACCATTGAAAGTAATTCAGTATTGTTATCATACATGATACATTAATTATAAAATTTTAATAAATTGCGCCAAAATATAATATTGTATTCCATATACAATCAATTAGTCTAGCTGTCAACTTGTTTAGCCCATAAAGCATTATAACTAGAAAAATGATGATGTGTTAAATCAATAAGCCTGCACTTAAAACTTCAACAACATCCTCGGCAAAATATCATCCAGATGCAGCACGACTTTCTCGATCAACTCAATCAGGTTGAAATTATATTTCTGATCAATAGCGAGTTCTTTCTGTTTTCGTGCTAGATATTTGGTATCGTTTTCGAAGCCTCAGAACTCGATATAAACTTTGCCGGTAGGGATGTAAAAGTCGCAATACATTTCCTCTTTGATCGGCAGTTTGCGTTCGTAGGCGTGGATGATTTCCGCCACTCATCGTTCCCACGCCGGAGCGTGGGAACAATAAAGTTAAGCAAATTGTCTGCAACGGCTAGGATTTTTTCTCGGTCATTGGACAAAATAACTCCAACGTTTTAGCTCGGAACTAAAACGACGCAGTTCCGCGACAGAATGATCGAGAAAAATGCTCGAACGTTTTAGCTGGGAACTGCATCGTTTTATAAAATTTCTCGATCAGTGGAGAAATTTTCTTGATCGTTGGAGCTCGGAGCTCGGCCGTTCCGGAAAATTTCTAAAGCGCCGAAGCTCAGAGCTCGAACGTTGGAGAAAATTACTCGGTTTCCCGGCAAGGACGGGTTACTCAAGCCGCCCGAAACGATTTGGCTTTCCTATGTATCAGTTAAAACGGTCATAAATCCCGCTCCGTTCAGGTTTTGCCTGGGTTTGCCGGGCCAGCGGTTTTTCGGGGGAAGCATCGCCACCAATCTGATAAAATCCGCAGTTTAATTATCGATCAAACATTCCCGATTTATCGCTTTAACCACTCAGCTATCACCATCCCATGAAAAATTACAAAATCGCAATATTGGCCGGCGACGGTATCGGCCCTGAGATTACCGCGGAAGCCGTCAAGGTTCTGAAAGTTATCGAAGAACGTAACGACGTAAGCTTCGAATTGTTGCCGGCCGCCTTCGGCGCCTGCGCGTATTTCGAATCCGGCTCGGCGTTTCCGCACCAAACCAAAGCCATTTGCGACGAGGCCGATGCGATCTTGAAAGGCCCAATCGGCTTGAGCCACGAAGATTCCAAACGCATCCCCATCGACGAGCAGCCGGAACGCGGCGCTTTGTTGCCTTTACGTCGTCGTTACAACACCTACGCCAATTTTCGTCCGGTGTCGTTGCCAAAATCGCTCGGACATTTTTCGCCATTAAAAGCGGAAGTGATCGGTGAGGGTATCGATTTGGTGATCGTCCGCGAATTGGTCGGCGGTTTGTATTTCGGCGAAAAAGAAATGGGTGTCAACGATGCCGGTTTGCGTTATGTGCGCGAAACCCTGGAGTACGACGAGTCGCAAATTCGCCAGATCATGCAGCAAGCCTTCAAATTGGCCAGCAAACGCCGGAAATTGCTGCACAACATCCATAAAAGCAACGTACTGAAATCCAGCGTGTTGTGGAATGAGGTGATGGAAGAAGTCGCGAAAGACTATCCGGACGTACAAGTGGTAAATATGCTGGTCGATGCCGCCGCCACCGCGCTGTGCCTGAAACCCACCCAGTTCGACGTCATGGTGATGGAAAACATGTTCGGCGACATTTTAAGTGACCAAGGCGGCGGCATTTTGGGCTCCTTGGGTTTGATGCCATCTGCGTGCATCGGTCCGGACAAAGCCTACTACGAGCCATCCCACGGTTCGGCGCCGGACATCGCCGGCAAAAATATCGCCAACCCGTATTCGATGATAGGCTCGGTGGCGATGATGCTGGAAAACAGCTTTGATATGGAAGCGGAAGCGAAAAACGTCTGGGCGGCGATGCAAGGCGTGTTTGCCGACGGTTATTCCACTGCCGATCTGTCCAAACCCGGCAGCGGCGTGACGATGATCAGCACTGTAGAATTCGGCGACAAGGTGGTCGAGAAGCTGCGGCAGATGCCTAAGGTCTAAGTGGGTCTTTGGCATCCGATAACGGGCATAGTTTTTATCTAGCCGATGCCATGCCCGTCAATGTTTTTTGTCCGAATAGGTTTTTGGCGTTCGTAGACGATAGAATTATTCGCGAACCCTAATCAAATCGTGGCAACTTTTGCAGGTGGCGCCGACTTTGCCGAATTGGGCTTTAACTTCCGCAGGATCGCCATTGGCCGCCACTTTTTGCAATTCGTTGGCTTCCTTGATGAATGTCGCTTCGATTTCTTTCACTTCGTCCTGTTTTTCGAAGAATTCCGGTTTCAGTCGCGTCGCTTTCCAGCCGGTACCTTTATCGGTGCCAGGGCCGTAAAGGCTGAGCAGACCGGAATTAGCGACCGCAGCAACCGCATTCGCGGCAGCTATCACCTGATCCTTGTTAAATGTTTCCGGATGGTCGGCAGCTTGTGCTTTGATTTTCGCAGTATTCCAGCCCAAGAACGAGTAGGCGGATTGGCGGAAGCGAATCTGGTCTTCCACTTCGCCGGCCATGGCCGCCGTTGTAGCAGCGCCCAGCGCCAGTGCGATTATCAGTTTCAATTTCATGGGGTTAACTCCTTGTGGTGTGGTAGAAAAAACTAAGGTTTAGGATTTAGGATTGGCCGAAGCAGATTGGAAGCTAGCCAACGGTGCCAGATATTCGACAAAGCCGCCGCTCCAAACGCCCCAGACCACCGTTACCGCGATCAATAAAGTGATTACAAAACGAAACGGTCCGACCGGTTTGATCGGGGAGGGCGCTAAGGATCTGGGCAGTTGTTTTTTACCGGTCAGCATTGCGCCGACCAGGTTGGTTTTTTTCAGGCGTTGGTAAAGTACAACTGCGGTGACATGCACTGCGACCAAACCCAGCAGGATATTCACCGCAAAAATATGCCAACCGCTGAGTTTGTCGCTGAGCTCTTTATCAATGGCATGAAACAGCGGACCTTCAAAAGCAATATCGTCGTTGGCGAACAAGCCGGTAACCGTTAGAACGCTCAACACCGCCAGCAAGGCAATAATCGCGATCGCACCGGCCGGGTTGTGGCCAACGCCTTGCCATTCGCCTTTAACATATTCCACCAGCCTGGAAAAGGTCGGAAAGAAACTGGTGAAACGGGCATGGGTAGTGCCTATAAAGCCCCATATCAATCTGAACACCAGCAAACCCAAAATCAAACTGCCGAAGCGGGCATGCCAGTCGGTCAGATTGCCGCCCAGTTTGCCGGTGGCATAAGCGCCGACCACGGCGATGACCAGCAACCAATGAAACAGGCGTAATGGCCAATCCCAAATATGCACTTCCACTTTCATTGAAATCCTCCCGATGGTTTAACTGTCGCGCAGGTAAGCGTTGAAAAAACTGCCGGTTCTATCCCAAGCTAGCTTGGCGGTGCCGGCGTCATAGCGCGGGGTAGTGTCGTTGTTAAAACCGTGCTGCACGCCCGGATAGGTGTGGGCTTCGTAATTGACGCCGGCGTTTTGCAGAGCTGCTTCATAGGCCGGCCAGCCGGCATTGATGCGGTCGTCGACCCCCGCATAGTGGATCAGCAACGGCGCTTTGATTTTTGCGGCCTGATCAGCGGCAGGCTGGGCGCCGTAGAACGGTACGCCGGCGCCAAGATCCGGCAGACGAGTGGCCAGGAAGTTGACAATGCCGCCACCGTAGCAAAAGCCTACCGCGCCTAGCTTTCCGTTACCTTGCGGCAATTTTTTAATGGCTTGGGCTGCCGCCAGGAAATCGGCCTGGGTTTTCTCTTTATCCAGTTTTTGGAACAACTCGCGGGCCTTGTCTTCATCGCCCGGATAACCACCCAGCGTAAACAGCGCGTCCGGTGCGAAGGCAATGAAATTTTCCAGCGCCAGACGGCGGGCGATGTCTTGGATATGTGGATTCAAGCCACGGTTTTCGTGAATAACCAGTACCACCGGCAGTTTGCCGGCTGCTTTAGCCGGTTGCACCAAGTAACCGCGAATCTTGCCGTTGCCGTGCGGCGATGGGTATTCCACGTAGGTGGCCTTGATACGCGGATCGTCGTCGGCGACTTGCTTGGCTTCAGCGAAACGCGGGTTAAGTGCTTCCAGCAATGCTTCGGCGGTCAGGCCGAGCAGGGCATACTTAGGTACCGACGATAAAAAATCCCTTCGGGAAATATCGCCGTGTACGTATTTATCAAAAGCTTGTAACGCTTCCGGGTGAAAGTCTTGAGCGGTCTTGCGCGCCATCCTACAGTTCTCCTAAAGGTTTGTCCTAAACGCAAATAACCCTGGACGCAGCGTCCGCATCCTTGGTCTTGGCGTGGTTCGAGTTGTGCGCGGCGGTTGGCGCCGCGATTAATGCTACTTTGTCAGATTCTCAAAGTTGCTCGTCATTCCGGCAGGGATTGCCGGAATCCAGGGCCCATGGATGGGTTGAAGATTGCCATCCATAGCACTGGATACCCGCTTCCTGGCGGGAATGACGGCGTCTTCTTAAATCTGTCAAAGTAGAATTAATGAGCCGGGCAAACTTTTTACCCGGCCAGTTCATGATTTATTGCGGAACCGTCAGAACCGACAGTTTGGTGACGCCGGCTCTTTCTATGGATGACATCACCTTGGCGACGATGCCGTATTGCACCGCGTCATCCGCGTTCAGGTTTAACGCAAACTCCGGATTGGCCGCCAGGCGGTTTCGCAATTCGCCTTCGATGATTTCCAAGGGAAACTCCTGCTTGTCTATGTAGATTTTGCCTTGAGCATCCACACTCAAGTAAGAAGCCGCTTTGTCGTCCGGCGGCGCGGTTTCCGCGGTTTTCGGCAGATTGACGTGTACGGCCTGGGTTAACAAAGGGGCGGTGACGATAAACACCACCAGCAGTACCAACATCACGTCCACTAGGGGCGTAACGTTGATTTCGCCCATGACGTCATCGCCGCCGTCGTCTTTAGTATTGAATGCCATTATGCGTGCGCCTCTTTCGCGATTAATTCTTCATGGGTGTCTTTGATGCTGGATTTTTTGCCACCGCTGACATCGGTCAAACGTGCGGAAGCTGCCGCCGTAGCCGGTTTACTGCCGGCGCGTTCGATGATGAACGAACTTTTCAGGGCCAAATGCACAAAGTCGATGGCAAAATCGTCCAGGAAGGCCCAAACCACTTTATTGCGGCGGATGAAAAAGTTGTAACCCACTACCGCGGGTACCGCGACCGCAATACCCACTGCGGTAGCGATCAACGCTTCACCGATAGGGCCGGCTACTACTTCCAAGCTGGCGGAACCGGTTTTGCTGATATTGGTCAACGCACCCATGATGCCCCACACGGTACCGAACAAGCCGACGAACGGCGAGATACTGCCTATGGTCGCCAGCACCGCCAGCCCGCTTTCCAGCGAGCCGCGCTCTTTTTGCATTTGTTGACGCAAGCGTCTGTCCAGCAATTCCTGTCTGTCCCAGGTATGCTCCAAGTCGTGAGTCGAAGCGCCGCCGTCGGTTTCGATTAATGTCGAAAAACCGATGCCGGCGACTCGGGCAGCCGGACCATCCTGATTCTCCAGGTGAGCCGCAGCCTGGATATTAGGCGCGCTCCAAAATTCCTTGTTATAGCGGCGGTTGTGATAGGAAATGCGGATGTGTTGCACGCCTTTGATCAGGATTAAGCCCCAAGTCACGACCGAGGCGGCGATTAAGGTGTTCAGGGTGCCATCGACGATGACGTTGGTTGCGATATCAGACATTTTTGATCCTCAAAAATAATTACAATTTAAAAGTGAATGGAACCGTGGTGTAGCGGGCGATCGGCGTATCGCCGCGTTTGGCCGGCACGAAAGACCACTTAAGAACGGCTTTGACGGCAGCATCGTCCAAAACTTTTTGGCCGCTGGATTTACTGACGGTAACGCTATCGGTGGTGCCGTCGGGCAGCACGTGTACTTTCATCACTACCTTGCCTTCCCAGCCGCGTTCTTGCGCAACTTCCGGATACTCGGGCAGTGGGTTGTGCAGGTAAGCTGCGTCGGCTACCGGCTCGGTGATTTTTTCCTCAACTACCGGAGCGGGAGGCGCCGGCGGTGCTGTTGGTGCGGTCGGCGCGGTATCTACTACTGGAGTCGGATCGGGTGCGGGTGCTTGCTCAACCACTTTTTCCACGGGTTTCGGCTTTTGTGGTTTCAGTGGTACTACTTTCGTTGTTGGCGGTTTGGGTTTCACCAAAGGCGGTGGTGGCGGCACTGGTTTGGGTTGCGGCCTGGTCAATGTAATTTGTACCTTGGTCTCGGGTTTGATTGGCTCGACAATTTCCTGCTCAAACGCCGCGCCGCTAAAATGACTGACAACGGTGTTGTGGATAAAAATCGTCAGTACGCCAATCAATAGAAAATCCACCAGTTTGTGATCGCGGGTTTCGGTGACGTACTTGAAATCCCCCAACGCAACCGCAACGCGCGAATGCGCCAAACCTTCGGTCAACTGAGCGACAGACGGTTTTAAAGAAACAAGGTCTGCCGCGTCCCAATCCGCGGGAGCCCCCGCAGGTGCCAGTTTATTAAAAGTCGCTAAAGGACTGCTCATGCCGATGTTCCCCATTTCTTAAATATAAAGGCCATATTCCCTGTTGCTCCGCGCTAAATTGGCGGGTGCTATTCGGTTAATAGGCTTTGATTAGTGCTATTGATTTCTAATACAGCACGAGCTATGCCAGATTGCCGGAAGGCGTGGCAACGTCTGGTTTTGGGAGCAGGGCGGGAGGCTAAGTTATTTATTTATAACTTGTTTTTCATGGAACAAATCGGGCAATACGCGAGTGGATAGCTAGGGATTTCAGCAGGCATAAAACGCCGCATTGCTTGCTGAGCACCAATTTCCTGTGTCTTGTGTTTAGGAGGTGTTCGTAGGGCAACAGTTGTTGAGTGGTCGAGTTATCTTACTCGCAGACCGCAACTCGGGCTGAGTTTGGGAGAGGCCTAAATAAGCCGGGGTGTCCAAATTGCGCAAGATACGGTTGAACAAGCATCTGGGAAATCGGTCGTTCTGAGGGTGTCTTGAATTTTGTGTAAGACAGGGTTGAGTTTGTTGATTTACCGTGATCGACCCAAACCGGCCTGTCGCGCGTATACTAGCTCAGAAGCCGGTATCTGGTACTTGGCCGCCGTTCAATCAATTGGAATCAGCCCGCGCGTAGGGGTTTATATCCAACGGGCATTGCGCTGAATATTGAACCATTCCATGCGGCGCAGTGGTGCGTCGCCTATTGACACCTACAGACTCTAAATCTTACGGCGCTTTTGCGCCTTACGGTCTTTCATACGGCCACCAATGATAAATAAAAAGACTCACTCCATAAAATAAGCATTGTAAAACAATGAGTGCTATATAAGATAACCCAGGATTTCGATTTAATCGCACCATCCTTAAAACTGTGATTGAGTATAACCGCCCCCCTATATTTAGCAATATAAACATGCAAAGTAGCCACGCCAAAATAGATAGCCTTGATACAGTCATTGTCACAAAAACAATTGTGGGCAACATTGAAATTGTATAAATCCAATTATTAGAATAGTTCAAGCGCTCCACCCTAAATCAATTAGAACCAAATGAACACATTCCTTGCTTGAATGCATTATCTGCCAAACTATCACCGTTCAAGTCGCAAAAAGGAGACTGACATTCAGCTAACCCCTCAGAATACAAAACAAGACCTATTCCAAAAGCTCTAGCATTAGAAACTATTTTTCCGGTAGCCGGGTCAATTTTTGCAATTTTTCCAGTAATTTTTTCTACCACTTTACTCAATATTTTATTAACTCTTTGCTCACCGGGTGTTCTTATTACATTGCCTCCTGAAATCGGATTACCTGTTGGTCCTCGACTTGTGGTTCCAACTCCTTCTATTGGCATAAGCCCATCTGGATCGAAGTCATTCACCGGATCATTCACCACGTATTCATAAAGATTGGTATCTCCCCCTTCAAACCCAATCGGGTCCTTGGCCGTCCAGCGCCCGGTTTGCGGATCGTAATCCCTCGCTCCAAATCTGACCAGTCCGGTATCGCGGTCGTAAAGTCCGCCGGCGTAGCCGAAGGGTTGGAAGCCGGGGTTGGTGTCTTGGGTCACTTTGCCCCAAACATCGTAACTGATTTTTTGCAGCACGGTGTTGGTAGCAATGTCGACGATTAGACGAGGGCTGCCGAGGTGGTCCTTGACGATGCGGTAGGTGTTGCCGCCCTTGATCATGTAGTCCGGCACGTTAGCGGCGGTAGCGTAGACAAAACGACTGATGACATTGCCGTTGCCGTCCAATTCAGCCACGGGCTTGAGCTGGTCCTGGTACAGGAAGCCTTGCTCCAGGACGTTGTTGCGTTTCTTGCCGATTCGGCGGTTTTGGCCGTCCACCAGATAGTCGATGGCGGTGCCACCGGAGAGTGCGACGTGCCTCAGATTGCCCAACACGTCGTAGCTGTAAGCGATCGTCGCTGCGCCTATCGTCTTGGTTTTCAGCTCACCGTTGGCGGTGTAGGCGTAGCTGGCAGTGCCAAAGTCGAGCAGGCGGTCCTGGTCGTCGTAGTGGGCGACCGTCTGGCCGTTGACTTGGGTGCGGTTGCCGTTGGCGTCGTAGCCGTAGCTGGCCTGAACGGTGCCATTAAATTTCACTTCACTCAATCTGCCGGCCACATCGTAGCCGTAGTCGTAGTTGTTGGTCACACTGCCTAGGGTTTCGATTTTTTGGGTGATGCGCCCCAGTTTGTCGCGGCTGAAGTCGGTTTTGTATAGATTCGAGGTGCCGTATTTGGCCAAATAAGCGCTGACCTCGCCGAAACCATTGTAGCTGTAGCTGTCGGTCAGGCTGCCGAGAACTGTGCCAGTCAATAGGCCGTTTTGCGCATCGCGGCTTAAGGTCAGATCGCCGGCTTTGTTTAACAGATTGTCGGCATCGTAGCCATAGGCGATGGCATTGGCGCCGTTGACGCTGATACTGGCGACGCGGAAGTCATTATCGTAGCTTTTGCCGACACTTCCGCTCACGGCACCCGACCAGCTGGTTTGGGTCGGTAAGGCACCGTTAAGGCTGTAATCCAGCCCCAGGCCGTCGGGCGTATCGATACCGATCAATTTGCCGGTGCTGGCATGGTAGCCATAGATATAATCGCCTTCCGGCACCGTAACTTTACCGGCGCGGCCGGCGGTGTCGTAGGTGTAGTCCACGGTCTGGCCGTCCGGACGTTGTATCTGGATCAGTTGTTTGTCGAGGTTGTAATGGTAGAGCGTGCTGTTGCTGCCCGTCGCCACATCCGGCGGTACGCTGGAGGCCGTTTGGTCGACCGGCGTGTAGGTAAAGCTGTGGTCGGGCCTGCTGGGCGGTGTCAGAGAGGTCAGGTTACCGTTGGCATCGTAGCCGAACAGAATCTCGCGGTTGTCCGGCAGGATTTTCTTGGCGACGCGGCCGGCCAGATCGTACTGGTATTTAACCTGCCGGCCAATAGGATCGGTGATGCTGTCCAGATAGCCTTGCGGGTTGTAGGCAAAGCTGATCAGCCGTTCGTCAGCGCCGGCTCCCTGGATGATAGTGGCCGGACGGCCTTGCGGGTCGTAGCCGTTGATGATCGGCAGCAGACCGGTGGCCTGGGTTTGAGTTAGTCGGCCCAGGCTGTCGATCACCGTCTTGGTTTGCCGAGCCGCCGGGCTGGTAGATGTGAACGTTTTAGTGGCCGCATCGAACACGGTGGTACGGGTGCGGCCGTTTAGGGTGACGGTATCGGTGAGCGTCGTAAGACTCAACGGATTGTTGCTGTCCGCTAGCGTCGCGGTGCGCTTGGTGGTCAGATTGGCGGTTAGGCCACCGGTGCTGGTTTGCCGGCTTTGGGCGATCGGCGACAGGATGGAAAATCGCGGGTCGGGGCCTTTTAGCAGCGTGGTCAGCGTGCCGTCGGCATCGGTGGTGGCAACCGTGCCGTCGGTTTTTTCCTGCGTGGTCGAAACGGTATAGTCGGGCTGGGTGTGCTTACGCTCCCGGTCGCCGGTGCTTAAGTTTCGCACGGCATGGCTGGTGACCCGGTTGAGTGCGGTGGTGAGAGAAACCGCATAGCCATCGGCCAATTCGCTGCGGACCAGGGTGGAAATGCCGCCGATGGCGTTGGCATCCGTGAACAAGCGCCCTTGAGCGTCATATGAAAAGGTAGATGCGTTGCCGCTAGGGTCCTTGAACGAAGTCAACAAACCGTCGGTTGTATAAACCATTTCGTGGGTCTCGCCTGCGGGATTGGTGACTTTGGCGAGATAGCCGTTTGCATCCAGCGACAGTGTGGTGCGTTGGCCGAAAGGCGCGACGATGGCGGTGGGATTGCCCTGAGCATCACGCCCTATTCGGGTGATCAAGCCGTCGCCATCGGTGATCTGGCTTAAATGACCTTGCGTATCGTAGCCGAAACTGAGCAGGGTGGCGCCGGTGAGGGTGTTTAGGGTGGCGAGATGCCGTCCCGAGGAATCGAAGCTATAGAGTTCCGTGCCGTCTTCCGAGGGGATGGCGATTTCACCCGTATTAAAACCGGGCAAGGCGGGAGAAACTCTGCGTATTCTTTGATTGTACAAATCGCTGATATATATATCACCATCAGGTCCAAAAGCAATGCCCATGGGATAAGAAAGAGCGGTTTGAGTAGCCGGTCCGCCATCACCATTAAATCCCCATTCTCCGTTCCCTGCCACATCGGTGATAACGCCGATTTGGTTTACCTTACGAAGCTTACCGACACTTTGATCGGTGAAATACACGTTGTTTTTTGAATCAAGTTCAATATTTTCACTCGATAATTCTGTAATTCCATCACCTGCAACGGTAGTGATTATGCCGTCTAACCCTACTTTGCGTATCCTATAATTTCCAGCATCCATGATGTACAAACTACCATCTGTTCCTAAGGCAATATCGCTAGGGTAATCAAGACTAGCTTTAGTCGCTGGGCCGCCATCGCCACTATAATCACTCGTTCCGTTACCGGCTACTGTTGTTATGATCCCATTTGGGCTAACACGGCGAATGCGATCACCGGCAGTTTCTGAGATATACACACTGCCATCGTTACCCACGGCGATGCCTTGTGGAGCGGCGAGCGCTGCTTGTGTCGCTGGCCCTCCATCGCCTGTTGATGCTCGTTGACCATTCCCCGCGACCGTAGTAATTATGCCGTCCGGGCCTACGCGACGGACGCGATAGCCGGTATAAGTGTCGCAAAAATACAAGCTGCCATCAGGACCGAGCGCTATGCCTCTAACATTTCCGATTGCTGCCTGAGTTGCTGGTCCGCCATCACCGCTTACGCCACTTGTACCATTGCCTGCAATTGTAGTTATGATACCGGCAGGGCTAACCCGTCGAATTCTGCTCGAGGCTAGATCACTAATATATAAATATCCTTCGACATCAACAGCAACGTCGTAGGGGTTTCTTAGCGAAGCGCTAATTGCTGGCCCGCCATCGCCGTTAAATGCTTCTTCACCATTGCCTGCCACGGTAGTCATGACGCTGGTTGCAATTGCACCAAGCACACTACGCTGGCTACCGTCGCCCATATAGAGCACCCTGCCGATCGGATCGTAGGCGTGGTGTTCATCCAGGCTCCATGCGCCCAAGTTAGCGCTACGATCAGTCCATGCTCCTAATTTTATAGTCTGTTCCTGCCATATCCGTACTTCCTGGCGCGCTCGACTACCCTCAAGCGGTACACCCGAAAAACGTCCGAAGGCGGCTGACAGCTCTGCCGGAGTGGCATAGACCGGGGCGTAAGCGTAGCCGATCTTGATGACCGCCGATTGCCCGCCCTGAACCGGACGACCAAACGCATCGAGCCCGTTCCAGGTAAACGAAACGGTTTGATTGGTTGTCGGCGGTAGACTTTGCTCAAAATGTTGACCCGCGACATCCACGATCAGATCGATCCGTTTCAGCGAACTCGGGAGTGTGGCACCGCTCACCGGAATCCGGATGGTATTGGCATTGTTCTTTCTGCCCGATACTCGGGAGCTACGGTAGTTCAAAGTGTGCTGCGTACCGGTGACCGGCAGGGTTTCGCCCAGCACCTGATTCTCGCATTCGATAATGGAGCCGGCGGCTTTACATGGGTCATCCTCTTTTTTGTCAGTAAAGGGTTGCGGGTTTTTAGGTTGAACCGCATCGTCCGGCATTTTGTAGGGCCAGTTGCAATCCCAGGTGGACAAATGGGTGACTTGTACCCGCCACAGGGTTTTGCCGGCTTGATAAAGGCTGGCGAGCTGGGTTCTTTCCTCGATGGTAATGCCCAAAGCCGACAGCTTGGCGGCATCGTCCGCCAGGTTGTCATTGTCGCTGTCAATCTCGGCAATGCCATTATTGACGGCGAATATTTTGATGACCTTGCCGTTGTCGGAGGGTATCCAGGTGGCCTTGGCGCGGTCGTAGTAACCTACCGGGACAATGGTGCCGACCGGAAAACTCAGGAAGTTGTCGATGTAGAACGGTACCGCTCTGTCGAATAACACGTCCTTACCGTCGACTTTGACGTCGGTCTCCTCCGCTTTCATTTCGAAGGCATAGGTATAGGCACTGCTGGGCGGTAATGGGCCGGGCATGGCGGCGGGGCCGTTGGCGCCGACGGTGTATTCGGTCAGGCGAAGATTGAGCGTGGTAACGGGTTTTGTCGTGCCGTCCGCGTTATAAATCTGAGCCTGCGTGCCTATGGGAATCAGCAGCGTGGCTTGGCGGATGCCGTCCTTATCCGTGATTTGGCTGCCTTGCGCCACTTGAAAGTCGTGGGTATTGTCGTTGAGGTTGACGGTGCTGAGCTTGGCGTCTTGTTGCACCAGGATTGCCGTGTCGGCAATAACGTAATTTTGCCACGGCGCGGTGACTTGACGTTGCGCCGGCAGGTAGCCGGATTTTTGATAGTTGAGGGTCAACAAGCCACCGCCATTGGCCGCCATATCATATTGCCCGTCGGCGCGGCTTAGGGTTTGGCCGAGTTCCGGATGGTCTTTGATAGCGATAGTGACGCCGGACAAGGGGTTGTTGTCTTTATCCAGCACTTTGCCGCGAATCACCGCCGCGCGTTTGGCGTCTATGGTGCCGGGCTGAACACCGGTCTGTATCGGGTTGCTGCCTGAATAGAGGAATTGACTGGCGGCATACGTCGTAGTGGCGACGGTTGGGTCCAATTTGGGCGCGGCGGTGACCGGGTTGGGCGGCAGGCCTTTGTCGGGGCCTAGGGAAACCGTCAGGTTGACGACGGTACCGATCTTAACGCTGCTGCCGGCGGCCAGGCTTTGGCTAATCACGCTGCCGTCGGCTTTGGCGTTGTGTTGGAAGGTCAGAGTGCCAACGTTAAGCTTTGCCAGGGTTATCGTCTGCTCTGCGGCCGCCCGGCTTTGATCTACCACGTTGGGCATGGTGGTCTGATCGGCGGCGACTACAGTGATGCTATAACTTTGGCTGTCGCTGCCGCCTTTACCATCAGTGACTTTGACGGTGACGGCTTGGGTACCGGTTTGCCCGGCCGCCGGCGTCCAGCCGATGATGCCGGTTTGGCTGTTGATGCTCATGCCGGTCGGGTAGGCGCTGAGGCTATAGCTTAAAGCATCGTTGTCGCTGTCCGTGGCATCGACGTCGTAGACGTACGGTTTGCCGATGGTCGCGGTGGTCACTGGCATGCTGGTGATTTGCAGCGGGTGGTTGGTGACCGGTTTGGCCGATACCGTTACCAGTGAGGAGGCTGGATCGCTATTGAGTTTGCTGTCGTTGACGATCAGCTGGGCCACGTAGTCGCCCGGCAGATCGGGCGTCAAGGTAGCTTTTACTTGATCGGCCTGTTTCAGTTCCGGGTTGCTGCTGACCGGTTTGCTGAGTACCGACCAGGCATAGCTCAATGGATCGTTGTCAATGTCGCTGGATAGGCTGCCGTCCAAAATGACCGAGGTGCCGGCTATCGTGGTTTGGTTGCCGCCCGCGTCGGCAATGGGTTTGGAGTTTTCGGTACTGACGATCAGTTGGTCGGGCAAGCTATCAAGCAGACCGTCGTTGACCGTTAACTGAAGTGTATAGCTACCGGGCTTGTCCGGGATAATGTTCGGCGTTTGAATATTTTGATTTTTCAACAATGCACTGCTGTCGACGGGTTTTCCCAACAGCAGCCAGTTGAAAGTCAGAGTATCTTGATCGATGTCGCTGGAATTAAGGCCGTCCAGATAGGCGGTTTGCTGAACTTTGACGGTTTGGTCGGCGCCGGCACGGGCTACCGGCTTGGAATTTTCGGTGGTAATCACCACCACGGCGGCGGCACTGTCGATCTGGCCGTCGTTGACGATCAGCTCAATCAGGTAATTGCCTTTGCGATCGATGGTCAGTCTTGGCTGGACCGCACCGGCATCATTCAGGCTGGCAACGCTGTTAGCCGGTTTTTCCAGGATACGCCAGCGATAGGTCAACGTGTTGCCGTCTTCGTCGCTGGAGGCAATGGCGCTCAGGGTGACTTCGGTGCCCACGGTAACGGTAATATCGCCGCCTGCATTGGCCACGGGGGGATGGTTGGCGGTGGGCAAAACGCCCATCACGCTTTTAGAAAACGTAAAGCCGACTCTTTGGGGATTGCTGAATTTCAGCGGAATGTTTTTGACGGTTTCCCCTGGCGAAAGTGCGCCATCGCCCAGCGGGACACTCACATAAGGGGTGCCGTCGGCAAGAGCACCGCTGGCATTGGCCAATTTCACCGTCGCTTGGCTGATATTGCTGATGACCAGTTGGATCGGGATTTGGATGGCCTGGCTGGATTTGTTGCTGAGGGTGGCCAGGGTGTCGAAGGTGTTGGTATATCGGTTTAGCGCATAGCCGGTAAAGGTGACGGTTACTTGGTCGTTGACTGACACTGGATTCGGGGTAACCGCCCAGGTTGGAACACTTTTGAATATCAGGGTTAGTAGTAGTAAGTGCGTTAACCGTCTCCAGATGCGAGCCATCCTGTTGCCGCAGAACTGACTGACAACTATACTATTTTGAATGGTTCCTTTTCTAGCCTGCATAGCCCTGACTCCGCAGTGTATTGGCATCCGCGACAATAGGCTACAGAGGCCATTTTTATGCGCATGCCTGTCGATTAGTGATCTAATCGATCGATTGAAGGTTGATTAAAGGCTGGCTTGTTGGTTACAAGCCAGCAGGCGTTTATTACGGCCCAGCGCCAGACTCCCAACACCCGTCAAGATCAGCGGGAGCGTGCCTGGTACCGGTATGCCGTGACTCGTGGCTTCTACATTCCAGACAGCACTTGGATTGGTGGACGAAAATACGGACAAACCCTTGCCGTCACCCGTCAAACCCATCGAAAACAGCGCGGCGGAATCGGTCGGATCGGTAGTCGAAAATAATGGGGAACTAGCCAGTTCGTCGAGAAGATAAAATCTAAAGGCATCTGGCGTCAGAGCGTTTGCATCAAACAGGTCGGAAATTTGCAGCTGAAAGTGTAGGATGCCGCCCAGCGTGAGGGGCTGTAGAAATTCGTTAAAACCGCGGCTATCACCCAGAGTGACGCTGGTATCCAGTAAGCCGCTGACATCGCCAAACGATGACGCTAAGCCGCGATCAAAACTGCCGTCGGTCAGAAAACCGCTGATCTGCGCGGTATTGTTGGCTACGCCATCGCCGTCAATGAAATCAAAAGCCAAGGTAGCCTTAGTGCCAGCCAGACTAGTAGTATCGATATTAACGTTAAAAGATGAGGACCAGGCGGTAAGAGGTGTTGCCGAAGCTAAGGCGATAAAGAAATAGCGATTTAACATTAAACGCATACATCCATCCAATTATGTAATAGGGAGATGACTAACCTGATGGGATTGACATATCAAACGCAGTACATTCCTATTCATGCTAGATAAAAAACCCAAATTCAAAATCAATAAAAGTTCAGTTGCGGCCTGAAAGGAAAACGTGCAAAGCTTGCCTTAACGACATTAGCCACTTATTTTGTGTACTTGATTTTGGTACATGGAAAGTAATGTACTATGTGCTGTATGTCAAATTTTGTGTTAGCGACAAAAATGAGTTTGTAGCATGGACTTATCCGATGATGTAAGGGCCGTAACATCCTTCGCGAAAGAGTTCACCCACTATGTGCAGGTAAACGCATGGATTCTAAATTGTAAGCCTGGTTTCACCAGCGTTCCAGCGTCTCCGTAACGGGCTTAGCAAAACGCGATGATCAAAACGAATGACAGAAACGGCCTAAGACTTGATGATGGAGAGGGATACGAACGACCACTATCTGGGTAGAGCCGCCATTTGAATGTCAGATTCTAACAACCGACGAACGGCAGGTTATGGCCGATTCTGTTGAAAATGGCGGTATTTTGAAAGTCAGTTGGAACGGCGTTTTGATTGATTGCCGTTGTTTTTCAGAAGCTGGCAGGTGAGTTTTTTGCTTTTTGGTGCATGAATACGACCTCTATTGCCGTTATGCGGGTATCAATTGGGTTACTGGTTCAGTTATTGCCAACCTCTTGGCCATTCGCCTTAGATTTTGGGCTGTCGCCGCCAATAGAAACTCATCTTTGGCATTACTGAAGCCTCGTGAACGTAGTTTGTCCATCTTCAAGATACGTTTGAGATGAGCAAACAGCATTTCGACCTTCTTACGTTCCCGCCGAGATTGTTTGTAAGCATCGGTTTTAGCAATAGCACGTGCAACGTCGCGAGCTGACTCGAAAGGAGTACGGACAATCTTGCGGCTAAGGGAGTTAGGGCAGCATTTCTCCTTGAGGGGACATGCCTGGCAATCAAATTGGCTTGCCCGATAACTCAAAGGATCCTTTTTCTGGGTGCGCCAAGAGGTTTTGAGGAGTTTTCCCGCAGGACAGAGGTAGTGATTGTTTTCGGCATCATAGGTAAAATCTGATCGACCGAAGGTCCCGTCAGTCCGTTCCGATTTATCGAATACCGGCACGTGCGGCTCGATGTGCTTTTCATCGACCAGCCAACCTAACATGGATGCGGAGCCATAGTTGGTATCGCCCACCAAGCGTTCGGGTTTCAGACCAAATGTCTCTTCTACCCGATCAATCATGGTGCGAGTCGCTTCAGCTTGAGCGGCTTTATTGACGGCTGAGGCTTCCACGTCAAGGATGATGCCGGTTTCCAAGTCGATCAAGTAATTCGTTGAATAGGCAAAGAATGCGGGACCACCGGGTGCGGCCGTCCAGGTAGCCGCCGGATCAGTCAGTGAAAGCGTCCGGGTGGACTCTTTGGGATCATTCGTTTCTTCTAGTGCCGCGAGATATTCACGGACCGGACGTTCTGCTTGAGCGGGATCGCCCCAGTCAATGTCGTCACCATTTTCTACTCGACGTTGCCGTTGTGCATCGGCTTTGATGATGCTGGCGTCGGTGGCAAAACCCTCGCCACGCACCAGACCTTCTGCCATGCACCGTTTCAAACACTAGCCGAAAAGCCTGACTGTCCCGAAAACGGCCCAGGCGATTCTTGGAAAAGGTGGAATGATCCGGCACGGGATCGTCTAAATCCAGTTTGCAAAACCAACGATAAGCCAAGTTGACGTGTACTTCTTCACAGAGACGGCGTTCGGAACGAATGCCAAAACAATAACCGAGAATCAACATGCGGATCATCAGTTCGGGAGCAATCGATGGCCGACCGATAGGGCTGTAATACTCTGCCAATTGCTGACGAAAATCGCCAAGATCGAGAAAGCGGTTAATGCCGCGCAACAAGTGATCTTTGGGAATATGGTTTTCGAGACTGAAACAGAAAAACAACTGCTCCTGAATCCCGGATTGTTGTCCCATCATGGCGTCACCTCATGATTGAGTGGCTGTTTGCTGTATTTTACTACGCTAGGAGCACAATATCAGGGGACTTTTTCAACAGAATCGGCCGGTAACGAGCATTCAGAAAACAAGCTTAACATCACTACTTATCTGCCAATTCCACAACCGCATGACCTTCAACCAATAATTGCAGGGCGCGTGGAAAAACTTCGTCAAACAATGCTTGTAACCGTTGGTTGGTAGTATTACCGCAGGTGACCCAAAGTAATTGTGGTGGTGGTTGCTGACGCAATAGTAGTTCGACAAAATCGCTGTCCTTACTGATTATAACGATACCCTCTTGCTGAGCGCGCTCGAAAATCTCTAGATCGTTGACATCACGCAACCCCAGGTCTCGAGGGCATAGGCTTCAACTTTGTATGTCCAGCGCAGCCAATCGGCCAGATTTGGCGGTAGTTGGGCGTCAACCCAAAATATCATGCGACCAGTCGTTCAAGGTTGGCTCGTCGGGCTGCGTAGAGAAGGCAGGCCTGGATGTCAGCGAGTTCCAGGTCCGGGTAATCATGCAGAATGGTCTCATTGCTGACGCCCTCCGCCAGCATTTGCAAGATGTCACTGACCCGTATTCTCATGCCGCGAATACAAGGTTTGCCGCCGCATTGCAGCGGGTTATGGGTGATTCGGCTCTCGATCTGCTCGTTCATAATGTGACTATTCCAATACTAATTTTATTTTAACTTCATCAGGCTAAAGGATACACGCCGCGTATTCTCTAGCTTTCATTACCGCAGCGTTTTCACAATGGTACGAGGTGCGCACCCTATCACCGGATTATGTGTCAAACCAAATCTTGACTGGATATAGCCGGTAGTGACTCAGTAATGATTCATTTTGCTCGCCAAATACTTGACAGTCAAATGGGTCACAGGCGGCCTAATCTGTTGAAATTGGCTGGCGATAATGAGGGTCTGGTATTGGCCGATTGGAGCAGGATGATTCGGGGTTTCAACCAAGCCAACATTAAATGAGTACAGCCACTTCGGCACGTTGCTAGATCATTTCCAACCACAAATGCAAATGGCCATCTTCAAAACTACTCCACCACCGGCAAAATCAAATAATCTGTCCATTTGCGGTCGCCGTCGGCTTGATCTTCTGTCGGCACCAAAGTTTCGTTCCAGCCGCCGCCCAGGGCTTTGACCAGTAACACCGATGCGGACAAACGCTGCCCCAGCAATTGCACGGCGGTTTGTTGATTGGATAGCGCGGCGGTTTGCGCGGTTATCACGTTGATATAGCTGACCGTGCCGGCCTGATACTGGTTGTTGGTCAGGGCCAAGGCCTGTTTCGCCGCAGCGACGGCTTTGTCCTGTACTTGGGTTTCTTCATCCAGGATACGCAGTGCGGCCAGGTTATCTTCCACCTCTTGAAAACCCGTCAATACGGTTTGCCGGTAGCCGGCGACGCTGGCGTCGTAGGCGTCAATCGCTTGTTTATACTGCGCATTTTTGGCGCCGCCATCGAATAAGGTTAAGGCCAAACCGGCCGGCCCCAGAGACCAATAGCGCCGCGCCATTGTGAACAAGGTGTCGGCGGTCGGCGATTGAAAACCGTTGGTCGAGGCCAGATTCAGCGTCGGAAAATAAGCCGCTTTGGCGATGCCGATCTGCGCATTGGCGGCGGCGATTTTACGTTCGGCGGCAGCGATGTCCGGGCGGCGCTCCAGCAATTCAGAGGGCAGACTGACTGGAACGCCCGGCGGTTGTGCATTCAATGGTGATGCGGCTATTGCCAACTCTGCCGGCGTTTTTCCTATTAATACGGCAATCGCGTGTTCCAGCTTGGCGCGCTGCACGCCTAGGTCGATAGACTGGGCGCGCACGGTTTCCAGTTGCGTCTCCGCCTGCACCACATCGGCCTTGGCTACCACACCGACGGCATGGCGGTTTTTGGTAATCTCCAAAGTTTTCGCGAATGCCGTTACCGTTTCGTCTAACAAGGCTTTCTGGGCGTCCAGGGTTTTCATTCGAAAGTAACTGTCCGCCAAGGCCGATTGGCTGGACAGAATCAAGGCATGCAAGGTCGCGGCGCTGGCCTGGGCATTACTGGTATTGGCTTCCACTTGGCGGCGCACGCTGCCCCATAAATCCGGTTCCCAGGCCACGCCGACCGCCTGGCCGAACAGGTTGCGCACCCCGCCCACCGCGACGTTCTGACCGGTGGCGGCGCGGAAACGGTTAAAGGTGCCGGTCAATGTCGCCACCGGCAGCAAGGAGGATTGCACAGATTGCACCAGATGCTGGGCTTGGCGGTATTGGGCTTCGGCCTGGATGATGGACTGGTTGGCGCCAGCCACCTGTTCTTCCAGTTCGTTTAGTTTGGGATCGTTAAAAATTTCCCACCATTTGCCGGGCAAGCCGGTATCGCGCGGCTGGGCCTGTTTCCAGCCCTCCACTTCTTTAAATTCCTCGGATACATTGGCTTGCGGACGCACATAATCGGGGCCTACCGTACAGGCAGCCAACGGCAAGGTCAGTAAGGAAGCAATCAATGATGGGCTTATTCTGAAACGCATGACAATTGGTTTAGATGGAATGTGGCGCCGGGCTGGTGGCGCGGTTGGAAAAACGGCCGTGCAGCCACAGCCGGAACCGGTCGAGATACACATAAACGACCGGCGTCGTGTACAAAGTCAAAAGCTGGCTGAAAATCAGGCCGCCGACGATGGAAATCCCCAAAGGCTGGCGCAATTCCGCGCCGTAACCGCTACCCAAAGCCAGCGGCAAAGCGCCGAACAGCGCGGCCAATGTGGTCATCAGGATAGGTCTGAAGCGCAGTATGCAGGCCTGAAAAATCGCCTCCCGCAAATCCAGGCCGTGCTCGCTCTCGGCCAGCAGCGCAAAGTCTATCATCATGATCGCATTTTTCTTGACGATGCCGATCAGTAAAATTACGCCGATCAAAGTCATGATGCCCAATTCCTTTTCGGGGACCTCTCGAAGTTAAAAAATCTCCTTTCGTACCCGTTAGGAGAAGGTTGGAATGAGGGGCAGGATGAATGGAATCCTAGCAAGGTATGCATCAGGCGCTCAAAGTGCAGGCGCGGTGCTATATGAAGATTGGTGGGCATCACGAGATTCAATCATTGAATTTGAATAAGCAAATCACACGCCAGTTTTTATATTATTGTTTTTTAAGAATATTGGTCGTTGGGGATCTCGTTAGTTTGCTTAAATTTCAGCAGCAACTGCTTACGGTTTGTTGCGGTGCAACCAGCAAGGCGTAATTTGGTTTCCATCCGAAGCATTTTTAAGGACTTTTCTACAGCCATTGCAGATAGAGGCGGCGAAATCTGGACAAGGTTTTTTGCGGAAAACTGGCTTTGTTGCATAAATCGATTACTGGCCCCATGTTGCAGGGGAATTCACTGATCCCCGATTGGAATGCGCAAGCCACAATCAAAGAAATACCAAACCATCAACTGGCGAGACTACAACCAATCCTTGAAGCAACGCGGCTCAATGTTGCTATGGAAAGGACATGGATTGGTTAGCGCCTGGAAGCGGCAAGCGAGGTCGGGCCGAGAAGTTTTCGGATGCTGCCATCCAGTTTTGCCTGATGGTCAAGAATCTATTTGGACTGGCACTACGGCAGGCTACCGGCATGGTAGCAAGTTTATTGAAACTGTCCGGCCTGAATTGGCCGATGCCTGATTACTCGATACTTTACCGCCGTCAACAACGTTTACCCTAGAAAGAGCAGTTGAACATTCTAAGCCGGTGCTGGTAACCCAGTTGGTGGATGCAGTTGACGGCCATGCAGATACTTCACTAGCGCCAGGCTCAAAATTCGACACCAGCATTGGATAGCCGTCAACTGCTCCGCAGTTGAGCGCAGCTCTTTGAAGAACATCGCCATCCAACGATAGCGTTGTTCCATTTTTCCAGCTTCGGCATGTGGACTGCTGATCGTCAGACGTGTCTGTCCGGCATGACGCGTCTGCTTGCCAATGGCATAGAGCATCAGTGGACGACTGGTGATAGCTTCGGTGTGTTGATCGGGATGGGCCAAACGAACGAATAGGCTCCACCAGTTGTAAATCAAAGCGGTGATTCGCGCCATGAAACGGCAGCGTTTGATGTCCTGGGTGGTAAAGCCACCCCAGCCCCAGTGATTTTTCAGTTCGTCAAAGTTATTTTCGGCATCGGCGCGGTCGCGATACCGTTGGGCAACACTGAGCGCTTCCAGGTCCAGGGTGGTGACCAACACGCTGTATTCGTAGACGGTGACGTCATCGCTCAATTCCGCAAAACTCAGTTGCACTGGGCCTTGCGGATTTTGACTGACAACCGTCAGGTTTTTCTTGATTTGCCGCCTCAACACGACAATACGTCGAGCTCGGCTCCAACCGGTCAGTCGTAGCGTCGATTCCGCCGCTTGCCAGCCCTGTCCGGCTTTAACCCAGTGACTGCCCAGCATCAAGCGTTCGATCAGCCGTTGGGTGTTCTTGGTCAAGCGCTGTTTGAACAAATAGGGCAATCCCGCCTGCTCAGCCGCGTGCATATTGGCTTCGGTGCCCCAGTCGCGGTCGCCACGAATCAGTGCCGGCCAGTGGTCGCGCGGAATGCGGTTTAATAGCCCCCAAAGCCCCGGTGCGCTGTGTTTTGAGGCCACCTGTTTACCGCTTTGCACTTTGACATCCAGCACCAGACGCAGATTAGCGAGCATGTAGCTGTGGTAGGTGTGCGACGGACGCCCAGGCTTATGTGGGTTGTAACCGACTTCAGCACCTTCCTGTTTGCCGTACAGCGTCTTGATCGTGGCGTCGCCGTCCAGAATTCCACGGCTCGCCGAGTACCGGGGCATAGACGTGATGTAAACAGGACTGCAACCACTGCGTGCCGGCTTCTTCATCCAACTGTGCGAATCCGCGGCGAACCGAGTCTTCGCTGACGACCTTGCTCATCCCTAATAATTCCGGATTGACGCCGTCGCCGCGTAACGCATTGATATGCGCATAGCGTTGATGCCCGGATCGCACCGACAACAGCACCGTACCCAACACATCGCGTTTGCTCGGCGCATTGGGACTCGTCCAGGCCAGTGGGCACTGCGTGACCCAGTCTTCAAACAAGCCGCTGACCTGTAGAAACTCAATAAAGAACGGCAATTGACCCAGCGGCGTTACCGCCGCGTCCGGATTCCAGTCGACATGGATTCGGCCTCCAAAGGTGTCTACCGGCACCGGACCGGAAACGGGCGCCAAGGCACCGGATTGTGCTTCACCTTTTGGGTGAGTGACGAGTTCTTGCATATTAGCCTCCTTGCCAACTAATTTCAGCGAATTAGACTGTGTTCGCAAGTTTTAACTGCTCTTTTAAGGTTTACAGGTCTGTATTTCCTATCGTCCTAATCCCAATCGGTTGCATTTATTGGTCGACAGCACGGGCGTGAAGATGTTGGGTGAGGGTGAATGGAAAACCAAGAAACATGGCGCTGAATACCGTCGGCAGTGGCGCAAGGTTCACTTGGGGATCGATGCCGAAACCCTGGAAATTCGGGCGATTGAAGTCGCTTCCAATCGCGTGGGCGACGCTCAAGTCTTACCGGAGTTATTGAATCAGATTCCTCGTGATGAACGCATCGATTCAGTCAGTGGCGACGGCGCTTACGATACCAAGAATGGGCATGCCGCGATTGCCGATCGGGATGCAGAAGCCATTATTCCTGTGCGTAGGAATGGCAAACTCTGGAAAGAAAATACCCTGGGAGCCCGTGCCAGAAATGAAACATTGCTGGCCACCGAAAGGCTGGGCAGAACCATCTGGAAAAAATGGAGCGGTTACCATCGTCGCAGTCTGGTGGAAACCAAAATGCGTTGCTTCAAGTTACTGGGCGAACGAGTCGATGCACGACTCGTCAACAGCCAAGTCGCCGAACTCCAAATACGGGCAGCGCTGTTAAACCGGTTTACCCAGTTGGGCACGCCAATCACGGTAGCCATACCCTAAATCCGTCTAACGGATTGGGGTAAGGGGTAAGTCGCTCACCACTGGATTTATGCAACAAAGCCTCCAGGAATTGAACATCGAAAAAGGCCGGATCGTGCAAAGTAATTTCGGCGATTATCCGATGATCCGCATCGCTGACGCACCCACCCGCGTGGATGTGCATTTTCTGAAAACCGATTATCCGGTCACCGGCCTGGGCGAGCCGGCACTGCCGCCGTTGGCGCCGGCGGTATGCAATGCGATCTTCGCCGCGACCAGCGTGCGGGTCCGGCAATTGCCGCTGTTGCGCACCGATTTGAGCTGGAGTTGATATGGCTAGTACAATCGCCGGCACACCCGCAAGCGAGTAAATCATGGCCAATAACATCAATCATCTGCTCGAAGCCTACCGGCAGCTGCAACGCCAACCAGAAGACAGCGTGTTGGCGACCATTATCGAAACCTTCGGCTCGACATACCAAAAGGCCGGCGCGCGGATGCTGATTACCCAAACCGGCGAGTTGGTCGGTTTGCTGGGCGGCGGCTGCTTTGAGAGGGATTTGGTGGAGCAGGCCGCTTCGGTGTTCGAAACCGGCT
>NZ_JANIBL010000074.1 GCF_024505055.1 Methylomonas rosea
CGGGCAACAGTTCCAGCTGTTGCCCGGCTTTCTCAAATCGCTGAAAGCATCAGCCTTTAATCGATAAACCGTCTCTTCAAATCCGCATACTCATCGATCCGGCGATCACGCAGAAACGGCCAAATACGTCTGACGTCCTCGCTGCGCTGCGCATCAAGCTCGGCAAATAACAACACATCCTTACTATCATCGGCGCTGCTTAGAATCTCGCCTTGCGGGCCGGCGATAAAGCTATTTCCCCAAAACTGAATGCCCGGCGCTTGATCCGGCGCAGCTTCAAAACCGATACGGTTGCAGGAAATTACCGGAATGCCGTTCGCCACCGCATGCGCACGCTGCACGGTAATCCAGGCATCGCACTGGTGTTGTTTCTCGGCAGCGTCGTCATCGGGATTCCAGCCAATCGCGGTCGGGTAAATCAACAAATCCGCCCCCGCCAACGCCATCAGCCGCGCCGCCTCCGGATACCATTGGTCCCAACAAATCAATACACCCAACTTGCCTATCGAAGTTTGAATGGGCGTAAAACCCAAGTCGCCGGGCGTGAAATAAAACTTCTCGTAAAACCCCGGATCGTCGGGAATATGCATTTTCCGGAACGTACCGGCGATACTGCCGTCCTTATCAAACACCACGGCGGTGTTGTGATACAAGCCCGGCGCCCGCTTCTCGAAAATAGTCGAAACGATCACCACCTGGTTGGCTTTGGCTACTTCGGCCAGGGTTTCGCAAGTCGGGCCGGGTATCGGCTGCGCCAAATCAAAACAGGCTGTGTCTTCGCTTTGGCAGAAATAATGATCGAGATGCAGTTCCGGCAAGACCACCAGGTCGGCATTTTGTTGCGCGGCTTTTTCGATTTGGCTGATGGAATAAGCCAGATTGGTTTCCCGACCGCGATTGCAAGGCTGCTGCAAGGCACAGGCGATAATCGTTTTTTTCATGAGCTAATCGGTTTGAAGACTATAAAGGGTGCAATACGCCAGCGCATTGCACCGGAAAAAATCAGGCGAATACTTAGAAATTCAACTTAACAATCGCCGGCACCTGCATGCTCGCGCAATGCAAACTGCCATACTGATGCACTAACGGCCGGCAGGGCGTGGCGATGATTTCATGATTAGGGAAGCAGGTTTTCAGCCGCTCCAGCGCCACCGCATCCATCGCGTCTTCATAAACCGGCACCAATACCGCGCCGTTGATAATCAGGAAATTCGAGTAATTGGCAGGCAACTGTTGGCCTTGTTCGTCGAAAATCGGTTTCGGCAACGGCAACGCCACCAAACGATAAGCTTCGCCGCTTGCGGTTTTAAAGGTTTTTAACTGCGCTTCCATATTTTTCAGACTTTGGAAATGCGGATCTTCGCTGTCGTCGCAACTGGTATAGGCAATGGTGTTGGCATCGCAAAACCGCGCCAGCGTATCGATGTGCGCATCGGTATCATCGCCGGCCAGATTGCTTTGCTCGACCCATAAAATGCGCTTCGCACCCAAATAGTTTTGCAACTGGCCGGCAATCGCCGCTTCCGATAGGTCCGGATTACGGTTAGGGTTAAGCAAGCAATTCTTGGTCGTCATCACGGTACCTTGACCGTCCGACTCCACGCTGCCGCCTTCCAACACCAGATCCAGCGTGGCAGTGGGATGGCCTTTAAAAATCGGATGCGCAAACAGCGCCAGATTCAACGCATCATCGGCCGCATGCGGATATTTCTTGCCCCAACCGTTGAAACGGAAGTTGAGTAACTGCACGCTAGCTTTGGGATGCTGCCACTCCATCGTCAAAAATACCGTATCCCGCAGCCAGATATCGTTGTAATCAGCCTGCACCATATGAATCTTTTCGTTGTGGCCCAGTTGCGTCTGAATATGCTGCTGATGCTCGCCGTCCTTGCAAATAATCACCAGGGGTTGAAACCGGCTAATCGTGGTGGCGACAAAATGATAGGTGTCTTCGACGGCGGACAAATTGGTAAAGTCGCCGCTGTGGTGCGGCCAAGCGATGATAACGGCTGATTGTGTTTCCCATTCTGCTGGAAAGCGAATCATGAAGTACTCCCTGGATAATGTGGCTTTGAGAAATAATGCCTTATTGTATCAATGCTGACCGGTTAGGCCTATTCCACGGAATTTTAATGTCATTGCGGTGCATGCTTGGACATGGAGGCAGGATTGGCGCTAACACCAAGAAACAGTCGAAGTGCCGTTCGCAGACAGGAAGGGAGAGATAACCGGAGTGGGATGATGAGCCCGCCGGCGGGGGATGCCACAGCCTAAACTGTGGTCTCCAACCCGCCAGCCTACCGCCGATGCCGTTGACGAGGTCAGACTCGAGGTCTGTAGTCAGTCAGAAATCCCGAAATTTACCGTGAGGCCGCACTAACCAAGACATCTGCCATCATTTCAGCCAATTATGAACAAAATACGAAACCACGATTGCTCGAGGGATTCGACGCCACTATGCACCAATTTGAATCTTTCCGTACCCGCTCTTTACGTGGTAATTGCCCCTAACGTTCAATCCTCAGACAGGACACGCGTTGCCGCTCATTTGTTCCACTCGTCATCGACCGCTTGCGCAGTGTTAACACCGCAGTAGCGCTCTGCATTTCATTCTGGCCTCCCGGCCGATTTTTTCAAGCGGGAATATAGATTTTGCGGGAGTTATTGCCGCAATTTCAACAATTAAGGCATCAAGCTGGACGTTGAAAGTAACGCCGTATCCCTTAGACTTGGTAACAATTAGAAACAAATTAGGCACGCTTACTAATAAACCTTGGGACGTTATAAAGAGCGCTTAGCGCGGATTGATAATCAGGCCTGGAAAGCGCGATGGCCTTGCTGCGGCCCGTTGCGGTCTGCCGCTTGATCTGCTTCAATGACAAAAGCTTGGTGGCTAACTATCTCAGATAATAAAAGGACAGGAAAATCGTATGCCAATCAAGATATTTTCTGATAGAACTGGGTAGCGATGAGTATCAAGGGTAATGGCGAATGCTGGCGCTGTGCTTACAAACTACGGCAAACCGATTATGCGTACGAGTCCAAATGCGCCGGCTGCCGCACAGCTACGCGCGTCTGCCGCAATTGTAGATTCTTTAGTAATAGCGCCCCGAATAAATGCAATGAACCGAAGGCCAAATTGATTACCAACAAGCAACGGGCTAACAGATGCGAATATTTCGAGGCTTTGTGATTGCTATTCCAGCCTAAACCAAGCCATTCATCGCAACGGAAAACCACCACCTGCCCTGATCTAAACTAAGCCACCTATTCCGATACGATTGCACCGGTATTGAAATCATGGCATTTGAATTGGCGAACTGTCACAACCGACCCATTTTTGACAGTCGCGTTTCTTCAAAGCGGCCGGTCAGAAAAATCCAGACTTTTCGAACTGGTGGGCTACAAAGCAGCCACTGGAGAACTCACCCAACCGGCCATCAACGTACAACTAGGCGTCTCAGTAAAATGGCAAATGTGTCCGCTAAAGCCGCCATCCGATTACGTTCCTCATAACCAAGGAATCCTTTATCGGGCCAATTTTCGCCCCTGGTTATGGCAATGTTGAGCATAATATTTATCCCCATAATAAACGAGCGAAACTAGCATCGTTATACTCAAGATCAGCGAAATACCAGTAAGCCCGCGATAAAGCACACCAAAGCACCCAGCGCAAGAGACAACAATATCCATTCAACACCCGGCATGATAAACCAACCTACTTATTAGCGTTTTGGAGTAACCAGACGGTCTCCGTTGCGGCAACTTCGCCCTTCAATCCACCTTCAATATTCTTGCTTTCAACAGACTTCAGTCTGTAAGCAGACTCATAGTGTTGCTTTACTTCGTTTTCAATCACTGAAAACGGAGGCCCATCCATCAGGTGTTGGTCGTATTCATAAGTAATCAGCAGCTGCGGTGCCGTGCCACTTATGTTTATCAGATGCGACGTATAGTGCTCCCGTATGCCGGATGGCAGGGCAACTAAGGCTGCCCGATCGTATATCGCGTTTGTTGCGCCAAGAAGCTCGGTAGACACGTCGAAAATATCACCGACGAATATGTCTATGTCTTTAGCGCTGTATTGGGTCAATTTTCCAGCCTTAAAGGTTTTCGGCTCTAAGCCAAGTTCATTGAACAACTCGCTAACGGCGAGTTTGCTCAATTCCGCGCCAGCCACTCGATAACCTCTGCTAAGCAACCAAGCGATATCCCGGGTCTTACCGCACAACGGCAGAAATACGCGACTGCCTTTTTTCAGATGTAATTCTTTAAAATGCGCGACAAGATATGGGTTTGCCTCGCTTTCATGAAATGCAATCTCACCGCGTTCCCATTTTTGATGCCAGAAACTTGCTTCCATCTCGACTCCCTAAATCATTAGCCCATTAAAATTCAACATTTATTTGGTGTTTCAGTCTCGAAAAACCGTTATTTTCGAGCCTAGAATAAAAGTTCAAGTCAACTTGAGGTCAAGCATTAATTTCAACAGGAAAGTGTATGGATATAACTGAGGTTACTAAGGCATCTGGATTACCGGCCTCCACGTTGCGTTTTTATGAAGAGAAAGGATTGATTCGGTCTACAGGGCGCATAGGGTTACGCCGTATATTCAGTGGCGATGTGTTGGAGCGTCTGGCATTAATTGCTTTGGCGCGCGGTGCCGGTTTCTCGCTTGATCAGATCGGCGAGATGTTTACCCCTGAAGGGCCTGACATCGATAGAACGTCGCTTTTAGCCAAGGCGGATGAGTTGGATAGAAAAATTAAAGAACTGACTGCTATGCGTGATGGACTTCGCCATGCCGCGGTCTGCAATGCGCCGAGCCATTTTGAATGTCCAAAATTTCTTCGCCTCCTCCGAGTTGCGGGTAAACATCGGTTTAGGCAGCCAAATAAGTTGAAAGACAAAATTTAAGTGATGAATGCGATTATCTTTACTCTCTTCGGCACCAAGGCAGACTCCAAGCCGGGCCATGCGTTTCTTTGCGTGGATGCCCGGAACGATGGGCCGCGGAGCTCGTGAACAACAAGCCGTGATAGACGCACTGGGCAGTGAGGCGTTCTCGCCGCTTCGCTGGACGCTCGTCCGCGCCGCATTGAACTCGCGCGGCAAAAACGAACGCCCCGAGGCCTCGGCGGACTGGGATGGCGCTTTAAATTCCTGGTCGCCAGTTTCGTATGAAGCCATGGGCAGATGGATGCTTGAGGAGGCGGTGGCCAATCAGTTTCTCCGTACAGCACCGTTGGTGTCGCGGCGTCGCGCGTGAACGCTGTCGATGAGCGGACTAATACATGTTAGCCAGAACGAGGGAATACAATGTTTGAGTTTCTAAAGAGGCGTCCTCCCACTCCGGACGCTTTTCGCGTAGCGCTAAAAGGAGTCTTGCTTTTTTTAGTAGGGGCATACCCATTCGTTAAAGCAAGCGAGTGCCCGCATCTAAAAAAGGAGAATGGGTGGCAGGAGTAATAGGCAATGAAGACGACAGGAACCGGGCGTATCGTACTTTGGCGTGGTGGGAGTCTGTGGATCGGTCGAGCAGGAGAGCCCACGGATTTTCATTCCCATCATGCCGTCCAGATTACGTTTTCGTTTTCCGAGGACGGCGTGCGCTTTCGACGCCCCAATGGACCCTGGAATATCTACAAAGCAGCAATCATCGCCGCGCACCAAGTGCATGCATTCGAGGCGCGCGGCAAATTTGTGGCGATGATCTTTGTTGAGCCGGAATCACGCGAGGGACGGGTGCTGCACCAAATAGGCCTTGAAGAGGGTATCTCTTCGCTTACCCATAATACGCTGGCGCATGAACTTGCAGCGCTCGCCGCGTCTTACAAGGAAGGCGCCCTGGATTCAGAACTCGCCGCCTCCGCGCGTTTTGTGATTACCAAACTTGCCGCCACGAACATGATTTCGGCGGTATCTCTGGATAAGCGGATTGAATATGCCGTGGAGCTACTGCGTGAGAATATCGGCGAAACAGTTCCGCTTGCCAAGATTGCTGATGCCACCTGCCTTTCTGCGGAGCGTTTCCGCCATCTCTTCATTGAACAGACAGGCATGCGGTTTCGGCCCTACGTGCTTTGGCTACGCATCGAAATCGCGCTCACTGCATTTGCCTCTGGCGCAAATCTGACCGAGGCCGCCCAGGCCGGCGGATTTGCCGACTCCGCACATTTCTCGCGGACGTTCAAGCGCATGTTCGGGATTGTGCCCTCAAGTTTCCAGCGCGAATAGCCGTTTCGTTCAAGCCGTCACTGATGTAAGCCCGTAGACTAGGCACCGCATCAACTCAACTTGAACGGAAACATATCATGAACCGCACCAATGAAAATCTCTGTCACAGCAACCCAGGACCAGGTTCGGACCGTAGTGTCGGCAGCCAAAAACCCATAGAGCAAACGATTTTGGCTTGCGGTTCGTCGATCAGGCGCGCGGCAAGTGTCTGGACTAGAGCGGTTCGCTGAATGAGCGCCAAGTTACCATTCATGGACGCTGAAAACATTCATCAAGTGTTCGACTGGCTTTGGGCTTCCGGCCAATTATCCGAGAAGGACATTGCAAGTCTGACGGCGCTTGGAATAGAAGCCGTGATCAATTTGGCTCTCACAACGTCATCAAACGCCCTACCCGGTGAAGCTGAATGTGTTGCGCGGCAAGGAATTACCTACATTCATATTCCCGTGGTATGGGAACAACCCGAGATTTATCGGTTAATGCAGTTTTTCGGCGCGCTCAAGGACTTCGAGAAGCGCAATGTTTGGGTGCATTGCGCAAAAAACATGCGGGCTTCGGTTTTTATCTACCTCTATCGGAGATTATGTCTGCTGGAAAGTGAGGAATCATCAGCCCATCCAATGAAGGAGGTTTGGGTTCCTAATGAGATATGGCAAACATTTATCCGCGATGCTTTGCGTATGCACACTAACCCTGCATTAAAGAGCTCCTTCGTAAATTAACACCAGCCGGCATCTTCATATGAATACTCTTGAACTCAGAATTCCACCCGTCGCCTTATCACTTTTCATTGCTGGCGCAATGTGGCTTGCATCAGTGCAGTTTCCGGTTATGTCCTTCTGCATACCCGGGCGTCTCATCCTATCGATGGCATTGTGCGGTATTGGCATCGTCTTCGTTGTTGCAGGCGTCATTGCATTTCGTACTGCCAAGACAACGGTAAATCCAATGCGACCGGGTACGGCGTCTACCTTGGTAAGCTCGGGTGTCTATCGTTTCAGTCGGAACCCTATGTATGTCGGTTTCTTATTTGCGCTAGGTAGCTGGGCATTCTTTCTTGCGCATGCCTTGGGATTTATCCTGTTGCCCGCGTTTGTTATCTATATGAATCGCTTTCAAATTTCACCCGAGGAAAGAGCGCTGTCTTCAAAGTTCGGCAAACATTTCGCCACCTACACGCAGTCTGTTCCGAGATGGCTATAAGAGGCGAATCGAGAATCGGCGGTCAACAGGCGGCGATATGTATCTGTTGGCATTTTTCCGGAATCGTTTCCCGAAGACGCATAGTCCTTGGTTACAGCAGATCTTTGATGGCCGCTAAATTCAAACATTAAAACATAGGAGTCAAATTGGAATATCTCGCAGGTATAGTCATCGCCTTAGTGGTTTCGTTGTTCGCTGCATTCGTCGGCCTAGACAAAGAACGCAGCTTCTATCCAACCGTGTTGGTAGTAATCGCATCCTACTATGGTTTGTTCGCGGTAATGGGCGGTTCGGTTCAGGCTGTCCTTGACGAGTCAGTCGTTATGACCCTATTTTTAGGGGCCACCGTTCTTGGTTTCAAACGCAATTTGTGGTTTGTCGTTGCTGCATTAGTCACCCATGGCCTATTTGATTTCTTTCACGGCCATCTCATTTCCAATCCAGGCGTTCCTAGTTGGTGGCCAATGTTTTGCCTGACCTACGATGTGGTGGCTGCCGTATATCTCGCCTATCTTTTGCGAAACTCAAGAGTCATTGCAAATGCGCGTTGACAGGGCGCGCAAGAGAAACCGATCTGGGTGGGTATGCTATCCGTGCACGCTCGAGTGCACCAGAATGAGCTAATGGGGCACAAATAGCAACGCATATTCAGGTCGTGGCGTTGTCGGTGACGACCCTCGCGTTTTAACTAGCCAATTTCTTCCGCTTTACGCCAATCAATGATTGAGGAAAACAAATGAAGTGTTCCGCTTTGATGAAAATTATCAGTTTCGTGATGGTGCTGCTTGCAGCGCAAACGTACTACACGCAATCATGCCTGGGCGCGGAATCCACACACGCGAAAATTGCAGAACTGACGAAGCACTCCCTCACCCTTCCGGCGCCGAAAGACCGGCGAGCTCGTCCGCTGGTCGTCATACTTGCCGACAATGCCGGTACAGAAACCACGGATTTTGTCATTCCTTACGGGGTCTTGAAGGAATCCGGTGCAGCAGATGTGGTGACAATTTCGACTGAGCCGGGCACTGTTGAGTTGATGCCTGCGCTGCAGATACGCGCGGATATGACGATAGTGCAATTCGACGCATCAACCCCGCTCGGGGCCGATATACTGATTATTCCCGCCATGGATAGAGCGGATCATCCGGTACTGCTCGACTGGGTGCGAGCCCAGTCCGAAAAGGGCGCGACAGTGGTATCGATTTGTGAGGGCGCACGAGTTATCGCGCATGCAGGACTACTCGAAGGCAAAGCGGCGACCACACACTGGTCGGGTTTGGAGGAAATGGCTGAAGCATTTCCTGGTACGACATGGGTGCATAACCAACGTTTCGTGATTGACGGACAGGTGATGACGACCACTGGTATCAGCGCTTCCCTGCCGGCATCGTTAGCGCTGGTCGAAGCAATTGCCGGCCGGCATGCTGCCGAGCTTACCGCGCAACGGCTGGGCCTGAGCACTTGGAAAATCGATCACGATACGTCTGCGTTCACGCTCACCGCAGACCACATCCTGCTTGCAGCCGGTAATTGGCTCGCCGTGTGGCGACACGAGGTTGTCGAAATGCCCGTTGACGACGGTTTCGATGAAATTTCCGTGGCACTCATGGCGGATGCCTGGTCACGAACCTTTCGTTCCGAAGCATTGGCGACGAATATAAGCGGCGCGGTGCGTTCCCGCCACGGCTTGCTCATGGAAACTGAGGCCGGCTCCGAGCCGGGTCGATATGTCCTGGCCGTCTATGCGGGCACGCCTGCGAGGGCACTGGATGCGGCACTTGAGGGTATAGCCGGACGCTATGGTGCGCCGACTGCGGATTTTGTAGCCCTGCAATTTGAATATCCGCGACGCTAGTCCAATACCTCATACCTATCAAGATAGAGTCTGATGTAACTGCTGTGAGTAGCTGGTTACTGCAAACATAGCTTAGCGTAAACTCTAAGGATCAAGCGGCGGAAAACGCCATGTCCAAGGAAAAATTGCTTCTGGTTGACGGCCTGTTGCCTTGCTTGGAATTGGGGGACAATTATCGGTCGAAGCTCATTGAGCAGCACGATGTGGAGGAGGCGCTGAAAAAGAAAATAGCTGATTACCGACAATGTGTGAATTCGTTACAACGTTCGATCTAATCAATTGTTGGAACAACGGCACGAGGGTGATGATTACTTGATCGCGTTCGCCCTTGATCCGGTAGCCGAATATCTCGCGACCTATGCCCATGCCAAGTACTGCGGTAAAAGCGTGGATGCTTGTCAAACACTGTTTACCTAGGTCGCGGCTCGGGAATAACCCAGTGGTTTTCTGACCGTGCTGAGGATTCCCCATAAACTATATGCCAATATCTGCGGGTGGCCACCCATGTCATTTCCTACATTGTCTGAGGACAATTGAGCTTTGCCTGAATGACGGCTTAGGGACATCTTTTAGTCGATCGCGATCTAAGGTTGGGAGGCGGGTTATGACCGCTGGCTCAACCATTATGTCAAATTGTTCGCCGAAAACCGGACATTCAATTGGGTTACAGGATGCCTTAAATAACAAAATTGGAAAGTTTCCCCAGCCGACCGCATTTCGCCGTTGCCCGTCCTTTTCAACTTTATTCTCGACATCCTCCTGTTCCAATTCAAACCCTTCTCGCCTCACTAAACTCAACTCACCAACAACATCTTCCGCGCCTTAACCCCGTAGGCATCATCCGGCAAATCGGCCAGTTGCCGCAGCAATTGCGCGCCGGATTCCTGTTCGCCGCTTTGTTGTAAGGCCAAACCCAAATAGAACTGATATTTGCTGGACGCGCGCACAGCCTCGCTTATCGACTCCAGCTGCTCCAAGGCTGCGGCCGTATGCTGCCCGGACAACAAAACTACCGCCAAATCCAGGCGCGATTCATCATCGTCCGGATTATGTTCCAGCAAATGCTCGAACTGGGCGATGGCAACATCGCGATTACCCAGACTCAGACTCACCAAGGCCAGATGCCGCAAGGCATTGCTGTCGTCCGGATTCAGCGCCAGCGCGGTTTCCAACGCATCGCGGGCGCTGCCCAGATCGTTACGCAGAAAACAGGTAATACCCAATTGCGCCCAAGCTTCTTGATGCTTGTTGTCTAATGCCAAAGCTTGTTGATAGTGCTGTAAGGCTTCGGGCAACCGTTGCTGCGCGGCCACGGCGATGCCCAAGCGGGTATGCAGCTGCGGGGCGTTGGGTTGCAGCTTCAAGGCCCGGATCGCTGCATATTCGCCGCCCTGAAAGTCACCCAGCAACACTCTAATCCGCGCCAGATTGTCCCAGGCGGTAACATTATCCGGATCGCACGCCGTGGCCTGTTGCAGATGCGTCAGACCCTCGTTGACCTGCCCGGTATTCACCAGCACCTGACCGAGATTGCAATGCGCCATCGCCATAGTCGGCTTCAACCGCAACGCGGTACGCAAATGTACCAAAGCCTCCGCCCACTCTTGCCGCTGAGCCAGCACAAAGCCCAGATTGTTATGCGCGCTGGCATTGTCCGCGTCCAGTTCCAGCGCCGCTCGATACAAGCGCGCCGCCTCGGCCAGATTACCGGCTTGATGGGCTATCACTCCTTCTCTGAGCAAATCGTTAAGCGCAATGCTCATTAGGCAATCCTTTCGATAAGTCCACTGAGAATATCACTCGGCGAAATGTCCGGCACCTCGAACTGCACATCGTCGAGAGAAATGTCGAATGGCTGTCCTTCGTGGTAGTGAATCGGCAGGCTGATGCCGAACCGATAATTGGAACCAAAGGTATAAGAAGCAAAGGTCCAGCGATTGCTGTAAACCTCCCAGAACAAGGCCTTGGCGCGCACATAACCTGAAATGTCGAAGGTGAATGCGGGTTGCGCATGTACGGATAGATTGGCTGTGAGATCCAAGCCTTGCGCCGGCGTCCAGTCGATCGCCACGCCGGCTTCCGCGGCACCCTGAATCCCCAGGGTACCGCCGATTTCCAGCCCCCCGGTGACACTGACACCGGGAATCCCCAAACCAATACCGGCGCGCACCGACAAGCGCAAGCCGGCATCGGCAGGCACCCGCAAATGGGCCTTACCGGTGACGTGGGTGTCTTCCTCATGCGCCGGGTTGTATGTAATCCCCAAGCTGAGTTCGTCGATGACGCCGGGGCCGATGCCGGCCGTCGCATTCAAACCGCCGCCGATTTCGGCGGTGATGCCGGGCACAATCGGAATATCGATGCCGATGCTGAACAGCGATTTGTCGATTTCCTTACGCGCAAAAATTTCCACATTACTGGGAATGCCGATTTCGCCGGACACGGTGACTTCGCCGTTCGGATCGAAGCGGATGCCGGCGGTACCTTGCAGCCATGAGGCAATCTGGATCGTCGCCGAGCCGGAGCCAAATACGGTCAAGGCACCATCCGGCATCGGATCGCCGCTGGGCCGGCCGTCTTCGCCTACTGCCCGATTACTGGCGCCTACAGTTACGGTACCCGCCAGCATGCCGCGCTTGAATGCACCGGAGAATTCGGCGGTGAAAGCCCCGTCGTCGTAACTGACGGTAAGTTGCGAATCGATGCCGGGGATGGCAGGTTGCGCACTGCCTGTGGCGCGCACTTTCCAGTCATCGCCGCACTTGTTGACGGTGACGTCAATCGCACCGGAGCGAATCGCCGGATTAGCGGACAATTGCAAGTTTCCGCCGATGGTAAGGCCATCGGCTTCGGAATAGGCAACAGTAAGACCAGCCTGCTGGATGCCGGGAATGTTGGGTTCCACGGTACCGGTGGCGCTAAAGCTGCCGGCGTTATAGCTGGCGGTGATCGCCGCACTGCGTATGCCTTTGATCTTGTCCGGACTGGTAATGGCCAAGGTGCCGCTGATACCGAACCCGGTTGTACTTCTATAGGCCATTTGTAACTCGGCTTGGTCAAATAGCCGGGAATCAGCGCGGAAGCGGCCGGCGAGACCGAAGTTACCCTCGCTATCCAGTTCCGCTGCCAGAGAACCATCACCGAAATTGCGTACGGCAAACTGCATATCGCCGCTGACGCTAAGACGTTCGCCGTCGTAACCCAGGGTAATGGTGGCGTCATTGACTGTCAGTCCGGGTATCGGCAGGCGCTTGGCCAGGCTATTGGCATCGAAGGTGTGAAATATCCCCAGGCGGCCATTGACGATCTGGCCGGGCACTTGCAAGCCTTGCAGCAAAGGATGGGTAGGCTTGAGCATTGCGGTGGCGGCCAGCCCCCGGTTGATACTGAAACCGCTCAAATCCACCGGACTGGCGCCCTTCAAGTCGACTTTTTTCGGCAACAGGGTTTCCAATGATTCGCTGCTGATTTTGCCGGCAAAATCCACATCCTCCTCTTTGTACAGCGGGATGTCGAAAGCGCCGGGATTGCCCGTTACTTTGATTTGCGGCCCCAAATCCAGCTCGACACTGAGATCGCCGACTTTGGCATTGGCGCCGAGTTTGTTGTAACCCTGCACCAGTGTCACATTGGTCATGTTAAAACCTGATAGCGCTTTCTTTTGGGCCGCCGGCACTTTGAACGCGACATCCTTGGCGGCGTGGCTAATTTTGGTAATTGCCAGCCCGCCAGTCGGAGACAGAATGGAAAACCGGGTGGAGGTACCCTTGCGCTCCTTTGCAGAATCATCCAGCAAATCCAGAACCGGTGCCAGATTCTTGATGTCATCCTGACTCCAGAAGGTACTCCCCCCTTCTTCACGTCGACGCTGGTGCCCCCCGACAGCCGCAACGGCCTTGAATTTGGTGACGCGGTTATCCAGCACGTGTTGGGCGGATGGTTTGGTACCGGGCGTGCCCAAATCGTTGAGTCTCGGATCGGTAGGTTTCAGTTTGGCGATGGTCCGCTCGACGGCATCTCGAATTTCGCCGCGAAACGAAGAGCCGACGCTGCCATTGTGCGAGGCGTTCAGCAACTCCATGTTATGTAACGCATCTTCACCGCCCAATTGGTGTTCGACAATGTGATCGACCTGGTAGGAGGTGTCTTTGCCCGAGCCATCCCAGGTCGGAATTCTCAAGAGATCCAGAAAGGCTTCTTCGTCGTCGGCTTTGATTTCCTTCTTTTTGCCCGCCATGTTCAGGTTGAGTTTAAAACCGTGGGAGGCATTGGGGCGGCGGTCGGCGGGAATCTTGTTCAGATTGGGTTTAACGCCCTTCCATTGCTCGCGCTGTTTGGTATCGCGGTTTTCGCTGACGCTGCCTTTTGGCCGTTGTAATTGGCCTGCGCGCGCCATACCTTGATAACGCAATGCGTGGCGGGACTTGATGGGTGGAATTTCCAGCGGTTCGCTGACTTCGAAAACCGGGTCGCTGCTGGCCGCCGCGCCGCCGCCCGCGGCAGCTTTGCGGGCCACTTTCTGCTTAATCCCGCCGCTTTGCTGCACCACATGCGTCATTTCATGGGCCAGTAGTTCGCGGCCCTGATCGGTCTCCGGCGCATATTCGCCCGGCGCAAAATAGATGTCATTACCGACCGTGAAGGCGCGCGCGTTCAACTCCTTGCACAGCGCCGTGGCGTGAGCATCGTTATGAATCACGACCCGGGAAAGATCCTGCCCGAACTGTTTTTCCATGTCGCGCAACACGGCATCGGGCAGCGGCGTGCCCCGACCTCGGGTTTGCTCGATGCGTTCTTCTATCGATGGCTCCACATCATTGGTTTCGGCGGCGCTTGCCGTAGCCTGCTGCTCTGGTTCTGCCTGCTGTTCGCTCTGTGCCGCCGCCCGCATCAATGTCTTTTGCAGCGTCTGCTCTTCTTCAGGTTTGGCGGCTTCAGTTTTACGAAACAGTCGCGCCGCTTTTTTTTCGTCCTCCGGTTTGGCCGCTTCGGTCTTACGTTGCAATGCTTTTTGCCCTGGCGCCTGTGCTGATTTTTCCCTGTCTTCGGTTTCCACGGAACGCTGCGCAACCGGGTTATTCATTTCCTGTTCCGGCTTTTTCGCCCGGCGCACCGGTTTTTGCGGTTCTTCGGGTTTTGCGGCGTTTGCCGCCGCCCGGTTTAAGCGCCGCAGCAAGCGCTGGGCGCTGGGCACCGGTTTGCTGGAAATCATTTCCTTGTCTTCTTTCACCCCCGGCTGCTCACCGGTTTTTTTAGCACGGCTGACTTCCTTAGCTACTTGGTCGGCTTCCTTTTCTTCTGGGTCGTGCGGCTGACTGACCGCCATCTTGCGTTGCAGATATGCCGGCTTGCGCTGTTTTTTCTCTTCCTTGGGTTTGGGCGGCGCACTGGTTTTGCGCTGCGGCTGCTTTTTGCGGAGTTTGGACGCCAAGGTTGCCATAAGCTAACTCCTCAACTGCTTTAACTGCGCCGGCGGGTTGCGGCCCAGCTTTTGATATTCGCGCTGCAAAGCCGACAACAAAGGCTCGACGCCAATCGGCTGATCGGCCGGGCTACAGCCGGCGGCGGTCAGCACCACATTTCTGATCTGGCCGCCGCTGATGTCGCAATAGCTGGCCAGCGTCTTGCACAAATCATCGCTGGGGCTGCGTTGGCCGAAATGGCTACGCCATAAATCCAGACGCTCCTGAAACCCCGGCATGGGGAAATCCACAATCGCGTCCAGCCGGCGGGTAAAAGCGTTATCGATACGCTCCCGGCTGTTGGCGGTCAGGATGGTGATACCGGGGTGGTTTTCGATCCGGGTTAATAGAAAGTTGGTCAGCATATTGGCGTAACGCTCGCCACTTTGCTGAGCGTCGGTGCGCCGGCCAAATAACGAATCGGCTTCATCGAACAACAATATCGCATCGGCGGCAGCAGCCAGATCCAGCAAGAGGCCCAGATTTTTCTCGGATTCGCCGACGTATTTATTCATGATCGCCGCCAAGTCGACCCGGTATAGCGGTGCGCCCAGAGCGGTGGCGACATAACTGGCGGCCAGCGTCTTGCCGGTACCGCTGTCGCCAACGAACAAGGCCCGCAGGCCGGAATTGCGCGAGGCCTGCAAGGTCACGCCCAAGGCTTCCCACAATGATTCGCGGCTATGGGCGCGGGCGATAAAGTCATGCAGGTATTGTTCGACCAAGGGCGGAAACACCACCGCCTTGCGTTCGACCCGCCGCCGCACCGGTTCGGCCAGCAGCCGCAAACGTTCTGCGCCTAAGTCGCGGCGGGCTTGGGCAATATGCTCGGCGTTTAACGCTGCACGGCTTTGTTCAGCGCGCAGCACCGCATTGCGCGCCACTTTCTGGATCACCGGCCCGCTCAGCAACGCGCTGGCGGCACGGCGGGCCAATTCAGGATCGGCGAGATAGCGCGCCCAAAGCTGACGGCGCTCGGTTTCGTCGGGTACACCCATTTCCAATTCCAGCAAATCCTGACCGGACACCGCATCGGTCATTCCCAGTACAATCACATGGGCAATATTGGGCTGTATCGTCGGCAACTGCCAGCTCTCGCCGGCCGCCACCTGCGCCTTGATCACCGGCAGCCAGCCAGCCAATTGGCAAGCCAGCGGCAAGGCTGGCTGCTGTTGCCACAATTCGCTCGGCACTTCGATGGCGATTAATCCCAACAAGCCCGCCAGTTCGGCGGCCAAGGCCCGCCGGCCGCAACCGCTGTTGCCGCGTATCGCCAAGCCGCGCACCTCACCTTTCGCCAATAAGGTGGCGAGATGCGGTAATTGCTTGCGAATCCGTAGCGGCAATAACTCGCGGTCGGTCAGCGCAATTACCCGGCAACCCGGCCAAATCGCCGGCCTGCCGCACAATACCGACCACAAGGCCGGTTCGATGCGCAATTGCCTGAGCGACAACGGCCCGGTTCCCTCCAGCAATAACACCTGCTGTTGCACCAGCGGCGTAGCATGCAAATCCAGCGCATCCAGCGTGCCGGCGCCGAATAATTCGTCCAGCATCGTTAGCGCCAGATGCACGGCCAAGCGGTTACCGGGATTGGGCGCTTGCAACTCGCTCAGCGTCAAAGTCACCAGATAGTCGGTTTCGGCGCTGCCGACCACGGCCAACAAAAAGGCTTGCGGCAAGTCGATATGTTGTTCGCGCAGCCACTGCCCAAAGGGACCGGGCGAAGTCTGTATCTGAGCGGCTGCGTTATCGCGCATTTGCGTCCAGCTCGGCAGGGCTTCGACGTTTAACTGCCGAGCGGCTTGCTGACGCAATTGCTCTGACAGTTCGCTGTCGCCCGGCATCATCCTTTCCCAAAACTCTGCTAAACCGACGCGCACCAAGGCCGCCAGCGGTTGAGACCGGCTGGGCGCTTGCAGATTTATCGATTCGGCCAAGGGCTGCGGCGGCTTAGTCATAATGAAAACTCACGACTCGGCCCAGCCACGGCAGCCAGTCCGGATTGATGTCCAGCCCGGCCAACCGTACAGGCAAACGGATTGCATTCATCGGCGCGTACAAGTCGATATGGCTGGGGCTGTAGTGAATTTGCGCGCTAAGCGCCAACAGCTCCGGCTGCCAGACGCCGGTTTTACCGTACCAGCGCTCGGCCAGATTCAACAGCTGTGCGCGGGCCGGCAGTTTAGGCAACAGCGCCAGTTGCTCGCGACTATCCAATCCCAATTGCATGCTAATGAAATCGACCAGCGCATCCTCCTCGTCCAATTGCAATTCCTGCCCGAGCAGATACAGCCAAGCCCAGCCGCTGGGTAAAGTTGCGGCATGCTGCTGCATCACGGCCCGCAACTCGGCGCGATTCAGCATGTTCAATAAATACAGCAAGCCGCCCTGCCGAGTCTGGAAGCGGGCGAAGGCCGGATCGGCGGTTTGGCTATCGGTCGATAACCTATCTAAGAATATTGCAGCCTCCGCAGCCGGCCGAGGGTCGCTATCAACTGCTAAAGCAGATTGATAACTTGGCTGAATTGGCTCGGCTGCCGGGTTTGCTTGCTCTGCGCTATGCGGCGCTTTTAAATACTTGGAACCAGCAACGGCAGGCGCTGATTCGGCATGGGCCGTTACCGATTGTAGGTTCTCTGTTTGCCCTGGAATCTGCCGAGAAAGGTTTGCCAACTGCGGTTTTGCCATTGCTTCAGTCTGCGCATCAGTCCGGGATGCTGCCTTTACCGCATTGTCGGCCTCCCAAATCGGCTCCGGCATTGTCTGCTCGAAGTAGCCGAATAAAGCCGCCAGCACTTCGGCGGGCCGTTGCTGCAACAACAGCGGCGCGATTTCCTGAGCAATCAACAATATGGCCAGTTGATAACGGCCATCCGTGACGGCCAAATCGGCCAATAGCGCGTGCCATCTGCTTAGCAATGCCGACGGAATCCGCCCCGGTGCCGCACACAGTTCCAGCCTGATTCCCGGCAAATCCAGGGCTTCATGATCATGCTCCCAGGCCGCAGCCATTTCGATGGCGGCCCGGTCCGGCAAACGAAACCCCAGCTGCCCGGCCAATTCCTCCGCCAATTGCCGAGCACCGCCGTCGCTCAAGCTCGACCAGACCGCCGCCAATTCACCCCGTTGCGCCAAGCGTACGGAAATCGACGGCAATAAAGTCAGATGTTCCGACAATAGGCCCGATATGGCTCGCGACACGGGTAAATCGAAGCAATGCGCCCAACGGCGCCAATACCACTTAAAGCCGGCGCGGCCCTGCAATAGATCCGTCAACAAGGCCGCCAATAACTCGGCCAAACTGGCAAAGCGCATCACTTGGTCAGGATTATTGCTTGTATTTAAATGTTGTCGGGTTTGGTCGAGCAACTGCCTTGGTAGTTGCCGCGCCGCACCGCTGACTTGCAGACGACGGATAAAAACCCAGCTGTCCGGCCCGGCTTGCGGCCAATTCGCGCTTTGCAAGGTATCGCGCAAATTATCCGCCGTCCGCTGTTGTCCGGCCCGGACGGTCAGACGGTGTATCGCAACGGAATCGGCGGCCAGGGTGCTCATATTTTCCAGTTACAAGCGCTGCTGCGTCAGCTTGTTCGCCACCACGCTAAAGCGGGTGTTGATCTTTACGCCGCTTTGCAGCATATCGACGATGGTTACCTGAGTGCTTTGCGGACTATGATCTTCCACCGCCAACACCGCGACCACGCGCTGTTCGGTATCCAGCAATTGCAGCCGGGTACCCGGCAACGGCGGCCGGTTCAATTTGACCTGCAAGCGCTCGCCGATTGCCGCCAAGCGCGGCGGCACATGTACGTTGCCGCGAATAATCTCCTGCGGATCGCCCAGCGAGGCGTGGATAAGCACCGCCCGGATCATATTGCGCATGGCGCTGCGGCTGGCGGCGGAGGCATCGCGATCCAACTGCCGAAACCACCAGGCGATCAACTCCGAGACGGTGCGCGCGGCATTGAAATCGTCGGCTTCCGCTCTATCCATACCCGGCCACCACGACACATTCTCGACCCGAATCTGATCGTCTTCGGCCAGTTGCCCCCACTGCAAACGCAGCGACGGCGGCAACTGATTGAGTTTTTCCAGCAGACAAGATTGGCAATGCTCCAACTGCTCGCGCAATTCGTGGGCGGGTTTGCGTAGCGGTCCAGCTGTGCCGGCCAGATCTTCCAAAGCCAACACTTTGGCGGCTGCGGCCTGGGTTTGCAAACTGCTGGCGGTAAAGGCCGGTAAGCTGAAACCGGCCCACTGTTGCATCACGATCTGAGTTTGCAGATGCACGGTTTGCAGGCGGGCCTGCAAGGTATCGGTATTGGCCGGCGTCAGCAATCTGGCGGGTCTGGCCTTAAAACGGGCCTGACGCAATTGCCCCAGATAATCGAATTGCTGAAATGGCGGCAGCTTGGGCCTCAACGGTTTTAAGCCGGCCCAGTCGTCCATCGGAATCTCGCAGATCGCCGCGAAAAACGGATCCAGCGCCGCCGGCAGATCCACCTCTTCTTCCCAATCGCAGCCGGGAACGATATCCTTGCTGCTGCCGTAACGTAGCGCCAAGGGGTCGGCCAAGGCAGCGCTGACCGGCGTGCCGCGCACCCTGACGTAGTACAGGCCACGCAGGGCTTTGGTCAGAATCCTGGTGCGTTCGTTGTTCAAAGCCCAAACCTGCCGCCAGTCTTCGTCCAGCAAGCGCTGCGCGACGCCGTAATCGCCAAGTTGCTCGACGCGGAATCGGTCCATGCCTTCCAGGGTTTCCCGCGCCACCCGGATCAGGCCGGCCAGTTTGTCGATCTGCGCCAGTTTATTGGCTTGTTCGCGTAATTTGCCTTGCAGTTTGCGTTCGATATTGTTGTAACGCGCCTCGAAAATCGCGATCCATTGCGTCAAAATCCGTCCGGCTTTGAACAAGGCATGGTAGCGATATTGGGTCTTTAACAGGCTGGAGCGTTGCGGATTGTTTGGGGCGTTTTTGTCGGCCAGATTATCCAGCACGGTCGGCGATTCCAGTTTGCCGCTGCGCTCGAACGGATTGGTGGCATTGGCGCCGGCCTGATCATCTTCCACCACGCCGATTTTCTCCATCTGTTTGCGCAAGGTCGCGGCGTCGGTGGGGTCGAACAAATCAGTCAGCGTCGCCAGCAATTCCTTCATTCCATAATAGGCCTTAGCATATTCGTTGATTTCCGGGCTGATATGATCGATCACCCCAAAGCGATATTCCTTGGCCTCGAAAGCCGGCTTGCTGACCGCTTCCTTAGTTATGCGCGACAACATATCCAGACGGTTTTTATTGATGCCCAATTCAAACGCCGAATAGGTTTGCGGCTTGCTGGTCAATAAAAACGCCGACTTGGACACCGACGAGGTGGACGCCAGCGCATTGCTCAGCAGATTGTTGCTCAAGGCGCTGCCGGCGGTGATTTTCGGCGCGGCCATCTGACTGATCGCGCTATTGAATAAGCCCGCGGACGCCGTGGCAAAAACGGCTTTCGGCGCATTGCTGACCACGCTTTCGGTGCTGACAGCCTTTTCGACGTTATTGGGAATATCGGTGGCGTTGAGATTGGCGTAGGGCAACCAGCGCGCGACCTGCAAGCCGGTGCCGTCGCCGGCCACGCCGCCAGCCAACGCTGCCAAGGCCACGGTTTGCGAATCCAGTTGCTGGCGTTGCAATAATAAAAAGTCGCGGGTTTTTTCGACCCGGCTGCGGATGGCGCGAATCTGGTTCTCGATGGCTTCCAGTTCCACCAAGGCCACCGCATATTGCACCACCAAGCCGTCGTCGCTAGGCGTGGCGACCGGCGGCGGATTGCCGTCCGCGCCCAACCAGCTACTATAAAAATTGGGTAAGGCAGGCACGCCCTCGCTGTAGGGATAAGGCGTGCCGGGATTTTGCGGATCTTGTTGTTCGCTGTTGGCGCGAGCGATGACTTTCTCGAAAATCGTCAAAGGCAAGGCCGGCGGAATTTCCGGCTTGGGCAAATCCAGATTTTTGAATTGCGCGGGATCCAGCACCGCATGCTCAATGACACCTATACCGCCGGCTAAAGGCGGGGTGTTGGACGGTTCGACGAAATACAGCGCATCGAATTGCTGGCGCCATTTGCGCCAAGCCTCGTAGGCGCGCATGTAAAACCGGAAAATATCGCTTTCCAACACGCTGTCGGTTTGCGGAATGTCCAATAAATTAGGCCGGTAATCCGGCTCGTTCACCGCCAACAGCAAGCGAATCTTGTCGCCGGCCGGCTGGCGCAGATCGATTACCCGACGGGCGATATGGCTGTTTAACAATTCAATCACCGCTTCTTCCGGCACCGGCACCATGTCTATGCCCAGATGACTTGGCAGCCAAAGCAGATTCGGCGTCGGTGTCGCGGGATTTTGCAGCCAGTCCAGTGGCAACTGGCCGGCGGCCGGCAGGAAATCCAAATGCAGATTGTCTTGCAGAAACTGCGGCAACGGAATCCCGGCGTTGGCCGGCAAACCGGCCGCCTGCATGACCCGCCGCATTGCCGCGCCGGTTTGATTCAGGAGTACCCGATAACCGCTGTTCGCCACCGCTTCGTAGCGCCCCGCTTCTTGCGACAGCCAGGCGATGCGGTAGCTGGCATCCTCGTTGGTCACCACCGCCAACAAGGCCAGCGGCAAGGCATGGCCCAACTTGGCCATGAATCCGGCATCGACCCGGTCGGCGGCCACCCAGTTTTCGATGCGTTCGCGCGGCCAGGTGTTGACGGCGGCGTCGCTGATATTAATGCGCAGCAAGGCCAGACTACCAGCCAATACCCGCTGGGTATCGCGGGTCGGGTCCAGTTCTGTCCGTTGACAGGGATCGACGCCCGGCCCGTCGACTTCCCGGTCTCCGCGCGTCAGCATTAAATAGTAAACGCCAACCGCGCTGGCGACCTGGTTGCGATTCAGGTAGGCGTCGATCAAATCCTGCCATTCGGCACGCAGCGGATAGTACAGCCCCAGCGCCTGGCCATTCGCAGCCAATGCCAGACCGGAGCTGACACTGAAACCGGGTTCGGATAGACCGTTCGGCCCCAATTGTAAATCCAGGCCATGGACGATGCCGGCGCTTCTGCTCTGCAACACAGCAGCCAGCCGCGCATCGGCATACGCCTGTTCGCGGTCGAACTCTTCCTCGCCCAAATGCCGGCCGGGGAACATGTGCACCCGCTGCAAGCTGCGGGAACTGGCGATGGGCCTATGCAGCAGAATCATGGACATGATGGCTACTCCTTATTGGTTTACCGTTAATGCTAGGATCGCTGGTATCCCTTTAAATTTTGATTGTTGTGTCGCTAGCGCGACAAATTTTCTAATGTCGGTTCTCGGACCGACAGCCGAGATACTTTCGTTACGAAAACCATCCCTGGTTTTCGCCCTGCGGGCCAGCCTATCGGCTGTTCAAATTCGCTCCAGGCGAATTTGTGCTTGGCCAAAAAAAGTATCCAAAGACAAATCTGCCTGGAGCAGATTTGGACGCCATCGGCGCACGAAGTGCGAGCGCCAGGATGGTGCGAGTCAGCAGGCGGCCCGGATGCCGCTTTAATCCTCCGCGCCGACATACGGGTAAAACCCATCTCCAACTCAAAGCTATTGAGTATCCATCAAAAGTCGAAACAGTCCCCTCTCCCTCCGGGAGAGGGCTAGGGTGAGGGGATTTAAAACTACCAATTTCCACATCCTCTTAAAGCATGGCAAAGTAACTAAACGTTTCCCAAACTCCCCATCACGGCAACAACGCCGCCCATTGCCCGATTAAGCCGTTATCCAAACCCAACGCCGCTCCATCAGCTGCAACCAATTCCCCGGTTGCCTGGTTAGCAGGCTTGGCGCGCAATGCATCCAAAAATGCTTCCAGGTTGTTAGCTGCAGCCAGTTGTTGCAGGGTTTGCCAGATTACCGGGTCGTATTGGCGTTCCACCAACAACAAAATTCGCTGGCTAGCCGCTACGTTGGCTGCCACGCTGGCGGTTTCAGTCAGCGCCGCCAAAGCGGCCCGACCAGCATCGTCAATGGGAACGCGCAGTTCGGCCAGCATTGGATAATTGACCCGTTTCAAAAACACATTATCCTCGTCGTCGATCAAACCGCCGCCGTCAGCTGGGCCGCCCACCACTTCGGGCGGGGCCGGCAAGGATGTGCCTAGCGCTAACACAATACCGCTGATCGAAGTTTCCGCCGCGCGACTGGGCCGTCGCACGTACAACGGTGCATTGCTGCCGAAGCGATCCCAAATAGCCTGCCAGGCCGCTTGATCGGTGTCCAGCGCATGCACCGGCCGGACCGGATACAGTTTCAGGCGCAGTAGATCCAGTTGCGGCAGCAAGCGTTTGTTCGGGTCGAAATTGCGTTCCAATTGCGCGGCGTAATGGCCGTAATCCAAGTTTGACAGCGGCACCAGCACCACAATGTCCACCGGCTCGCCGTTGCTTAAATCAATGGGTGGCAAAGCCAGGGATTCAGCGCGGAGCTGTTCCAGGTCGGATTGGCGCAACGGAGCAATCGCGACCTGATAGTTTTCCGGAAAATAACCTTGCCGGCCGTTAACCGGATCGACCGCTTCCTTGGGCAAACTGCCGACCGGCGGTAGCAAGGAAAAGTAATCGCTGGCATGAAAATCGCCGGTCAGACCGCCGCTACGGCGATTGCTTAGAATGTCGGTCAACAATGCTTCGTATTGCCGCGACAAATCGCTTTGCAATGAGTCTATGCCCGGCTCGGCGCGCAAGGGATGCCGCAGCAATTGCGCGTCCAGCCATTGCGGCGCGCCTTCTTGAATCGCCACCAAGCCCAAGGCCACGGCGTCTTCCGGTAATAGACCATGCAGTTGATCGTCGCCAAGCAACTCGCGCATCAAGCGCGCGCGTATCTGTAACGGGCTTTGTTGCGGCAGCGGAATCGGCAAGGGCACCAAGCCCATCTGCACCGACTCGGTAATCATCGCGAATTGAAAACCGCGTTTGGCGCTCAAATCTTTCGGAAACACCTCGGCGATATCGGTGCCGACATCGATATAACGCAGTACGACAGCGTACAAACCCCGATTCAAGTTGGAGAAATTGCCGTCGTTCAGGCCGCTGATCAAGGCCCGGTCGCGCAGATTGACGATCAGCCGACTACCCAGCTCCAGCACCCGGCCGGCCGGCGTCATTGCCAAACCCGGCTCCAGCGTCAGCAAACCGGTGAAGCGGTCGAAGCTCAATGCCAAACCGGCGACGATGCCGCTACCCAGCACTCGGCCGAGTTCGCGCAAGCGCTGATCCAGATAGACTTGATCGCGGGTCAGGTCTTCGGCGGTCAGCAAGCGGCCATCGAAATAATGGCTGCGAGTCAAGCGCGGATCGATGTCGGCGACCTGATCCAGCGCCAGTCCGGCGGCAATCGGATTGCCGAGAGGTTGAAATAGAATTTCGCTCATAGTCCCTCCATGATCAGGGCTGGCGGGCCAGCCAGGCCAATTGGCTGGCGGTGGCCAGGAACGGCCGCACCAAGTTGTTGATCGAGATTAATTGCGGGTTGACCAGAATGGCGTTGATGTCGGCGACGCTGATGCTAATCCTGGCCAGTAGCAAGCGGGCGCCCTCCTCCAACTCGTCTTGCAGTTGTTGCGGATTAACGCCGCCGCTATCCAGCGCATGCAGCAATCGGGCATGCAGCGCCAGTTGTGCACCGGCCACAGCATTATCGTTTTGCACTTGCTGCAACAAGGCTTGTTCGGCTGCCGACAACGCCGGCATCGCCGCCGGCAGCGTTTGATGGCAAGCCCAGGGTTGATAATCATCGTCTGCCGCCGCCGGCGGCAATTCCGGAATCAATTCCAGGCGCACGCTGTCGGCGGTGCGGCTGGGTTGTACAGCGTCGGTACTGAGATTAAGCTTGCGCGCCAGTACCGGCTGCATCGCCACCGGGCAATCTTTTTGCCGCACGCAGATTTTCAACCAAAGCAAATTGTCGGCATCGCTGTACCCTTCGCGCAGATGACTTTCCGATTGCGCGGCCAGCCAGTCGCCGAGGTTGATGCAATAAGGCTCGTGAATCAGCACCTCGCGGCCTAAGCCGTCGATGCCAAGGCCGGGACTCACCAGCAGGCGCACCGTCAAATTGTCGGTATTGTTGGGATGCGTGGCCGGTGCCATGCTCACCGCCATGCCCGCCAGCGTACCGTAACCTTGCAGCCAGTATTGATGGCGGGTCAGGCGGCGGCGGTGGTAGGCCTGCTCGTCGCGGGTCGCTTCCAGACCTAGCATCATCCCGGCCTCGTAAGCCACTCGGCGCAAGGGCTCTGCCAAAGTGGCGTCCTGTTCCAGCGTGGTGAAATCGTCTAGGGTATCCATACGGCCTCCATGTGTGGTGCCAAATAGGAAATGCCAAAATCTCGGTATCCGGCGGCATAAATCCCCTCGCCCTCCGGGAGAGGATAGGGTGAGGGGCTAAAAACAGTTGGACCACATTGATAGCGCCCCCTCACCCCAACCCTCTCCCGCGAGGAGAGGGAGCTTGTCTTCCGGCCTCTGATAAGGACCGGGTCAATGGCCAAACCAAGAAAACCGCTATGCCTGCGCATTGATATCCTCCGGAGAAAATGCCGCCGGGTTTTTCAAGATCCCCTCGCGGCCCAGATAGGTGTCGTCCAGCGTCACCCGTTTGAACGGCGGCGCGGTTTCGATGAAGGTATCCATGCCCAGCAGCGGCGCGACACCTAGCACAAAGGGATGTTCGGTTTCGATGATGCGGTAGTGCAAATGCGCCGGCAGCTGTTCCGTCAAAATGTCTTCGACGGCAGAGCGCAAACTTACCGCCCGCCCGTGCAACAGGATACTGACTTGATGCGCGTATTCCTCGAAAAATGCTTTGACCTGCGCCGCCTCGTCAACGGTCGCCAATTCCGGCGCAAATAGCGCCAGAAACTGCCGGGCATCGCTTTCCGAGAGTATCAAGCTGTCGCCGACGATGCTGTTGCCGCTCATGCCGGTACCCAAGGTCAAGGGGTGATCGCCGTCATCCATGTCTATGCCCAGTATCGTCGCCATGGTCCGCCGCAAGCGGAAATTCTCTAACACCACGATCTCGCCACGCTGCACGCCGCCGTCGCTGACGATGTCCAAAGCTAGATTCAAGGCCGCCAGCGTGCCCTTGTATTGTTGAATCAAGGTCAAGTCCCGCAGCCAGCGCCGCTGCCGAGCTTCCGGCCAGTGGCTTGGCAGACGGCCGCCCACCGCCTCGGCCAGCCATGG